>NZ_JBXWDD010000002.1:0-551932 GCF_057320665.1 Enterobacter cloacae complex sp. 385G4
CACCACCGGCACCTGGACGGCGCTGGAGCTGTGGCTGATGCGCCACGGTATCCGGGTGGGGCACTCCCGGCCTTATCATCCGCAGACGCAGAGATTAACCCGCCCCTCTCCCACTGGTCGCGAAAAGGTATCTTTTCTGACCCGATATCAGGCAACCGGATTTTTTCCTCTATAGGCCCTCTCAAAGGGTTGTCTCAGTTGTCTCAAAAAGCATCTTTGCATTTTAAATCAGCCTGTTACGGGAACTTTCTGAGACAACACAGCCCGGTTTTGAGACAACACGTTAACATTTCTGAGACAGCTGCGGTGTGGGGGACCTTGTTGCTTAAAAAAAAAGCCAGCCAGAAACAGAAAAACGGAAAACAGATTTTTATGTTGGTTCAGAATAGCCCTTTGTTGTCTCAAAAACACCTGATGTTGTCTCAGTGTTGTCTCAATAAAAAAGATAAATAATTAATAATAAGGAATTATTTATTTTATCTCTTCTCTGAACCAACATAAAAACGGGGCTGCTAATGTGAATGCGCTATTCTGGCTTGCTGTCATCCACCAGCAGCACGGCATAGGCCCGTAGCTGTCGGTTGTTCATATGCTGGATGCGGGGCGTACGGCTCTGCCAGCTTCTGCCGCTGGCGGGCATTTTGAGCATCCCGGCTTCATACAGCACACGGGCGGCCTGGTTCACGTCAAACCCGTTCGCCAGTTCATCCTTAAACGGCGCGGGGAGCACGTAGAACGTTACAGGCTCCACGGTCTGGCGCCCTTGTCCTTATATCCGGCAAGGCTGTGAACGTTAAGCTGGCTCAGTTCGTCAAAATCAACGGGAATAAAGCGGCTGATGCTGTTTACCATCAAAAAGGCGGTGGCCTGTTCAATAATCTGTTCATGCTCCTTGTTGCCTGTGCCAAATGCATCCACGACACCGACATTCAATGTCTTAGCCAGCAAAGAAACGTATGGGCACACAGGATGGACAGGAACGCTAACGGCTATCGATCCTGTAAATCATATGGCTATCGTTATTCTTGGCAATAGACCGCATTCCCCGGTAGCTGACCCCACAAAAAATCCTAATGTATTTGTAAGTGGATGATTATCCGCAGCCACATACGGCTGGATAGTTGATCAGATATACGGCGCACTGAAGTAAATAAGAAAAGGGACTCTAATGAGTCCCTTATTTTATGCTATAGCCCGTTCATTCCATGAATCTTTAAACATTATATTCCCATCACAATATTTCCATTCGATAGATTCATAGCGAATCTCAACTTCTTCCATATGTTTACCTGCTACACCAAGTGGAAATAATACTGGAGAAATCCTTGTTATCTTTACATTTTCCAATATTATATTAAAATATTCTACCTCTATTCCTGCCTCATTAATCTTGTACATTTTAATCAGGGCTGACTTAAATATTCTACCCTGGCATACTCCTCTGAATAAGTAGGGGGTGAGTCGGTCAATTTCTTTTTCAAAAGTAATCGGGACATGTAGACGTGTTCCTGTAAGTTTTCCAGTGTTATGATCTGTGGGAATCCATATAGAATGATTGAAAGATTTGAGTTCTGTGGAACCCAATCGTGTAGGCATTAAACATTCACCGATTAAAGGTGAATCATTTTCATCGGTAAGCCAAATATGTGCTGGTATAGACATTTATTTTTTTCTCTCATAAAAAAATGAAAAATATAGGACAATAACAATTATAATCCCGACTACGGAAGTTGTAATAGCAGGATTATCAATATACTTTACAGGAATATATGATAATAAAATTATAACTAAAATAGTTAAGTACGTTTTCAATTGGAGGGTTAAATCATCAAAGATAAGCCTAAATATTTCTTTTAATATCTTTTTCATAGGCCAGCCATTCGTTTTAATGCATTAATTATATCAGCATTAGATGCTGTGCTTATATTTAAATAACCAACATCTAAAACTACTGGCTCTATTAGAAAGTACATCATTTCAAGGTTTTCCGAGTAAAGAGCATTATAGTACAGTGGCAGAAAATATTTTAAATTGTGTGCACTATCAGCAGCATGTTGAACCGTACCGTATGTACTTAATGCTATTAATCCCCCTGATGTAAGGCCTCCAATTTTTTTCAACATTGCACTTTGTATAACTCCATTGATTTTACTCCCGTAGCAAATGTATTTAACAACTGAATAGACTAGTGCAAACCTTGAAGCTTGCATAACTGAATAGTGTGTTGTAGGCGGCACAACTTTTCTAAGAATAATGTCTTTTTCACTTTCATTTTTACTTTTAAGCAACGTTTGCACATAAATTAATATCATCCTAAAAATTATATTTCTATGCTTAACAAGTTCATACAAACCTAGTAAAAAACGCTTATCCTCATTTCCAAGCTGTTTACAAACATCTTTATAATTTTCTGTAAAGCAGGAAGTGTAATAAAGTGCTCTTGTTGCACCATCACCGAGATTATTTACATATTCGATAAAACCATCTTTCACACCAGCCATAGCCTTATCTAATCTCACGGCTAATTCTTTGTTGGTTCCTATTTTGTTTATAATATCTTCACTGTAATACATAGTATGCCCCTTGGATTCGATACGTTGATCATCTTATACATAACGCATTGCTTATAGTGATCACGATCTCAATTCCAGGATGTATATAAAAAAAGCCACCTTTATATTGCCAGGGTAAATAGGTGGCTTGAAATAATTAACCTGATGAATGTAATGCTTAATTAATTGTTGTTCATTATCTATTTTAGCTTATATTCCCATTTCACAAGAGCTTCCAACTTTTCTTCACTATAATCATATCTATCATAATGGACTGATGATACGTCATGTAAAGCATGATGCTGTATTCTATCACGAATCTCTTTTGTAATTTTAATTTGCCCGGCCAAAGTTTTGAACGTCCTTCTAAAATCGCGGGGACTGAATCCATCAATATTATTATTTATACAGTATCGCTTAATGTTATCTAACAGCAAGTCACTGGACATAAACATTGTATATCCGTTTGAAAACTTACCCTGTTTTCCAAGAGTTACTTTCCTCTCCAGGTTAGCTAATTTCTTTTCATGGTTATGATTGGGGAAAATATACTCATGTTCTGGATAACGTGAAATCATTATATCGAGTAACTTAATTGCCGTATCACAAAGGATAAAATGATACCATTTTTTGTTTTGGAAAATGAAGGTGGAATAGATGAAACCATGTTTGTTTTGTCGTAATATTTCTTCGGTAAAGCCATAATCTCATACGGGCGCTGGCCTCCACAGAAAAAATTAACTGTATGAGAACAGTAATATCGGGATTAAAGAAATCAACCTGTGTTTGTTTAAGCAACAAAGAAAGTTCATCAAAGCTAAGGAATATTTCACCGATATATGATTCATCTTCTGAAACTTCGAGCACTGGTATAGCAGAAACCGGATTGAAGGGAATATCAAACATAACGTTCGGTTAATCCAGTAAATGTAATTTTCCGCACTTCACTCCCCATGAAAAGAGAGTGTGCATGTAAGAACGAATCTGGTTTACCCAGGGACGCTTTTGAGTGCATTTATGAACGTAATTTAGGATCGCGCGTATATCATTTGTTGTGATTTTCTTTGCAATAGTGGTCTCCGGTAGCATTCCGCTGTCAGAAATCACAGATCGCAGGGTTTCATAGTGATGATAGCTACGTTTGCCTGAAGCAATAGGATCTGTTTTATGCGCTTCGAACAGATCAGCAAGCGTCCCGCTTTTTGAAGTGACTTTGATAACATCCGGGCAGGAAGAAAGGCTTTCGAACTTCTCAAGAGCGCTACTGATTGACATAGCCGGGTAGTCACCCAGTGTCTGAAATTTTGCTGCTTTGCCCACAAAATGACGGTACACGAAAGTCTTGCGTCCGGAAGGGTAAACACGTACACCCACACGACCCGTCCCGCGCTCGCCGCTTGCATGATAAGCTATGTAAGCGGCGGCTTTTGGAGGAAGACTATCAAGAGCTTTAGCAGTAAAGTTGATTTGCATTATTCATATCCTTTGCATAATGAGTGCATACTTATTCGCAGTTCAAGTTCAAAAACTAGTTCAAAAAAACTGTTTCTTAAACTATAGCGTAATGAGCAAAACTAGCTCATGCAACGGCTGAAAACTTAATGAAATCAACGTGTTTTAACTTAGATTATCTCACTATTTGTTCAATTATTTTGACATCTCTCCCTGTGGGAGAGGGCCGGGGTGAGGGCAACAGACCGCACCAAACCAGACCGCACCTGCCTTCACGCCCGGTGGCGCTGCGCTTACCGGGCCTATAAAACACTGCTTCATCTTTATCGTGACCCCCCTCCCAAATCTTCTACGATCCACAGGATCTTTATTTTGTAATCGATTACTTTTCATTTGAGCTTTTTTGTAATCGATTACTTTTTCCGGGTGAGGCTTATCATGGTGTCAACTGAAAGTAGTGAAAAGGCGATAACACAGCACCGGCTGCTGGTGCCACGTCTGTCGCTGATGATGTTTCTGCAATTTTTTATCTGGGGTAGCTGGTCGGTCACGCTCGGCCTGGTGATGACCCAGCACAACATGTCTCTGCTGATTGGCGATGCGTTCTCCGCCGGGCCAATCGCCTCGATTCTCTCGCCGTTCGTGCTCGGGATGCTGGTGGACCGCTTCTTCGCCTCGCAGAAGGTGATGGCGGTGATGCACCTCGCGGGCGCGGCGATCCTCTGGTTCGTGCCGGGGGCGCTGATTGCCGAGAACGGCGCGCTGCTGATTGGCCTGCTGTTTGGCTACACGCTCTGCTACATGCCGACGCTGGCGCTGACCAACAACATCGCGTTCCATAGCCTGGCGAACGTGGATAAAACCTTCCCGGTGGTGCGCGTGTTCGGCACCATCGGCTGGATCGTGGCGGGCATTTTCATCGGCGTCACCGGCGTGGCGTCCAGCGTTACCATCTTTAAGGTAGCGGCGGCCAGCTCCGTGCTGCTGGCGCTTTACAGCCTGACGCTGCCGCACACGCCTGCGCCCGCGAAAGGCCTGCCGGTGAAGGTGCGCGATCTTTTCTGCGCGGATGCGTTCGCGCTGCTCAAAACCCGCCACTTTTTCGTTTTCTCCGTCTGCGCGATGCTGATCTCCGTCCCGCTCGGAACCTATTACGCCTACACCGCCTCGTATCTGGCGGATGCAGGAATTGCCGACGTCAGCACCGCCATGTCCTTCGGGCAGATGTCCGAGATCTTCTTCATGCTGGTCATTCCGCTGCTATTCCGCCGCCTGGGGGTGAAGGTCATGCTGCTGATCGGCATGCTGGCGTGGTTTGTGCGCTACGCCATGTTCGCGCTGGGCGTCGGCGAGGAGGGGCGCATTCTGCTGTATCTCGGCATTCTGCTCCACGGCGTCTGCTACGATTTCTTCTTTGTCGTCGGCTTTATCTACACCGACCGGGTGGCAGGCGAAAAGGTCAAAGGCCAGGCCCAGAGCATGATCGTGATGTTCACCTACGGCATCGGCATGCTCCTCGGCTCGCAGATTTCCGGCGCGCTCTATAACCGCCTGGTGGCAGGGCAGACCGTGCCGCAGGCGTGGGTGACATTCTGGTGGATCCCGGCGGTGGCGGCCGCGGCGATCGCGCTGATTTTCCTTCTCACGTTTAAGTATGACGATGACAAGGCGTAACGTTCAGGAGGTGGTATGAGGACGATGAAAGGACCCGGCATTTTTCTGTCGCAGTTTATTGGCGCAGAAGCGCCGTTTAATTCGCTCGACGGGCTGGCTGAATGGGCGGCAGGTAAAGGTTATAAGGCGGTGCAGATCCCCTGCAACCATCCGCACATCTTTGACGTCGAGAAAGCCGCAGAGAGCCAGGCCTACTGCGATGACATCGCCGCTACGCTGGCCGCGCACGGGCTGGTTATCAGCGAGCTGTCTACCCATCTGGAAGGGCAGCTCGTGGCGGTGAACCCCGCCTACAGCGACGCGTTTGACCACTTCGCGCCCGCATCAGTGCGCGGTAACGATGCTGCCCGTCGGGCGTGGGCCACGGAGAAGCTGAAGCAGGCGGCGGTCGCCTCGGCAAGATTAGGTCTGAAAGCGCACGCCACCTTCTCCGGCTCGCTGGCGTGGCCGTTTTTCTATCCGTGGCCGCCGCATAACGAGCAGCGTTTTCAGGAAGCGTTCGAGGAGCTGGCAACCCGCTGGCGGCCAATTCTGGATACCTTTGGCGAGCAGGGGGTGGACGTCTGCTTTGAACTGCATCCCGGGGAAGATCTGCACGACGGCGTGACCTTCGAGCGTTTTCTGGCGCTGGTGGATAACCATCCTCGCTGCAACATCCTCTTTGATCCGAGCCATATGCTGCTCCAGCAGATGGACTATCTGGCCTTTATCGACATCTTCCATGCGCGTATTAAAGCGTTCCACGTGAAGGATGCCGAGTTTCGCCCCAGCGGGCGCAGCGGCGTGTACGGCGGCTACCAGCCGTGGATCAACCGCGCCGGTCGCTTCCGTTCGCCCGGTGACGGGCAGATCGACTTTAAGGGCATTTTCAGCAAGCTGACCCAGTACGACTACGACGGCTGGGCGGTGCTGGAGTGGGAGTGCTGCCTGAAGGACGGCGATACCGGGGCGAGTGAAGGCAGCGAATTTATTCGCCGGCATATCATTCCCGTTTCCGGACGGGCGTTTGACGATTTCGCCGCAGGGGGCAGTCATGATTAACGTCGGGATCGTCGGCAGCGGGTTTATTGGCCCGGCACATATCGAGGCGCTCAGGCGCCTCGGGTTTGTTCAGGTGGTCGCGCTGTGCGACGGCTCGCTCGTTAAGGCGCAGGAAAAGGCGCGCCTGCTAAACGTACCGCACGCGTACGGCAGCGTTGAGGAGCTTCTCGCGCACCCTGATTTGCACGTGGTGCACAACTGCACGCCGAACCACCTGCACGCACAGATTAACCGCCAGATCCTGCGCGCGGGCAAACACGTGTTTTCCGAAAAGCCGTTGTGCATGACGCCTGAGGAGGCGCGCGAGCTGGTGGCGCTGGCGGAGCAGGCGGGCGTGGTGCATGGCGTGAGCTTCGTCTATCGCCAGTTTGCGATGGTGCGTCAGGCGGCGAGCATGCTGCGCGCAAGCAGCCTCGCGCGGATTTTTGCCTCACACGGCAGCTACCTACAGGACTGGATGCTGCTGGAAACCGACTACAACTGGCGGGTGGATGCCGCGCTCGGCGGCGCATCGCGCGCGGTGGCGGATATCGGCTCCCACTGGTGCGACACGGTGCAGTTCGTCACCGGGCGGCGCATTACCGAGGTGATGGCTGATTTATCCATCGTCTGGCCGACGCGCAGGGCCAGCAAGGGCGGGAATCAAACCTTCTCCCATGACGAACAGGCGGAGTATGAAGACAAACCAGTCACGACCGAAGACTTTGGCTCGGTGCTGTTCCGCTTTGACGACGGCAGCAAGGGCTGCTTTAGCGTCTCGCAGGTGAGCGCCGGGCGTAAAAACCGCCTGACGTTTGAGATCAACGGCAGCGAGCGCTCGCTGGCGTGGGACCAGGAGGTGCCGCAGCAGCTGTGGATCGGCCATCGCGCGCAGGCCAACCAGACGCTCACTGACGATCCGGGGCTGATGAATCCTGACGTGGCCGACAGCGCCCATTTCCCTGGCGGGCATATTGAAGGCTGGCCGGATGCCTTCAAAAATATGATGGCGCAGTTCTACCGCGCCGTGCAGGCGGGCGCAATGCCGGAGACGCCGCAGTTTGCGACGTTTCACGATGGCGCAAACGTGATGTATATCATTGATGCCATTGTGAAAAGCCATCAGCAGCAGCGCTGGGTGCGCGTGGAATGCTGACGCATTGCCTGGTTCGCCGGGCAACAAATTTATGGTAGCCTGCACAAAACGCTAACCGCAGGATGTATCGTCGCTATGTCAATTCAGAAAATCGCTCAGCTGGCCGGGGTTTCCGTGGCGACGGTCTCCCGCGTGCTGAATAACAGCGACACCGTGAAGGCGAAAAACCGCGAGCGCGTTCTGCAGGCGATTCAGGAGAGCAACTACCAGCCAAACCTGCTCGCCCGTCAGCTGCGCACCGCCCGCAGCTATATGATCCTGGTGATGGTGTCCAACATCGCCAACCCGTTCTGCGCCGAAGTGGTGAAGGGCATCGAAGCCGAGGCGGAGAAAAACGGCTACCGCATTCTGCTGTGCAACTCCGGCTCGGACATCGAGCGCTCCCGCTCGGGCTTGAGCCTGCTCTCCGGCAAAATCGTCGACGGCATTATCACCATGGACGCCTTCTCGAAGCTGCCGGAACTTGCCGCGCTGATTGGTTCTGCACCGTGGGTGCAGTGCGCCGAATACGCCGATGCGGGCGCGGTCTCCTGCGTCGGCATCAATGATGTGGACGCTTCACAGCATGCCGTCAGCCAGCTGGCCGACGGCGGCCGCAAGCGTATCGCGATGATCAACCACGATCTCAGCTACAAGTATGCCCGCCTGCGCGAACGCGGCTACAAGAGCGTGATCCACCTGCGGGATCTGGACTATCAGGCGGTGGAGTATGCCAGCGATCTCAGCTCCGGGGCGGGCATGGCGGCGATGCAAAACCTGTTAAAAGATAATCCGCCGGATGCGGTATTTGCCGTTTCCGATACGCTGGCGGCGGGCGCGCTGCGCGCCATTCAGCAGGCAGGTCTGCGGGTGCCAGAGGATATTGCCGTGGTCGGCTTTGACGGTACGGAGCTGGCGGACATGATTTCACTTACCACCATCGAACAGCCGTCGCGCGATATCGGGCGCAAGGCGGTCAATCTTCTCTTAAACAAAATCGACAACCCGGATGCGCCCACGGAAAGGGTGATGATGGACTGGCGCTTTATTTCCCGCGCCAGCACCTGATTATCTGGCAATAACGCCTGCCAGGGAGCGAATATCGTTCCCGGTCGGCGACTGGTGAATACGCAGGCCAAACTCATCCACTACCGCGAAAATATGGTCGAAGATATCGGCCTGAATATCTTCGTATTCCGCCCAGATTACCGTATTGGTAAAGGCATATATTTCAATCGGCAGCCCGTTGGCATCCGGCGCCAGCTGACGCACCATCAGCGTCATATCTTTACGAATACGCGGATGGTTACGCAGATATTCATTCAGGTAGGCGCGGAAGGTGCCGATATTGGTCATCTTGCGCAGGTTTAATACCGATTCCCCTTCGCCGTTCTGCTGATTCCACAGGCTAATTTCCTCATGGCGCGCGGCCAGATAAGGCTTCAGCAGTTTTGCCTGAATCAGCTTCTGCTGCTCCTGCTCGTCGAGAAAATGAATGCTGGTGGTATCGATATTCAGGCTGCGCTTGATGCGTCGCCCGCCGGAGGCGGACATCCCACTCCAGTTGATAAAGGCGTCGGAGACCAGCGCCCACGTCGGAATGGTGGTGATGGTGTTATCGAAGTTGCGTACTTTAACGGTCGTCAGGCCGATGTCCGTCACTGTACCATTAGCGCCGTACTTCGGCATCTCCAGCCAGTCGCCGAGCTTGAGCATGTCGTTGGCGGAAAGCTGAATACCCGCCACAAGGCCGAGTATGGGGTCTTTAAACACCAGCATCAGGACGGCGGCCATCGCACCCAGACCGCTGATCAGAATCGCCGGGGACTGGCCGATCAGCAGGGAGATAATCAATATCCCCACCAGGATAGCGCTCACCAGCTTGATGCCCTGGAAGATCCCCTTCAGCGGCAGCTGCGAGGCGGTCGCCATCTTTTGCGACAGATTAAATATCACGTCCAGCAGCGAGAAGAAGGAGAGCAGGGCATACACCATCACCCACAGCTTCGCGCAGGTGGTGAGTATTTCCGCCGCTTCGCTGCCTTTTTGCAGCCACAGTACCGCCTGAACGTTGACGATTATCCCCTGCAGGGTAAAGGCCAGACGGTGAAATAATTTATTCTGGGTAATAATTTGCAGCCATAAATGGCTACTGGCCTGCGCGCGTTTCTCGAATGCGCGCAGCACCAGTTTGTGCAAAATAAAATGAACAATGATGGCGGTGAGAAAAATAATACCAAAGATAATCACTAAAGAGGTGGTGTGATTAATTTCAATCCCTAACTCTTCAACCTGAGCAATTAATTCCTGCATAACGTCTCCTGTATTGTTGCAGCCCCATAATGGCGGCTGCGGATCTATTATGCAAATTCACAGGGTTATTTGGCGGCCTCACAGACCTTCACTACCGGCAGGCAGAGACGATGACGCATGCGCAGCGTCGCCAGCGCCAGGATAACCATCAGGCCGGTTTCCACCGCCAGGAAAAGGTTAATCGCCTGCGCGTAATCCCCGTAGTAATGCTGCAGCCCGTGCAGCAAAATCGCCCCGAATATGGCCGGTCCCAGACCCAGCGCGGCCTGCTGCAGCGTGCTGAGAATGGCGCTTGCGGCCCCTGCGTCGTCAGGCTGGATGTCGCGCATCCCGATGCGGTAGAAGCTGTTTACAATCAGCGCCTGACCGTAGCCCACCAGCCCGGTGGCAGGGGCCAGCGTCAGCGCGGTATTGTTCACGCCCCAAAGCCGGAACGTCGCGATGAGCGCCAGCAGGCCGATTATCTGAATTGCCAGACCCGTCAGCAGAATCGTGCTGGTACTGTAGCGGGCAATTAACCGTGGCGCGAACCAGGCAGAGATAAAATAGGTCACGCCCAGGGCGATAAAGCTGTTCCCGGACTGCCACGGCGCCATCCCCTGACCGGTCTGCATGGTCAGCGCCATACAGAACATAAACCCGGACCAGACGCTGAAAAAGAGCAGCGCAATCACGATGCCAAAGCGAACGCTGCGAAGCTGAAGCAGGCGTGGCGGGATCAGCGGATGGGCATTCTCTCGCTCCTTTTTGCGTGCGTTCTGCGCCATCAGCCAGGCCAGCGGAATAATGGCAAGAAGCATAACCTTCAGCGACCACGGCCAGTGCCACTGCGGACCGAGCGCCATCGGGAACAGCAGGCAGCAAAGAATGAGGGCCAGCAGCACGGTGCCTGTCCAGTCGATGCGCGACGGCGTTTCACGTCGGGTTTCCGGCACGTAGCGGCGGCTTAACGCCAGCACCACCAGACAAATCGGCACGTTGATAAAGAAGGCGTTACGCCAGCCCAGCCCGGCGATATCCGCCGACACCAGCCAGCCGCCGCCCATCTGCCCGACGATAAACGCAATCCCGCCAATGCCGCCAAACAGGCTAATGGCTTTCGCGTGGGCGCTACCTTTTAGCGTGACGTGCAGCGTGGCGAGGATCTGCGGCATGATGAGCGCTGCCCCCGCGCCCTGAACGATGCGTGCGGCCAGCAGTTGTTCAATATTTCCCGCCATCCCGCACAGCAGCGAGGCCAGCCCAAAAACTGCCACGCCCCACATAAACAGGCGACGGCGGCCACGGTTATCCCCCAGCTTGCTGCCGAGCGCAAGGCAGACGGCAAAGGCCACGCCGTAGAGAGCGACAATGAGCTCCAGCTCGGTGGCGGTGGCGTGCAGCGAGTGGGTGATGGCGTCCAGCGCCACGTTGGTGATTGAGGTATCAATCATCGGCAGCATCTGGCCGGTTAACAGCAATATCAGGCCTGCGCGACCCGGTGAAACAACTGACGTATTCATGGTAACTCCATTGCGTCATTCATCAGATGGTCGTAGCATCAACCATCTGATAAACGGGTACCAGTTCTTGCTTATACTGGTACTGGCACTACCATGCAGGGGGATTTATGGCCTTGATGTCTGAACCCGTCACCTCACTTCAGGATGACACCCGAAAACAGCTGGGGGCATTTTTACGCGCCCGGCGGGAAAGCCTCGATCCCCAGCGTCTCGGCCTGCCGCGCAGCGGTCGGCGGCGCACGCCGGGCCTGCGCCGGGAAGAGGTGGCGATGCTCGCTGACGTGGGCGTGACCTGGTACACCTGGCTTGAGCAGGGCAGGGACGTCAACCCCTCCAGCGCAGTGATGGCCGCCATCGCAAAAGCGCTGCAGTGCACCCCGACCGAGGCCCGGCATCTTTTCGTGCTCGCCGGCTTGCCGCCGGGTGAAGCCCCGCAGGCGGTCTGCTGCGAGGGCATCAGCGAAGGCACGCGCCGACTGCTCGATACCCTGATGCCTAAACCCGCCAGCATTCAGAAGCCCAACTTCGACATCGTCGCGTGGAATGACAGCTTCGGGCATCTCATGGGCGTCGATTTCAACGCCATCCCGCCGGAAGACCGCAACTGTATTTACCTGTTCCTTACCCATCCGGCGTGGCGCGCGCGTCTCGGCAGACGCGACGACGTGCTGCCGATTTTCGTCTCCTATTTCCGCGCGGCGATGGCCGAACACCGGGGCGACCCGCTGTGGGAAGCCAAACTGGCGCGCTTCTTCGCGGTGTCCGAAGAGTTCAAAACCCTGTGGCACCAGCGCAACGACGTGCGCGGCGTAGAGAACCAGCTCAAGCTGTTTACCCATCCAGAACTGGGAGATTTTACGCTGCAGCAGATGTACTGGTACTCCGCGCCGCGAAACGGATCGCGGCTACTGGTGTATCTCCCGGTGGATGAGGCGGGGGAAAGGGCGATGGAATGGCTGGCGGCGCAGGGGAAGTAAGTTTTTTGCGAGGCGCTTTCAGGGAATCAAAGCGGGTCCGGTTCTTCCTGTTAAAAATGGGTAAGGTGGGACACGAAAAGCAAAGTTAGCCTTTAATGCAAATTGCCTTATATGCTAATATCATCAGGGATGAAATATCGTGTTCAGACTTATCGTTCATGAGGCGGTAAGGGAAGAGATTCTCTTACTGCCTGCTGGGGTGAAGGCGAAGCTGATTCGCCAGCTTGATAAATTGCGTTTAAACCCGACGGCTCTTCGGGAACCTGACAGCAAACCATTGCCGCATGGCCTGTTTGAAATAAGGACCGTTGGGCTGATCCATACCCGAGGTATCTATGTTTACCAGCGGGAAAAGACGATTTTTCTTTTGCGCGTGTTTGTTAAGAAGACGCAAAAAACGCCCTCTGCTGAACTTCGTCTGGCACTGAAGCGACAACAGGAGATGTTGGATGAGCAAGAAGATTATTGACTGGGATGAACTCAGGGCTGAACTGTTAAGCGATTCAGAGGTTCAGGCTTCCTTTGATGCAGAAGAGCGCAAGGAGCGTTTGCGGGAGATGCTGGCGCAATGGCGCAATCATGCTGGCCTGACGCGCGCCCAGGTGGCGGAGCGGATGGGCGTCAGCGCACCAACGGTATCAAGAATGGAAGCGAATATTACCCGGGCGAGTCTCGATACATTAACGCGTTATGCGCTGGTGTGCGGGATAAAGCATCCGCAGATTACGCTCTATTGATGCTTAATCAACTTGCTGAATTTACGCGATTTCTATTGGAAGTTAAGTTGACTATACTTATGCGATGAGAAACAACTAATGTCGCCACTAATGATTGATTCCGCAGAGTTCAGCCAAAAACTCGGGCTTATCTCCCGAAACGTCGAACATACCGAAGCATTTCTGGCGCGGGGTACTGCGGATTTTCATCTGCCGGGGTTCTTGCTGCCTGTCGGATATCGGCTTTTAAAATCGCGTTATGGTGATGAATATCGTCTCGTGACTACCGATGACGGTAAGCCTTATACGGCGTATGCCGTGAAGCTTACATTTCATAAAGAAATTACCTTTCCCCACGGTGCCGCCACGCAGGTGATGGTATGGCGCACCCCGCGCGCCGTCCACCAGCGCGTAATAAGCGGATTACCGCAATTATTTTTCCAGTGGGTGCTCAGCGAATACGACATCGTAGTCTCCGACAGCGAGCAAACGGGGGACGGGCAACGGTTCTGGCTGCGCATGATCGACTGGGCGTTCACCATGAACTATCGCATTAGCGTAGCAGACGGTACAGTGGGAGAAGAATGGACGTTAACGCCCGTAAACTCTTACGCCGAGCTGGAAGAGCGCTGGATTGCCTTTGCCTGGGGAAGCGATCGCGATGTACATCCACACCGCAGGCTGGTCATCAGTAAAACGTAACGGGCCGCGTGCAGCGACCCGTTTGAATCAGCACTCGGTCACAATCGTGCTCAGCGGCAGACGAGACTTCGGCAGCGTGGCGTTAAAATCTTCCACGCTGTGATGCCCGACCGGGACCACCACCAGGCTGGTGAAGCCTTTCTCTTTCAGACCAAACTCTTCATCCAGAATGGCCGCGTCAAAGCCTTCAATCGGCACCGCGTCCAGGCCCATCGCGGCCACGCCCAGCAGGAAGTTACCGACGTTCAGGTAAACCTGTTTCGCCATCCACTGGTCGTCATCTTTCAGATCCACGCGGTGCATATCGGCGAAGTAGGTGCGGCCCTTATGGTTCGCGGCTTTAGCTTCCGGCGTGTTGAAACGGCCATCGGCCTCTTCCTGGTCGACAACGCGTTCCAGCCAGGCGTCGTCCATCGCGGTTTTCGCGCAGAACACCACCACGTGAGAGGCGTCCAGCATTTTGCGTTCGTTGAACACGTAAGTGCCCGCCGCGGATTTCGCCACGCGGGCTTTACCTTCCTCGGTGCTGGCCACAATGAAGTGCCACGGCTGGGAGTTGGTGCTGGACGGGCTGTACTGCAGCAGGGTTTTGATTTTCTCTGCTTCTTCAGCGGTCAGTTTTTTGGTTGGGTCGAACGCCTTGGTAGAGTGGCGTTTCAGGGCGACAGAAATGATATCCATAACTACTCCTGGTAATGAAATTCGCCCGTGCGCGGGCGCGAAAGGAGAGCAGATTACCGCGCGAAGCGGCAAAAGATAAGTGCGATTCGAGCGGTTATACTGTTCGGCACAGACGAACAATCAGGCAGGGCGTATCCATTTCTGGTCTTTTTTCGGCAGCTTATCGACGACCAGGTTCCACGAATCCGCGATCAGGTCGGCGACCAGTTCTGGCGTGATGTCCTCGGTGCCGTAGAGCGAAATCCAGTGTTTTTTATTGAGGTGGTAGCCCGGCTCAACGCCACGGTAAATCTGCTGATTTAACAGGGATTTTTCCGGGTCGGATTTCAGGCTAACGTGGGGGCGTCCGTGCGCGGTGGCCATCAGCATAAAAATTTTCCCGCCCACCTTAAACACGTCGTACTCGGGGCCAAACGGCCAGCAGTGTTCGGTGAAAGGCATCTCCAGCGCGACGCGTTTTGCGTGCGCCTGCAGGGATTTACTGTCCATCGTTATCCTCCTGAGCCAGTCCGCGCCACATGGCTTCGAAACCCAGCGCTTTAAAATCGGTGGCGCGGGACGGATCGCGGGTGGCAAACTCCATGGTGGTTTCCGCCAGCGATAAGAAAAGCGCATCGCCAAACGTTTTGAATTCATCGGACATAAACACCGGGCGCACCGAACGGCGGCATAGCTCGTGAAGTTCCGGAAACATCTCTTTCACCGCCTGTTCCGTTTCAGCGCTTAGCTTTTCACTCACGCCAATCTGGCGGATCGCCGCATGCGCCACGGGGTTACGAATCCCCCAGTCCACGTAGCTGTTCCAGATATTGCGGGTATGCTCTTTAGGAAGCGTGAGGGTGCGATCGAGGTTCGCCAGCATGGTCTGGCAGAGATCCTGCTTGAGGTGCAGGTAAAGGGCATTCAGCAGATCGTCTTTAGTAGCAAAGTAGCGAAACAGCGTGCCTTCAGCGACGCCCGCATTACGGGCAATTAACGCCGTTGAGGCGGCAATACCTGACTGTGCAAATGCCACCGTCGCGGCTTCCAGTAAGGCCTGTTTTTTATCTTCACTCTTCGGACGTGCCACTAAATTTTTCCCCCTTTCAATTATAAAAACCCTGATTGAAACACGTGCTTTGACACGCTGCAACGCGGAATGTCAAAGATCGAAAACGTCTTGACGACTTTATCATCATATCTATAATGAGTGCTTACTCACTCATAATCAAGTTTCCCCCGCGTAAACCATCGGATGGCGCGCGTTTTCGGGTCAGGATATGAAAAAGCCTCTCTTCATCTGCGTGGTGTTCCTCATGATTATTGCTTCAGCTGCGAGTTTACCGTTTGTTCTGAATGCCGGATTTGGCCAGCCGCCGCAGGGTGCGCAGCTTACGGAAGTGGAGGCTTCTCCGCACTATCGCGACGGGAAGTTCCACAACGCGCTCCCGACGCCTGGCTTTACCGGGCAGCAAAACATGCTGGTGGCGTGGTGGCAGTTCCTGACCCGTAAAACCGAAAACGCTCGTCCGGCGCAGCCGCTGCCGCTAGTGAAAACCGATCTGGCGAGCCTGCCTCTGGAGCAGGATACGCTGGTGTGGCTCGGCCACTCCTCGTGGTATATGCAGCTGGCGGGAAAACGCATTCTGATCGACCCGGTCCTCGGCAACTACGCCGCGCCGTTCTCGTTCCTCAATAAAGCGTTTGCGGGAGAGTATCCGTGGCGCGCGGAGAGCATGCCGGAAATCGACCTGCTGATTATCTCGCACGATCACTACGACCATCTGGACTACGCCACCATCCGGGCGCTGCTGCCGAAGGTGAAGCGCGTCGTCACGCCGCTCGGCGTGGGATCCCACCTGCGCTACTGGGGAATGAAGCCTGAGATTATCGACGAACGGGACTGGAACCAGTCGGTGCACATCAGCGATGCGCTGACGGTTCACGTCCTGCCCGCGCGCCACTTCTCGGGGCGCGGCATTAAGCGTGACCAGACCCTGTGGGGCAGCTTCATGTTTGTCACGCGAGAGCAGAAGGTCTACTACAGCGGCGATTCCGGTTATGGCCCGCACTTTAAGGCCATCGGCGAACAGTTTGGTGAAGTGGATTTAGCCATCATGGAAAACGGCCAGTACGACCAGGACTGGAAGTACATCCACATGCTGCCGGATGAAACGGCGCAGGCCTCGGCGGACCTCAATGCGAAAGCGGTGGTGCCGGGGCATAACGGACGTTTCGTGCTGGCGAAACACACCTGGAACGATCCGCTGATCCAGCTGGCGCGGGCCAGCAAGGACAAAAATTATCGGCTGCTGACGCCGGAGCTGGGTGAGCCGGTCCGGGTGAGCGATAGCACGCAACAATTTCGTGAGTGGTGGGAATAATGTTGAACCAAGAAACAGAGGGGGAGAGCAGCATGACGATTTCCGCTCAGGTCATTGATACGATTGTCGAATGGATCGATGACAACCTACACCAGCCGCTACGCATCGAAGAGATCGCCCGCCACGCGGGTTACTCCAAGTGGCATTTACAGCGGCTGTTTATGCAGTACAAAGGCGAAAGCCTGGGGCGCTACATCCGCGAGCGCAAGCTGCTGCTGGCGGCGCGGGATCTGCGTGAATCTGACGAGCGCGTGTACGAAATCTGCCTGCGCTACGGCTTTGAATCGCAGCAGACGTTTACGCGCATCTTTACCCGCACCTTCCATCAGCCGCCCGGGGCTTACCGCAAAGAGAACCATAGTCGGGCGCATTGAAATTGACGAAACAAAGGCCGGGTAAGGCATCGCTGCTACCCGGCTTTTTTATTGGCCTACGACGCCAGTGAAAACCAGCGGCGCCAGACGAAACGCAGGATGAAGAATTCGATAGCGCCGAGCAGTAAAAACCACACGCAGAACAAAATGGTGTAGAGCTGGTTCAGGTCGACCATATGAAAGGTTTGAACCAGCTTCTGCGCCAGCACCAGACCCAGCGACGGCGCGGGTAGCAGTAAGCAAGAGATCAGGGCCATCAATAAAATGCCCCCCGCAGTCAGCAGCGATTCCAACGGGTGTTTCATCGTAATGTTAATCGTCAGTTAAAAAAGTCATTGTCCGGCATCCTTTAACGTAAAGCAATATCAACCCGTCAGCCCTTTTTTAATTAAATAATTCCTTCCCCCGAAGAATAATGCGCGGAAGGAGAATAATTTAATCCTGATGATTAAATTAATATCGCGCTATGTAAATAAATGTCTGCATCACGAAAATAATTTTACAAACATATAGGTGCTATATCCAATTAACGTCGCAATAACAATGGCTGCGACAATGTATAACGCCAGGTGCCGTCCGCGATAAATACCAAACATGGTTCCCCCTCGTTTAGGATTGGTTTAGAAATATTTTGTAAAAATCAGCTCGTCGAAATAATTTTAATCAATTCTGAATAACCCAGTGGTAAATATATTGCGGTAGATCAATTTTACCCGCAAGACTTTAAAATCAATTTATTTAAGCCAGAAAGGAATTCAGGCTTCTGTTCACCGGATATTGAAGGAAAAATATGATGACCGAAAAAAAATTCTCCCCAAACGTGCCGCCTTCCGGCGGGCTGGCATACCAGCAGACCGCAGAGCAGGTGCTTACCCACGTGCAGAGCCAGGCCAGCGGTCTGGATCGTGCAGAGGCGCAGGCGCGTCTGCAAAAAACAGGGCCGAACGCGCTGCCGGAGAAAAAAGGTAAACCCGCCTGGCTGCGTTTTTTGGCCCATTTTAACGATGTGCTGATTTACGTTCTGCTGGCCGCCGCGGTATTAACGGCGGTAATGGGTCACTGGGTCGATACGCTGGTAATTTTGGGCGTGGCGGTCATCAATGCGCTAATTGGCCATATTCAGGAAAGCAACGCAGAAAAATCGCTGAAGAGTATTCGCAATATGCTTTCCAGTGAGGCGCGCGTTATTCGCAACGGCAACCATGAAACCATACCAACGACGGAAATAGTTCCGGGCGATATTATTGTATTGCGCGCGGGGGATCGTATTCCGGCGGATATGCGTTTAATCGAAGCGCATAATTTACGCGTGGAGGAGGCGATTCTGACCGGTGAGTCCACCGTGGTGGATAAACACACGAATTCGCTGAGCGGCGAATTACCGCTGGGCGACCGCACCAATATGGTTTTTTCCGGGACGACCGTGAGTGCAGGCGGCGGCGTCGGCGTGGTCACCGCGACCGGTAAGGATACGGAACTCGGCCACATCAACCAGATGATGGCGGGCATTGAAAAGCACCGTACCCCGCTGCTGGTGCAGATGGACAAGCTCGGTAAAGCCATCTTCGTCATTATTCTGGCGATGATGGCCGCGCTGTTCGTCTTCAGCCTGATGTTCCGCGAGATCCCGATGGGCGAGCTGCTGCTCTCCCTGATCAGCCTGGCGGTCGCCTCCGTACCGGAAGGCCTGCCGGCGATTATCTCCATCATCCTCTCCCTTGGCGTACAGGCGATGGCACGCAAGCGGGCGATTATCCGCAAGCTGCCGACGGTTGAAACGCTGGGCGGGATGACCGTGGTCTGCTCGGATAAAACCGGGACCCTGACCATGAACGAGATGACGGTAAAAGCCATTATCACCGCCGACGTCTGCTACCGCGTGGACGGTAACAGCTACGAGCCGGTAGGCAATATCTACCTGGAAGGCAGCGACGAGCCGGTGCAGATCCAGCCGGGCACCGTCCTGGAGCAGTACCTGCGCACCGTTGACCTGTGCAACGACAGCCAGCTGATTCAGGACGAGCGCGGCCTGTGGGGCATTACCGGTGGGCCGACCGAGGGCGCGCTGAAGGTGCTGGCGGCGAAGGCCAGCCTTGAGCCGGTGGCGACCACGCTGGTTAACAAGATCCCGTTCGATTCTCAGTACAAGTACATGAGCACCCACTACCAGATTGGCGGTGAGGAGCAGATTTTGATTACCGGCGCGCCGGACGTCATTTTCGCCCTGTGCAACCAGCAGCAGACGCGCAACGGTGCGGAAGCCTTCAACCGCGCGTACTGGGAAACGGAGATGGAGCGCTATGCGCGTCAGGGGCTGCGCATGGTTGCCGCGGCGTTCAAGCCGGCGAACGGCGAACAGGCGTTAACGCACGACGACCTGAGCCACGGCCTGATCTTCCTCGGCATCGCCGGGATGATGGATCCGCCGCGCCCGGAAGCGATTGATGCGATTAACGCCTGCCAGCAGGCGGGGATCCGCGTCAAGATGATCACCGGCGATCACCCGCAGACGGCGATGAGCATCGGCCAGATGCTGGGGATCAGCAACAGCGAGCAGGCGGTCACCGGCTATCAGCTGGAGAAAATGGACGATGCCGAGCTGGCGGAAGCGGCGGTGAAGTATGACATCTTCGCCCGTACCAGCCCGGAGCATAAGCTGCGCCTGGTGAAAGCGCTGCAGGACAAAGGTGAAATCGTCGGCATGACCGGTGACGGCGTAAACGATGCCCCGGCGCTGCGCCAGGCAGACGTCGGCATCGCGATGGGCATTAAGGGCACGGAAGTCACCAAAGAGGCGGCGGACATGGTCCTGACGGATGATAACTTTGCCACCATCGCCAGCGCGGTGAAAGAGGGGCGTCGCGTTTACGACAACCTGAAGAAAACCATCCTGTTCATCATGCCGACCAACCTGGCGCAGGGGCTGCTGATTGTGATTGCGCTGCTGGCGGGGAACATCATTCCGCTAACGCCAGTGCTGATTCTGTGGATGAACATGGCGACCTCCGCCACGCTCTCCTTCGGCCTGGCCTTTGAGGCCGCCGAGCGCAACATCATGCGCCGCCCGCCGCGCCAGACCGGGCAGCACGTGATGGATGCCTACGCCGTATGGCGCGTGGCCTTCGTCGGCACCATGATTGCCATCGCCGCCTTTGCGCTTGAAGCCTGGCTGGCCCCGCGTGGCCACAGCGCGGAGTTCATCCGCACCGTGCTGCTGCAGATGCTGGTCTGCGCCCAGTGGGTGTACATGATTAACTGCCGCAACACCGAAGGGTTCTCCCTCAACCGCGGCCTGCTGGCGAACAAAGGGATCTGGCTGGTGACGGGCGTACTGTTCCTGCTCCAGGCGGCCATTATCTACCTGCCGTTTATGCAGATGCTGTTCGGCACCGAAGCGCTGCCGCTGCGCTACTGGTTCGTGACGCTGGCGGTGGCTGGGGTGATGTTCTTCGTCGTCGAAATCGAGAAGCGACTGACCCGCAGGTTCCGTAAGGCTGCATAACGAAAATCTTACCCCTCACCCTAACCCTCGCCCCTTTGGGGAGAGGGCCGGGGTGAGGGGAGAAACAACGCTGAGGTACTCCCATGAAACTTCCACTCCTGTTCGCCCTTCTTGTCAGTACCCTGCAACCCGTCTTCGCCGCCGCGATCCCCGTTCGCGTCGCCACCGTGGAGCAGACCGCCCATGCCGCCGAGCGCCAGATCCCGGGCCGCATCGAAGCCATTCACACCGTTGAGCTGCGCGCGCGTACGGAAGGCGTGATAACGAAAATCAACTTCCGCGACGGGCAGTACGTGAAAAAAGGCGACGTGCTGTTCGAGCTGGACGACGCCGAGCCGCGCGCTGCCCTGCGTCTGGCGCAGGCTGAAGTGAGAAGCGCTGAAGCCACGTTGCGTCAGGCGCAGCAGCAGCTTTCCCGCTTCGAAAGCCTGGGCAGCAGCAACGCCATCAGCCGTCACGACGTGGATAATGCCCGCATGCAGCGCGATGTGGCGAGCGCCGCGCTGGAGCAGGCGAAAGCCCGGCTCGACACCCGCAGCGTCACCCTGAACTACACCCGCATCACCTCGCCGATTGACGGTCGCGTGGGCCACAGCCAGTACCACGTGGGCAGCCTGGTGAATCCTGCCAGCGGCGTGCTGGTGGAGGTAGTGCAGCTTGACCCGATCCGCATCGCCTTTGCGCTGGAAGAGGGCGCGTTTGCCACTAAAGCCGGACAGCATGCGGATATCAGCGCCATGAAGCAGGCCTGGCAGGCGCTGATTGACAGC
The DNA here is from genome assembly GCF_057320665.1 of Enterobacter cloacae complex sp. 385G4. NCBI lineage: Bacteria > Pseudomonadati > Pseudomonadota > Gammaproteobacteria > Enterobacterales > Enterobacteriaceae > Enterobacter > Enterobacter cloacae complex sp. 385G4. The sequence goes on from NZ_JBXWDD010000002.1 coordinate 21,734, forward strand.
AACGGCCAGCGCGTCAGCGGGGAACTTACCTCCGTGGACAACCGGATCGACCCGCGCACCGCCAGCGTGATGCTGCGCGCCGAGTTTGCTAACCCGCGCCACCAGCTGCTGCCCGGCGGCAACGTGAACGTCTACCTGCGTCCGGCGAGCGAGCAGCCGGTGCTGACGCTGCCTGCCGCCGCGGTCCAGCAGAACGGCGACGGGTTCTTCGCCTGGGTGGTTAACGCCGACGGCAACGCCGAAAGGCGCCCGCTGAACGTGGCCGGCCAGATCGGCCAGCAGTTTCAGATTGCCTCCGGCGTGAAGCCCGGTGAGCGAGCGATTACCGACGGCGCGCAGCGCGTGCAGCCCGGCGCTGCCGTCCAGATACTCAATTAAGGAGCCATCATGCTGACGTTTTTCATCAAACGCCCGCGCTTCGCGATGGTGATTGCGCTGGTCATCACCCTGCTGGGGGCCATCGCGCTGAGGATTATTCCGGTAGAGCAGTATCCGCAGATCACCCCGCCGGTGGTGAATGTGTCCGCCAGCTGGCCGGGCGCCAGCTCGGCTGACGTGGCGGAGGCCATCGCCACGCCGCTGGAGACGCAGCTTAACGGGGTGGATCACATGCTCTATATGGAGTCCACCAGTTCGGATGAAGGTAGCTACAGCCTGAACATCACCTTTGCGGCAGGGACCGATCCGGACCTCGCCGCCATCGACGTGCAAAACCGCGTGGCGCAGGCCGTGGCGCAGCTGCCGACCGAGGCACAGCAAAACGGCGTGCAGGTGCGCAAGCGCGCCACCAACCTGATGATGGGTGTAAGCCTTTACTCACCGAACAACACCCACACGCCGCTGTTTGTCAGCAACTACGCCAGCACGCAGGTGCGCGAGGCGCTGTCGCGTCTGCCGGGCGTGGGACAGGTGCAGATGTTTGGCGCGCGGGACTACAGCATGCGCATCTGGCTGCGTCCGGACCGCATGAACGCCCTGAACGTGACCACCGATGACGTGGCGCAGGCGCTGCGCGAGCAGAACGTGCAGGGAGCGGCGGGCCAGATCGGTACGCCACCGGTATTCAACGGCCAGCAGCAGACGCTGACCATCAACGGGCTGGGGCGCTTAAGCCAGGCCGAAGACTTTGCCGACATCATTATTCGCGCCGGGGAGATGGGCCAGCTGGTGCGCCTGAAGGACGTCGCCACCATCGAGCTCGGTTCGCGCAGCTACAGCTCGGGCGCCCAGCTGAACGGGCATGACTCTGCTTACCTTGGCATCTACCCAACGCCGTCCGCCAACGCCCTGCGCGTGGCCGACGCGGTGCGCGCGGAGCTGGAGCGTCTCTCGACGCGCTTCCCGGACGACCTGGTCTACGAGGTAAAATTCGACACCACCAACTTCGTTGCCGCCACCATTAAAGAGATTGGCGTCTCGCTGGCGCTGACCATGCTGGCGGTTGTGGTGGTCGTTTCCCTGTTCCTGCAAAGCTGGCGCGCGACGCTGATTGTCGCCCTCGCCATTCCGGTGTCGCTGGTGGGCACCTTTGCGGTGCTCTACGCGCTCGGCTACTCCGCCAACACGCTGAGCCTGTTCGCCATTATTCTGGCGCTGACCATGGTGGTGGATGATGCCATCGTGGTGGTTGAGAGCGTCGAAACCCTGATGGCGGAAGGGCAGAGCCGCACGGCAGCGACCGCGCTGGCGCTGCGCCAGATTGCCGGGCCGGTGATTGCTACCACGCTGGTGCTGCTGGCGGTGTTTGTGCCGGTGGCTCTCCTGCCGGGAATTGTGGGCGAGCTGTACCGCCAGTTCGCGGTGACGCTTTCGACCGCCGTCACGCTCTCAAGCCTGGTGGCGCTGACCCTGACGCCCGCGCTCTGTGCCATGCTGCTGCGCCCGCGTCCGGCGAAGCCTGCCGCCATTTTCCGTGGGTTCAACCGTGGGCTGGACGCTACGCGCACGCTTTACACCCGGATAGTGAGCGTGTTCAACCGACGTCCGTGGCTGGCGCTGCTGGCCACCGCAGGCGCGGCGGCGGTGGTGGCGTTCAGCTTTATGTCGATGCCAAAGGGCTTCCTGCCCCAGGAAGATCAGGGCTACTTCTTCGCCAGCGTCCAGCTGCCGGAGGCGGCCTCGCTGGAGCGCACCGAAGCGGTAATGACCACAGCGCGCGCGCTGATCGCTAAAAACCAGGCGGTGGAAGACGTCATTCAGGTTTCCGGGTTTAACATCCTCAACGGCACCAGCGCCTCCAACGGCGGGTTTATCTCCATCATGCTGAAGGACTGGAGCGAGCGCCCGCCGCTGGACGAGGTGATGGGCACCCTTCAGCGACAGCTGCTGGCCCTGCCGGAAGCGACCATCATGACCTTCGCGCCGCCGACGCTGCCGGGGCTGGGCAACGCCTCTGGCTTCGACCTGCGCATTCAGGCGCAGGCGGGGCAGAGCCCGGCGGAGCTGGAGCGCGTCACGCGTGAGGTGCTGGCAAAAGCCAACCAGCATCCGCAGCTGAGCCGCGTGTTCACCACCTGGAGCAGCAACGTGCCGCAGCTGACGCTGACCGTTGACCGCGAGCGTGCGGCTCGCCTCGACGTGCCGGTGTCTCGCATCTTCAGCAGCCTGCAAACCGCCTTTGGCGGCACGCGCGCCGGGGATTTCAGCGTCAACAACCGCGTCTACCACGTGGTGATGCAGAACGAGATGCAGTGGCGCGAGCGCGCGGAGCAAATCAGCGAGCTGTTCGTGCGCAGCAACAGCGGCGAACGGGTGCGTCTGAGCAACCTCGTCACCATCACGCCGACCGTCGGCGCGCCATTTATTCAGCAGTACAACCAGTTCCCGTCGGTATCGGTAAGCGGTTCGGCAGCGGAAGGGGTAAGCAGCAGCACCGCGATGGCGGCGATGGGCGAAATTCTGGCGCAGAGCCTGCCTGCCGGGTACGACTACGCCTGGAGCGGCATGTCGTATCAGGAGCAGCAGACCGGCAACCAGGCGATATGGATTGTGCTGGCGGCGGTGGTGATGGCGTGGCTGTTCCTCGTCGCCCAGTACGAGAGCTGGACGCTCCCGGCGAGCGTGATGCTCTCGGTGCTGTTCGCCATCGGCGGGGCGCTGGTGTGGCTATGGCTGGCGGGCTACGCCAACGACGTGTACGTGCAGATCGGTCTGGTCTTGCTGATCGCGTTAGCGGCGAAAAACGCGATTCTTATCGTGGAGTTCGCCCGCGCGCGGCGGATGGACGGGATGGCGATTGTCGATGCCGCGCGGGAAGGGGCATCGCGCCGCTTCCGCGCGGTGATGATGACCGCCGTGTCGTTCATCATCGGCGTCCTGCCGATGATGCTGGCGACCGGGGCGGGTGCTCAGAGCCGCCGCATCATTGGCACCACGGTGTTCAGCGGCATGCTGGTGGCAACCGTGGTAGGGATTGTGTTTATCCCCGCGCTGTTCGTGCTGTTCCAGCGCCTGCGCGAGTGGGGCCACGGCCTTACGGACTCGTCGCCCACAGCTCGCAGTGCTTCTGAACCAGAGAAATCAGCGAGCCGCCGTCGGCGATGAAGTCCCGCATGCGCTGCGCCTCGCTCTTGCCCTGCTTTAACAGCAGGGCAATTTCCTTGATGGCGCTCGTTGCGCCGAGCTTCTCGGCCGACGGCGCCACCTGCTCCAGCAGCCAGGCGATATCCTCCGCCACGGTTTTGTGCTCGCCGGTATGCACGTCCGTCAGAACCCCCTCCAGCCCGTAGCGACACGCCTGAAAACGGTTAAAGCGGTACAGCAGAAAATCCCGCTCCTGATGCTTATACGGCCGCGTGGTCAGCAGCCAGTGGGACGTCGCCTGGATCAGCCCGGCGATATTAATCGCGTGGCCGAGCGTCAGCGGGGTATCCATCACCCGTACCTCGACGGTACCAAAGTGCGGGCTGGGGCGGATGTCCCAGTGCAGATCTTTAATGCTGTCGATCATGCTGGTAGCGCTCAGGCGGCGAAACAGCCCTTCGAACTCCTGCCAGCTGTTAACCCACGGCATCTGGCCGTTATCCGGGAACCCGGAGAAGATGTTGAGCCGCGACGAGGAGAACTTCGTATCGGTGCCCTGCATGTACGGCGAGGCGGCCGCCAGGGCGATAAAGTGCGGCACGAAGCGCGACAGGCCGTGCAGGAGATAAATGGCGTCATCCCCGGTCCGGCAGCCGACGTGCACGTGCTGTCCGAACACCGTTGCCTGCAAAATCAGGTAGCCAAAGCGCTCCAGCGTGACGTTATAGCGCTCGTCGTCGCACACCTCCTGACGCTGCCACTTCTGGAACGGGTGCGTCCCGCCGCCGCAGATCTGAATGTGCTGATCCGCCGCCGCGCGCAGGATGCTCTGCTGCATCACCGAGAACTGTGCCGCCGCCTGGTCGATGTTCTGGCACACGCCGGTGGCGATTTCGAGCATGCTTTCGGTGATGTCGTGTTTGACTTCGCCGCCTTTGATGTCGTCTTTGACGGCGGCAATGAGCGCGGAGGAGTCCTGGCTCAGATCGTAGCCCGGCGGGTTAACCACCTGCAGTTCAAGCTCGATGCCGAGGGTAAAAGGTTCAGAGGATTTGAAATCAGGTAAAGGCATGGCGCACTCCGTTGTCTGTGAATGTTGAGTATAGACAACGGGTGTGGCGCGCTCGTCTCAGGGTGGTATAACTGATAGCAGGCTTAGCAAAAGGGGAGTGACTCATGTCTGACCATCCAACCATTGCGCTGATTGGTCCCGGTGCGATTGGCACCACCATTGCCGCGGTGTTGCATGACGCGGGCCGCACGCCGCTGCTGTGCGGACGCACCGCGCATCCTGAGCTGCGTTTGCGCTACGACGAGGGTGAAACGGTGGTGCCTGGGCCGGTATTCACCGATCCGTCCGTCATTACTCGCCCCGCAGCTCTTGTTTTTGTGGCGGTAAAAACGACGCAAAATTCCGACAGCGCCGGGTGGCTGCGCGCGCTGTGCGATGAAAATACCGTGGTCTGCGCGCTGCAAAACGGCGTAGAGCAGAAGGCGCAGCTTGAGCCTTTGGTCAGTGGCGCAATGGTGCTGCCGTCGGTGGTCTGGTTCCCGGCGCAGCGCGAGCCGGATGCCTCCGTCTGGCTGCGCGCCAAACCGCGCCTGACGCTGCCGGACGTGCCCCAGGTGCAGCGGGTGGTCGAAGCGCTTCGTGATACGCGCTGCGCGGTTGAGCTCTCGGAAGATTTTGCCACCGTCGCCTGGCGCAAGCTGCTGCAAAACGCGGTCGCCGGGCTGATGGTGCTGGCCAACCGCCGCGCCGGGATGTTCAGGCGCGAGGATGTCAGCGAGCTGGCGCTGGCCTACCTGCGCGAAGGGCTGACCGTCGCCCGCGCGGAGGGGGCGAAGCTGAACGATGACGTGGCGCAGGAGATCCTGGCGAACTTCCAACGCGCGCCCGTGGATTTAGGTACGTCGATTCTCGCTGACCGTCAGGCGGATCGCCCGATGGAGTGGGATATCCGTAACGGCGTCATCCAGCGCTACGGCCGCAGGCACGGCATTGCGGTGCCCATCAGCGACGTGGTGGTGCCGCTGCTGGCGACGGGGAGCGAGGGGCCGGGCTAACGGCCGCTGTTTTTCCGTTCGGCGAGGGTGTCCGCGGAGCAATAATCTGGGGATAGTCAGCCTTAAACACATATGCGAAACTTACCGCTTCTGAAAAAATGTGGTGGGACCCGCTCAATGTCAGAACCAACTTCGCAGTGTCTTTTCAGTGAAGGACTGATCGCTTTTCCTGAAGGTTATCAGGATCGTACCGTCAACGTATTCGCGCCGCCCGCTGCGGATGCGCCAGCGTTCAATATCTCCCGCGATGCCCTCAACCCCGGCGAAGCGCTTGCCGCGTATATCGATCGCCAGCTCGCCCTGATGGCAAAACACATCAAGGGCTGGAAGCAGGATGAGCGCAGCGCCGCGACGCTGGGCGACGGCCTTTTGCAGGGTGAAACCGTCCATGCAAGCTACCTGCGCGACGGGAAACGCATCTGGCAGCAGCAGGCCGTATTTAACGTCAAGAACGATAAAATTCTGGTGTTCACCATGACCTGCACTCGCGCGCCGGGCGATGCCGACGGCGCGCTGTTTGGCGATCTTCTCAGGAGCTTCCGCTTCCACCATTAACACCAGGGACCGTTGTTATGTTTGAAGCTGCACGCGTAGGTGATGATATCGGCCACTCCGGTGCGCTGGCCGGGATGATTGCCGGAACGATTGTCGGTGGCCTGATTGCCGCCGCCGGGGGCATTCTGGCGGGGGCCATGTTTATTGCCGGACTCGGCGCATCCTGCCTTGGCGTGGGCGTCCTGCTCGTCGGCGCCAGCCTGGCCGTGGGGTACTACACCGGGGAGCTGGCGACCGCCGCCCGGGACAGCATTGCGGACGCCGGGGCATCCAGCATGACGAAGAAAGGCGTCATCACCTCCGGCTCGCCCAATGTGTTTATCAACGGTAAACCCGCCGCCATGGCCACGGACAGCGCGGTAAAGTGCTCTGACGACGGCTCGCAGCAGATGGCCGAAGGCTCCTCGCGTGTTTCCATTAACGGCCTGCCTGCGGCCCGCATCGGGGATCGCACCACCTGCGACGCCAAGGTGATGACCGGTTCGGACAACGTCATTATCGGCGGCGATCCGCAGCAAACCCTGCCCATTCAGTCTGAAGTCCCCGAGTGGCTGTATAAAGTCTCCGATCTTACCCTGCTGTTCGCCGGGTTGATTGGCGGGTGGGGCGGTGCCGCCGGCAAAGTCGGGGCGCTCTCTAAGCTGCTGGGGAAAATCCCCGGGATCAACAAGCTGGCCCGTATCGCCTGCCGCGCCGGCACGCTGATGACCGGCGTGGCCGCCGCGGGGATCATCGCCCGCCCGGTGGATATCGTCAGCGGACAGAAGTTTCTCAGCGGGGATGATGAGCTGGACTTCATCCTGCCTTCCCGTCTTCCTGTGCGCTGGCAGCGCTACTGGCGCAGCGGCAACCCCGGCGACAGCGTGCTGGGCCGCGGCTGGAGCCTGTTCTGGGAAAGCCGCCTGGAGCCTTATCAGGACGGCCTGGCGTGGCGCGCGCCGTCCGGCGATTACGTTGCCTTCCCGAAGGTCCCGAAAGGGATGCGCACCTACTGTGAAAGCGAAAAGAACTGGCTTGAACACCACCAGGACGACAGCTGGTCGGTGTATGACGTCAGCGGCGAGCGCTGGCACTATGCGCCGCTGCGGGATGATGCCCCGTCGCTGCTCCAGCGCATCTCTGAATCCTGCGGCAACGCTATCCTCTTCGAGTGGAATGCGGATAATACCCTGCATGCCCTGACAGACAGCGCGGGCCAGCGCGTGGTCTGCCGCTACGACCGCGACAGGCTCGTCGGCGCCTGGCTGGATGACGAGATCTGCCTGGTCAGTTACGCTTATGATGAACAGCGCCAGCTGGTCAGTGTGACCGGCCGGGGCGGTAGCGTGCGCCGACGCTTCCGCTGGCAGGACGGGCTGATGAGCGCCCATGAGGACGCCAACGGCCTGCTGAGCGAATACCGCTGGCGGGAGATTGATGGCCTGCCGCGCGTGGTCGGCTTCCGCCACAGCGGCGGCGAACAGCTGACGTTCGAATACGATTTTGATAACGGCACCCGCCGTGCGACCCGCGAAGACGGCGCGCAGGCGCACTGGCTGGTGGATGACGATGACAACGTCGCGCGCTTCACGGATTACGACGGTCGCCAGACGACCTTTGTCTACCGCGACGGCGAGCTCTGCGACGTCATCCTGCCCGGCGGGGCGATGCGCCGCAGCACGTGGGACAAATACGGCCGCATGACCAGCGAGACGGACCCGGCGGGCCGCCGCACGGAGTATCACTGGTATCGTCTGACCGACCGCATCACCCGCACGGTGTACCCGGACGGCACCTCATCGCAGGCCAGGTACGATCTTCGCGGTCGCCTGCTCTCAGAGACGGATCCGGCCGATAGCACCACCGCGTATCGCTATCCCGATGATGAAGAAAACCTGCTGGAGAGCATCACCGACGCCACGGGCGGCGTGGTGCGCCTGGTCTGGAACCACCAGGGGCTGCTGACGCAGCGCACCGACTGCTCCGGCAGCGTGACCCGCTTCACCTACGACCGCTTCGGGCAGCTGATTGCCAGCGAGGATGCGGAAGGGAACATTACGCGCCGGGAGTGGAACAACGCCGGGCTGCTGAGCGCCGTGATCCATCCGGACGGCAGCCGCGAGTCGCTGGTGTGGAACGAACGCGGCCAGCTCACGGGCTGGCGCGACCCGCTGGAAAGCGAGGTGCGCTGGGCCTATAACGCGCTCGGCCTCCCGGTCAGCCTTACCGACCGTATTGGCCGCGTGCGCCAGTGGCGCTACGACCCGCGCGGTAACCTGCTGCGACTCGATAACGGCAACGGGGCGGAATACCGCTTCACCTACGACGCCGTGGGCCGCCCGCTCAGCGAAACGCGCCCGGACGAGACCGTGCGCCATATGGAATGGGACGCGCGAGGGTTCCTCTGCGCGCTCGAAGAAAACGGCAGGCCTGCCGCCGACGGCGGTATCGCCCGTCGCGTCCAGCAGTTCAGCTATGACGACAGCGGCCTGCTGATCGGGCGCACTCAGCGCCACGCGGAGTACCGCTACTTCCGCGACCTGAGCGGCCAGATCGCCCGCATCCGCCGCACGCCAACCGCTGAAGGCGTTGCCCTGGGTATCGAAAGCGATGAGATCGCTTACCGCCACGACGCCGCCGGGCGCGTGCTGAGCGAGTCCGGCATTAACGGCGCGGTGGGCTACGAATGGGATGCCCTGAGCAACCTGACCGGCCTGACGCTGCCCGGCGAGCAAAAGCTGGCCTGGCTGCACTACGGCTCCGGCCACGTCAGCGCCATCCGCTTCGGGCAGCAGCTGGTGACCGAGTTCACCCGCGACCGCCTGCACCGGGAAGTGCGCCGCACCCAGGGCGCGCGCGAGCAGCTCCGCCAGTATGACAGCCTCGGCAGACGCACCCTTCAGCGTAGCGAGCTGAGCACGGACGTGACCCTGCCGGAGCAGGCGATACTGGAACGCCTGTATCGCTATACCGCGCGCGGTGAGCTTTCCGGCGTCAGCGACACCCTGCGCGGTGAGGTTGACTACGGCTACGACGCCGAAGGGCGCCTGCTGAAGCACTACGAGGCCCGACAGGGGCACAGCCGCGCGCAGTTCAGCTACGACGCCGCGGATAACCTCGCTGCCAGTGATGATGCGGTACCGGTCACGGATAACCGCCTGCAGCACTGGCAGGCGCTGTTCATGAAATACGACCACTGGGGTAACCTGGTCAGCCGCCGCAACGGGCTGTATGAACAGCATTATGCCTATGACGCCGAGAACCGTCTGGTGTCCGCCCGGGGAACCGGGCCGGAAGGGCGGTTTGAGGCGCGCTATCACTACGACGCGCTGGGTCGCCGCACGCGCAAAATCGTCACCACGACGCACGGCACCACCGAAACGCGCTTCCTGTGGCAGGGCTACCGCCTGTTGCAGGAGCAGCAGGAGAGCGGGCTGTGCAGCACCTATGTATACGACCCGAATGAAGCCTGGAGCCCGCTGGCGCGGGTGGACCATCTTCGTGACCAGAGCAGCGGTGAGATTTACTGGTTCAATACCGACCTGAACGGCGCGCCGCTTGAAGTGACCGACGAACGCGGCGCGGTGCGCTGGAGCGGCCAGTACGGCAGTTTTGGCGAGGTACGCCATCAGAGCGAAGGGTTCTCACGGGTTGTGAATTGCACGGCGATGGCGCACCAGCCGCTTTGCTATGCCGGGCAGTACGCTGATGGTGAAACGGGGCTGCACTATAACCTGTTCCGCTACTACGATCCGCAGGTCGGGCGGTTTATTGTGCAGGATCCGATTGGGCTGAATGGTGGGTGGAACCTTTATCAGTATGCGCCGAATCCGTTGGGGTGGATTGATCCGCTGGGATTGGTGACCTATAACACGATGCCGAGTATTACTGGTTTCCAAAAGCATCATATTATCCCACAACAGTTAAAAGGTCATGATTTAATAAAAGCGGCTGATTTTAATATCCATGATATTAAAAATGTTATTTATTTGCCTAAGTCAGCTGATTACCATCCGACAAGAACAATCCATAGTGGGTCTCACCCAGTTTATACAAAAAATATAGGTGACCAGATGGATGCTATATATGAATACGGGAAAGAAAACGGCTGGAAACAAGCAGAGTATAAACAGGCTGTGAGTGAAATCATAAAAAATGAACGTGCCGATTTACGCGGTGGAAAAACTATTCTTAACAAAAACTCGGTTAGAAAAGCGAGGTGCTAAGTATGTATGAGCTACGAATTGCTTCTGATTACCCCAATAGTTATTGGTTTGAATACCAGCACCCTGAAATATCTGGAAGTGCTTTTTCTCAATGTAAATCAATTGAAACTCACGATGGGTGTTTTTTCACATTAAAATCTAAGGTGAGTGAAAAGGCACTACTAGCATATGATTTTTATTATAGTGATGGGCCTATATTCATATCACCCAGACTCGCATCGCTAATTTCTTGTCATGATGCTTTTCGGACTGATGTTCAACTTATTGATGCAACTGTATCTGTAAATGAAACCAAACATCAAGGGTATAAAATAATTAATATACTAAGAGAAGTTTCATGCATCGATATGGAATCTTCGGAAAGTCAACCTATATTAAGTTATTTGCCTAATGGTCCAAGAAAGTTTAGTAAAATAGTCTTCAAGGAAAATGTTATTGAAGATTTTAGTATGGCAAGATGTAGTGAGTATAAACCTTGCATAATTATTTCAAATGAGTTTAAAGATTTCCTTTCTAAGAATAATGTGAAAGGAATAGAGTTTATTGACCCTCTTTATTAATATGCCTAAGATTTGAGTTATTCAAAATGGTCCGGGGAATAATTTTCCCGGACCATCCTGTCAGCTTTTCGCTCAAAAGAAACAATTATACTCAAATCTCACTCATTGCAGGAGATTTGAGTATGAACACGTCACCGTGGAAAAAAGACTGTATCATCGGCCAAAAAAGACCACTTCCGATATCTCATATCTGGGGGATCCGAATCCTGCTTGAACTGGAAGGTAAAACGCGCGATTTAGCTCTGTTCAATATGGCCCTGGACAGTAAGCTTCGAGGCTGTGAGCTAGTCAAACTCAAAGTATCTGATGTGGCATATGGTATGCTTGGTTTCAAGCAGAGCAACGGTGTTGCAACAGAAAATCGGTAGCCCTGTGCAATTTGAGATAACCAAAGGAACAAGAGAAGCTGTTGCTGCATTGATAAAGCTTAGCAATTTGCACAGTAAAGACTTCTTGTTCCGGTCTAGGGTCGGAACTAATCAGCAAATATCAACCCGACAATACAACCGAATCTTTCATGGGTGGGTAGAAAAGCTTGGTCTCGAAGTTTCACTTTACAGCACACATTCCATGAGAAGAACAAAACATTACCTGGTCTACAAGAAAACCAAGAATCTTCGGGTGATCCAACTTCTGTTGGCCATAAGAAACTGGAAAGCATGGTCCGTTATCTGGGCATTGAATTAGATGATGCGTTAGAGATCTCTGAATCGATTAAAGGCTAAAGTTGTCAGGGCTGCAACCGCAGCCCTGTGCCAGGAGCTGCCATTGCCGACTAGTTGTACTTTATGCAGCTTACGAACGCCTTTATTTCACTAACTTGTATGATTTTGCGCCTTGATTTTTTCAAGTAACTTTAATAGTGGGTTGTCATAAGGGTGATATTCTTTTCTTATATTATCTTTAAAGTGCTCAGATAATATTGGCTTATCCTCCCTATAAAATATTTCATTTTTTGAATATATCTGAACGATGTCGTTACAGATGGTCACTTCTTCCTCATTTATTGCTACTGAAATTAACGAGTTATCTTTTTTTCTTTCTTTTGCATCAATAATGACACATATGTGAGGTGTAAGTGGGCATATTAATGTTGGTGATCTACTTGGTATAGTAACTGCTGGAATGTCATGATAAAATCCATCACCAAAGATAAACTCTTTTTCTTTACTTATAAGTAGATAAATTATTGCTTCGTTTTTTATATGATTTGTAATATTTTTAAGAGCATCTCTCATGTTGATAGCGATCAATCTATCCTTCTCTAGCGCCGGTATCTCCCCCCTAAGTTTTTCAGCAATAGCTATACACCTATCCCTATACATTGGGCTTCTTACTGCAAGAGAAACAATTATTTCTATGAGTAATTCATGTTCGTCTGACGAACAGATATTAGATCTGGTAGAGCTTTCACTATTACCTTGAAAGTGGTCATATCGAATTTCTGACAATAACTTTATTATTGTGTTTGAATTACTATCTGCTTTATCAAAAAAACATTCGAAATTTTGATCAAAACTCGACCTTTTTTCTGGGTTATCGTTGAGTTTAATTATATGACCATTTTTTATTACAGCTAAGGATTTCGGTTTTACTTCGGTGCTTTCCCCATTTGGATTCACTCTATTAATGAAACCTCTTGAGTTCCCCCAGTATTTAGAGATTGTTTGTGGCCACCAATGGTGCCTTTCAGTTTTAAGACTTTTTTCATATTTCATTATCACCCCATTTTTATTTAAAATAAATGACTTGCATGGGTATTCTAAATGCTAACGACAAACAAAACAAAGAAATTAGTGTGATGAAACTTACTGAGCAACTTCGTTGTTTATAACGATACTCTCTGCCCTAAGCTGAATTGTTCGAGGGATTACATTACCCAGCATTCACTCTGGTGATAATCTTTTCTCTACCGTCCGCTTCTCGCTCTTAACAGACATTCAACAAACAACATTGCATTTTGCGTAAGGCCGAAATCCTGCTTTTTATCCAGCAGAACCCCGGCCTCCCATCACCCGCCTCAGTGCGCAGTAATATACGGCTCCTTCACAAACTCCGCTAACAGCCAGACCATATCATGCAGTAGCCCAACGAGTTCTTTCGCCACGCCCGCAGGCAGTGTCCCGCCCATAACCGCTAGCGTTAACGCCACGGCATAGTCCACCTGCAGTGTCGTCTCCTGCCAGCAGTCCGGCGCGCAGGAAACTATCTTTTCCCCCGCAATCAGTTGTTCAACCAGATACGACGGAAGCTCTGAGTCACAGGATTCCCGCAGCCGCTTCAGCGCAGCCAGCAATCGCTTACAGAGAGTGGTAAACGTCACCGCGTCGTCAGTTTCCACCAGCACGCTAACGTACGCAGTGCAGGCGTCAGCCAGTTGAAAGAGATCCGCAGAACCGGGAAGTTGCAAGTGGAGAAGGTGATGAACAGCGCTTTCTTCAGCGCGTACGTACGAAAATCCAGGGGTAGTCGCCATTTAGCATCCTCTTTGTCCAAAAAATGTCATGTTATGCTAACGGGTTCCTACGCCCGGTTACGGATGTGCCGCAACGCAGGCACTTTACGGCGGTGAAAAAAGGAAGGAAAGGGGATAACCCTGAATTACATAAGATTGCTTGCAGGTTTGCGAGGCGGCTTCCAGAAGGGCATTGCCGGGTAGCGGCTACGCCTTCCCCGGCCTACAAAAACCACCAACCAAACTGGCCGCTACCCCTCGCTCATCATCGCCAGAAACCGCTTCACCGTCCGCGAACGTTCAAAGCGCCGCCAGCAGAGCGCGATATCGGTGTAGAGCTCCGGTGAGCTCAGCGCGTGATAGGTCACATTCGGCGGTGAAATGGCCGCCATGGATTTCGGTACCAGCGCGAATCCGCCGCCCGCGGAAACCATGCTCAGGGAGGATGAAAGCTGCGACGACTGCAGCGCGCGCTGCACGTCAATTCCGGCCCGCTCGCAGCAGCCGTAAACCCGGTCATACAGGCCCGGCGCGACCTCCTGCGGGAACAGCACCACCGGCGTATCCCGCAGTTGTTCTAACGCCAGCGAATCGCACGCCGCCAGCGGATGATCGCGATGCAGTGCCACCACCATCGGCTCGCGGTCGAGAATTTTGATTTCAAACATCTTGCTGCTTTCGCACGGCAGGCGCACGAAGGCGATATCCAGCTCACCGTCCGCCAGCATCGTCGTCAGCGACGACATATTCGCTTCCACCTGGTGAACCTGCACCGCCATGTTCTGCACCTGAAACTGACGGATTAGCGCGAAAATCTGAGGATGAAAAGCGTCGGAGCTGGTGATGCCAATCGACAGATTGCCGTTCAGCCCGCGCGCAATGCCGCGGGCTTTCTCCAGCGCGGCGTCGCTCAGCGCCAGGATCTTGCAGGCATCCTCATAGAACGCTTCTCCCGCCTCGGTCAGCTCCACGCCCCGCGTCAGGCGCCTGAACAGCGGCGTGCCCACTTCCTCTTCGAGCCGTTTGATCTGCTGACTCAGAGGAGGCTGTGAAATACCCAGCGCTTCGGCCGCCCTGGTGAAGTGTCGCTCGCGTGCAACCGCGACAAAATACCGCAGATAACGAAGTTCCATATCTAAAACGTCTCAAACCAGCATGGTTTCTATATTGGAACTCTCTGCTGAATCGGGTCAACATTTATTTAACCTTTCTAAATAAAGTTGAAGAGGACGAGCATGATGGAGCATTCATCTGCCTGCGACTGTGAAGCCAGCCTGTGCGAGACCCTGCGCGGGTTCTCTGCTCAGCATCCTGACAGCGTGATCTATCAGACATCGCTAATGAGCGCCCTGCTAAGCGGCGTGTATGAAGGAGAGACCACCATCGCCGATCTGCTGGCACACGGTGATTTTGGTCTGGGCACCTTCAACGAGCTGGACGGCGAAATGATTGCCTTCAGCAGCCAGGTGTACCAGCTGCGCGCCGACGGCAGCGCCCGCGCCGCGAAGCCGGAGCAGAAAACGCCGTTCGCGGTAATGACCTGGTTCCAGCCGCAGTACCGCAAAACCTTCGATGGGCCGGTCAGCCGTCAGCAGATCCACGACGTGATCGATCAGCAGATCCCCTCCGATAACCTGTTCTGCGCGCTGCGCATCGACGGTAAGTTCCGCCACGCCCACACCCGCACCGTACCGCGCCAGACGCCGCCGTACCGGGCGATGACCGACGTGCTGGACGACCAGCCGGTGTTCCGCTTTAACCAGCGCGAGGGCGTACTGGTTGGGTTCCGCACGCCGCAGCACATGCAGGGCATCAACGTGGCGGGCTATCACGAGCATTTCATCACCGATGACCGTCAGGGCGGGGGTCACCTGCTCGACTACCAGCTGGAGAGCGGCGTGCTCACCTTCGGCGAAATCCACAAGCTGATGATTGACCTGCCCGCCGACAGCGCGTTCTTACAGGCCAACCTGCACCCCAGCAACCTTGATGCGGCTATCCGCGCCGTCGAAAACTAACAGGAGAACTACCGTGAACAGTGAGAAACAGTCACGTCAGTGGGCGCACGGCGCCGATTTGGTTGTCGGCCAGCTGGAAGCGCAGGGCGTGAAGCAGGTATTCGGCATACCGGGCGCGAAGATCGACAAGGTCTTTGACTCCCTGCTGGACTCCTCCATCAAGATCATTCCGGTACGCCACGAGGCCAACGCGGCGTTTATGGCGGCAGCGGTAGGGCGCTTGACTGGCAAGGCCGGGGTGGCGCTGGTGACCTCAGGGCCCGGCTGCTCGAACCTGATCACCGGCATCGCCACCGCCAACAGCGAAGGCGACCCGGTGGTGGCGCTGGGCGGGGCGGTGAAGCGGGCGGATAAAGCCAAACTGGTGCACCAGAGCATGGACACCGTCGCCATGTTCAGCCCGGTCACCAAATACGCCGTGGAGGTGAGTGCGCCGGACGCGATTGCCGAGGTGGTGTCCAACGCGTTTCGCGCCGCCGAGCACGGCAGGCCGGGGGGCGCGTTCGTCAGCCTGCCGCAGGATATTGTCGACCAGCCCGCGACGGGCGCCATTTTGCCTGCCAGCGGTCCCGCGCTGATGGGGCCGGCACCGGAATCCGCCATTAAAGACGTGGCGAAGCTTATCGAAAAGGCCAAAAACCCGGTCATCCTGCTGGGGCTGATGGCGAGCCAGCCGGCCAACAGCGACGCGCTGCGCAAGCTGCTGGAGAAAAGCCGTATCCCGGTCACCAGCACCTATCAGGCCGCCGGGGCGGTGAACCAGGAACACTTCACCCGCTTCGCCGGGCGCGTCGGCCTGTTCAATAACCAGGCGGGTGACCGGCTGCTCCATCTGGCGGATCTGATTATCTGCATCGGCTACAGCCCGGTGGAATACGAGCCGTCCATGTGGAACAGCGGCGACGCCACGCTGGTGCACATTGATGTGCTGCCCGCCTATGAAGAGCGTAACTACGTGCCGGATCTGGAGCTGGTGGGGGACATCGCCGAAACGCTGAACCTGCTCGCTAACCGTATCGACCACAAGCTTGAGCTAAGCCAGCGGGCCTCCGAAATTCTGGTCGATCGCCAGCATCAGCGGGACCTCCTCGACCGCCGCGGCGCATCGCTTAACCAGTTTGCCCTGCATCCGCTGCGCATCGTGCGCGCCATGCAGGACATCGTGAATAACGACGTGACGCTTACCGTCGATATGGGCAGCTTCCACATCTGGATCGCCCGCTACCTCTACAGCTTCCGCGCGCGTCAGGTGATGATCTCCAACGGTCAGCAGACCATGGGCGTGGCGCTGCCGTGGGCGATTGGCGCGTGGCTGGTCAACCCGGGCCGCAAAGTGGTGTCGGTCTCCGGGGACGGCGGCTTTTTGCAGTCGAGCATGGAGCTGGAAACCGCCGTACGCCTCAACGCCAACGTGCTGCACATCATCTGGGTGGATAACGCCTACAACATGGTTGCCATTCAGGAAGAGAAAAAATACCAGCGTCTTTCCGGCGTCGAGTTCGGCCCGGTCGATTTCAAAGCCTATGCCGACGCGTTCGGCGCAAAAGGTTTTGCCGTCGAGAGTGCCGACGCGCTCGAACCGACGCTGCGTGCCGCAATGGATGTCGATGGCCCGGCAGTGGTGGCCATTCCCGTCGACTACAGCGATAACCCGCTGCTGATGGGCCAGCTCCATCTCAGCCAGATTTTGTGAATCAACATAAGGACAGAGAAATGCAAAAAGTGGCTCTCGTAACCGGCTCAGGCCAGGGGATTGGTAAAGCGATTGCGCTTCGCCTGGTGAAAGATGGCTTTGCCGTCGCCATCGCGGATTACAACGAGGAGACGGCGAAAGCGGTCGCCGATGAAATCACCCGCAACGGCGGCAAGGCCGTCGCCGTGAAGGTGGACGTATCCAACCGTGACCAGGTGTTCGCGGCGGTGGAGAAAGCCCGCACCGCGCTGGGCGGCTTCAACGTGATCGTTAACAACGCCGGGGTTGCGCCGTCTACCCCTATCGAATCCATCACGCCGGAGATTGTCGACAAGGTCTACAACATCAACGTGAAAGGGGTCATCTGGGGGATCCAGGCCGCGATTGACGCCTTCCGCAAAGAGGGACACGGCGGCAAGATCATCAACGCCTGCTCTCAGGCGGGCCACACCGGCAACCCGGAGCTGGCGGTCTACAGTTCCAGCAAGTTCGCAGTGCGCGGCTTAACCCAGACCGCCGCGCGGGATCTCGCGCCGCTGGGGATCACCGTTAACGCCTACTGCCCGGGCATCGTCAAAACGCCGATGTGGGCGGAGATCGACCGTCAGGTCTCCGAGGCGGCGGGTAAACCGCTCGGCTACGGAACTGAAACCTTTGCCAAACGCATTACGCTTGGCCGTTTGTCCGAGCCGGAAGATGTTGCCGCCTGCGTTTCATATCTTGCCGGTCCAGACTCTGACTATATGACCGGCCAGTCTCTGCTCATCGATGGTGGGATGGTGTTCAACTAAATTCTAATAAGCTCTGACATGAGTTTTCCCCTGCCCCCGTGCAGGGGCTTTTTTTGTCTCCTCCGTCATTGTGCATTACACTGCGCGCTGCAAAACTTTAGTCATTACGATCTGACAGGCGGTAACAGCGATGAACGGTACAATCACAACGTGGTTTAAAGATAAAGGCTTTGGATTTATCAAAGATGAAAACGGCGACAACCGCTATTTTCATGTGATTAAGGTCGCCAACCCCGATCTGATTAAGAAAGATGCCGCGGTGACCTTCGAGCCAACCACCAACAACAAAGGCCTTTCCGCCTACGCGGTGAAGGTCATCCCCGAAAGCAAACATCTCTATATCGCAGGCGAGCGCGTGAAGCTCACCTCGATCAAATCCTTCGTTGTGTTCAGCGAAGAAGAGCCCGCGGATACCAAAATCGACAAAGAAAATGCGGTGCTGTCGGTGGGGCTGCTGATGAACAGCATCAAGCCGAAATCTGATAAAAAGCCGGGCGAAATGCGCACGGTGAAGAAGCTGGCGATCACCACCTTCCAGAATACGACGCTGATCTTCACCGAAGATGAGATCGACATCGATGCCACGGTGAAGCTGCTGAAGTAATTGTTTGCCGGGTGGCGGCACGCCTTACCCGGCCTACGAAAAACCATCAACGCGGCACGAAACGTAGGCCCGGTAAGCGCAGCGCCACCGGGCACCGCCGCACACACTTAACCCATCCTGTGCTCGCCCCGTAACATCGCCTCACGGTTAAACAGCTTCTGGATCTTCCCGTGCGCCATCAATGCCGCCCGGTCGGACATATGGGCAATCACGTCCGCGTCGTGGCTCACCAGCAGATAGGTCATCTCATGCTCGGCCTTCAGGCGATTAAGCAGGTTCAGGATTTCCGCCTGCACCGACATATCCAGCGCCGAGGTCGGCTCGTCCAGCAGCAGTAGCTGCGGGCGCAGCAGCAGCGCGCGGGCAATCGCAACGCGCTGACGCTGGCCGCCGGAAAGCTGGTGCGGGTAGCGCCTGCCCGCGTCGGCGGAAAGCCCCACCTCGTGCAGCGCATTGGCCACCTTTTCCGCGATCTGCGTCTCGCCGTGGATGCTTAACGGCTCCGACAGCGTGCGAGAAATCGTGTGGTTCGGGTGCAGCGACGCCCACGGATCCTGAAACACCATCTGCACGTTGCGGCGAAGCCCGCCTTCAAAACGTCGCCCTGGCGTTAACGTTTCTCCCAGCAGTGCAATACTGCCACGCCAGTCGCGCTGCAGCCCAGCCAGCACGCGAAGAAGGGTCGATTTGCCGCAGCCGGATTCACCAATCAGGCTGAACGTCTCGCCTCTCTCAATGCTAAAGCTGGCTGCAGAGACCGCCGTTTTTTCCCCGAAGGTGACCTGCACCTGGTTAACCTCAACGAGCGCCATCGTTGGCCTCCTTCCACGGCTGTGAACGATCGAGCGTCGGCAGCATCTGTCCATAAGTATGGGCGTCTGGACGACAGGTCCACAGGGTTCGCGTGTACGGATGCGTCGCCTGCGGGAGCTGGTTCGCCGCCATCTCATCGACCTTTTCACCCTGATACATCACCAGCACGCGGTCGCAGTGCTCCGCCACCAGCGGCAGATCGTGGCTGATTAACAGCATCGCCATCTGGCGTTCTTCGCACTGCTGCACCAGCAGCTCGAGGATCTGGTTGCGCAGGCGGGCGTCCAGCGCGGAGGTCGGTTCGTCGGCAATCAGCACCTGCGGGTTGTTGATCAGCGCCATCGCAATCATCACCCGCTGGCCCATGCCCCCGGAAAGTTCGCCGGGGTAGCGTGACAGCACGTTCTCGCCCAGCCCGACGGCGCGGAGGATGTCGTGAATGCGCGCCGCACGCTCCGGGCGCGGCAGGCGCTGATGCAGCGTGAGCGCCTCATCAAGCTGAGCGGCGACGTTTTTCGCCGGATTCAGCGCGTAGCGCGGGTCCTGCAGGACCATCGCAATCCCGTTGCCGCGCAGCGCCTGCCAGCGGCGGGTGCTCAGGGTCAGCAGGTCGTTGCCGAGCACGTTCAGCCGGTTCGCGCTCACGATGCCGGGCTTACGCACCAGCCCCATCAGGGCGCGGGCGGACATCGACTTGCCCGAGCCGGATTCCCCCACCAGCGCCAGCCGCTCGTTGCCAAGCGTAAAGCTCAGGTTGTTGACCACGCGTGCGGCGGGATAGTCGATATTCAGCGCATCGACGATGACGCGGTGTTCAGTCATGCTGTGGCTCCAGTACGTCGCGCAGGCCATCGCCTAACAGGTTAAACGCCAGGCTGGCAAACAGGATGGCTCCGCCCGGAATGGCGGCAATCCACCACTGGTCGAAAATGACCTGCATGCCGTCCGCAATCATCGCGCCCCATTCGGCCATGGGCGGACGCGCGCCAAGGCCGAGGAAGCCGAGACCGGCTGCGGCCAGAATAATCCCCGCCAGATCCAGCGCCAGCCGCACAATCGCGGAGGGCAGGCACAGGGGAAGAATATGGCCGACCAGCAGGCGCAGGCCGCGGATCCCCATCATCTCGGCGGCGGCCAGATAATCGCTGTGGCGCAGACGCTGGATCTCGCTCCGCGCCTGCCGCGCGTAGGCAGGCCAGGTGGTTAAGGCCAGCGCCAGCGCGCCGTTTACCAGCCCCGGGCCGAGCATCGCCACAAACGCGAAGGCGAGGATCAGGCGCGGCATCGACATCACCACGTCGGTAAAGCGCATCAGGACTCGCTCCAGCCAGCCGCCGTAGTAGCCGGACAAAATCCCCACCAGCAGCCCGGCGGGCAGGGTGATAACGGTGACTAACGCCACCAGCCCGAGCGCCGGACGGGTGCCGTAAATCAGGCGCGAGAGCAGATCGCGCCCGTAGCTGTCGGTGCCCAGCCAGTGCTGGCCGTTCGGTGCCTGCAGGCGCGCGACGGCGTCCTGCCAGTTCGGATCAACCGGTGCTAGCCAGGGCGCGAACAGGGCAATAAACACCAGCAGCGCCAGGGCAATCAGCCCGCAAACGGCGGCAGGGGAGCGGCGCAGGCGGCGTAAGAAGAGATAAAACGGCATCAGCGCATCCTGGGATCGGTCGCCCGCACAAGCAGGTCGGTAAGGTTATTGATCAGGACAAAGCAGACGCCAATCAGCAGCGTGCCGCCCATGACCGCCGTCGTGTCTCCGGCGAACAGGGCGGTGGTGAGATAGCGTCCGATGCCCGGCCACGAGAACACGGTCTCTGTTAATACCGCACCTTCCAGCATGCTGGTATAGGCCAGGGCGATCACCGTCAGCAGGGTGCTGCGAATGTTCGGCAGCACGTGGCGCAGCAGAATGGCCATCTCCCCGGCACCCTTGGCGCGGGCAAGCAGGATGTACTCCTTGTTCATTTCGCTGAGGCAGGCGGAGCGGGTCAGGCGGGTTATGCTCGCCAGCGAGTAATAGGCCAGCAGCACCACCGGCAGCACCAGGTGGCTGATGGCGTTGCGGAATGCCTCGCGATCGCCGGAAAGCCAGGTATCTATCAGCGCAAAGCCGGTGCGCGGCTCGACGGTGAACTGCCAGATGTCATCCAGCCTGCCGGGGCCCGCGCTCCACTGCAGCTTCGCGTAGAACAGGGCCAGCATCAGCAGGCCAAGCCAGAAAATCGGCACCGAGTTGCCGAGTAGGGTAAGCGTTCTGATCGCTAAATCGAGCGGCGAACCGGCGTAGCGGGCGCACAGCACCCCGGCCGTCATGCCGAGCACGGACCCGATGATTAACGCCAGGGTCGCCAGCTCCAGCGTGGCGGGGAAGGCGTGCAGCAGATCCTGCAGCACCGGCTGTCCCGTGGCGCTGGCGGTGCCTAAATCACCGTGGGCGAGGCTCAGCAGATAGTGCCAGAACTGCACGGGCAGCGGTCGATCCAGCCCGAGCTGGTGGCGAACCTGATCGTAGGTGGACTGGCTGGCGTGATCGCCGACGATCTGCAGCACGCGATCGACCGGTGAAAACGCCGAGAGCGCAAACGTGACGAGCAGTAGCCCGAAGAGCGTGAGCAGCAGGGTCAGCAGGCCCTGAAGCACGCGGGTGGAAAGATGTGGCATGGGAAATCTCTTCACGCCGGGTGGCGGCTTCGCCTTACCCGGCCTACAAAAACCGAGAACACAGGCCGGGTAAGCGCAGCGCCACCCGGCAACAAGGGCTACTTCGTGACGCGATCGTACCAGACCATATCCGCGTTCAGCCCCTGCTGATACCCCTTCACGTTATCGCGCACCACGATCTGGGTTTTGCCCTGATCGACGAACACGTACGGCGAGCTCTGCTGCAGCTGTTCCTGCATCTTCTTGTACAGATCCAGACGTTTCGCCGCATCCGGTTCGGCAACCGCCGCCAGCGTGGCCTTGTTCAGCTCCGGGATTTTCCAGCCGTTCAGACCGGCTACGGTGCTGGACTTCCCGTCGTTCCACGCGAAGGCGCTGGCGTTGGAGTGCGCGTCGAAGTAGTCCGGGATCCACAGACGAATCGCCGCCTGATGCTGCTTCGCGCGCACGCGGGCATAGACCTGGCTCCCGGCGGCAGGCAGCAGATCCACCTTCACGCCACCCTGCGCAAAGCTCGCCTGCATCGACTGGGCGATGGTGATAAACGGCGGCTTGTTCTCCACGTCCAGCGTGAAGTGCGCGTCCTTAATGCCCGCTTTGGCGAGAATGGCTTTCGCTTTTGCTGGGTCAAATTTAAACGGATTATCTTCCAGCGCGCCCGGCAGGCCGACCGGCAGGAAGCTCTGGTGAACAAAATACTGGCCTTTCAGCAGGTTCTTCGTGATGCCGTCATAGTCGACCAGCCAGCGCGACGCTTCCCAGAACGCCGGGTTATTCAGCAGCGGATTGGCGCTGTTGCCGGTGTTAAACACCAGGTAATTCTGCTCGGCGGACGGAATGCTCAGCACCTTCACGCCCGGCTTGCCGTCCAGGGCGCTAATCTGGTCTGCGCCCAGATCGCGCGCCACGTCCGCATCCCCCTGCTGGATCAGCAGGCGGCGTGAAGCGGGGTCGGGAACGTTTTTAATGATGATGCTTTTGAGCTTCGGCGCGCCGCCGGGCGCGGCGTCGTTAGCTTCCAGCACGATGGCCTGATGCGGCTGGTAGACGCGCATTTTGAACGCGCCGCTGCCCGCCGAGTGCATTTTCAGCCAGGCGTTACCGAAGTCATTATCCTTGACGTTCGCGGCGACCTCTTTTTCATCGACGATAGAGGCAATCGGCGTGGAGAGAATATTCAACGCCACCGACGGGCTGACGTCCGCCGTCCAGTGAAGCTGGAGGGTATGATCGTCCACCTTTTTCAGCTGGCTGGCGATGTTGCTCGCGTCCCAGCCCAGCACGTTGAGGATAAAGGCCGGGGATTTGTTCAGCGTCACGGCGCGGGTATAAGAGAAGATCACGTCTTCCGGGCGCAGCGGGTTGCCGGAGGCGAATTTCGCATCGGGTTTAAGCTCGATGGTCAGGGTTTTTGCTGCCGCGTCCGCGTCCCAGCTTTCTGCCAGAACCGGCGTGATTTTTTCCGGGTTATCGCGGTCCGGCTGCACCAGACGCTGGTACAGGCTCGGCACGGTCTGGATGCTGGAGAGCTCGTTGGCTTCGGCCGGGTCGAGGCTCACGATGTCATCAAGCCCCTGGGCCACCACCAGCGTGTTGGGCGGCGTAGCGGCGTGGGCGGCACCTGAGAGCGCAGCCAACACCAGTAACGGCAACAGTTTTTTCGTCATAGCGATCCCTGAGAAGAATATATTGTGATTGTTTTATGCTCCGCTACGTTAGGGCGACTGTGCCATTCCACAAAGTCGAAATTCAGCTTTAGTTATGCCTTCCGGGAATATCGCATGCGCTCGGGCTATTAAAACACGCGGCTTTTCGCCTGCTTTTTAACCTGCTATAACAAATGCCTTACCTTTCAGGGAATCACCGCCGTGCCCGAAATCAATCAACATGGTCAAACCGTTAACGATATCGTTCCCGACTGGAAAGGCGCGCGCGCGTTAACCCGCACGCCGCTGTTCGGCCAGTATTGTCGCCTGGAGCCGCTGGACGCCGATCGCCACGCGGCCGATCTCTTTGAGGCCTACGCGCTGGGTGACGACAGCGACTGGACGTGGCTTGCCAGCACGCAGCCCACGAGCGTGGAAGCCACCGCGCACTGGATCATGGCGAAGGTCATGGACGATGAGCTGGTGCCGTTTGCCGTCATTGACTTACGCAACGAACGGGCGGTGGGGCTGGTGAGCTATATGGCTAACGAGCGGCTGTTGGGCTCGGTGGAAATTGGTCACGTCACCTGGTCGCGCAAAATGAAAGGTTCCCGCATCGGCACCGAAACGGTGTGGCTGCTGCTGAAAAATGCGTTTAAGCACGGCTATCGGCGCCTCGAGTGGAAGTGCGATTCCATGAACGTGGCGTCGCGCAGGGCGGCGGAGCGGCTGGGGTTTGTCTGGGAAGGACGCCTGCGCCAGAAGCTGGTGCGCAAAGGGCGCAACCGCGACAGCGATATGCTTTCAATTATTGACGGCGAATGGCCGCAAAGAGACGCGGAGCTGCGCGCCTGGCTGGCGGCAGAGAATTTTGACGAGGAAGGGCGGCAGATAAAGCGGCTTGAGGCGTTTCGGTTATAAGTTTTTTATGTAGGGTACAGCGTAAACGCGCGGTTAATCCGCGGAAATCGCGATTTCAATCAGGTTGGTTTTTCCTGACTGCAGGCCGCGCCTTACCGCTTCGGCGATATCCGCAGCCTCGGTCACCCGGCAGCAGTGGACGCCCATGGCGGTGGCCAGCGACTGAAAATCGATATGCGGGTTCACCAGGTCCATCCCGATAAAACGCCCCAGCCGCGTTGAGCTGTAGTCAGCCTGGCTCTTCATAAAATTTTTCAGGATGTTGTACTCCCTGTTATTCATGACGATAAAGGTGACCGGCAGATTTTCGTGTGCCGCCGTCCAGAGCGCCTGCGGCGAGTAGAGGGAGGCTCCGTCTCCAACTAAACACACTACCGGCTCGCGGCCCAGCCCCAGCGAGTGACCTACTGCTGCGGGCATCCCCCAGCCCAGTCCGCCGCCGCGCATAAAGTAGTAGCGCTGGTGCTGCTGGTCAGAGATGAACCGGCGGACATGCCTGGCGGTCGCTATCGCCTCATCAACGATGGTGGTACCCGCCGGAATGGATCGGATGACTTCCCAGGCTGCGACCATCGGCGAAAGGGCCGGGCGTAGCCGCTCGGCGGCGAGACGTTCTTCCAGCTGCTGCCACTCCTTCTCTCGTTCGTCGCGGGCCGTAACCAGCAGCCGCTTGTGGACCAGCCTGCTGGCGATCAGGCGCTGATCAAGCTTCGGCAACAGTTCGTGCAGGGAGAGCTTGATATCCCCCATCACCGAAAGGCGAGTGGCATAGGTGCGGCCAAGCTCGTGCATATCCGCCGAGAGCTGATACACCGCGCAGGTCGCCGGAATAGCCTCCCCCTCGCTGTACAAAATGGTGATCAGGCTTCTGCCGCCGATGATAAATACGGCATCGTAGGCATTGATGACGCTGGCGATTTCGCTGGCGGTGGTGGGCATATTGCCCCGCCAGAGCGCGTGCTGAGTGGGAAAAGGCAAATTCAGCGGCCAGGAGGAGCCGTAGACGTGGGCGCTGAGCGCTTCCGCCAGCTCGACAATCTCCTGCGTCGAGCCGCTGGAGTGCACCTCATCGCCCGCCACAATCATGATCCTGCCCGGCGCGATCTCGCTGAGCGCCTCCGCCAGCTCGTCCAGCGAGCCCGCCACGGTGTGGTAGTTCACTCTCGACGCCGTCTGTATCCCGGCATCGCTCAGCTCTTCCATCACGTTCATCGGCAGGGAGAGCAGCACCGGACCGGCCGGAGGATAGCTGGCAGCGTGAAACGCGCGGCGCACCAGCACCGGGAGCTGGTCGGCGCTGGTAACCTCCTGCGCCCACTTCATGACCGGAGAGCCGATGGACACAATATCGTCATACAGCAGCGGGTCGCGGACGTAGTGTCGCGTATCCTGCTGTCCAACGGTGACCACCAGCGGGGTTTTCATGATCCGCGAATTAATCAGATTCCCCATGCCGTGCCCCAGGCCGCTCGCGGTATGCAAATTGATAAAGCCCGTTTTGCCGGAGGCTTTCGCGTAGCCGTCGGCAATCGCCACCACGGTGCTCTCCTGAAGCGCCAGAATATAGTGAATATTTTCATGGCGAAGCAGGGCATCAATCAGAGGAAGCTCGGTGGTGCCGGGGTTGCCAAAAATATATTCCACGCCTTCACTCTCCAGCACTTCAAGGAGAATATCGGCACCCGTTCGCATATTGAGATCTGATAAGGACGTTAATGATTTAATCATACTGACACCTCATTCAGTATTATTTAACCCAGGCTAAAATTCTTCCTGCGTTGGACGAACAACAATTTCATTAATATCAACGTCGCCAGGCTGTTCAATAGCAAATAAAACCGCGCGGGCAATTGCGTCAGCCGGAATAGCCTGCTTATAAAACTCATGGAGAAATTTTTTGCTCTCTTCGTCAGAGCTACCGAATTGCAGCTCGCTCTCGACGGCGCCGGGCGAAATAAGCGTCGTGCGGAGGGTTTTACCCGCCTCCTGACGTAAGCCTTCACTCAGCGCGCGGACGGCGAATTTCGTGGCGCTGTACACCACGCCGCCAGGCGCCAGCACCTTGATTCCCGCGACGGAGGCAACGTTAATAAAATGCCCGCTGCCCTGACGCTGGAACACCGGGAAAGCGGCAGCGATGCCGTACAGTACCCCTTTCAGATTGGTATCAATCATCTTGTCCCATTCGTCGGTTTTTAGCTCGCTGAGAGGGGCGATAGCCATAAAGCCCGCGTTATTGATCAGCACATCCACGCGCTGGTATGCGGCAACGGCAGCGTCAATCGCACGCTGGACCTCCTCCTGACGGGTCACATCGGCCTTCACGGCAATCGCCTTGCCGCCTTGCTGAATAATCTGATCCACCAGGGCATTAATTCTGTCCAGACGGCGCGCCACCAGCACAAGAGAAAACGCGTTATTCGCTAAATGAAGGGCTATGGCCTGACCAATACCGCTGCTGGCACCGGTAATGACAACAACCTTGTTTGCACTATTATTCATGATCTTATCTCGCTATTGAGTGATGCAAAAAATAAAAGGCAGAGAAGCGTTAATGAATAATGACAAATTCATTAACGCGGTTTTGGATATATTGTGTATCGGGAATAAAATGATGTTCGTTTAAAACTTAATGGAGTACGGAAGAGTCTGTCAATGTCGTTTTTTAATAATAAAATTAATTGCAGACCTAATATTTAATTCTTATAGGTAACCGAGAATAGTATATAAATGAAATGGGGTCACGATAGCGGCCCTGCGAACAGGGCCTGAGGATTACAATTTGCCACTGTAAAGCACCGGGCCTGTGGGGAGTCCAGTGGGCGATCCGCCCTCTGGTTCAAGGCTTATGGCTATCGTGGCGTCAGGAGGGAGCGTTGTGTTCCTGAGGGTGACGCGTGTCGGTATGTCGTTATGCAGCAGCCCCATGGAGACTGGCGCCTGCCCGCCAGGGATCAGCCAAAGCTGGAGGCTGTGTTGCGCCGCGACGGCCGTCGGCCGAAGAGGGGCAATGCTCAGGTGCTGGCGGCTGGCATCCGCGCTGACGACCCATTCCCCGTGCTGTTGGGCATCGTTGAGGACCATCAGCGGAACGAGTTCCGGTGTACGGGTGGCATACCAGGCAACGACCGACAGGGCGGCGAGGGAGGCCGCAACCATCCAGCCGACATAAGGCCGACTTTTGCGTAAAGGCTTTTTGGGCGGCAGGTCGAGGGCGATTCTTTTCCACACCGTCTCGGGTGGAGGGACGGGCACAAGATGACTATCCAGCGTGCTGAACATGTCCTGCCAGTACGCCACGCGGGCGGCCAGAGCCGGTTCACGGAGGACCCTTTTCTGGAACTGAAGCCGTGCTCCTCCCCGCAGCGTGCCGAGGGCATACTCTGCTGCCAGCATGTCGTCGCGTTTTTCTGCGTCATTCATAGCCCCACGCACTCCCGAAGATGATCCATTGCCCGACGTATCCAGCTTTTCACCGAGCCTACAGGCTGCTGGAGCCAGTCGGCAATGTCGCTGTGAGACATTCCCTGATAGTAGGCGAGCGTAATGCTCTGGCGCTGTTCGCTGCTCAAATGTTCGAGACACTGCCTGAGCCGTTCTGCCTGCACATCGTCGTGCCAGTTATTCTGCTCATCGTTCTCGCAAGGCAGAATCGCGTCGTTATACGCCGTCTCGCGGTCGGCAGCGCGGGTTTGCCCGCTGCGCAGCCAGTCAATACAGCGGTTGCGCACAATGTGCGTAAGCCAGGTCATCGGGGAGCTCAGTGTAGCGTTGTAGGTTTCGGCTTTACTCCAGACGGTGATAAAACAGTCGTGAAGGATCTCTTCTGCCCACGCGCGGTCACGCAGCATGCGCAGCGCGACGGCAAACAGGTGTGGCGACGTGAGTCGATAAAGTTGTTCAAATGCACGGCGATCGCCGTTTGCGACCGCCTGCATTAATTTCATTTGCTGTTCAGCCAGCGCGTTATCCATGTTTTTCCCGGAAGGCAACGTCACACTTCCGAAGTATAGACAACTACTTAGGCATCAGGACGGTATCAATCACATCGATCACACCGTTTTTTTGATGAACATCATAGGTGCTAATGTTCGCCACATTGCCTTTACCGTCCTTAAGCTGAATATTGTGCGGGCCGTTGCTCATGATCCACAGCGGCTGACCGTTAACGGTCTTCAGCTCCGCGTGGCCGCCGCCCTGTTTAATTTTCTGCTCCAGCGCTTTCATATCGTAATTACCGGCGACCACGTGATAGGTCAGGATGCTGGTGAGCGTGGCTTTGTTTTCGGGTTTGACCAGGTTCTCGACCGTGCCGGCAGGCAATTTCGCAAACGCTGCATTGGTCGGCGCAAACACGGTGAACGGCCCTTTGCTCTGAAGCGTGTCCACCAGTCCTGCCGCTTTGACGGCGGCTACCAGCGTGGTGTGATCTTTCGAGTTTATGGCGTTTTCAACAATATTTTTGCTCGGGAACATTTCCGCTCCGCCCACCATCACGGAGCCTGACGTCATGGCGGCTGATGCGCCTGCACAGAAGAGTAAAGCGCTGGTTACGAATGCAACACGGGTTAGCTTTTTCATCATCTTTCCTCGGATTGGGGAGCAAAGGGGTTGCTCTCAGACTGATATACGAGGGGCGGGTGGAAACTGGATGCAGGAGGATGAAAATATTTTTGGAAGGGGGGGAAGTGAATTTGAAAGTTGATTTTGGTTAAGTTCTGTTCGCGGGTTTTATGCGCTAATGCCCTTCTGGATCTCCAATATCAGGAACTTAAACTCATGGATGACTCTGAAAATCGTGCTTATCATCGGCCCATCTGGGACGACAATGGACGGTTTCATTATGAATTGATCTCCCAGCCAAAAGAAAATAATTACGTGGCGGTTTGCCTTATGCCGCCGCATAAAATCATTCCGGTTATTTTTATTCCTGGAGTCATGGGGTCAAATTTAAAAAATAAAGACAACAAAGTCTGGCAGTTCAGCGTCGAATCGCTTAAAAAATGGCCGTTAGCAGGCCCGGAGAAAAGAAAACAGCTTCTGGACCCAAAAACCACATCCGTTGATGACAGCGGGAATATCTTCAATGAAGGGGCAGATGGCAAAAAATTCCCGTCCCGCCGTGCACGGGGGTGGGGAAGTGCGTTTTATATGAGCTACGGCGAGGCGCTTGACCGGTTGCAGTACCTACTCAGTGACGACGATATCCTGTTAGATAATTATTTCCGTGAAGCGCAATTACAAACGGCGCGGCAGCGTTTTACCGGTGTAAGGATCGGTGACGAACCTGCAGAGCAAGTGCTGACGGAAGAAGAAACTGCGCACGGCCACCACTTTTTATACCCGCTTCACGTTTTTGGCTATAACTGGCTACAGTCGAATGCTGATTCGGCGGCGTTGCTTGGCCAATATATCAGCAAGATTCTGGGGTTATATCGCGGTCGTCTCGCGGTGGATAAAGTCATTCTGGTTACCCATTCGATGGGAGGCCTGGTTGCCCGGCATTATTCAGAAAACATGAACGGTCAGGGCAATATTCTGGGGATTGTCCACGGGGTGATGCCGGACCTTGGCTCGCCAGCGGCTTATCGACGTATGAAAACCGGCGAACGGGGAATTACCGGGATAATTATCGGGGACAGTGCCGAGAAGCTGATGCCTGTTCTGGCCCAGTCTCCCGGTCCGTTACAGTTGCTGCCGGGCAAGGCTTACGGTCCTGGCTGGCTGAAAATCGAGAGCGGTGGTACGCAACAGTCTCTACCAAAAAGCGATCCATACACGGAAATATACCTGAACAAAAAGGACTGGTGGCGGCTGTGTGAGAAGGATTTGCTGCTGGATGATAATGCGGTTGAATGGGACAAATATGAGAAGAGGATAAATGATCAAGTCCAAATTTTTATTGAGGAGTTAAATGGCAAATATCACCCACATACTTGGCTGTTTTATGGGGCGAGTGCAGACAATAAGTCTGATGCGTTCCTGACGTGGAAAGAGCGTGCCCCCCTGAGCATGCGGGAGGCCCAAAGAGTTCGAAGTCACGCTGGCGATTTTCTTGAGCTGTCGCCATTGAGAACCCACGAACTGATTTCTTCCGGCAGTCCCGGTGATGGCACCGTGCCGGTCAAATCCGTCCGTACTTCGTCCCCCCATATCCATGCCGTGCTGGCGACTGATGTTGCCCATGAAGGGGCCTACGCCGTAAATCCCGTGGACAGCTCCCGTTCGGTTTACTGCGACCTGTCCGATGCCCTGATGTTCACGGTCCGCTCGGTGGTAAAAATCACGCAACAGGTGCCAGCTCCATGAAAGAAGACAAGTCTCCTGTAATTGTCACGATAACGCTTCTGCTGTTAGCGGCAGGATTCTATATTCATAACTACGTGACGTTTGTGCACACACCACCAGCATTAACCGATAAGGAAATCCGTATGGTTGACAACCTGTTTGCCTCCACCAAAACTCAGTGCGTGGGACGCTATGTGTTTGAGGTTCCGGCCTCTTTTGAAAACACCCGGACTGAAGATGCCAAAATCAATGAGATCAGCATCAGCAGCAAGCGGATTTACCTTCCGGCTTTTGCACAGCGTATCCGGCTGCGAGAGCTGGAGTTGCTGAACGGGCATACAGTGAGGAAAGTGGATCAGCCTTTTTTAAAGCAGGTGCACCGGATAAATGACAACGCGGTGATATTTGACCGTAATCAAAATGAGAGTGTGGCGGGTTCTAGTCGCATTCTGGAAGGGCATCTGTATGTTGATGGGGTGGCGTTTGTCCTCACTCAGGAGATTACCGATTACTCTGATCCGCGCTTTGCCAAAGAGCGTGCATTCTGGCTACGGAAAGAGGTGGGAAGACCAGAGTGGATGGCCAATAACAAACCTCAGAAACTAGCAGAGCTACAGGACTTAATGTCCCGTCTGAGCGGGCGAAAAGATGATGAAATCCCGACACACCCGGGCACCTGTATTTCAGAAGGGTTTATCCGTGACGGGAACGGAAAACCAAAGGAAGACATCACTTTTATTTATCCGCACAGTTCGGCATTTTCTTTTATCGTCTGGAGCAATAATGCTCTGAAAGAAAGCACCACCATGCTGGAGCGAACCGGGGAAATTCAGTCTTATATCAACAGCATTAATGGACGCACATTACGTAAGGGTGAAACGCAGATTGCCGGTTTCGCGGCCAGTGAATGGCTGATTAAGGCCCCACCAAAAAGTTCATCCGATAATTCCTCAGCGCAGCTCATGTTTACCGCCGTAGCGAATGAGACAAATGCAGACTTCATGCATCCCAGTCTTGATCTGACGTTAAGCAACGAAATCCCACCCGAAGGCAGCGACACTGCTCCCCCATCAGCCTATAGCGACGCTGAGCTTGTGGCGATTTGGGATCGCATTACCCGTTCTTTTCGTCTCAGGGACAATGCGTTCTGACTGGTACAAATCCCCGGTGGCGACGTCCGGGGAATTTAATCTATGAAACTGAGTTCCTAACCATTGTTGAAACGTAGTCAGGCAACTCAGCGCCTGACCGGTGCCCCGTTCGCCACATAATACGCGGCCGTGCTCTTCGCCAGCGGCTCGCGTCCACGAATGGCGTCGGCAATCTTCTCGCCGATCATAATGGTGGTGGCGTTCAGGTTGCCGGTGATGATCCGCGGCATAATCGACGCATCCACCACGCGCAGCCCTTCCAGCCCGTGAACGCGGCCTTCGCCGTCGACCACCGCCATCTCGTCGTAACCCATCTTGCAGGTGCCGCACGGGTGGAACGCCGTTTCCGCGTGGTTGCGCACGAACTCGTCCAGCTGTTCGTCGGTCTGGCATTCGACGCCCGGGCTGATTTCACGACCGCGGTATTTGTCCAGCGCCGGCTGGTGCATGATCTCGCGGGTGATGCGGATCGCGTCGCGAAACTCCTGCCAGTCCTGCTCGTGGGACATATAGTTGAACAGGATCGCCGGATGCTGGTGCGGATCGCGCGACTGAATGCGCACGTGTCCACGGCTCGGGGAGCGCATGGAGCCGACGTGGCACTGGAAGCCGTGTTCCTTCACCGCGTTTGAGCCGTTGTAGTTAATCGCTACCGGCAGGAAGTGGTACTGAATGTTCGGCCATTCGAACTCCTCGCGGCTGCGGATAAATCCGCCTGCTTCGAAGTGGTTGCTCGCACCCACGCCGGTGCCGCCAAACAGCCACTCCGCGCCAATCTTCGGCTGGTTCCACCACTGCAGGGCGGGGTAGAGGGAAACCGGCTCCTTACATTCATACTGGAGGTACATCTCCAGATGATCCTGCAAGTTTTCCCCCACGCCGGGTAAATCATGCACCAGCGGGATATCGAACTGCTTCAGCAGCTCAGCGTTGCCTACGCCGGAACGCTGGAGGATCTGCGGTGACGCAATGGCGCCTGCGCACAGGAGGACTTCTTTATTCGCCGTCGCTTTTGACGGAATAGTGCTTTCGCCCTCCAGCCACTCGACGCCCACCGCGCGCTTGCCCTCAAAGAGGATGCGATCGGTCATGGCGTGGGTGCGGATGGTCAGGTTCGGACGCGGTTTTGCCTGGTCCAGATAGCCGCGCGCGGTGCTGGCGCGTCGGCCCTGCGGCGTAACCGTGCGGTCCATCGGGCCGAAGCCTTCCTGCTGGTAGCCGTTGAGATCGTCGGTGCGCGGATAGCCCGCCTGCACGCCTGCTTCCACCATTGCTTCAAACAGCGGGTTTACGCCCGGCTTAGAGGTGGTGACGCTCACCGGACCGTCGCCGCCGTGGTAGTCGTTCGGCCCCACGTCGCGGGTCTCTGCCTTGCGGTAGTAGGGCAGGCAGTTGAGGTAGCTCCAGTGCTCCAGGCCAGGCTCTTTCGCCCAGTGGTCGAGGTCCATCGCGTTACCGCGGATGTAGCACATGCCGTTGATCAATGACGAGCCGCCCAGCCCTTTGCCGCGTCCGCACTCCATGCGGCGGTTGTTCATGAAGGGTTCTGGCTCGGTTTCGTACGCCCAGTTGTAGCGCTTGCCCTGCAGCGGGAAGGCCAGCGCGGCAGGCATCTGGGTGCGGAAATCAAAACGGTAGTCCGGCCCGCCCGCCTCAAGCAGCAGGACGGTGGTGTTCGGATCTTCAGTCAGTCGTGTAGCCAGTACGTTGCCGGCAGAGCCGGCCCCGATAATGATGTAGTCAAATTGCAAATAAACCTCCCGGTTAAAATATGGACTGGAATTTACCCATCTCAACCTGGATGGACTTCACCTGGGTGTAGCTCTGCAGCGTCATCACGCCGTTCTCGCGGCCAATGCCTGAGTGCTTGTAGCCGCCAACCGGCATCTCCGCAGCGGATTCACCCCAGGTGTTGATCCAGCAGATGCCCGCTTCGAGCTGATGAATAGCGCCGTGGGCGCGGTTCAGATCGGCGGTGACGATGCCCGCCGCCAGGCCGTAGTCGG
This sequence comes from Enterobacter cloacae complex sp. 385G4, assembly GCF_057320665.1. Lineage (NCBI taxonomy): Bacteria > Pseudomonadati > Pseudomonadota > Gammaproteobacteria > Enterobacterales > Enterobacteriaceae > Enterobacter > Enterobacter cloacae complex sp. 385G4. The sequence goes on from NZ_JBXWDD010000002.1 coordinate 55,690, forward strand.
TATCATTGGCGCGGCGAATAGCTTCCTCGTCGGTGTTATAGGTGAGAATGGACATCACCGGGCCGAAGATCTCCTCGCGCACGATGGTCATCTCGTCGGTGCAGTCGGTGAACACGGTCGGAGCCACCCACGCGCCGTTATCAAACCCGTCGCCCTTCAGCACGTCGCCGCCGCACAGGACGCGCGCGCCTTCCTCTTTGCCTTTGGCGATGTAGCGCACCACGCTGTCGCGGTGCGGGAAGCTGACCATCGGGCCAAAGTTGGTGCGTTCATCGAACAGATCGCCCGCGCGGATGCGGCCCACGCGCTCAACGATTTTCTGCTCAAATGCGGCTTTAAATTTCGCGGGTACGAACACGCGGGTGCCGTTGGTGCACACCTGGCCGGAGCTGAAGAAGTTCGCCATCATCGCGATGTCCGCCGCGAGATCGAGATCCGCATCGTCGAAAATAATTAGCGGAGATTTGCCGCCCAGCTCCATCGTCACCTCTTTCAGGGACGAGGCCGCCGAGTTGGCCATCACTTTTTTGCCGCTGGCGACGCCGCCGGTAAAGGAGACTTTCGCGATGCCCGGGTGCTCGGTCAGGTACTGGCCGGTCTCCGCGCCTACGCCCGGCAGGACGTTAAACACGCCGTCCGGAACGCCCGCTTCGGTGTAGATCTCCGCAAGCTTCAGGGCGGTAAGCGGCGTGACTTCGCTCGGCTTGAAGATCATCGCGTTGCCCGCCGCCAGCGCCGGGGCCGATTTCCACAGGGCTATCTGGATCGGGTAGTTCCACGCGCCGATACCCGCCACAACCCCCAGCGGCTCGCGGCGGGTGTAGACGAACGAGGTATCGCGCAGCGGGATCTGGCTGCCTTCCAGCGCCGGGATCAGCCCCGCGTAGTACTCCAGCACGTCCGCGCCGGTGACGATGTCGACGGTTGAGGTTTCGGAATACGCTTTACCGGTGTCGAGGGTTTCAAGCTTCGCGAGCTCGTCGTTGCGCTCGCGCAGGATGTCGACGGCACGACGCAGGATGCGCGAGCGCTCCATGGCGGTCATCGCCGCCCAGATTTTTTGCCCGCGCGTTGCGCTTTCCACGGCGCGATTGACGTCTTCGCGCCCGGCGGCCTGCACGCTCGCCAGGACTTCACCGTTGGCCGGGTTGATGGTCTCGAAGGTGCGACCGCTGGTGGCCGATGTATAACCACCATTGATATAAAGCTGCTGTTCTGCCATTCGGGACATAAATTCTCCTCGGTTAGTCGGTCGGTAAATGCTGGCTGATAAAGTGGCTGGTGAGCGACTGGGCCAGGGTTTTATGCAGCGGTTTGCCGCTCAGCGCAGCGCGTAGCCACAGCCCGTCAATCAGCGCGGCGAGCCCGTAGCCCGCCTCCTGCGCCTGTTCGCGCGGCAACACACGGCGGAACTCGTACACCAGGTTCGACAGCAGGCGGCGGCTGCTCACCTGCTGTAAACGGTAGAGCATCGGCTGGTGCATACTGCTCGCCCAGAAGGCCAGCCAGGCCTTCATCGCCGCGCTGCTGATTTGCGTTTCATCAAAGTTGCCGCCGACAATCGCCTGCAAACGCTGCTCTGCGCTGCCGTCCGGCAGGGCGTGCAGGCGGCTTAATACCGCATCGCGCAGCTGGCCGGTGATGTCGCGCATGGTCGCTTCCAGCAGACCGTTTTTGTCTTTGAAATAGTGGCTGATGATCCCCGTGGACACACCCGCCCGACGGGCGATCTGCGCGATGGTCGCGTCATGCATTCCCACTTCATTTATTGCTTCCAGCGTGGCGTCGATTAGCTGCCTGCGCCGGATCGGCTGCATCCCCACTTTGGGCATTGTTGCCACTCCATTCATCAGCGTTGGTTATACATTAAAGCGGTTTTTGATTGGACGTTCAATATAAAATGTGTCTTAATTGTTGCGGATTTGGATTTTAATAGTTACAAAAACAGTGGGGATACTGGATGACAGACCTTTCACAGGACAGAGAAAAAGACAAAATCAACCCGGTCGTTTTTTATACGTCCGCCGGGCTGATTTTGTTGTTTTCCCTGACGACCATCTTCTTTCGTGATTTTTCTGCCGAGTGGATTGGCCGCACCCTGAACTGGGTATCGAAGACCTTCGGCTGGTACTACCTGCTGGCGGCGACGCTCTATATCGTCTTCGTCGTCTGCATTGCCTGCTCGCGCTTCGGCTCCGTGAAGCTCGGGCCCGAGCAGTCGAAGCCCGAGTTCAGCCTGCTGAGCTGGGCCGCGATGTTGTTTGCCGCGGGCATCGGCATCGACCTGATGTTCTTCTCCGTGGCGGAACCGGTCACGCAGTATATGCAGCCGCCGGAAGGGACAGGGCAGACGATGGAGGCCGCGCGCCAGGCGATGGTCTGGACGCTGTTCCACTACGGGCTGACGGGCTGGTCAATGTACGCCCTGATGGGCATGGCGCTCGGATACTTTAGCTATCGTTATAATTTGCCCCTCACCATTCGCTCCGCGCTGTATCCGATTTTCGGTAAAAAAATTAACGGACCGATTGGCCACAGCGTCGACATTGCGGCGGTAATCGGCACCATCTTTGGTATCGCGACAACGCTCGGGATTGGCGTGGTGCAGCTCAACTACGGGCTGAGCGTGCTGTTTGATATTCCGGATTCAATGGCGGCGAAAGCGGCGCTGATTGCGCTCTCCGTCATTATCGCCACCATTTCGGTGACGTCGGGCGTCGATAAAGGCATCCGCGTGCTCTCCGAGCTTAACGTCGCGCTGGCGCTGGGGCTGATCCTGTTCGTGCTGTTTATGGGCGACACCTCGTTCCTGCTCAATGCCTTAGTGCTGAACGTGGGTGATTACGTGAATCGCTTTATGGGCATGACGCTGAACAGCTTCGCCTTTGACCGTCCGACAGAGTGGATGAACAACTGGACGCTGTTCTTCTGGGCGTGGTGGGTGGCGTGGTCGCCGTTTGTCGGCCTGTTCCTGGCGCGTATTTCACGTGGCCGCACCATTCGTCAGTTTGTGATGGGCACCCTGATCATCCCGTTCACCTTTACCCTGCTGTGGCTGTCGATTTTCGGCAACAGCGCGCTGCATGAGATCATCCACGGCAATGCGACCTTCGCGCAGGAAGCGATGGCGCATCCGGAGCGCGGCTTCTACAGCCTGCTGGCGCAGTACCCGGCGTTTACCTTTAGCGCCTCGGTAGCGACCATTACCGGCCTGCTGTTCTACGTCACCTCGGCGGATTCCGGCGCGCTGGTGCTGGGGAACTTCACCTCGAAGCTGAAAGACATCAACAGCGACGCGCCGAACTGGCTGCGCATCTTCTGGTCCGTCGCCATCGGCCTGCTGACGCTCGGCATGCTGATGACCAACGGCATTTCGGCGCTGCAGAACACCACGGTGATCATGGGCCTGCCGTTCAGCTTTGTGATCTTCTTCGTGATGGCCGGGCTGTATAAATCGCTCAAAGTGGAAGACTACCGCCGCGTCAGCGCCAGCCGCGACACCGCGCCGCGGCCAATGGGCGCTCAGGACAGGCTGAGCTGGAAGAAACGCCTGTCGCGCCTGATGAACTACCCGGGCACGCGCTACACTAAACAGATGATGGAGACGATCTGCTACCCGGCGATGGAAGAGGTGGCGCAGGAGCTGAGGCTGCGCGGCGCCTACGTGGAGCTGAAAAACCTGCCGCCGGAAGAGGGCGAAAATCTGGGACATCTGGATCTGCTGGTGCACATGGGCGACGAGCAGAACTTTGTCTATCAGATCTGGCCGCAGCAGTATTCGGTGCCCGGGTTCACCTACCGGGCGCGCAGCGGGAAGTCGACCTACTACCGGCTGGAGACCTTCCTGCTGGAAGGCAGCCAGGGAAATGATTTGATGGACTATAGCAAGGAGCAGGTGATCACGGACATTCTGGACCAGTATGAACGGCACCTGAACTTTATCCATCTGCACAGGGAAGCACCGGGGAATAGCGTGATGTTCCCGGATGTCTAATTGATGGCAAACCCCTGTCGTTAACAATCCAGCCATCTTTCTTGCCGGGTGGCGCTGCGCTTACCCGGCCTACAAAACTGCCTTACCGTAGGCCTGATAAGCGAAGCGCCATCAGGCACGCCCTTCATTGACACAACTTTAATGATAACTATTTTCATTTAAACATAGCCTGTGCTATACCTTATAGCACAGGCTAATTTTGCTTTGAATTTAATCACCTCAGGAGACTTCTGCGATGCACCCACTGCAAGGATTAAAGCGTCTGTTGCTCGGCGCGCTGCTCACGGCTACGACCAGCACGGGCGCGCTGGCGGCTGAAAAGTTCCAGGTCATCACCACCTTTACCGTCATCGCGGATATGGCGAAAAACGTGGCGGGGGATGCCGCAGAAGTCACCTCCATCACCAAACCGGGCGCTGAAATCCACGAGTACCAGCCAACGCCGGGCGATATCAAGCGCGCGCAAAAGGCGCAGCTGATCCTTGCGAACGGCATGAACCTGGAGCTGTGGTTCCTGCGTTTTTATCAGCACCTGAACGGCGTGCCGGAGGTGATTGTCACCCAGGGCATCACCCCGATGGGCATCAGCGAGGGGCCGTACGACGGCAAGCCTAACCCGCACGCGTGGATGTCGCCGGACAACGCGCTGATTTACGTTGATAACATCCGCGACGCGCTGGTGAAGTACGACCCGGCCAACGCGCAGGTCTACCAACGTAACGCTGAAGCCTACAAGCAGAAGATCGTCGCGACCCTCGAACCGCTGCGCAAGCAGGTGGCGGAGATCCCGGAAGACAAACGCTGGATGGTGACCAGCGAGGGCGCCTTCTCCTATCTTGCGCGGGATCTGGGCATGAAGGAACTTTACCTGTGGCCGATCAACGCCGATCGGCAGGGGACGCCGCAGCAGGTGCGCAAGGTGATCGATCTGGTGAAAAAACATCGCATCCCGGCGGTATTCAGCGAAAGTACGGTTTCCGATAAGCCGGCGCGTCAGGTGGCGCGGGAAACCGGCGCCCACTACGGCGGCGTGCTGTACGTCGACTCCCTGAGCGCGGAAAACGGCCCGGTGCCGACCTATATCGATCTGCTGAACGTGACCACCCGCACGCTGGTGCAGGGCATTCGCGACGGCATGAAGGAGTGACCATGCAGAAGGGGATTGTCGTCACGGACGTGACCGTGACCTACCGCAACGGCCACACGGCGCTGCGCAATGCGTCGTTCAGCGTGCCCGGCGGATCGATTGCCGCGCTGGTGGGGGTGAACGGCTCCGGCAAGTCCACGCTGTTTAAGGCGGTGATGGGCTTTGTGCGGGCGGCGAGCGGCACTATCACCCTCCATGGGCTGCCGCCTCACCGGGCGCTGCGCCAGAACCTGGTCGCCTACGTGCCGCAGTCGGAAGAGGTCGACTGGTCGTTTCCGGTGCTGGTTGAGGACGTGGTGATGATGGGGCGCTACGGGCATATGGGATTTCTGCGGCGGCCTAAAGCGCAGGATCGGCAGATCGTGACCGACGCCCTGAAGCGCGTGGATATGCTCGAGCTGCGCCACCGGCAGATTGGCGAGCTGTCCGGCGGGCAAAAGAAGCGCGTCTTCCTGGCGCGGGCGATTGCCCAGCAGGGCGAGGTGATCCTGCTCGACGAGCCGTTTACCGGCGTGGACGTTAAAACCGAAGCCAGAATCATCAGCCTGCTGCGCGAGTTGCGCGACGAGGGCAAAACCATGCTGGTCTCGACCCACAATTTGGGCTCGGTCACGGAGTTTTGCGATTACACGGTGATGGTCAAAGGCACCGTGCTGGCGAGCGGTCCGACGGAAACCACCTTCACCGCCGAAAACCTTGAGCGCGCCTTCAGCGGCGTGCTGCGCCACGTGGTACTCAGCGGCTCGGAAGATCGCATCATTACCGACGATGAGCGACCCTTCGTGACGCACCGGCAGGAGGCAAAATGAACGCGCTTCTCGAACCCTTCAGCTATGAGTACATGCTTAACGCGATGTGGGTCTCGGCGATGGTGGGTGGGCTCTGCGCGTTTCTCTCCTGCTACCTGATGCTCAAAGGCTGGTCGCTGATCGGCGATGCGCTCTCGCACTCCATCGTGCCGGGCGTGGCGGGGGCTTACATGCTCGGGCTGCCGTTCTCGCTGGGGGCGTTTTTATCGGGCGGGCTGGCGGCGGGCAGCATGCTGTTTCTCAACCAGCGCAGCCGCCTGAAGGAGGATGCCATTATCGGGCTGATCTTCTCCTCCTTTTTCGGGCTGGGGCTGTTTATGGTCTCGCTTAACCCGACCTCGGTGAATATTCAGACCATCGTGCTCGGCAATATTCTGGCTATCGCCCCGGAGGATATCGTCCAGCTGGCGATTATCGGCGTGGTGTCGATGGTTATCCTGCTGTTCAAATGGAAAGATCTGATGGTGACCTTTTTTGATGAGAACCACGCCCGCGCCATCGGCCTGCGCCCGGAGCGCCTGAAGGTACTGTTCTTCACGCTGCTGGCGGTCTCCACCGTGGCGGCGCTGCAAACCGTCGGCGCGTTTCTGGTGATTTGCCTGGTGGTTACGCCCGGCGCAACCGCGTGGCTACTCACCGACCGCTTCCCGCGTCTGCTGATGATTGCCGTCGCCATTGGCAGCCTCACCAGCTTCCTCGGCGCGTGGGCCAGCTATTATCTGGACGGCGCCACCGGCGGCATTATTGTTGTCGCCCAGACGCTGCTGTTCCTGCTGGCGTTCGTCTTTGCGCCGAAGTACGGGCTGCTCGCCAGCCGTCGTCGCGCGAAGGAGGCACACCCATGATGGCGCTGCTCCTTGAACCCTTTCAGTTTGCGTTCATGAACAACGCGCTGCTGATTTCACTTCTGGTAGCCGTGCCCTGCGCGCTGCTGTCGGTTTTTCTGGTGCTCAAAGGCTGGGCGCTGATGGGCGACGCCATGAGCCACGCGGTGTTTCCCGGCGTGGTGCTGGCGTGGGTGATGGGCCTGCCGCTGGCGGTGGGCGCATTCGTTGCCGGTCTGTTTTGCGCGGTCGCCACCGGCTACCTCAAGGACAACAGCCGGATCAAGCAGGATACGGTGATGGGGATCGTCTTTTCCGGGATGTTCGGCGCGGGGCTGATCCTCTATATCGCCGTCAAACCTGAGGTGCATCTCGACCACATTCTGTTCGGCGATATGCTGGGCATTAACGGGATGGACATTCTGCAAAGCGGTCTCGTCGCGGGGCTGATTGCGCTGGTGATTGGCCTGAAATGGCGCGATTTCCTGCTGTTCTGCTTTGACTATCAGCAGGCGCAGGCGAGCGGCCTGCGCGCCCGCTGGCTGCACTATGGCTTACTGTGCATGGTGTCGCTGACCATCGTGGCGACGCTGAAGGCGGTGGGGATTATTCTGTCGATTTCGCTGCTGATTGCCCCCGGCGCGGTGGCGGTGCTGATCGCCCGACGCTTTCACATGGCGCTGCTCGTGGCAGTGGCGGTATCAGTGCTGGTGTCGGTCAGCGGCGTGTATGCCTCGTTTTATCTCGACAGTGCGCCCGCGCCGACCATAGTGGTCCTGTTCGCGGTGGTGTTTATCTTGACGTTTGTGGTGACCAGCGTAAAGGCGCGTCGGCAGGAACGTGTGACAGCAGGGTGATCGCCTGCTCGCCGTGCTGCTGCCAGTGCAGGGCGAAGGCGGTGCCTTCGTTAAAGCCTGACAGTTGACGGGTCAACGCCAGCGTAAGCGTGTTATCGTCGAGCAGGGTGACGCGCGCGCTGTCAAACCCCATGTAAGCCTGCACCTTCGGAAAGAGGGCCTTAAACAGGCTCTCTTTGGCGCTGAAAACCAGCGTCAGGGCGAGGGCGAACGGGTAACCCGAGTGGGAAAGCACGCGCTCTTCCTGGGCATCAATAATGCCGTCCTTAATTTCTCTGGCTTCATTTTCGGGCAGGATAGTTTCGCAGTCGATGCCGATAAGCGCGTGTCGATCGCGAACCACTACCGCCATGGCATGGGTACCGCTGTGGGTGATGCTGCCGGAAATTCCGTCCGGCCAGAGCGGTTCCCCGCTGGGGCCGATGGCGGGAACGGTGTGGTCAGGCAAGGCGTGCGCGGCGGCGATGCGTCCTGCCAGATGGTCAGCCTTGCGTTTACGTCCGGCGTCAGCGAGCTGGGCGTGATGCGGGAGCCAGAGGAGATCGGCGTCGGTGAAGGTGGCGGGGTCGAAGGTGATGCGGTGGAGGGTGAGGCCGGCGAGAGAAAATGTGCTGTGGGTGGTGTGCATGGTTTTTCCCTCTGAATTGTGCGGACTGATGCCCTCACCCCAACCCTCTCCCACAGGGAGAGGGGGAAGTCATTGCCTGTATCAGAATCTTGTGTTTACGCTCATGTACCAGGTACGACCCGGTTCATTATACGTGTAGGCACCCGCACCGTACATATACGCGCCGGTTGTCGCGTTTCCCGTGGTCTGGGCATTACCCGCGCGCCACTGGCGCTTGTCGAAGACGTTGTCCACACCGCCGGTCAGGCTGACGTTTTTCGTCACGTCCCAGGTGGCGCTCAGGCCAACGATGCTGTACGGGCTGACCTCGTCTTTTTCAGACCCGGTCACCGGCTGGCCTTTGTAGTTGTACTTCTTCGGCTGCTGCTTGCCGTACCAGGTGAAGGTCGACTGCAATGACACATCCTGGTGCACCTGCCAGCTCAGGGTTGAGTTCAGCGTGTACTCCGGGATGATCGACAGACGGTCGCCGGTCTCCTTGTTCTTGCTCTGCAGCATATAGGTGATGTTGTTGGTCCAGTTGATCGTGTCGCTGACCGGCACGTTCAGGGAGCCTTCCAGACCTTCCACCACCGCCTTCGGCACGTTTTCCCACTGGTAGATATCGGTGGTGACTTTACCGGTGGAGGTCTGGCCAATCGGCGCGTAGCCCGCCTCAATCTTGTTGCGGTAGTCGTTGCGGAACCAGGTCACGCCCGCCAGCCAGCCGTCGCGTTTCCACTCGAGGCCAATCTCTTTGTTGATGCTGGTTTCCGCTTTCAGATCGTCGTTACCCATCATGTAGCAGCCCACGCCGTCGGAACTGGCGTAGCAGCCCTGGCCTTTACTGTACAACAGGTAGTTCGGGTTAGTCTGGTACAGGCTTGGCGCTTTGTAGGCACGCGCGATGCCCATCTTCAGGGTGAAGTCATCCCCCAGACCCTGCGACAGGTTCAGGGACGGGCTCCAGTTATTGCCCACGATGGTGTGGTGATCGAAGCGCAGGGCAGGGGTCAGCATGGTGCTGTCGGTCAGCTCCATGTTGTTCTCAGCGAACAGGGAGAAGATCTCCGCTGACGTGTACGGGCTACGGTCTTCGCTCATGCCCGGGATGGTGCCACCCTGTTGGGTTTGCGAGAAGGAGGTCGAATCCTTCATCCGCTGCTGGTTCCACTCGGTGCCGAGCGTCAGGTTCTGGTTCACAATGAAATCAATCGGCAGGTTGATTTCGCTGTGCAGCATCACGTCGGCCAGATCGGTGTCGGTGAATTTATTGCTGTTGAACAGGCCTTCCGTACCGCCCGCCAGCCCTTCGCCCAGGCGGGAGTTGCGGGTGTGTTCGTACTGCGCCCAGTTGCTGGTGGTAATGCCGTTGTCCCAGCCGCCGTTCCAGGTCACGGCGAAGTTCTGGCGATAAATACGGTTCGTCTCTTTGCCGTAGTTCTTCTTCACCAGCGCGTTGTCGTTGTTGGTGTTTTGCGTGTCACCCGCATAGAGGTTGTTCTGGCGGCTGTAGCCCGCTTCAAACTCCAGCGACTGCATCGGCGCGAAGTCCCAGCGCACCACGCCGTTGATGTCTTTGTTCTCTACACCCTCGCGGCCCGCGGGCAGGGTGTTGGCGTAGGCTCCGGTACGCTCAGACTGATGGCCCTGGTTGATGTCCCATGCGTCGGCCTGAGTCTTATCCAGGTTACCGAACATGCGGAAGCTGAAGTCGCCGCCCAGCGGGCCGCTCAGGCTGAAGTTGGTGCGCTTGGTAGAACCTTCGTCTTTATGCTCTGGCGCGTTCAGGTAGGTGTTCCAGGAGCCGTGCCACTGGTCGTCGAACTTTTTGGTGATGATATTCACCACGCCGCCCGCCGCGCCGTTACCGTAGCGTGCGGCGGCCGGGCCGCGGATCACTTCGATGCGCTCGATCATCTCCGGCGGTACCCAGCCGGTATCGCCGCGGGTATCACGCTCGCCGCGCCAGCCCAGGCGGATGGAGTTGCGGCTGGTGACGGGCTTGCCGTCGATCAGGATCAGGGTGTTTTCCGGGCCCATGCCGCGAATGTCAATCTGACGGTTATTCCCGCGCTGGCCGCTGGTGGAGTTGCCGGTCAGGTTAACGCCCGGCATGGTGCGGATGATTTCCGCCACGTCTCGCGCGGGCGGGTTTTTGCGGATCTCATCGGCGGTGATGGTCGACACGCCAGGCGCCTGCAAATTCTGCTCGGCGGCGGTGATCACCATCGTGTCTTCGTGCTGCGCAGAGGCGGCGTTGTCGTCTGCCATGGCGGGCAGCGCGACGCCATAAATCCCTAAATTGACCAGCAAGGCCAGAGAGTGAATCTTCTTATTCATTGTACGTCCCGCTTTTATGGTTATTTATGAACGCGCTTCCCACAGCGCGGGCAATACGCTATTGCAAATGCAAATAGTTATCAATAATATTATCAATAAAATTTGCTCTGAAACAAAAAATATTGTTAAACATGGGGTTATAAGGGTGACGGCGTTAACAACCGGAAGTGAAGCGTGGTGGCAGTCGAAAAACGGGCCGGAATGGCAACGTCATGAGGAAAACTATCGCGTCACATTCTGGTGGCGGGACCCGGCAGGAACCCAGCAGACCTCGACGGTTAAACGCGTCTGGCTCTACGTTACCGGCGTGACCGACCACCATCAGAATGCCCGCCCGCAATCGCTTGAACGTATCCCCGATACCGACGTCTGGCAGTGGCAGGGGGAGTTCACCCCCGAATGGCGCGGCAGCTACTGTTTTATCCCCTCCGATAACGAAAACGATTTTGCCGATGCAGTATTTGAAGGCGAGCAGCCGGACCGCATGGCGCTGCGCGAAGGCTGGCGAAAACTGCTGCCGCACGCGGTTTCAGACCCGCTGAATGCGCAGAGCTGGCGCGGCGGGCGCGGGCACGCTGTCTCGGCGCTGGAGATGCCGGAGGCGCCCGTACAGCCCGGCTGGAACCATCCTGATACGCCTTACAAAAAGCCCGTCTGCATTACGTGGGACAGCGCGCGCCTGAAGAACCGTCGCCGCGTGTGGATTTTTACCACCGGGGATGAAAGCCCCGAGCGCCCGCTGGCGGTGCTGCTTGACGGACAGTTCTGGGCCGAAAGCATGCCCGTCTGGCCTGCGCTGGCGTCGCTCACCGCCGAGCGCAACCTGCCACCTGCGGTCTACGTCTTAATCGATGTTATTAATATGGAGCACCGTAACCGCGAGCTACCGTGCAATCCCGACTTCTGGCTGGCGGTGCAGGAAGAACTTCTCCCCCTTGTCCAACAACGCGCGCCGTTTAGCGACCGCGCCGACCGTACGGTGGTCGCAGGGCAAAGCTTTGGCGGTCTCTCCTCCCTTTATGCCGCACTGCACTGGCCGCAGCGTTTTGGCTGCGTGCTCAGCCAGTCCGGCTCCTACTGGTGGCCGCACCGCGGCGGGCAGCAGGACGGGCTGTTAATCGAACAACTTAAAACCGGCGAAATATCCCCTCGCGGGCTACGCATCCTTCTTGAAGCCGGGCGCAACGAGCCGCTTATCTTGCGCGCAAACCAGGCGATCCTCGCCGAACTACACACTCAGCAACCGGTTATCTGGCGTCAGGTTGACGGCGGACACGATGCGCTTTGCTGGCGCGGTGGGCTGACGCAGGGGCTGATGACCCTCTGGCAGCCGCTCATTCAATAACGGAGTCTGTATGGAATTCAGCAATCCTTTCGATAATCCGCAGGGACAGTTCGCCATTTTGCAAAACGACCAGGGGCAGTACAGCCTGTGGCCGCAGCAGTGCGAGTTGCCCGCGGGCTGGCGCGTGGTCTGCGAGCCGCAGTCCCAGGAGGCGTGCCAGCAGTGGCTTGCCGGGCATTGGCAGACGCTTGAGCCGTCATATTTTGCGGGGGAGCGCGCATGAACCGTCTTCCTCTAGTCGCCGCCCAGCCGGGGATCTGGATGGCGGAGCAGCTTTCCTCCCTGCCAAACGCCTGGAGCGTCGCGCACTACACCGAACTGAAAGGCGCTATCGATGCGCCATTGCTGGCAAAAGCCACCGCTGAAGGCATGATGCAGGCCGACACGCTGCGGATGCGTTTTGCCGAAGATAACGGTGAGGTGTGGCAGTGGGTCGATGAGGCCATGCTCCTGCCGGAGCCGTCCATCGTGCGCGTTAACTCCCACGATGACGCCGTGGCGCTGATGGAGGCCGATCTCAACCAAAACCTGCGCATCGACAGCGGTCAGCCTCTGGCGTTTCACCAGCTGATTCAGGTGGGCGAAAGTCACTGGTACTGGTATCAGCGATATCATCATCTGGTGGTGGATGGCTTCAGCTTCCCGGCTATTACCCGTCAGATCGCCGCTATTTATGCCGCGTGGCAGAAAGGTGAATCCGCGCCCGCCTCTCCATTTACCCCGTTCGCCGAGGTGGTGGAGGAGTATCAGCGCTATCGCGACAGCGAGGCGTATCAGCGCGACGGTGCTTTCTGGGCCGAGCAGCGCAAACAGCTTCCTTCTCCGGTCTCGCTCTCTTCCGCGCCGCTGCCGGGACGCGCCGCCACCACCGACATCCTGCGCCTGAAAATTGCAATGGACGGTCGCGCCTTTAGCCGGCTTGCACAGGCGGCTGGGCAGGCGCAGCGTACCGATCTGGCCCTTGCGCTGGTGGCGCTGTGGCTGGGCCGCCTGACCGGACGGCTGGACTACGCCGCCGGGTTTATCTTTATGCGCCGCATGGGATCCGCCGCGCTGACCGCAACCGGCCCGGTGCTTAACGTCCTGCCGCTGGCGGTGAATATTAATCCGCTTGAGAGCCTGCCGGAGCTGGCGCTGCGCCTGGCGAACCAGCTGAAAAAGATGCGCCGACATCAGCGCTACGACGCCGAGCAGATCGTGCGCGACAGCGGGCGGGCCGCAGGGGACGAACCTTTGTTTGGGCCGGTGCTGAACGTGAAGGTATTTGATTATCAGCTGGATATTGACGGCGTGGAGGCCATCACCCACACGCTGGCGACCGGCCCGGTGAACGATCTGGAGCTGGCGCTGTTCCCGGACGAGCAGGGCGGATTAAGCATTGAGATCCTCGCCAACAGGCAGCGTTACGACGACGCGACGCTGAAGCGCCACGTTTCGCGCCTGAACGCGATGCTGGCGCAGTTTGCCGCGAACCCGGACCTGCGCTGTGGCGACGTGGAAACCGTATCAGAGCAGGAATACGCCCGGCTGGCGCGCATCAACGATACCGGCCTGGCGCTGCCCTCCACCACGCTGGCGGATCTGGTGGCGGAGCAGGCGAGCAAAACGCCGGACGCCCCCGCGCTGGCGGATGCCCATATTGAGCTGAACTACCGCCAGATGCGCGAGCAGGTGGTCGCGCTGGCAACCCTGCTGCGCGCGCGCGGCGTGAAGCCGGGCGACAGCGTAGCGGTGGCGCTTCCGCGTTCGGTGTTCCTGACCCTGGCGCTGCACGGGATTGTTGAAGCCGGCGCCGCCTGGCTGCCGCTGGATACCGGCTACCCGGACGATCGTCTGCGGATGATGCTGGAGGACGCGAAACCGTCGCTTCTCATTACCACCGACGCGCAGCTTCCGCGCTTTAACGATCTGCCGATACCTTCGCTTAGTTACAACATGCTATTGCCAGCCACAGGCGCTGAACCTCTGCGTCTGGCGAAGCCGGAGCAGACCGCGTACATCATCTTTACCTCAGGTTCAACGGGACGCCCGAAAGGGGTGATGGTGGGGCATACCGCCATCGTTAACCGCCTGAAGTGGATGCAGGATCATTATCCACTGGCGGCGCATGACGTCGTGGCGCAGAAAACGCCGTGCAGCTTTGACGTGTCGGTATGGGAGTTCTGGTGGCCGTTTATCGCCGGGGCAAAGCTGGTGATGGCCGAGCCGGACGCGCACCGCGATCCGCAGGCGATGCAGAGCTTCTTCGCAGAATATGGCGTAACCACCACCCACTTCGTGCCCTCGATGCTGGCGGCATTTGTTGCCTCGCTGACGCCGGGAAACGTCGACTGTTGCAGGACGCTGAAGCAGGTGTTCTGTAGCGGCGAGGCGCTGCCAACGGCGCTGTGCCGCGAGTGGGAGCAGCTCACTCATGTACCGCTGCACAACCTCTACGGCCCAACCGAAGCGGCGGTGGACGTGAGCTGGTATCCGGCGTACGGCCCGGAGCTGGCGGCGGTGGAGGGCAACAGCGTGCCGATCGGCTTCCCGGTGTGGAATACGGGGCTGCGCATTCTGGACGCGATGATGCGCCCGGTGCCGTTCGGCGTGGCGGGCGATCTGTATCTCACCGGCATTCAGCTGGCACAGGGGTATCTGGGACGTCCCGACCTCACCGCCAGCCGCTTTATTGCCGATCCGTTTGCCCCAGGCGAGCGGATGTATCGCACCGGAGACGTCGCCCGCTGGCTGGACAACGGGGCGGTGGAATATCTGGGCCGCAGCGACGATCAGCTGAAAATTCGTGGCCAGCGCATCGAGCTGGGCGAAATCGACCGGGCGATGCTCGCGCTGCCGGACGTGGCTCAGGCCGTGGCGCATGCGTGCGTGTTTAATCAGGCTGCGGCAACGGGCGGCGATGCCCGCCAGCTGGTGGGGTACGTGGTTTCCGAATCCGGCTTACCGCTGGATCGCGACGCGCTGCTTGCATCACTCAAGGCCCAGCTGCCGCCGCATATGGTGCCGGTAGTGCTGCTGCAAATCAGCGCGCTGCCGTTAAGCGCGAACGGCAAGCTGGATCGCAAGGCGCTGCCGCTGCCGGAGCTGACCCGCAAAACCTCCGGGCGCGCGCCGGAAACGGACACCGAAATCGGCGTGGCGCAGGCGTTTTCTGCGCTGCTGGGCTGCGAAGTGAACGATATCGACGCCGACTTCTTTGCCCTCGGCGGCCATTCACTGCTGGCGATGCGCCTCGCGGCTCAGCTCGGCCGTGCGTTCAGCCGCAAGGTCACGCCGGGGCAGATTATGGTCGCCTCGACGGTCGGCAAGCTCAGCGCGCTGCTGGACTCGCAGATGAGCGACGAACAGGCGCAGCGTCTGGGGTATGAAACCCTTTTGCCGCTGCGTGAAAGCAACGGCCCGACGCTGTTCTGCTTCCATCCGGCGTCCGGCTTTGCCTGGCAGTTCAGCGTCCTGGCGCGCTACCTCAGCCCGCGCTGGTCCATCATCGGCATTCAGTCGCCGCGGCCAAACGGCCCGATGCAGCAGTGCGCGGATCTCGATGGGGTGATCGAACATCACCTTAAAACGCTGCGTAAGCAGCAGCCGCACGGGCCGTATTACCTGTTCGGCTATTCGCTCGGCGGCACGCTGGCGCAGGGTATTGCGGCCCGCCTGCGCGAGCAGGGTGAAGAGGTGGCCTTCCTCGGCCTGCTGGATACCTGGCCGCCGGAAACGCAAAACTGGGCGGAGAAAGAGGCAAACGGCCTTGACCCGGAAGTGCTGGCGGAGATCGAGCGCGAGCGTCAGGCGTTTATCGCCGCCCAGCAGGGGCAGGGCTCCAGCGAGTTATTTAACGCCATTGAAGGCAACTATGCGGACGCGGTGCGGCTGCTCACCACGGCACATAGCGCGCGGTTTGACGGTAAAGCGACGCTGTTTGTCGCCGAGCGCACGCGAACGATGGATCCGCATACGGCCTGGGCGCCGTGGGTGGGCGAGCTGGAGGTCTACAGCCAGGACTGCGCCCACGTGGATATCATTTCACCGCAGGCGTTTGAAAAGATTGGGCCGGTACTGAAGGAAATTTTAGGATAGTGCAAATGCCCGGTGGCGCTGTGCTTACCGGGCCTACGGGAGCTGAATGTAGGCCGGGTAAGGCGTAGCCGCCACCCGGCAATTACCGCCGACCTAACGGCACAACCAGCGGCGTACCCGCCACCGGATCGTCAATAATCATGCAGCGCATGCTGTAGATCCGCGCGATCAGCTCTGGCGTCACAATCTCCTTCGGCGCGCCCTGCGCCACAATCTCGCCGTCGCGCAAGGCAATCAGATGCGTGGCGTAGCGGCACGCCTGATTTAAATCATGCAGCACCGCCGCCAGGGTATATCCCTGCGTGCGGTTCAGCTCGCTCAGCAGCTCCAGCAGGTCAATCTGATGGCTGATGTCCAGCCAGGTCGTCGGCTCGTCCAGCAGCATAATGGCGGTTTCCTGCGCCAGCACCATCGCGATCCACGCCCGCTGTCGCTGTCCGCCAGAGAGGGTATCCACGCTTTGCTGAGCCAGATCGGTGATGCCCGTTGCCTGCATCGCGCGCTTCACTGCCTCGTCGTCCTCTTTGCGCCAGCGGGTAAACAGCGGCTGGTGTGGGTAGCGTCCGCGCGAGACCAGCTCCTGCACCGTGATATCTCCCGGCGTGGTGGCGTTTTGCGCCAGCAGCCCGATGCGCCTGGCCACCTCTTTGCTGGCGAAGCGCTGGATCTGCTCGCCGTCGAGGAATACGCTGCCCTCTGACGGCGACATCAGGCGGCTCAGGGTGCGCAGCAGGGTTGATTTGCCGCAGCCGTTCGGACCGATAATCGCGGTGAAGTGGCCGTCCGGAATGGCGACGGTTAAATCACGGGCAATGATTTTTTTGCCATAGCCGAGGGTCAAGTTTTCGCCGCGCAAGCGGGTTGTTGAATCTGTCATTTCTTGCGTGACTCCTGAACGAGCAAGACGATGAGGTAAATCCCGCCGAGGCTGACGGTCACCACGCCCACCGGAAGTTGATAAGGCATAAACAGCCGCTGGGCGCAGAGATCGGCGGCCAGCAGCAGCATCGCACCGCACAGGGCAGCCTGGGTCAAGCCCCAGCGCGCGGTGCCGCTAAGACGCCGCGCGATGTGCGGCGCGACAAGGGCAATAAACGAGATCGGCCCGGCAATCGCGGTGGACGCAGCGGTCAGCAATACCGCCACCAGCATCAGCATCAGGCGCGAGCGCTCAACGCTCACGCCCAGCGCGCAGGCGCTGTCGTCGCCCATCTCCAGCAGCCGCATACGCCGCACCAGCAGCAGGGCGCCGATAAACATCAGCAAAATCAGCGGCGCGGCGGGCCAGGTTTTGCCCCACGTCAGGCCGTTAAGTGAGCCGGCGTACCACAGCCCGGCGGAGAGCGCGGTTTCCAGTGACGCCTGCAACAAAAGCCAGGTGTTAAAGGCCATCAGCATCGCGCGGATGCCGATCCCGATAATGATCAGCCGGAAGGTGTCAATGCCATTGCGCCAGGCCAGGGCCCAGATAAGCAGCGAGGTCAGAATGCCGCCCGCCATCGCCGTAAAGGTAATGGCCGTCAGATGTTGCCCGAACAGCACCATCGCCACCAGTACGCCGCTCCAGGCCCCGGTATTGAGGCCCATCACGTCCGGACTGCCGAGCGGGTTGCGCATCAGCGACTGGAAAATTGCGCCGCTTACGCCGAGCGCCGCGCCCACCAGGATCGCCATCGCCACGCGCGGCAGTCGCCATTCGGTGACCACCATGGTGATGTTACGCGGCGCGCTGCCGGTGAGGGCGTGAAAGACCTGCGCGAAATCAAGCGTTACGGCACCGCTTTGCAGGCTCCAGACCGCCAGCAGAGTAATGGCGATAGCCAGCAGGAAGACGCTGGTGAGTAAACGACGGGACGGGGCCATCATGCGCCACCTCCGCGTTTACGGCGTACCAGGAAGATCAGCACCGGCGCGCCGATAAAGGCGCTGACCACCGAGACGCGCAGTTCACCCGGTACCAGAAGACGACCGAGAACATCGGCAAACAGCAGCAGGGCAGGCGTCGCCAGCAGCGTGACCGGCAGCGACCAGCGGTGGTCCGACCCCACCAGCCAGCGCGCCATGTGCGGCATCATCAGGCCGATAAAAGCAATCGGACCGACCACCGCCGTCGCGCTGCCGCACAGCACAGTGATGGCAAGCAGACCCGTCAGCTGGGTGCGCGCCACGCGATTGCCGAGCGCGGTCGCGGTGTCGCTGCCGAGGCTCAGGCTGTTCAGCGCCCGGCTTAAAAACAGCGCCACGGCAGCAGCGATAATGACCGGGATCGTCACCACTTTTAGGGTTTCAAGGGTACGGATATCCAGCGAGCCTGCCTGCCAGAAGCGTAGCTGGTCGTAAACGTCCGGGTTAAGCAGGGCGATGCCGTTGGACAAGCCTTCCAGCACCGCCGCCAGCGCCACGCCTGCCAGGGTTAAGCGTATCGGGCTCAGCTGGCCGCCGCCCTGGCTGCCGGTAAACGCGACCACCAGCGAGGCGGCCAGCGCGCCGCAGAAGGCCATCACCAGCTGCTCGGACGGAGAGGTCAACCCGAACAGCGCCGCGCCGAGCACAATGGCAAAACTCGCACCGGAGTTGACGCCGAGAATGCCGGGGTCCGCCAGCGGGTTACGGGTAAGGGTTTGCATCAGGGCACCCGCAAGGCCAAGCGCGCCACCGGCCAGCAGTCCGGCAAGAGTGCGGGGCAGGCGGGCGTCGAGCACGATGGTGCAGTCGGCGCTCTGACAGGTGCCGGAGAGCGCATCAACGATAACATAGGCGGGTAGCGGCTTCGCGCCGACCAGCAGGCTGAGTGCAATCGCAAGGATTAGCAGTAGCAATAATACGGGCACGGCAATGGCGCGCACCGCAGAAGAGGAAAACGACATAGCAACATCCATGATTTGATAATGATAGTGATTATCGTTATCTATCTTATTTGGCTATGTTAGCATGTGCGCCCATGGAATGGGTAGAATTACACTCAAGGCTTTGTCATGAATCAAAAATCCTGGCTGCTCAACCTCAGCCTGCTCAAAACGCACCCGGCGTATCGCGCCGTTTTTATCGCTCGCTTTATCTCCATTTTGTCCCTCGGCCTGCTCGGCGTGGCCGTGCCGGTACAAATCCAGAGCATGACGCACTCCAGCTGGCTGGTGGGGTTATCCGTCACCTTAACCGGCGGGGCGATGTTTATCGGCCTGATGGTCGGCGGCGTGCTGGCGGACCGCTACGAGCGTAAGAAGCTGATCCTGCTGGCGCGCGGCACCTGCGGGGTGGGCTTTATCGGGCTGTGTCTGAACGCCATGCTGCCGGAGCCGTCGCTGATGGCGATTTATGCCCTTGGCCTGTGGGACGGTTTTTTCGCCTCGCTCGGCGTGACGGCGCTGCTGGCGGCAACGCCCGCGCTGGTGGGCCGCGAGAACCTGATGCAGGCGGGGGCGATCACCATGCTCACCGTGCGCCTCGGCTCGGTGATTTCGCCGATGGTCGGCGGCCTGCTGCTGGCCACCGGCAACGTGGCGTGGAACTACGGCCTTGCCGCGGCGGGCACCTTTATCACCACCCTGACGTTACTGTGTCTGCCACTGCTGCCACCGCCGCCGCAGCCGCGCGAGCATCCGCTGAAGTCCCTGATGGCCGCGATTCGTTTTCTGTTCAGCAACCCGCTGATTGGCGGCATTGCGCTGCTCGGCGGCCTGCTGACGATGGCGAGCGCCGTGCGCGTGCTTTACCCGGCGCTGGCGGGCGAGTGGCAGATGAGCGCCTCAGAGATTGGCGTGCTATACGCCGCCATTCCGCTCGGTGCGGCCTGCGGGGCGCTGACCAGCGGTAACCTGGCCCAAAGCGCGCGTCCGGGCTTGATTATGCTGGTGGCGACGCTGGCCTCGTTTATCGCCATCGGCTTCTTCAGCCTGATGCCGGTCTGGGCGTTGGGGGTGATGTGTCTGGTGATTTTCGGCTGGCTGAGCGCCATCAGCTCGCTGCTGCAGTACACCCTGATCCAGACCCAGACGCCGGAAGGGATGCTGGGGCGTATCAACGGCCTGTGGACCGCGCAGAACGTGACGGGCGATGCGATTGGCGCGGCGATCCTCGGCGGGCTGGGGGCGATAATGACCCCGGTAGCGTCGGCGAGCAGCAGCGGGTTTGTGTTAGCGATGGTTGGCGCGATCTTACTGGTGGCGCTGGTGGAATTGCGGCGGTTCAGGCAGGAGGTCGTGTTGAACGACGGTGCGGCCTGATGCCCTCACCCCGGCCCTCTCCCACGGGGAGAGGGAGGGAAAATGCCTACTTAAACAACGCATTCAATCTGTCTAACACCAGCATCGCGCTGTAAAAATCCAGGCGGAACGTCTCCGTTCCCAGCGCCCAGACGCGTTTGTTTTTCACCGACGGTAAATGCGCCAGCAGCGGGTTGGCGTAAATCGCATTCACGTCTTTCTCGTCACCGGCAAACACGAACAGCCCTTCGCCGTTCAGCCCTGTCGCCAGATTTTCTCCACCCAGCTGAATAATGTCGTGACGCTTGCCCTGGCTTTTTGAGGTGTGCAGCCCATCGGGTAACGCCGCCAGCGTAAAGCCCAACTGGTGTAACAGCTTGCCCTGCGCCGATTCTGTCGTCCACAGGTTCGCCGTGTGCGCGGCGGCGGTGTAGACGATGGCATTCACCGGCTGCGGCGGCAGTTTCATCTGCTGTTTCACCTGCGCGAGCTGTTTATCGAACGCGGCGATGCGTTCAGCGGCCTGTTTCTCGTGCCCGGTCATCGTGCCCAGCTGGGTCAGCAGTTCCTGCCAGCTTTTGTCGTCGTAATTGATGATAAGCGTCGGGGCGATTGCGGAGAGCTGATCGTACAGCGCCAGCGCGGAATCCCCGCCGGTGGCGCTGATCAAAATCAGGTCCGGCATCTGGGCGGCCACCGCTTCGGCGCTTGGCTCGCCGATGTACAGCCGTGCAACCTTACGCTGTTTTGCAATATCCCCCCACTGACGCAGGAAACCCTGCGCGTCCGCCACGCGGTTGTTCGGCGTGGTTGCGCCGCTGGCAATGACCGGCGCGTCAATCGCCAGCAGGGAGCCGGTTAAGGTCACGCTGGTGGAGACTATGCGCGTCGGTTTGCTCTCAAGCGTATGCACGCCGCGGCTGTCGTTGACCTGGCGCGGCCAGTCGGCGGCGGTGGCTGAGGTTAGTCCTAAAACAAAAAGTCCTGTCAGAAGAAGGGCATTGCGGCAAACGGCAGCGATTTTCACAGAGTGGCATCCTGTTTTTATTGAAGATAATGCTTCTCATTTTCATGGTTGCCGGGAAGGGATGCAAGCGTTTGTCGCAGAAGTTAATGGCCCGACGGTTGACAGCGGGGCGCTGTGGGATTAGGTTAGCCGACGAAAATATAAATGATAATCATTATTGCTTCTTTTATCATTTTAAGGAGGATGATATGGACACGTCCCTGGCTGAGGAAGTTCAGCACACCGCGACCACGCTGCAATCAGACAGCTTTTTCTTTATGTCGCCTTACCGCAGTTTTACCACCTCAGGCTGTTTTGCCCGATTCTCTGAACCTGCCGTCGGCGGCGACGATCCGGCGGGGCAGTTCCAGCAGAAATTAGCCCAGGCTTTCCGGGATGCGAAAGCCAGCGGCATCGCCCATCCCGTCATGGTAGGGGCCATCCCGTTCGATACCCGCAAGCCGTCTTCGCTGTTTATTCCGCAACGCTGGGAGACGTTTTCCCGTCCCGCGCGTCAGCAGTCCGCACGCTATTTCTCCGGCGCGCAGGCGCTGAAGGTGGAACAGCGCACCGAGATCCCCGCTCAGCCCGTTTTTGAAGAGATGGTCGCGCGCGCCGCGTCGCTCACCGCCACGCCGCAGGTGAATAAGGTAGTGCTGTCGCGCCTGATTGATATCGCCACCGACAAAAAAATGGACAGCGGCGCGCTGCTGGAGCGTCTGATCGCTCAGAACCCGGCGAGCTTTAACTTCCACGTGCCGCTGGAAGACGGCGGCGTGCTGCTCGGTGCCAGCCCGGAACTGCTGCTGCGCAAAGAGGGCAGGCACTTTAGCTCGCTGCCGCTGGCAGGCTCCGCGCGCCGCCAGCCGGACGACGTGCTGGATCGCGAGGCGGGCAATAAGCTGCTGGCCTCCGAAAAGGACCGCCACGAACACGACCTGGTGACCCAGGCGATGAAGGCCATTCTGGCGCCGCGCAGCCATCATCTGAGCATGCCGTCTTCCCCGCAGCTCATCACCACGCCGACGCTGTGGCATCTGGCGACGCCGGTTGAAGGTGACGCGCGCGAGAACGAAAACGCCCTGACGCTGGCCTGCCTGCTGCATCCGACCCCGGCCCTGAGCGGCTTCCCGCATCAGGCGGCTAAAGAACTGATTGCAGAGCTGGAGCCGTTCGACCGCGAGCTGTTCGGCGGCATCGTCGGCTGGTGCGACAGCGAAGGCAACGGCGAGTGGGTGGTGACCATCCGCTGCGCGCGTCTTCGCGAAAATACCGTTCGCCTGTTTGCCGGCGCGGGCATTGTGCCTGCCTCCTCGCCGGTGGGCGAGTGGCGCGAGACGGGCGTGAAGCTCTCCACCATGCTCAACGTGTTTGGTTTGCACTAAGGAATACACATGACCATCCCTTTTACCCGCTGGCCTGAGGAATTTGCCCGCCGCTACCGCGAAAAAGGCTACTGGCAGGATCTGCCGCTGACCCACATCCTGACGGACCATGCGGACAGCGATGCCGTGGCGATTATTAACGGCGAACGGCACATCACCTACCGCGCGTTTAATCAGGCGGTGAACAACCTGGCGTTCGCCCTTCAGGCACAGGGGCTGCATCGCGGCGAGACGGCGCTGGTGCAGCTTGGCAACGTGGCCGAGTTCTACATCACCTTCTTCGCGCTGCTGCAAATCGGCGTCGCGCCGGTCAACGCGCTCTTTAGCCATCAGCGAAGCGAGCTGAACGCCTACGCGGAGCAGATCAAACCCGCCGTGCTGATTGCCGATCGCGACCACGCGCTGTTTGCTGGCGATGATTTTCTGAACGCCTTTGTGGATGCACACCGCTCGGTTCGCGTCGTGCTGCTGCGCGGCGATCGGGGTGAACATGCGCTGGAAGCGGCGATTGCGCGCCCGGCGGACAACTTCATCCCCAACCCGACGCCCGCAGACGAGGTGGCGTTCTTCCAGCTCTCCGGCGGCAGCACCGGCACGCCGAAGCTGATCCCGCGTACGCACAACGACTACGACTACAGCATCCGCCGCAGCAATGAAATCTGCGGCATCACTGCGCACACCCGCTATCTGAACGCGCTTCCCGCGGCGCATAACTACGCCATGAGCTCGCCGGGATCGTTAGGCGTGTTCACGGCGGGCGGCTGCGTGGTGCTGGCGAACGATCCGAGCGCCACGCTCTGCTTCCCGCTGATTGAGCAGCATCAAATCAACGTGACCTCGCTGGTCCCTCCGGCGGTAAGCATCTGGCTGCAGGCGATTGCCGACGGCGCGGGGAACGCGCAGCTTAAGTCCCTCAAGCTGCTCCAGGTGGGCGGCGCACGCCTCTCCGCCACGCTCGCGGCGCGTATCCCGGCGGAAATCGGCTGCCAGCTGCAACAGGTGTTTGGCATGGCGGAAGGGCTGGTGAACTACACCGCCCTCGACGACGCACCGGAACGCATCATCAACACTCAGGGCCGTCCGATGTGCCCTGATGACGAGGTGTGGGTGGCGGACGAGGACGGCAATCCGCTCCCGCGCGGGGAAGTCGGACGCCTGATGACGCGCGGCCCGTACACCTTCCGCGGCTATTTCAACAGCCCGGAGCACAACGCCAGCGCCTTTGATGCCAACGGTTTCTACTGCTCCGGCGATCTGATCGCCATCGATGAGCAGGGCTACATCACCGTGCAGGGGCGCGAGAAAGATCAGATCAACCGCGGTGGCGAAAAGATTGCCGCCGAAGAGATCGAAAACCTGCTGCTGCGCCACGAAGCGGTGATCCACGCCGCGCTGGTGAGCATGGAGGACAGCCTGCTGGGCGAAAAAAGCTGTGCGTATCTGGTGGTGAAACAGCCCCTGCGTGCGGTTGAGGTGCGTCGCTTCCTGCGCGAGCAGGGCGTTGCCGAATTCAAGCTGCCGGACCGCGTGGAGAGCGTAGATGCGCTTCCGCTCACGCCGGTCGGCAAAGTTGATAAGAAACAGTTGCGCCTGTGGCTTGCTGAACGCGCCCGGGGCTGAGGAACAGAGAATGGCCATTCCAAAATTAACCGCTTACGCGCTGCCAACCGCCACAGAGCTGCCGACCAACAAGGTCAACTGGGCGTTTGAGCCAGAGCGCGCCGCGCTGCTGATCCACGATATGCAGGAGTATTTCCTGAACTTCTGGGGCGAAAATAGCGACATGATGCAGCAGGTGGTGGCGAACATCGCTAAACTGCGCGCGTACTGCAAAGAACACAATATCCCGGTGTACTACACCGCGCAGCCGAAAGAGCAGAGCGATGAAGACCGCGCCCTGCTGAACGACATGTGGGGGCCGGGCCTGACCCGCTCGCCGGAGCAGCAGCGTATCGTGGCTGAACTGGCACCGGACGAAGCGGACACCGTGCTGGTGAAGTGGCGCTACAGCGCGTTTCACCGCTCACCGCTGGAGCAGATGCTGAAAGAGACCGGCCGCAACCAGCTGCTGATTACCGGCGTTTATGCCCACATCGGCTGCATGACCACCGCCACAGATGCCTTTATGCGCGACATCAAGCCGTTCTTTATCGCCGATGCGCTGGCGGACTTCACCCGCGACGAGCACCTGATGTCGCTGAAATACGTGGCAGGACGTTCTGGCCGCGTGGTGATGACCGACGAGCTGCTGCCGTCCGTTCCGGCAACGAAAGCCGCGCTGCGCGCGCTGATCCTGCCGCTGCTGGACGAGTCCGACGAGCCGATGGATGACGAAAACCTGATCGACTACGGTCTGGACTCGGTGCGCATGATGGCGCTGGCCGCCCGCTGGCGGAAGGTGCACGGCGACATCGACTTCGTGATGCTGGCGAAAAATCCGACCCTTGACGCCTGGTGGGCGCTGCTCTCCCGTGAGGTGAAGTGATGGCGGAGCTCGATTTTACCGGTAAAACGGTTTGGGTAACGGGCGCGGGTAAAGGTATTGGCTATGCGACCGCGCTGGCCTTTGTGGAGGCGGGCGCGCGGGTGACCGGGTTCGATCTGGCCTTCCCGCAGGACGATTATCCGTTTGCCACCGAAACGCTGGACGTGGCGGACGCGGCGCAGGTGGGCGACGTCTGCGGGCGTTTACTCGGCACCCTTGAGCGCCTCGACGTGCTGGTTAACGCGGCGGGCATTCTGCGCATGGGCGCGACGGACGAGCTTTCGCAGGAGGACTGGCAGCAAACCTTTACGGTTAACGCCGGCGGCGCGTTTAACATGTTTCAGCAGACGATGGGCCAGTTCCGCCGTCAGCAGGGCGGGGCGATAGTGACCGTAGCTTCCGACGCGGCGCATACCCCGCGCATCGGGATGAGCGCCTACGGCGCGTCGAAGGCGGCGCTGAAAAGCCTGGCGCTGACCGTCGGGCTGGAGCTGGCGGGCAGCGGCGTGCGCTGTAACCTGGTGTCGCCGGGCTCAACGGACACCGACATGCAGCGCATCCTGTGGAAAAGCGACGATGCGGAGCAGCAGCGCATTCGCGGCTTTGGCGAGCAGTTCAAGCTCGGCATTCCGCTCGGCAAAATTGCCCGTCCGCGGGAAATTGCCGCCACCGTGCTGTTCCTTGCGTCCGATGCCGCCAGCCATATTACCCTGCAGGATATCGTGGTGGACGGCGGCTCCACGCTGGGGGCGTAATGATCTGGAAACGTCATTTATCGCTTGAAGAACTGAACGCCACCAGCGTGAACACCCTGGTGGCGCACCTGGGCATTGTCTATACCCGCCTCGGAGACGACACGCTGGAAGCGGAGATGCCGGTGGATGCCCGTACCCATCAGCCGTTTGGCCTGCTGCACGGCGGCGCCTCGGCGGCGCTGGCGGAAACGCTGGGCTCAATGGCCGGTTTTCTGATGACCCGCGACGGGCAGAGCGTGGTCGGCACTGAGCTGAACGCCACGCACCACCGCGCGGTCTCTCACGGTAAGGTGCGCGGCGTGTGTCAGCCGCTGCATCTGGGGCGTTCGAGCCAGAGCTGGGAGATCGTGGTATTCGACGAGCAGGGGCGGCGGTGCTGTACCTGTCGGTTGAGCACGATGGTGCTGGGGTAGGCCATTCAGCTGAAAGTGATCGGCTTAACACTGTGGTGTAAATCTCTGGTTTGACCACGCATTATTGCGTTTCAAAGTTGTTAAATTTTATCCGTTGTTCTAGAAACAAAATGTAACATCTCACTGTTTCACAACAACGGACAACAACTATGAACAACTCAGGGAAATACCTTACGTGGGCGGTGCTCTCCGTTGTGGGAGCCTTTGCCCTGGGCTATATCGCCCTCAACCGGGGGGAGCAGATCAATGCGCTCTGGATCGTCGTCGCCTCCGTCTGCATTTATCTCATTGCGTACCGTTTTTATGGCCGCTATATCGCAAAGACGGTACTGGGCGTAGACGGCACACGCATGACGCCTGCCGTGCGCCACAACGACGGGCTGGACTACGTGCCGACTGATAAAAAAGTGCTGTTCGGTCACCATTTCGCGGCGATTGCCGGTGCAGGCCCGCTGGTGGGGCCGGTGCTGGCGGCGCAGATGGGCTACCTGCCGGGGATGATCTGGATCCTCGCGGGGGTGGTGCTGGCGGGGGCGGTGCAGGACTTTATGGTGCTGTTCGTTTCCACCCGCCGCGACGGACGTTCGCTGGGTGAACTGGTGAAAGAGGAGATGGGGGCAACCGCCGGGGTGATTGCGCTGGTGGCGACCTTTATGATCATGGTGATCATCCTCGCGGTGCTGGCGATGATCGTGGTGAAAGCGCTGACCCACAGCCCGTGGGGAACCTACACGGTCGCCTTTACCATTCCGCTGGCGCTGTTTATGGGGATTTACATTCGCTACCTGCGCCCCGGGCGCATTGGTGAAGTCTCTGTCATTGGCCTGGTGTTCCTGGTATTTGCGATTATCTCCGGCGGCTGGGTGGCGGAAAGCCCGACCTGGGCACCATTCTTCGACTTTACCGGCGTGCAGCTGACCTGGATGCTGGTGGGCTACGGCTTTGTGGCGGCGGTGCTGCCGGTGTGGCTCCTGCTGGCCCCGCGTGACTATCTCTCAACCTTCCTGAAAAT
Organism: Enterobacter cloacae complex sp. 385G4; assembly: GCF_057320665.1. Taxonomy (NCBI): domain Bacteria; kingdom Pseudomonadati; phylum Pseudomonadota; class Gammaproteobacteria; order Enterobacterales; family Enterobacteriaceae; genus Enterobacter; species Enterobacter cloacae complex sp. 385G4. The sequence continues at coordinate 82,951 of NZ_JBXWDD010000002.1, forward strand.
CGGCACCATAGTCGGGCTGGCCATCGGCATTCTGATTATGCGCCCGACCCTGACCATGCCTGCGCTGACCAAATTCATCGACGGTACCGGCCCGGTCTGGACTGGTAACCTGTTCCCGTTCCTGTTTATCACCATCGCCTGCGGTGCGGTGTCGGGCTTCCACGCGCTGATCGCCTCCGGGACGACGCCGAAGATGCTGGCGAATGAAAATCAGGCCTGCCTGATTGGCTACGGCGGCATGCTGATGGAGTCCTTCGTGGCGATTATGGCGCTGGTCTCCGCCTGCATTATTGATCCGGGCGTTTACTTTGCGATGAACAGCCCGATGGCGGTACTGGCCCCGGCTGGCACCGTTGACGTGGTAGCGTCCGCCGCGCAGGTGGTGAGCGGCTGGGGTTTTGCCATTACCCCGGAAACGCTGACGCATATCGCTAATGAGGTTGGCGAGCAGTCAATTATCTCCCGCGCGGGCGGGGCGCCGACGCTGGCGGTGGGCATGGCCTACATTCTCCACGGCGCGCTGGGCGGGCTGATGGACGTGTCGTTCTGGTATCACTTCGCCATCCTGTTCGAGGCGCTGTTTATTTTGACGGCGGTGGATGCGGGAACCCGTGCGGCGCGCTTTATGCTGCAGGATCTGCTGGGGGTGATCTCCCCGAACCTGAAGCGGACCGATTCGCTCCCGGCTAACCTGCTGGCGACGGCGCTATGCGTGCTGGCGTGGGGCTACTTCCTGCATCAGGGCGTGGTCGATCCGCTGGGCGGGATCAACACCTTGTGGCCGCTGTTCGGTATCGCCAACCAGATGCTGGCGGGCATGGCGCTGATGCTCTGCGCGGTGGTGCTCTTCAAGATGAAGCGCCAGCGTTACGCGTGGGTGGCGCTGGTGCCAACCGCCTGGCTGCTAATCTGTACCCTGACGGCGGGCTGGCAAAAAGCCTTCAGCCCGGACAATAAGGTGGGCTTCCTGGCGATCGCCAACAAGTTCCAGGCGATGATCGACAGCGGCAAGATCCCGGCGCAGTACACCGAATCGCAGTTGTCTCAGTTGGTGTTCAACAACCGTCTGGATGCCGGACTGACCATCTTCTTTATGGTGGTGGTTGTGGTGCTGGCGTTGTATTCTCTGAAAACCGCGCTGGCGGCGCTGAAGGTCGACACGCCGACGGCGAAAGAGACGCCGTACGAGCCGATGCCTGAAAACCTGGACGAGATTGTGACCCAGGCGAAAGGGGCGCATTAACCTGTGTGCCGGGTGGCGCTAGCGCTTACCCGGCCTACATTTCCAGTGAGACCAGAATGATGTTCGACACCCTCTCCAAAGCAGGTAAGTACCTGGGCCAGGCCGCCAAAATGATGATTGGCGTGCCGGATTACGATAACTACGTCGAGCATATGCGCGTCAACCACCCGGACCAGACGCCGATGACCTACGAAGAGTTTTTCCGCGACCGCCAGGACGCCCGTTACGGCGGCAAGGGCGGGGCGAAGTGCTGTTAACCCTCTTTCGGTAAATAGAGGCTGATTTGCTCCTGCTTGCAGCCATAAATTGCCGCCAGCTTTTCGCGGGTGCGCTTTTGCGGACGGGAGTCCAGCGCTTCCAGCTGCGACACGGCGGACTGGCTGATGCCGAGTTTTTCCGCCACCTCCTGCTGCGACATGCCGCGCAGAATGCGCCATGCGGCCTGCAGGCTGACGTTCTCGTTATGCATGACGTCGCACACTTCACCAGGTAATCCTACGTCATCATAACAATCGTGTTCGACTTCAATATCCTCTAGATCATCATCGGTTTCGTCGTCAATTTCTGCCATCTGTAAGCACATACGAAAGTATTCATCATAGGGAATAACGACGTACTGCGCTTTTCCCTCATCGTCCTTAATTAGCTGAACAGCCATAGGGGGCTTTCTCCTCGTGAAGGTAGGTCGTTGATGTTCTGCGCTTGACGGCCAAAACATAACAATGGTTATCGGGATCGTCCCGAAGTGTAATCAGAATGCGGTAATCGCCAACGCGTAGCCGAAAATGATTTTCTGTTGCCGATATTTTTTTGATATCGGGCCGGGGAGCTGAGCGATCGTCCAGCTCAGCAAGTTTTGCTTTGATTCTTCGCTGATATCGGCCATCGATTTTGGAAAACTCTTTCTTTGCATTCTTTGACCAGACAATCTTCATCCGTACCTCCACTGTACGCCCACACAAATTATAAGGAAATAATAAGACTATTAGATAAATTCCGAATTTCTTATGGGGTACTGTAGAGCGGACATAAAACGGAAGTAAGCGGTAAAAAGCGAAACATCGAGGCGGCTCGACAAGGCCTCTGCCGGGCGACAGAGGCTTTCAGGAAATTTGCGATCAGGCGTTCAAACCGCCGTCCACGTCCAGACCGGTGCCTGAGATCTGCCCGGCTGCCGGGCTGGCGAGGAAGGTGACCGCCGCCGCGACGTCTTCCGGCTGGCCGTAATGGCCCAGGGCAATAAGCTGACGCTGTGAGTCAGCCTGTTCACCGTCCTCCGGGTTCATATCGCTGTTGGTCGGGCCGGGGTGCACCAGGTTAACGGTAATACCGCGCGGGCCAAGATCGCGGGCCAGACCGCGGGTGAGGGAGTTCAGTGCAGATTTGGTCATTGAGTAGACGGCAATCCCCGGTTGTGCCACGCGGTTCGCCAGACAGCTGCCGATGTTGATAATGCGCCCGCCGTCAGACATATGCACCAGCGCTTCCTGAATGGCGATCACCACGCCGCGGATGTTGACGTTGATCAGTGCGTCGATGTCCGCCAGCGTCATGGACTCCAGCGGGCCGCCTCGCGCGATACCGGCGTTATTGACCAGGATGTCCAGCCCACCGAGAGAGCGTGCCGCATGGGTGACGGCATCCTGAATCGCCTGCGCGCTGGCGCTGTCGGCCTGAATGGCCTCGCCGTGCCGCCCCAGCGCCTTAATTTCATCGGCGACCGCCTGGGCTTTATCGGCGGATTTTTCATAGGTGATGACCACATCGGCACCGGCGCGCGCCAGCGACAGGGCAATCGCACGACCCAGCCCGCGGCTGGCGCCGGTAACCAGCGCCTTTTTACCTGTTAAATCGATCTGCATGATGACCTCGTTACGAGAGTGGTGAGAACCATCATTAGGTATAGCCCGTCGGCGCAATTAACGGCGGAAGGATTCTACTTTCTCAAACGCGGCGCGCAGAGCCTCAGGCGTTAACGTCACCGGCAGATAGTGAATCGACTCCACCGGGCGCAGCGTGTGGGCGATGACCTTGTCGAGATCGTCGCGGTTATTGATGTCGACGTCCAGCTCGCGAAGCGTGGTCGGCAGGTTAAAGCGCCGGTATGCCGCCACCAGCTGCGCCAGCACGTCGTCCTGGCCGAGCAGGGCGCTCTGCACCAGAATGCCGTAGGCCACCTTGGTGCCGTGCAGGTATTTTTCTGTCTGCGGCAGCACGGTCAAGCCGTTGTGCACCGCGTGCGCCGCCGCCACGCGGGTGTAGCGCTCCCCCAGACCGCCCACCATCCCGCCGCCGGCAATAATGGCGTCCACCACGTCCCGAAACGCCTGCGTTAGCTCGCCGCGCTGCTGGTCGGCAAGCGCTTGCTCACTGTGTTCCAGCAGCACGTCGCGGATCGCCAGCGCACCGTTGAGGCCGAGACGCACGGTCAGCGGCAGGATCTCAGGTTGAGGAGCGAGCACCACCGCTTCGTACCACTTCGCCAGCGTATCGCCGATGCCCGCCAGCAAATATTCCGCCGGGGCGTTCAGAACGATCCGCGGCTCCACCAGCACCAGAAAGTTAGCGTCGTCAAAAATCTCAAACTGTAGCGCCTGACCGGCATCGTTGTACCAGACAGAGAGCGGCGTCCACGCTGCGCAGGTGGCGGCGATGGTGGGAATGCCCACGAACGGAACGCCTAAGCGGCGCGCCACGGCCTTGACGGTGTCCATCACCGCGCCGCCGCCGACGCCAATCACCACGCTGGCATCGCTGCCGGATTCGTTCACCAGACGGGTGACGTCGCGCTCGCTGCAGTGGCCCTTAAACAGCAGATGTTTTGCCCCCGTCGCATTAAAACTCTCCGGCAGGAACGGGCGTGCGCCCTCTATTGCGCGCTCGCCGTAAATCCATACCGCATGGGAAAGCTGTTCCGGGGTAAAGAAATCATCCAGGCGCGCAAGGCTTCCGGAATGGGAGAAGTAGTTCGCCGGGCCGGGCACGACGCGGATGTCGGTGTTGCTCATGGTGTTGTCCTTTTTTCGCAAGCGCTAACCCGATGTTATGTCTGGACATCCGGATGGCTAATAATATTTCGCTTTATCTTATGCCTTTTCCGTCGTTGTCAGTCAACCGGAGCTGTGAAAAATTCGCTAAATCAGAAGAGTAATGAAGGATTTACGCGGATGGTTTCCAGTCGTCTTGAAATGCGCGGTATCAGCCTGGCCTTTTCCGGCTTTCAGGCGCTGACGCGCGTGGACTTCACGCTGAACGGCGGGTCGGTGCATGCGCTGACCGGGGCCAACGGCGCGGGGAAATCAACGCTGATGGCGGTGCTGTGCGGGACGCATGACCACTATGAGGGCGAAATCTCCATTAACAACCAGCCGGTAAACATTCGCGAGCCGCTGGACGCCAAACGGCTGGGCATCCACCTCGTGCAGCAGGAGGTGGACGTGGCGCTGATCCCGGGGTTAAGCATTGCTGAAAACATCATGCTCGACCAGCTGGCGCAGCCGGGGCATCGCTACCGCTGGCGCACCGTTCGTCAGCAGGCGCGGCAGGCGCTGGCGCAGCTCGACGTTACGCTGGACGTTCGCCGCTCCATCGACGGCTGCACGCTTGCCGAAAAGCAGCAGATTTTGCTGGCACGCGCTTTGTCCCACCACTGCCGTTTTTTGATTCTTGACGAGCCCACCGCGCCGCTGGACGCGCACGAGAGCGAGCGTCTGTTTGCGGTGGTAAGACGTCTGCAACAGCAGGGCATCGGCGTGGTGTTTATCTCCCACCGCATTCACGAGCTGAAGGCCATCTGCGACACCCTGACGGTGCTGCGCGACGGCAAGCTGATCGAGTCCGGCCCGATGGCCGATCTCAGCGGTGAAGCGATCGTCGAGAAGATGCTCGGCCACGTGCTGAGCGATATCTATCCGCCCGCGCGGCCGCCGCACGGCGAAGAGACGCTGCTGCGGGTGGAAGGGCTGCACGACGACGCGCTGCTGAAAGATATCTCCCTGCACCTGCGCAAAGGCGAAATCCTCGGGATTGCCGGGCTGGCGGGCGCGGGGAAAACCGAACTCTGCAAGGCGCTGTTTGGCGCCAGCAAAAGCCGCGTGGCGCGCGGTGAGCTGAATCATCAATCCTGGCAGCCGCGCGATCCGGCAGACTCGGTGCTGCGCGGCCTGGCGCTGGTGCCGGAGGAGCGGCGCAAAGAGGGCATTTTTATCGACGAGCCGGTGAGCATGAACCTTGCCGTGTGCGCCGATAACAGCTTTTCGCGCTGGAGCCTGTTTGGCCATCGTCAGGCGTGGCGCTGGGCGGAAGAGGTGATTGCTCGCGTCGGCGTGCGCGCCCGAGGGCCGGGGCAGGTGCTGCGCCGCTTATCCGGCGGCAACCAGCAGAAGATCGCCATCGGTAAATGGCTGCGCAATGACGCCAGCGTGCTGATCTTCGACGAGCCGACCAAAGGCGTGGACGTGAAGGCCAAAACCGATCTGTTCCAGCTGATTGACGGCCTGGCGCGCGAGGGCAAAGGGGTCATTTACGCCTCCGGCGAGTTTGCCGAGCTGGTGGGACTGTGCGACCGCATCTGCGTCCTGTGGGACGGGCGCATCGTGGCGGAAATCGCCGGGGCCGAGGCCCGTGAAGAGACACTACTTTATTATTCAACCGGAGGAACGGCGTCGTGAGCAAGGCCCTTTCAGTGACCGCGGCGGCGTCTGGCCGTCAGCAACTTTTTGATTTTCTCTATAAATGGGGCATGCTGCTCACCGTCGTCGCGCTGGTGTCCGTCTTTGGCCTGGCGTCGGACAGCTTCCTCGACCCGAACAACATCATCAATATTCTGCGCTCGATTGCCATCGTGACGGTGATTGCCGTTGGCGTGTCGATTTCACTGACCGTCGGCGGGTTCGATCTCTCCGTGGGCTCCACTGCGTCGCTGGCGAACGCGCTGGTCATTTCGCTTTTCGTCTGGCACGGCTTCGGCACCACCGAGTCGATTGTAATCACTCTCGCGCTCTGCACGCTGGTCGGCCTGTTTAACGCTTTCCTGATCGTCATCCTGCGTATTCCGGACATGCTCGCCACCCTCGCCAGCTTGTTTGTCATCCAGGGCGTGGCGATGACCTACAGCTACGGCGGGTCGATTACCGAGAACATGGTGCTGCCGAGCGGCGACATGGCGGAAGGGACCATTCCGGCGGCGTTCAGCCTGCTGGGGCAGGTGCCGACCATCGTCATCATCATGCTGTCGGTGACCCTTCTGGCGCAGCTGGGGCTGTCGCTGACCACTCACGGACGCCGGATGTATGCCATTGGCGGCAACCCGGAGGCGGCGCGCCTCTCCGGCATTCGCACCACCCGCTACAAGGTGGCGGCCTACGTGATTGCCTCCCTGCTGGCGGGCCTGGGCGGGATTTTGCTGGCCTCGCGCATCGGTTCGTCGCAGGTGAACGCGGGCGGCGGATACCTGATGGATGCGGTGGCGGCGGCGTGGATCGGCTTCTCGCTGGCCGGGTCCGGCAAGCCGAATGCCCTGGGGACTCTGGTAGGGGCGGTCATTCTCGGCGTGCTGTCGAACGGGCTGGTGATGCTCTCCGTGCCGTATTACGCCATGGACATTATAAAAGGGCTGGTGCTCGCGGTAGCGCTGGCGATTACCTACATACAAAAACGCTGACAACACAACGGGATAAAAAATGAAAAAGATTGCACTCTCTTTGGTGGCATTAGGGTTATTCACCGCTCTGCCTGGCTTCGCGGCCACGCCCGCGCCGCTCCCGGCGGCCATTGCCAACCATGACGGCCCCATTCGCATCGCGGTGATCCGTAACCTCGGCTCAGACGACAACACCACGCAGTTTATTGCCGGGGCCATTCAGGAAGGGAAGAAGCTTGGCTTTAAGGTCAGCACCTTTTTAAGCAACGGCGACGACGCTAGATTCCAGGACTTCGTGAACCAGGCCATCAGCCAGAAGTACGACGGGATTATCCTGTCTCAGGGCCGCGATCCGTACTCCACCGCGCTGGTGAAGAAAGCGGTGGACGCCGGGATCAAAGTTTCGGTGTTTGATACCGCCGTAAACGGCGAGATCCCGGGCGTGACCGTCACCCAGCAGGACGACGCCTCCCTGACGAATCTCTCCTTCGGCCAACTGGCGAAAGATTTCAACGGCAAGGCCAACATCGTCAAGCTGTGGGTGGCGGGCTTCCCGCCGATGGAGCGCCGTCAGGCAGCCTATAAAGAATTGCAAAAGCAGTACCCGGAGATTAAAGAGCTGGAGTCCATCGGCGCGGTCTCTTCTGACGTGCAGGGCGACACCGCCAACAAGGTGGGCGCGATCCTGGCAAAATACCCGAAAGGCAAAATCGATGCCATCTGGGGGACCTGGGACGCCTTCAGCCAGGGGGCGTATAAAGCGCTGAAAGAGAACGGCCGCACCGAGATCAAGCTCTACAGCATCGACATCTCCAACCAGGATCTGCAGCTGATGCGCGAGCCGGGCAGCCCGTGGAAGGTGAGCGTGGCGGTGGATCCGAAGCTAATTGGGGCGACCAACGTGCGTCTGGTCGCCAACAAGATTGCCGGAGAAGCCACGCCTGCCACCTACGACTTCAAAGCCGCTGCGATCCCGCAGGCGCTGCTGACCGCGCAGCCGGGGGCGGTGAACGTAGCGTCGCTGGGCAAAATCATTCCGGGCTGGGGCCAGACGGAAGATTTCATTGCGCCGTGGTTTGCGACGCTGGAAGCGAAAAATAAATGAGTATCCTCCCTACGCCAGAATACAGCCGCAATATGCGGCTGATCGGCCATAGCGATCAGGGCGGTCGCCCGGACGGCGTGCAGCTGATGGTGCACCGCGGTTTCGCCTATATCGGCCATATGGTGTCGCAGGGCTTTTCGATAGTAGACGTGCGCGACCCGAAAAACCCGAAACCCGCGGGCTATTTTCCTGCGCCGCCGGGCACCTGGAACGTGCACCTCCAGGCGCATGACGACCTGCTGCTGGTGATCAACGCCCGGGATCTGTTTGCCGATGCCCGCTTCGCCGACGAGAAGGTCTACTACACCCGTCAGGTAGGAGAGACCGTCAGCGACGTGCAGGACAGGGGCTGGAGCGCCGGGCTTCGCGTTTTTGATATCTCCACGCCGGACGCGCCGCGTGAAATCGGCTTTCTGTCGCTGAGCGGCATTGGCATTCACCGCATCTGGTACGTCGGTGGCCGCTGGGCGTACGTGTCAGCGCTGATCGACGGTTTTACCGACTACATCTTTCTGACGATCGACCTGGCGGACCCGCGCAAGCCCGAGGTGGCGGGGCGCTGGTGGCTGCCGGGCATGAACCAGGCCGAAGGCGAACAGCCGAACTGGCCGGAAGGGAAACGCTACGCGCTCCACCACGCGATTATTGCCGGCGATACGGCGTACGGCAGCTGGCGCGACGGCGGCTTAACGCTGCTGGACGTGAAGGATCGTACCCAGCCTAAGCTTATTAGCCACCGTAACTGGAGCCCGCCGTTTGGCGGCGGGACGCACACCGCGCTGCCGCTGCCGGACCGGGATCTGCTGGTGGTGCTGGACGAAGCGGTGCTGGATAACCAGCAGGACGGCGAGAAGCTGATCTGGCTGTTTGATATTCGCGAGCCGTCGAACCCGGTGAGCATCTCGACCTTCCCGCAGCCGAATGAAACCGACTACGTGGCAAAAGGGGCGCATTTCGGCCCGCACAACCTGCACGAGAACCGGCCCGGAAGCTTCGTCAGCTCGACGCTGATTTTCGCGACGTATCAGAACGCGGGCGTGCGCGCGTATGACATCTCTAATCCGTATCGCCCAGTGGAAACCGGTGCGCTGGTGCCCGCGGCACCGGAGAGGATGATGGACACGCGGCCGAATCGCCCGCAGGTGATCCAGTCCTGTGACGTGTTTGTGGATGCGCAGGGAATTATCTACAGCACGGACTATAACGCCGGGCTGTCGGTGATTGAGTATCTGGGGTAAGTGCGGTTTGATGCCCTCTCCGACAGGGAGAGGGAGAAAATCAACTGTACTGCCGCACCCGCGCCACCAGATCTTCCGCGCTGTCGATACGATCGGCAATCACGATCAGCGCCTTGCCGAGCGTTATCGCGTGGCGCAGGCATTCGTGGCGCATGGCCTCGTCCTGGATGGTGTCGATATCCGCGACGTGGGAAAGCCCGACGCTGCGGCGAATGAGTTCGGTGCCGCAGAACCCGATGGCATCATGCCAGACCTTTTTCAGAAAGGCGGAGGCATAGCCTGGCGCGCTGAGCGCGGCGTCGCGTGCTTTCTCGTTTGCCAGCGCCTGGAAGCGTTCCGCAAAGGTGTTCCACAGCTCCTGAATATCGGTCAGGCGCTGCTCGCGCGCGGCGGCGGCATCGCGAATGCCCAGATGCCCCGGCAGGCCGCAGAAGTTGAGCAGCAGGTTGCCGATGGCGGTGCCGACGTCAAAGCCAATCGGCCCGAAATAGCCGAACTCGGCGTCGATGGCCTTCAGGCTGCCGTCGGCCACAAAAATCGAGCCGCTGTGAATATCCCCGTGCAGCAGCGCTTCGGCATGCGAGAAGAAGCGGTGCTTCAGGGAGGCCACGGCAATTTTTAGCGGGGCGTCGTCGCGCAGGGCGGCGACGTCATTTTCCAGCTCGGCAGGGTAGTTATTGCGCTCATGAACCTGGTACGGATCGTTGAAGAACAGATCTTCGGTGATCTCACACATCTCCGGGTTGATGAATTTCGCCACCTGCGCTTTTTTCGCGTGCGGGTGCAGGTAGAAATCGCTGGTGTGAAACAGCGCGTGCGCGAGGTATTCGCCCAGCTGGCGCGCCGCCTGCGGGTAGTAAATGTTTTTGATCAGCTCGCCGCGCCAGATGCGATGGCTGGAGAGATCTTCCATTACCATCACCGCCAGTTCCGGGTCAAAGTGGTGGATTTTTACGGTGTGCTGCGGGCTGTGCTGGTAATGCTCGACCAGGGTTTGTGCCTCGAGGCGAGCGCGATCCAGCGTCAGCGGCCAGGACTCGCCGACGCAGCGCACGTAGGGCAGTGCCTGTTTAACGATGATGCGGCTCACGCCCGCGCTGTCGAAAATTTTAAAAACCAGATTGAGGTTGCCGTCGCCCACTTCCTGCGCCTCTACCAGCGATGACGGATCGTCAAGCCCACCAAACTGCCTGGCATACTCCACGGCGTCCTGAGCGGTAAAGGTACGGTATTGCGACATGGCCTGTTCCTCACGAGTTAACTAATTAAGACATGTAGACGTCTATACATCTGGATTTCATCCTGACACAATGTGCTACAACAACGCAACAGGGAATTAACGACATGCAGACATTACAGACGACCAGCCTGCGGGTGGCGGATAATCAGCTCTTTATTCTCGACCAGCTGGCGCTTCCGCAGGAGAAACGCTGGCTGGATGCCTCAACGGTGGAGGCGCTGGTTGGGCATATCCACGCTCTGCGCGTGCGTGGCGCGCCGTTGATTGGTCTCTCTGCAAGCCTGCTGCTGGCGCTGCTGGCGGAAAACGGCAAAAGCCGCGATGAGCTGGCGGTGGCGCTGGAAACGCTTCGCGCATCCCGCCCGACGGCGGTAAACCTGATGAACAACCTCGACCGCATGAAGCTTGCGCTGTGGGAAGAGGATTTCGTTCCGGCGCTGGTGGCGGAGGCGCTGCGCCTGATTGACGAAGACAAACGGCTTTGCGACGCGATTGCAAAAGCGGGCAGCGCGCTGGTGAAGCCCGGCAGCCGTCTGCTGACCCACTGCAACACCGGCGGGCTGGCAACCGCGGGCGTCGGTACGGCGCTGGGCGTGATTGCACGGGCGCATCAGGAAGGCAACGTCAGCAACGTCTGGGTGGATGAGACTCGCCCGCTGCTGCAGGGCGGTAGATTGACCGCGTGGGAGCTTGGCGAGCTGGGCGTGCCGTATCAGCTGATTACCGATTCCATGGCCGCCAGCCTGATGGCGAAAGGGCAGGTGGACGCCGTGTGGGTGGGGGCCGATCGCATCGCCGCTAACGGTGATGTGGCGAACAAGATCGGCACTTATTCGCTGGCGGTGCTGGCGAAATTCCACGGTATTCCATTTTACGTCGCCGCCCCACAAACGACGCTCGACCCGGCCTGCCCGAACGGGGATGCGATCCCCATCGAGCAGCGCGCCGCCAGCGAAGTGACGGGCGTTGCCGGAAGCTTTGGCGCGGTGCAGTGGGCGCCGGAAAACGCGGTGGTCTATAACCCGGCATTCGACGTCACGCCTGCCTCGCTGATTAGCGGCTGGGTGCTGGATACGGGTGTGGTCACGCCGGATGAGGTGGCGGAAGGGAAATTTGCCTGAGTCCGGCTATCCTTTAAGGGGGTTCCCTGAGAGGACAACATCGTGACGCTCGATCCTGAAACAGACTTAAAACTGGAGCGCGTGGTGGACGCACCGCGCGACCTGCTCTGGCTCTGCTGGACCACGCCCGAGCACATCAAAAACTTCTTCATTCCTGCTCCGCACAAGGTGACCGAATGCGACCGCGACCTGCGCGTGGGCGGGCGGTTCAACACCGTGTTTGAGGTGGACGGGCAGCGGATGGATAACCGGGGTGTCTTCCTGGAAATCGACCCGGGGAAAAAGCTGGTGTTTACCGACGGCTATACCGAAGGCTGGAAACCGGCCGAGAAGCCGTTTATGACGGCAATTTTGTTGCTGGAAGACGTCGGGGAGGGGAAAACCCGCTATACGGCGATAGCGCGCCATCCGACGAAGGAAATCCGCGAGCAGCATGAACAGATGGGCTTCCACGAAGGGTGGGGGATTGTGCTGGATCAGCTGGTTGAGTATGTGAAAGGGCTTAACGCTTAGTGCGCGCTGGTGCCCTCACCCCGCCCCTCTCCCACAGGGAGAGGGAGAAAAGATCAGGCCAGGCGTGGATACGCATCCGCGATTGCATCGCCCGTAAACTGGGCAACCCAGCCTTCCGGATTGTCGAAAATACGAATGGCGGTAAAGTTCGGCTCTGAGCCCATATCAAACCAGTGCGGCGTGCCCGCCGGCACGGAAATCAGGTCGTTTTTCTCGCACAGCACCTGATACACCTCATCGCCAATGTGCAGGCAGAACAAGCCCGCGCCTTCCACGAAAAAGCGTACTTCGTCCTCGCCGTGGGTGTGTTCGTTCAGAAACTTCGCGCGCAGCACCTCTTTCTGCGGATTGTCGGCGCGCAGGCTGATCACGTCCCAGCTCTGATAGCCTTTCTCTGCCACCAGCTTGTCGATCGCATGTTGATACGCTTCGATCACGGCTTCGGGGGCAGGATCCTGTCCTAAATCACGGTCTGCCGCCCAGCGCTCAAAGCGCACGCCTTTAGCGTTCAGCTGTTGAGCGATTTCGGCGGCGTCGGTGCTGTGCCACTGATGCTTACTGGCGTCTTTATCGGAATAAATGGTCAATGCGCTCATGAAGGGATCTGCTCCGGATTTATCTCGTCAAACTGGTGGACCTGATGGTGATGGCTTGCGCCGTCATCATCACCGCGAATCAGCTGCAGGGTGCGAAAACCTGCCTGTTCAGCCGCGTCCAGCTCCTGATGGATATCGGAGAGGAACAGGATCTGCGACGGGGCGATGCCCGTTTGCGCCGCGATGTTCTGATAAGACTGAACCTCGCGCTTGGCGCCGATGTGGGTATCAAAATAGCCGCTGAACAGATGAGTAATATCACCTTCATCGCTGTGGCCAAATAACAGTTTCTGCGCGGCGACAGAGCCCGAGGAATAAACATAGAGATCAATCCCTTGCGCTTTCCATTTTTCCAGCGCAGGCAGTACGTCCGGGTAGAGGTGACCGGTAAAGTCGCCGTTGACGTAGCCGTCGTGCCAGATGAGCCCCTGCAGCGCTTTGAGCGCAGTGGACTTGCGGTCTTCATCCATAAAGGCAAACAGGGCGTCGATAAGCTCGCTGACGCTGGCGTGCGGGTTACCGATTTCATCACGCAGGTTGTCCAGAATGGATGTGACCGGCTCGGCGTACTGCTGCGCGGTCACGAAGGCCGCCAGCCGCTCGCGCGCGTAGGGGAACAAAACATCATGGACAAAACGAATATCGCTGGTGGTGCCTTCAATATCCGTCACAATTGCGCGAATCATACTCTCTCCAGTTGTCGTAAACGCATTTCACATTCAAACAGGAATTCCAGTCCTTCCAGATGACGGCGGGCTTCGGCCACGTCGCGTCCCCAGCAGGTTAAGCCATGACCGCGCAGAAGAAAACCATAATTAAGCGGACGTTCCTGCGCGTAATGGGCGATGCGCGAGGCGAGGGCGTCGATGTCCTGGTCGTTATCAAATACCGGGATGGAAACCGTATCCAGATGCGTGGACTGTCCGGCGAGGGATTTTTGCATCTCAAAGCCGCTAATATTCAGTTCAGCCTCTTTCACCAGGCGCGACAGCACCGTGGCGTTAACGGTGTGAACGTGCAGCACGGCGTTAGCTTCCGGGAACAGACGATAGATAAGGGTGTGCAGCCCGGTCTCCGCCGACGGTTTGCGCCCGGACGGCGCCCGGTTGGTGGCGATCTCGACCTGCAGAAAATCCTCCGTCGTCAGGCTGCCTTTGTCTTTACCGGATTCGCTGAGCCAGCACAGATGTTCATCCTGACGCACCGACATGTTACCGCCGGTGGCGGGAGCCCAGCCTTTGGCACCAATCCAGCGGCAGGCGTCGACCAGATGTGTGAGTTGCAGGTTGTCTGTCATTTCCTTTTACCCTCTCGGCCAGGAATATTCATATGGTTTAGACGTCTAAGCGTCTTGATTGCCAAAGACTAACATCGTGTTATAGTGGCAGCAACATAAGTATTACAAGCAGGCACGACAACATGAGCAATAACGTATTGATCCCGCAGAGTAAACTTCCTGATCTCGGTACCACCATCTTTACGCAGATGAGCGCCCTGGCGCAGCAGCACAATGCCATTAACCTCTCGCAGGGGTTCCCCGATTTTGACGGTCCGAAATATTTGCAGGAACGTCTGGCGCACCACGTGGCGCAGGGTGCGAATCAGTATGCGCCGATGACCGGCGTGCAGGCGCTGCGGGAAGCCATTGCCGACAAAACGGCGGCGCTGTATGGCCATAAGCCCGATGCGAACAGCGATATCACGGTGACGGCAGGAGCGACCGAAGCGCTGTATGCTGCCATCACCGCGCTGGTGCGCGCGGGGGATGAAGTCATCTGCTTTGACCCAAGCTACGACAGCTATGCGCCTGCGGTTGAACTTTCCGGCGGCGTGGTGAAACGCGTGGCGCTGCAGCCGCCGCATTTCCGTCCTGACTGGCAGGCATTCGCGGCACTGTTGAGTGATAAAACCCGCCTGGTGATCCTGAATACGCCGCACAATCCATCCGCAACGGTGTGGCAGAAAGCCGATTTCGCGGCGCTGTGGCAGGCGATTGCAGAACGTGAGATCTACGTGCTGAGTGATGAAGTGTACGAGCACATCTGTTTTGCAGAAGAAGGACACGCCAGCGTGCTGGCCCATCCGCAGCTGCGCGAGCGCGCCGCCGCCGTCTCGTCGTTCGGCAAGACCTATCATATGACCGGCTGGAAAGTGGGCTACTGCGTGGCACCGGCCGCCATCAGCGCCGAGCTGCGTAAAGTGCACCAGTATCTGACCTTTGCGGTGAACACGCCCGCCCAGCTGGCGCTGGCGGATATGCTGCGCGCCGAGCCGGAGCACTACCGCGAGCTGCCGGACTTTTACCGCGCGCGCCGGGATCTGTTTGTGAATGCGCTCAGCGAAAGCCGTCTGGAGATTTTACCGTGCGAAGGAACGTATTTTCTGCTGGCCGACTACAGCGCAATCTCCGATCTGGATGACGTCAGTTTCTGCCAGTGGCTGACCAAAGAGGCAGGCGTGACCGCCATACCGCTGTCGGTCTTCTGTGCCGATCCCTTCCCGCATAAACTGATCCGTCTCTGTTTTGCGAAGCAAGAATCGACACTGCTGTTGGCGGCCGAACGCCTGAATGCGCTCTGATTATTTCACCGTCCAGGCTTCTGAATAACGACGGTCTGCGAACAGTTCCAGCAGGCCGTTGATTTGCTTGAGGCGCAACACCTCATCGCTGTCCATACCGAGCTCTTTGCCAATTTTTTGCTCGTTCCAGCCAAGCTGCGCCAGTTCACGGACGATTTCTGCCATCGCGTTGATCTGGTGTCGTCCACGCGCCCGGTTGTGGCGAATGGTTGCGGCCATTCGATCGTGTTTATCCTGGCGCTCGCGGCGCAGGCAGGTGACGGGGAGATACCCTTTCAGCTGTCGCTTTAGCGCTGCCCGCGTGCTGCCGATTTCATGACGATGAAAGCCGTCCACGATTTCGTAGTGCTGAGGGGTATTTTCAGTCACAACGATAGGTTGAGTGAATCCATCCAGTTCCAGCGACTTCGTGAGTAGCCGCTTTTCCGGCGGGGCAACGTTATTGGGATTGTAATCATTGGCCGTAAGACGATCCTGTTTAACCCAGAGCACGCAGTCGACAGGCTGCTCGCGAAAAGGGCTGTGCTGATGTATGACCTGGCGAAACGCATTGATGGCGTTAATGCGATCCTCTTCAGGAAGGGACTGAAGGTACGTTTCGATCTCTGAGATTATTCTTTGTCGCATAAAATTCCCCACTCCTTGCGTTTTGCCTTCACTCTTTCGCTGTAGCGTTGATAGTGTTTGGGTTTGTTAGGGCTGAAAGAGAGCGCCCGGCACCAGTAATCGTTATTGAGTAAAACCTTACAAATTCGGCGCCAGGAGGGGATATCTTTTGAGCCAATGTCCCCTTCCTGGGTATCGGGAATATCGTCCATGCCCCGCTTTTGATACCAGTGCAAATACACCGCGATTTTGTTGCGGTAATGCTCTGCCGTCGTTTGCGGCATGCTGTCGAGCAGCAGCATGGCATACGCGTACCAGCTCAGGTGGTCGGGTTTCAGGATCTTCCTGTGGCCGTAGAAATGGTTATCGTGCCCGGCGTAAATTCCGCCGCTGCTCGCACCGCTGACGCGTTCACACATAACGGCCCAGCGTTCAGGCTCGACAACGTGATACAACCACAAACCCTGGCGTTGTTCTGGGCCAAAGGGCTCGCAGATGCGCATATAGCGTGGCGGGACCCCAGCCTGAAACATGAGATTGTACAGCGGGTTATAGCATTCTCCCGTTTTGGCGAACCACGTCCAGATATCCGCGGTTTTCCAGTCGTAAAGCGGGTAGATGTACCAAGCGTGCCCGCCCGGGGCGATGGTTGTCCAGGGTTTATCATCGGCGAAACGCTGCTTGCGGGCGTTGGCGATGGTTAAAAAGCGGTTGTAGGATTCATCGGCGCGTATGCCCACCAGCATTGCGGCAGGGCGATGCTGTGCAAACCAGTCAGAAAACGCACGGACAAAGGCTTCAAACGTCATGCCCGGCTGGTAGAAATCGAAGTAATCAGGGGCGGTTATCGCCTCTTCGGGCGGCTGGCGAACCCACGGTTTGCCCGGCTCCCAGCATTGCCATTCGGGCTGGTATTGCGACAGGGCGTTTTGCGTCGTGAGTGGCAGAGCGACCCACCAGTATTTTGCAATCACATCGCCATACTGCTGGAGCATTCTATTTACATGCTCAATGGTGTAAGTGAACTGCGCTTCCCAGTCTATAAAGAGCAGATGAATTTTTTTGCCCATTTTTCGGGCTTGTTGAGCCGTCAAATGCAGCATGATGGTCGAATCTTTCCCGCCTGAAAATGAAACACAAACCATCGGGAGATTCTCAAGCGTCCATGCGATGCGGTCTACCGCGGCCTCAAGGACATTTTGGTTTAGTGGATACTTATACATTGACAAGGTAAATGCCTCCCTGCAAATAAATACCGGATGGGTGTCAATAATCAAGAGAGAGTAATATTAGGTAAAAAGAGTGGCAGGTAAATGAAAAAGAAAAATGTTTTTCTAAATTATAAATGAGGTTTATGTATTACAAGGATGTAAAGGGCTGTGATAAGCGCAGCCCTTTACCGTTAATTCTCGATGATTTGTTCAACAAACGTTGAGAACACCGCGCTGTTCAACGCCGAGCGGTTATAAAGCATGAAAATATCGAGAGGGGGAAGCGTGAACGGCGCATCTAATTTTTTGAGCCGTAGCACATCTTTATATTTATCAAATAAAGGTTCTGGTACATATCCCAGGAGATGGGATGCGCTGATCATAGTAATGATGGTGAACACGGAGTCACAGCGAAACGCGATGGTTTTATCCGCATGAACTTTCTGCACCAGGGATTGATAGTTTTTGACGCCTATATCATCGCTGAGAAAGAAGGTGAATTTCTCTTCCTGAAGCGCCTCCAGGGTGACGGCCTCTTTCATTCGCGGATGGTCCTGGCTGCACACCAGTATCATGGGGTAACTTGCGTAGGATACGCAGACGATTGAGCGGTTATTGACGGGCGCCATGGAAAAAATGAGGTCCGCTTTACGGTACGCCAACAGGTCTTCTGCGGAATCAGCTGCCAGCAGCATATCGTGAAGCTCTATTTCATAATTGTGATTTCTCATCAAGAACTTAAGCGGGTTGAGCAAATTTTCAGTCGTCAGGATCTGGGGGCAGTAAACAATAAAATTCTTTTTCAGCACGGAGCCATGCATGATGTTTATCGTCTGCTCAAGCTGATTAAGATTTTGCTCAAGATGATGGTGGAGATTAATGCCCACCGTGGTTGGCGTGATCCCCTTACCGGAACGAATGAACAGCGGGTCGTTGAGTTGGTTACGCAGGCGCTGGAGTGACTGACTGACCGCCGAGGGGGTAATGTAGAGTGTTTCTGCTGCCTTGCTGATGCTCAAGTGTTGAAAGATACATTCAAAAATGACCAGCAGGTTAAGGTCGAATTTTTTTAGATCGTAGAGGTTTGCCATGTTTCATCCTGAGTACGTTGTGTTTGCGTTATCACATAACTGATAACTATAGGAGTAAGTTAACCATTTATCATCCATGAGAATAACTTACTTAATTAACGATTTATTTTCGCTTAATATATCACGAAGGTAGATTAATGAAATAGATCTTCAATGAGTATTAAGATACTTTTATCTTTAAAAGTGCGATTCCTTTCATTGAAATAGTTTTCATTTATATATAGAACACAATCATCATTCTTATCTATTTCTCCCTGCCTGGGTACCAAAGGAAATAAATGACAGCACTTGTTCGTTAAAACCTATCACAGCCATAGATAGGATTGCCGCTCAGGTGCATTGCTCTTACGCTGGACGGGTGTTGTAATCATTCGGCTGTTATTACCTTGATATAAGGTTGTAGAGCGCAACGCAACGCCAGCTTCGGCTGGCACTGAATGTACCTGCGGGGAATTCAGGTATCAGGGCCGCCCGTTGAGGCGGCCTTTATACTTTCTGGGGTACCGCAGCAGGTTCACCTTGCTGTCTTGTTGACGTTGTAAGGTTTGGCTGATTGATTTGATAAAGCATACGCATTAGCCCCGATGAGCAAAGTTGGTTACCTTACATCTCAACGAAAACACGGAGGAAGTACAGATGTCTTTGATTAACACTAAAATTAAACCTTTCAAAAACCAGGCGTTCAAAAACGGTGAGTTCATTGAAGTAACCGAGAAAGATACCGAAGGTCGCTGGAGCGTCTTCTTCTTCTATCCGGCTGACTTCACCTTCGTTTGCCCGACCGAACTGGGCGACGTGGCTGACCATTACGACGAACTGCAGAAGCTGGGCGTAGACGTTTACTCTGTGTCTACCGATACCCACTTCACCCACAAAGCGTGGCACAGCAGCTCTGAAACCATCGCGAAAATCAAATATGCGATGATCGGCGACCCGACTGGCGCCCTGACCCGTAACTTCGACAACATGCGTGAAGATGAAGGCCTGGCCGACCGTGCAACCTTCGTGGTTGACCCGCAGGGCATTATCCAGGCTATCGAAGTTACCGCTGAAGGTATCGGCCGTGATGCTTCTGACCTGCTGCGTAAAGTGAAAGCGGCTCAGTACGTGGCCTCTCACCCAGGTGAAGTGTGCCCGGCTAAATGGAAAGAAGGCGAAGCAACCCTGGCTCCATCCCTGGACCTGGTCGGTAAAATCTAAGTTTTCACCATCCGGCAATCAATGGGCGCCCCCCGCGCCCATTTCATTCCAGCACCATGATGCAAGTTGCATTCAGGCCGCCCGCAAAGGCAGCTTGCATGATGACGTCTTAAGAGAGGGAAGAACTATGCTCGACACCAATATGAAAACCCAGCTCAAGGCCTACCTTGAGAAACTGACTAAACCCGTTGAGCTGATTGCCACGCTGGACGACAGCGCGAAATCGGCAGAAATCAAAGAGCTGCTGGCAGAGATAGCTGAACTGTCGCCAAAAGTGACCTTCAAAGAAGACAATTCGCTTGCGGTTCGTAAACCCTCTTTCCTGATTACTAACCCGGGCTCGGACAAGGGACCGCGTTTTGCCGGCTCTCCGCTGGGGCATGAATTTACCTCACTGGTGCTGGCGCTGCTGTGGACCGGCGGTCATCCGTCAAAAGAAGCGCAGGCGCTGCTGGAGCAGATCCGCGATATCGACGGTGATTTTGAGTTTGAAACCTATTATTCGCTCTCCTGCCACAACTGCCCGGACGTGGTGCAGGCGCTGAACCTGATGTCGGTCCTTAACCCGCGCATCAAGCATACGGCGATTGACGGCGGTACGTTCCAGAATGAGATCACCGATCGCAACGTGATGGGTGTTCCGGCGGTGTATCTGAACGGTCAGGAGTTCGGCCAGGGCCGCATGACGCTGACGGAAATCGTTGCCAAAGTGGATACCGGCGCGGAAAAACGCGCGGCGGAAGAACTGAACAAACGCGATGCGTACGATGTGCTGATTGTCGGTTCCGGCCCTGCGGGCGCGGCGGCAGCGGTTTACTCTGCACGTAAAGGTATTCGTACCGGTCTTATGGGCGAACGCTTTGGCGGACAGGTGCTGGATACCGTGGACATTGAAAACTACATTTCCGTACCAAAAACCGAAGGTCAGAAGCTGGCCGGTGCGCTGAAGGCTCATGTCAGCGATTACGAGGTAGATGTAATCGACAGCCAGAGCGCCAGCAAGCTGATTCCTGCGGCGGTGGAAGGGGGCTTACACCAGATTGAAACCGCCTCTGGCGCGGTGCTGAAAGCTCGCAGCGTGATCGTTGCCACCGGGGCAAAATGGCGCAACATGAACGTGCCGGGCGAAGATCAATACCGTACCAAAGGCGTGACCTATTGCCCGCACTGTGACGGCCCACTGTTTAAAGGCAAACGGGTGGCGGTGATCGGCGGCGGTAACTCCGGCGTGGAAGCGGCTATCGACCTGGCAGGGATTGTTGAACACGTGACGCTGCTGGAGTTCGCGCCTGAGATGAAGGCCGACCAGGTGCTGCAGGATAAAGTTCGCAGCCTGAAAAACGTCGACATCGTGCTGAACGCGCAGACCACGGAAGTGAAGGGCGACGGTAGCAAAGTGACCGGTCTGGAGTACCGTGACCGCGTAAGCGGCGACGTTCATAGCGTTCAGCTTTCGGGGATCTTCGTACAAATTGGCCTGCTGCCGAACACCACCTGGCTGGAAGGCGCGATTGAGCGCAACCGCATGGGCGAGATTATCATCGATGCGAAATGTGAAACCAGCGTGAAGGGCGTGTTTGCCGCGGGCGACTGCACCACCGTGCCGTACAAGCAGATCATCATCGCGACTGGCGAAGGTGCAAAAGCGTCCCTGAGCGCGTTTGACTACCTGATCCGCACCAAAACCGCATAATAAAAGAAAGTAAGACATACCTGCAGTAGCCACCTCTTTATGAGGTGGCTTTTTTTTAGATTTTTTTACCCTCAATTATCCTCGTTATTAACCCCTTCATGCGTTAATTACCTGCTTCGATCAAAGAAAATAATAAGCCTGCTGATAATATCTTGTCGTTTTTTATAGCGGTAAATATTTATATTTAATATGAATGACAAAGATACATCCACTTCTTCAATATATGAGACGTTAACCCCCTTTGAAATAAAGGGATTGATGTTTCGTGATTTCTTTAACGCGGCGGACATGACATCGCGATGCGCTTCGTTACATCCTTTATTCCCGGAAAGTGAAACCTGGCAGCAGGATGAGGCGTTAGAGGTTGAGTATGATTTCAACGCCCTGTTTGTCGGCCCTGCAACGCTATTGGCGCCGCCTTATGCCTCGGTGTATCTGGACGAAGAGCCTCTGCTGATGGGAGCTACAACGCTGAGCGTACGCGAATTCCTGCGCAGCATCGGGCTTTTTGTGACCGGGGAAAATAGCGTTCCCGACGATCACGTCAGCTATGAAATGGAGCTGGTGGTGATGCTCTCCGCGCATGCCAGACATTCGCCGCAATATCATGACGCACTCGCCCGCTTTGTGCAGGGGCATCTTGAATTATGGCTCCCCACATTTATCGCAAAAATAAAGGATTGCGCGAAAACATCCGCAATTAAATGTCTCGCGTTGCAGATGACTAATTGGTTTGATGAATTAAAGACGAGAGTAATATTATGAGTATTGATAAAGGGCAGCTAAACCGGCGCTCCTTTTTAAAAGGACTGATTGCGCTGGGTACCGTTGCCGCATTACCCGGCGGACTATTATCATCCCGATGTGCCATGGCACAGCCCCCCATTCCGTTTAACCCAAAAACCTACAAAATTTTCCGTAACGCTTGCCCGCGTAACTGCTACGACACCTGCAGCTTAAAAACCTGGGTCAAAGATGACGTTATCACCTTCGTTGACGGGGCAAGCGAGTCCACGTTTACACACGGTGCCCCGTGTGTGAAAGGACTGACCTACCCGCGCCGGGTCTACTCCCCGGACCGTATTAAATACCCGATGATCCAGGATGGGCGCGGCAGCGGTAAATGGCGTCGCATCTCCTGGGATGAGGCCATGCAGCGCATTGCCAGCAAGATGCTGGAGATTAAAAAGAAAGACGGGTCTATGCTCGGCCTGGCGCTGTCGAAATACTCCGGCAACCTGGGCGTGATGAGTTATGCCGTGGAGGGGATGATGTCTTCTCTCGGTTACACCACGCGGTTCGCCGGTACGCCATGCTGGCCAGCAGGGATCGATGCCCAGCACTATGACATGGGCGACATGTGGTGTAACGACCCGGAAGATTTGGTGAAAGCCAAATACATCATTATCTGGGGCGCAAACCCGGCCTGGTGCTCCATGCATACCATGAAGTACATCTATCAGGCGCGTGAGAAAGGGGCGAAAGTGGTGGTCATTGATCCGCTGTTCTCGCAAACCGCCGCGAAAGCCGATTTGTATCTGCGCGTGCGCCCGGGATCGGACGGCGCATTGGCGCTGGGAATGGCGCGGCACCTGCTGGATACTGGCCGCGTCGACCAAGAGTTTGTGAACAACTTCGCGCACGGCTTCCCGGAATTTGAACAGTATCTGCGCAGCAATATCACCGTGGAGTGGGCATCTGAAATCTGTGGCCTGTCGGCAGAGGTGATTCGCCAGCTGGCGGAAGAGTTCACCGCGGTAAAACCTGCCACCGTCTGGATCGGCTACGGGATGCAGCGCCACGTCAACGGTGGGGCGAACGTGCGCGCCATTGACGCTTTTGTTGCCATGACAGGCAACATCGGTGTGGAAGGCGGCGGTGCCCGCTACGGCCATCTGCAGACCTGGGGCTACAACTATCATGCGATGACGCAGAAGCCACCGGTCGGATCTGTTGGCATGGTGGGGAAAAGCGGCCCGGTAGGGGAGTTCGTCAGCGACAGCGGCGAAAAGAGCCACTATTCCGACCGCGCGCTGAACCTGAACCAGACCGCGCAGAGCATTCTTGATGCCAACGATCCGCCCATTCGTATGCTGTGGGTGGCGTGCAAGAACCCGTTCGCGCAGGATTTTGACCGCAACAAAATGGAAAAAGCCTTCAGCAAGCTGGAGATGGTGGTCTGCGTCGATCAGTTCTTCAACGAGACGGTGCAGCATGCCGATATTGTGCTGCCGGTGACCACCACCTTTGAGCACTGGAACCTGTCGTCGTCTTACTGGCATTACTGGCTTTCGGTGAATGAACCAGCCATTAAACCGATGTACGAGTGCAAGAGCGATTTGGATATTGCCGTGCTGCTCTCGCGTACCATCAACAAAATGGAGCCGGGCTCCTGTACCTTCCCGCAGGACATTGACCAGAAAAAATGGCTCGACCTTGAGTTCAATGAGGGCATGGCGAAGCAGTTCGGTATCCGCTCCTGGGACGATCTGCTGGATGGGCCGGTGAAAGCCAAAATGGTCAGCTCGGCGGCCTGGCACGACCGCAAGTTTAAAACGCCATCGGGCAAGTATGAGTTCCTCTCCGAGCTGTGTGAAAAGAACGGCCATAAAGCGCTGCCGGAGTATCTGCCTGCCGCGGAGGGCAAGCTGCCGTTCCATCTGTTTACTCCGCATTTGCAGTACGGCCTTCACTCTCAGTTCGTCAACCTCGACTGGATGCAGGTATTCTGGCCGGAGCCGTTTGTCTATATCCACCCAGCCGCCGCGCACAAGAAGGGTATTCGCGAGCTGGCGAAAGTCCGCGTGTTTAACGACGTTGGCGAAGTGGAGCTGCGGGCGAAGATCACCACCAACGTGCCGGAAGATTTCCTGGTGATGTATGAGTCCTGGTTTAACAAGCTTAAGTACAACGTGCAGAACGTCGTGAAAGATACGCCAGCCGATATGGGCAAGATGGCAACCGGCGCGCCTGGCGCCGCGATCCACAGCCAGTTTGTCGACATTGCCCTTATCGCGAATGAAGGAGCAGACGCATGAGACGCGCATTTTTAGTGAACAGTGATAAATGTATTGGCTGCCGCGGATGCGCCATGGCCTGCAAGAGCTTTAACCAGCTTGAGCCGGATCGCTTCTGGCGCTATGTCTATCCGCTGGATAAAGAAATTTATCCGCATGAGGAGCGTGCGTTTTTCTCGCTGGCCTGTAACCACTGTGAAAACCCGGCCTGTCTGGCGGCGTGCCCGGTGGAAGCCTACACCAAACGTGATGACGGCGTGGTGGTCCATAACCCTGAACGCTGTATCGGCTGTAAAAACTGCATCCGTAACTGCCCGTACGGCGCGCCGCGCTTCAATGAAGAGACGCAAAAGGCGGAGAAGTGCAGCATGTGCTATGAACGTCTGGATATCGGTATGGCCCCGGCCTGCGTGAACGCGTGTCCGGTCGGTGCCCTGTCGATTATCGATCTGGATGCCGATCCGCTGCCGAACAATGCCGTGCAGTATCCGCCGGGCTTCCCGAAGATGCCTCAGCTTAATCCGGGTACGCGCTTCATTCTGGCCCGTCAGCCAAAACAGCCGGGGGATAAATAATGGAAAAGTACGAACTGCCGTTGGTGATTTTTACCGTGCTGAGCCAGATGTCCGTCGGGATGACGCTGCTCCTGACCTGGCGCACGCTCCGTGGTGAAGTGCATGGCACCCGCCTTCACTGGCTGATTACCGGGCTGATTCTGGGCGTAGCCTCCATTGCCGCGGTGCTGCATCTGGCGCACCCGGAACACGCATACAACGCGTTGATTAACCTGAAACATGCCTGGCTGAGCCGCGAAATTCTGGGCGCGACCCTGTACGGCGCCATGATTGGGCTGGCCTTCCTGAGTAAGGGAAACAAAGGCGCAGCGCTGCTGGCGTCCCTGTTCGGGATCCTGCTGGTGGTGGTGCAGGGAATGACCTACGCGGCACCGGCGATGCAGGCCATTGCCAACGGCATCACCATGATGCTGTTCTTTGCGACGGTCTGGGTGATGGGCTGTGCCGCAACGCCGCTGCTCGGGCTGAAAGGATCAAACGCCGCGCTGCGCCAGGGGATTAACGCCCTGATGGCGCTGCTGATTGCCGCGCCGGTGATGTGGCTCAGCGGCGGTACCATCATGAAAATGACCGCTCACGCCTGGTTAAGCTCGCCGCTCTATCTGGGCAGCCTGCTGTGCTGCGTTGTGGGTGGCGCGTTATCGCTGAAGCGCCAGCCGATGCAGAAAGCGGTGTTTGCGCTCCTGCTGGTGGGCGTGGTGCTCAGCCGCCTGACCTTCTTCGGCGATACCGTCAGCACCATCGTCAATATTGGTCACCTGTACTGATAAACAAAACCCCGCGAAAGCGGGGTTTTTTGTTGGTATTTACCGGACCACCATCACCGGAATATGGGTGTGGCGGATCACGCTGGAGGCGTTCGACCCCAGCAGGTGAGTGGTAATGGAAGGATTACGTGAACCGATCACCACCACGTCAGCATTCAGCTCCGCGGCCAGTTCATTGACGGCATCGCGCACGCTACCGAACCGGACGTGGGTTTTGATGCGGGAAGGGGCGATGCTGAAATGCCCGACCATGGTCTGCAGCCGCGTTTCGGCTTCGTGCTGTAAGTGCTCCTCAAAGCGACGCACGTCGGCGGCAAAGCGGTGCAGGCTCAGGCTGGCAGAGCCCGGTAAAACGTGTAAAAGATGAATAATTCCGTCCTGCTGCGCGAGGAATTCCGCGTGGCGAACAGCTTTGTCGCTCAGTTCCATTTCGAAAACATCAACCGGCATAATGATTGTCTTATACATAACCGTTTCTCCTTGTTTATAAACGCTGGATACATTCAACCACAAAATATGAATGGTTTCTGTAAGCGCTTCGGCACTTTTCCTCTCTCGCCAGGATAAATCTCAAAAGGCGCGTATTTCCCGGCAGACTTTCAGGGGTAGCTACCCTTTATAAACTTACCTGAAACCTTTCGGAGGTCGCATGAAAGCACTCACGTACCACGGTCCGCACCATGTTCGCGTTGAGAATGTCCCCGATCCCATCATTGAACAGCCCGACGATATCATCCTGCGCGTCACGGCCACGGCGATTTGCGGCTCCGACCTGCATCTCTATCGTGGAAAGATCCCAAAGGTGCAGCACGGCGACATTTTTGGACATGAATTTATGGGCGAGATCGTCGAGTGCGGTCGAGAGGTGAAGGACCTGCAAAAAGGCGATCGCGTGGTGATCCCCTTTGTCATCGCCTGCGGTGACTGCTTCTTTTGCCGTCTGCAGCAGTACGCTGCCTGTGAGAAGTCCAATGCCGGGCAGGGCGCTGCGCTGAACAAAAAGCAAATTCCCGCGCCGGCAGCGCTGTTTGGCTATAGCCATCTCTACGGCGGCGTGCCGGGAGGACAGGCGGAATATGTACGCGTGCCGAAAGGCAACGTCGGACCGTTTAAGGTGCCGCAGCTGCTCTCCGATGATAAGGCCCTGTTTCTGTCTGATATTTTACCCACCGCCTGGCAGGCGGCAAAAAATGCGCAGATTGAAAAAGGCTCCAGCGTCGCCGTTTTCGGTGCCGGTCCGGTGGGGTTGTTGACGATTGCCTGCGCACGGCTGTTAGGGGCTGAGCAGATTTTTGTTATCGACCATCACCCCTATCGGCTGCGGTTTGCCGAGGCGCGCTACGGTGCTATCCCCATCAATTTTGATGATGATAACGACGCGGCGGAAAAGATAATCGAGCAAACCGCCGGGCAGCGGGGAGTCGATGCCGTCATTGATGCCGTCGGGTTCGAAGCCAAGGGCAGCACCACAGAGACGATCCTCAGCAACCTTAAAATTGAGGGCAGCAGCGGCAAAGCGCTGCGTCAGTGTATCGCTGCCGTCCGGCGCGGCGGGGTGGTCAGCGTACCCGGTGTGTATGCCGGGTTTATTCATGGCTTCCTGTTTGGGGATGCCTTCGATAAAGGGCTGACGTTTAAGATGGGCCAGACGCACGTCCACGCCTGGCTGGGCGAACTGTTACCGCTGATCGAAAAAGGGCTGCTGACGCCGGAAGAGATTGTGACGCATTATCTCCCCCTGGCGGATGCGGAACGTGCCTATAAGATTTTCGAAAAACGGGAGGAGGAGTGCCGGAAGGTGATTCTGGTGCCCGGCGCGGAAACGCCTGAGGCCGCTGAGCAAAAAGTGAAGGGCCTGGTAAATGCGTTCCCGGGCGGCGTGGTGTGAGATCACTCGCCGGTGGCGCTCAAGGTACTGTCCTGCGATGTAACGCAATCGGGTGAAGATGTTCGGAAAGAGGATGCAGGCGCATCCTCTGTGCAACGCGGGTCGCGTTTGTTCAGAATGACATTAACGCAGGTAATCGCCCGCGGCTTCTGGCTGGTAGAGCAGCTCCAGCACTTCCAGATGGGTGGAGGCACCGCCCGGCAAGTCCCAGTGGATGGTATCTCCCGTGCGCAGCCCCAGCAGTGCGGCCCCCACCGGCGCAAGAACCGAAAGTTGCGCACTGCTGTCGGTCATCTGAGCCGGGTAAACCAGCGTGCGTGTCAGCTCTTCACCGGTGGTCAGGTTGCGGAATTTCACCTGGCTGTTCATGGTGACCACGTTATGCGGCATCGTCTCAGGCGTGCACATCTGCGCCCGGTCGAGTTCCTCATTCAGGGCATCGGCCACCGGAAGTGAGGCGAATTCTGCTTTTTCCAGCAGCCTGTCGATACGTTCTGCGTCGAGCTCGTTGATGATGATTGTAGGTCTGGACATTTTTTACTCCATGTCGTTAATGCTGCGTCTAACGCAGAAACCATTCCAAAAGAAAACCCTCGCCGTCTGGCAGCGAGGGTTTAACTCTCCCGATGATACTGGCTGAACGCGCAAGTTTGAAGTGATGAAGGTCACATTCATGTGCCATATGAATTTTCACTGAAATTTATTCAATCTTCATTCCTGGCGGATTGCGTTACGCTGTATGTTCTGAACCCGGGCGTTGCGCGAAACATCATTCGCAGCAGCCCTTACCAACGAGAGAGCGCTATGTACTTCTACCAACCGTCTCAGGGGCATGGCCTGCCGCATGACCCGCTGAACGCCATTGTCGGCCCCCGTCCGATTGGCTGGATCTCCTCTTGCGACCAGGCCGGTCAGCTCAACCTTGCGCCGTATAGCTTCTTCAACTGCTTTAACTATCGCCCGCCGATCATTGGCTTTTCCAGCAACGGCTGGAAGGACAGCGTGCGTAATATTGTTGAAACAAAGGAGTTTGTCTGGAATCTGGCAACGCGCGATCTTGCGGAAGCGATGAATCAGACCTCTGCCACGCTGCCTCACGACCAGGACGAATTTACCTTTTCCGGATTAACGCCTGCGGCAAGCAAGCTGGTGAGCGCCCCTCGCGTGGCGGAAAGCCCGGTCAACTTTGAGTGCCGCCTGTCTCAGTGTATTCAGCTTACCGGCGCCGACGGTACGCCGGTGGATACCTGGCTGGTGCTGGGAGAAGTGGTCGGGATCCATATTGCCGAAACGCTGCTGGAAGAGGGGATATACCAGACGGCGAAAGCGCAGCCCATCCTGCGTGCGGGTGGGCCGACGGCTTACTATGGCATCAGTGACGAACACCGGTTTGACATGGTGCGACCGGTGGTGGGCGATCAGTAACCGGCCTTATCAATGACAAATTGTTTTCCGCAGTTGCCTGGATGCGGCTGCGGAGCAAAGGATGTCGCAGAAAGCGGGGCGTTAATGGTGTCTGCTTTGAGTGAAATTTGCATTTCGGTCAGATACGCCGGATTACCGTTGCAGGTCAGCTTGAAGGCTTTGATATTTTCCTTGCCCCAGCTTTTGGTAACGGCGTTGTCAAAATCACTCCGGCTGACGGTTTTACCGTAATTTTCCGCAAGGAAATGACCGACGGCGCTGTTTTTCATTTCCTGATTCATTCTCACCATGGTGCCGAAATAGGCATCGGGATCAAAACCAAAGCAGACGCCATGTTTGGCATATTCGTAACGTTCCAGACAGGAGTTTCCACCCGCGCCCGGCATGACCTCGTTCAGCTTAGCCGCGCCGGAAAGCGACAGCCCGGTTTCGGCTGCTGCGCATTTGCGGCTGGCCTTCACTTCCGGCATGTTCGGGATAGGGCGCGTGGCGCAGCCAAACCGCATCCATCGACGTTCATCCACGCCGCGTGCGGCAATGGATTTCGGCAGGCCGGGCCATAGCCCGTGAACGGTCAGAAAATCGGTTTTATTGTCGCGCTCTTTTTGCAGACGACATTCATCCGGTTCATTGCGGTTACGCTCGACCATGCTTTGACAAAATCCCGTTTGCCAGGATAAAGCCAGCACATAGCGATCGAAATCGCCGTACTGCGTGGCCTTGAGGGGTTCGGCCTGTGCTGAGAAGAGACTGAGTGCAAGCGCTACTGCGCCAGACGGGATAACGATATCCTTCCTGAACATGTGATTTCCTGATTGGTTGTGCGCAATTCATTTTTGTGGGTTATTAAAGCACAAAAAGCGCCCGCAGGCGCTTTTAGGTAATCAGGAATTTCACTTAGGCGGCGCCGGGAACCAGCACTTCGGTAGCAATAATGACGATGATTAGCCCAACCAGCACCGGCACTGACGTGCGTTTCACCACTTCAAACGGCGAGATTTTGGCCATCCCGGCAACCGCCACCACCACGCCTGAGACAGGCGAGATGGTACGACCCAGGTTTGAGGCCTGGAGCATGGGAATGGAAAGATAAGCCGGGTTGATACCGGACGAGTGAGCCAGCTTAGGGATCATCTCAACGAAGGCGTAAAATGGCGCATTCCCGGAACCGGTGGTCATTGCCGCCAGCATGGTCAGTACCACCAGGACCAGCATCAGGATAATACTGGCCGAGCCAAACGAGGTGGCTATGGAGATCAGGCTCTGGATAAAGCCGATCGTGCTCAGACCCTGGGCAAAGACACCTGCTGCAACCAACAGCATCACCACGCCAGCAAACGCATCTGCCATACCGCGATACGCGACCTCAAGGCCGGAGAAGACTCTTTGGGTGTTGAAACCGCGCACGAACTCCAGCACAGCGGCTAACAGCATACAGATAACCAGAATAGTAATAATGTGCAGCTGCGGGCCCCATTTCCCGTCAAAAATGAGCACGCCGATAATCGGCGTGAACGGCAAAATGGCATAGAACGCCGGCGCGGTGGTGGTGATTTCGCTTACATCCATCATTTCATGGCTGATGTTCTCTTTCTTATCGAGATAGCGCTGCCAGAAGAAATGCGCGATACCCATTCCCACAATGGCGACAATCGAGATCGGCAGCGTGGTTTTAAAGGCGAAGTCGATAAGCGACATTTCGGCTGCTTTCGCCGCCAGCACAACGTCACCTGACGTCGGGGAGAGAATAATGGCCGCCGGGGAGGCGCAAATTGCCGCCGCTGCCCCACGGCTGATGCCCACGTTCACCATCACCGGGAACAGCGTGGCCATTAACAGTACGCCAAGCCCGGTTGCCGATGAAACGGCCAGCGACATCAGGCAGGCGAGGAAATAGGCGGCAACCATCAACAGATACGGCGAGTTAATGTACTGCAGGGGTTTCGAGGCAAGCTTCACAACCATGTCGTTCGCGCCGATATGGGTCATATAGGCTGCAAAACCGCACAGCATCATGATCATCATACCCAGATCGCCACCGCGGCTCATGAGCAGGATTTTAATATATTCAACAATATCCGTAGCGGTGTAGCCCGTGCTGGCTGCGCTGGCAGGTAAAACCTGATGACCCATTACTGCACTGATTATCAGCAGCGTTAGACCACCGACAAATAAAACGCCCGTGGCTGAGTATCCTTTAATGATGTAGCGAGCTACACCCACAATGACGACGACCCCAATTAGGAGTTCGATAAACGTAAGCATGATTTCCCCTGTGTCTTTCTGCCCTGAGATATAAAAATTAATATAAAAAAAGAAGGATGAAAATGTGCCGAATTAATGGCCCGCCCTTGCTGATTAAAATCAATAAACAGACGACTAACGAACAGCGTAACAGCGTTTTTGCCATGGCTAAGGCATTTATGTCATAAGGATCTTGACCGGCAAAGACAGCGTAACATGTCTATGTAATGATAACAAAATGTTAAACTTTTGTGTGGTCTGGCCTGTTAGTACTGGAGACGGTTAACAGACATTAGGCGTACATGATGTGGGTTTATTCGGGATAAGCAGAACGCCGCTTTAAGAATATTCCCGAAAAGCGGCCTGATATTTAAGAGTAGGGGTGATGCCGTTAAGGCTTGGTTCAATTATTCTATGTTAAACTTTGCCTCGAATATCAAGAATGGTAATTGCATTGTGATTGTACGTAATACTTTTTTCTCTATTTTATTGTTTATTATTGGCCAGTTAACGTTTTGTTCTGTTGCACAGGCAGAGAACAACGCGACGGATAAAGGTTGGTTCTCTACTTTTACGGATAATGTTTCGCAGACCTGGTCAGCGCCTGAACATTATGATCTCTATGTCCCGGCAATAACGTGGCATGCGCGCTTTGCTTACGACAAAGAGAAAACGGATAAATACAACGAGCGTCCCTGGGGAGCGGGTTTTGGTCAGTCGCGCTGGGATGATAAAGGAAACTGGCATGGCATCTATCTGATGGCCTTCAAAGACTCCTTTAACAAGTGGGAACCGATTGGCGGGTACGGCTGGGAAAAGACCTGGCGCCCGCTGGCGGATGAGAACTTCCACGTTGGTCTGGGCTATACCGCCGGGGTGACCGCGCGCGACAACTGGAAGTACATTCCGATCCCCGTATTGCTGCCTCTGGCCTCTGTTGGATACGGCCCTGCAACGTTCCAGATGACCTACATTCCGGGAACGTATAACAACGGTAACGTTTACTTCGCCTGGATGCGTTTTCAGTTTTAACTGACAAAACATTACCTGGTGGTGAAAAAACGTGCAGCCGTTGATTCGTAAGCGATAAAAATCTGTCAGTGAAAATTAACGCGACTTTAGTCACTTTTTGTCAAAGATCCGCTGGACAAAAGGTCCCACAATTGTTGTACTGGTAACCGACACAGCATTTGTGTCGTTTTTTAATGTAAAGGTAATTTTGATGTCTAAGATTAAAGGTAACGTTAAGTGGTTTAATGAGTCCAAAGGATTCGGTTTCATTACTCCTGAAGATGGCAGCAAAGACGTGTTCGTACACTTCTCTGCAATCCAGTCTAATGGTTTCAAAACTCTGGCTGAAGGTCAGCGTGTAGAGTTCGAAATCACTAACGGTGCCAAAGGCCCTTCTGCTGCTAACGTAATCGCTCTGTAATTCAGACGCGTCAGCAAGAATTTCAAAACCCGCTCATTGAGCGGGTTTTTTTCGTTATGAATCAGCCAAGCAGGTAAATTTTCAGGAAGCTGGCCACGATCAGTACGCTCAACAACACCATGCCTGCGCTCATCAGACTCTGTTTCATTTGTCACCCTCGTTCAGTATTGCCTTCAGAGTGACAGAGAAAAATTAAGCCAACATTAACGCTCCGGCAGTTAATGCGTGCTTACAGAGGAAAAAAGCCAAAATGCGATCCCCGTCATCGCGAAAGATCCGATCATGTTGATCGCGATATTCACCAGCGCCCAGCCGATACGTCCTTCCTGAAAGAGAAAAACCGTTTCCGCGGAAAAGGTTGAAAAGGTGGTCAAACCGCCGCAGAAGCCGGTGGTAATCAAGACTTTCCACATGGGATCGATGTGCGTCATCCGGTTAAACCAGGCCAGCCCCATACCAATAATAAAAGCACCAATCAGGTTGGCGGCCAGCGTTCCTAATGGAATCGCCTGGTGCAGGGGATTAAACCGCATACTCAGTAACCACCTCGCAACGCTCCCCGTGCCTCCACCAATAAAAACAGCTAAAAGGAGTTGTAACACGCTAAATACCTGCTATTTGATGTGTAAGAGTAGCGAGTTTAACGCTGTTTATAATGAGGGGACAAATATGTATGTTGCGGTAGGGCAGTTTGCGGTCACGCCTGACTGGCGGGTTAACGCAGTGCAGTGCGTTAACCTGATGATACAGGCCCGACAGAAAGGCGCGTCGCTGCTGGTGCTTCCTGAGGCGTTGCTGGCAAGGGATGATAACGACCCGGATTTGTCCGTGAAGTCTGCACAGGCCCTTGACGGCGAATTTTTACAACAGCTGCTCGCCCAGAGCGTAGGCAGTACGATGACCACCGTCTTAACCGTGCACGTTCCCTCAACGCCGGGTCGCGCAATGAATACGCTGGTGGCTATCCGTGACGGTGCCATTGTTGCGCGCTACGCCAAGCTTCATCTCTATGATGCGTTCAGCATCCAGGAGTCGCGACGCGTTGATCCGGGAGATGTCGTCCCACCGCTCATTGATATCGACGGGTTTAAGGTGGGGTTGATGACCTGCTATGACCTGCGTTTCCCGGAGCTGGCGGTGCATCTGGCGCTGCAGGGGGCGGAGGTGCTGGTATTGCCTGCCGCATGGGTTAAGGGGCCGCTAAAAGAGCAACACTGGGCTACGCTGCTT
Organism: Enterobacter cloacae complex sp. 385G4; assembly: GCF_057320665.1. NCBI lineage: Bacteria > Pseudomonadati > Pseudomonadota > Gammaproteobacteria > Enterobacterales > Enterobacteriaceae > Enterobacter > Enterobacter cloacae complex sp. 385G4. The sequence continues at coordinate 116,607 of NZ_JBXWDD010000002.1, forward strand.
GCTGCACGCGCGCTGGACACGACCTGTTATGTTGTTGCCGCCGGGGAGTGCGGCAATAAAAACATCGGGCAGAGCAGGGTGGTTGATCCCCTGGGAGTGACGATTGTCGCCGCAGCGGAAGCGCCGGTTCTGCTGATGGCGGAGATAATTTTAGAAAGAGTTGCGCTTGCGCGTCAGCAATTACCTGTTCTTCGCAACCGTCGCTTTGCGCCACCGCAATTATTGTGATGTTTTTTTCAACAATGCTTGATTCACCTTGTTACAGATTGCTATTGTGTGCACGCGCCAAATGACCGTTAATACGATCGGGTTTTGGCGCTGAATGCAGCCTGTTTTAAGTAAAGAAGGTATCTATGGGTGAGATTAGTATTACCAAACTGCTGGTGGTTGCCGCACTGGTCGTCCTGCTGTTTGGTACCAAGAAGTTACGCACGCTGGGTGGTGACCTGGGGGCTGCCATCAAAGGCTTCAAGAAAGCGATGAACGACGATGACGCAGCCGCGAAGAAAAGCGCTGACGACATCCCGGCAGAGAAGCTTTCCCACAAAGAGTAACGGCAATGCCTGAGGGCTTGCGAAAAAAAACCGGCTCATGAGGCCGGTTTTTTTGCATTACTGTAAATGAATATTACGGTGTTATTTGACTTCTTCGCCTTTCGCCTGCATATCCGCATGGTAAGAAGAACGAACAAACGGACCACAAGCCGCGTGGGTAAAGCCCATCGCCAGCGCTTCGGCTTTCATCTCGTCAAATTCATCCGGGCTCACGTAGCGCTGTACCGGCAGGTGGTGACGGCTTGGCTGCAGATACTGGCCGAGCGTCAACATGGTCACACCGTGGCGGCGCAGATCGCGCATGACGTCGATGATTTCGTCATTGGTTTCACCCAGACCAACCATCAGACCTGACTTGGTCGGGATATGCGGATGTGCTTCTTTAAAGCGCTCCAGCAGCTTCAGAGACCAGTTATAGTCGGCTCCCGGACGCACCTGACGGTAAAGACGCGGAACGTTCTCCAGGTTGTGGTTAAACACATCTGGCGGCGTCGCGGTCAGGATATCCAGCGCGCGGTCCATACGGCCGCGGAAGTCAGGAACCAGCGTTTCGATTTTGATGTTCGGGCTTTTTTCGCGAATGGCAGTAATGCAGTCAGCGAAGTGCTGAGCCCCGCCATCACGCAGATCGTCGCGGTCAACGGAGGTGATAACCACATAACGCAGCGCCATGTCGGCGATGGTTTGCGCCAGTTTTTGCGGCTCGTTGGCATCGGGGGCCACCGGGCGGCCATGCGCCACGTCGCAGAATGGGCAGCGGCGGGTACAGATGGCACCCAGAATCATAAACGTCGCGGTGCCGTGATTGAAACATTCAGCAAGGTTCGGGCAAGAGGCTTCTTCACAAACAGAGTGAAGGCCATTCTTACGCATCGCCGCTTTGATCCCCTGGATACGCGAAGAGTCTGCCGGAAGTTTGATTTTCATCCATTCCGGTTTTCTTAACAGCGCCTCGCGCTCTGTAGCCACGTTTTTAACCGGGATAAGGGCCATTTTATCGGCATCGCGGTATTTAACACCGCGTTCCATCACAATGGGTTTACTCATAGCGTGCGTGTTCCAGTTGCGAATATCGAAGGAAAGCGTTTCAATTCAAGGGAATGTTGTATTTATCAACTATTTTTGAACGAACGACAGGCAGTATATCATTTATAGGGGCGTTAAAGCAGCCTGCCAGGTCGCCAATTTGTAAAATAGTTGTTGTTTTGTGCCTTTTGCCCTGCGAGCGGCAGGGACGTGTACGGGTACGCTCTGTCAGAAGGCCTGACGGATAATGCGGATGACGTTTTCCAGTACCGGATCGCGCAAGCTGAGCTTGTTGTAATGCAGTGAAATCTCGATAGATTCTGCATTGAGCTGGCTTAGCGGAATACTCTCCAGCGGCCAGCATTTCCGCAGCAGGTTATACAGGCGTGAAGGCATGATGCACAGCATATCGCTGCTGCCAATCAGGGATGCGGTGGTGAACATATTGTAACTGCTGAAACTGATCTGACGTTCCGGGAAAATTTCGTCAATACGCTGACGCAGAGCGTGATTAGATTGCCCTTCGGTCATGAAAGACGAGTGGTCGTAGTTGCGCAGGTTTTCAATGGATAACGGCTCGCTGAGGACGGGGTGCTGCTTGCGGCAAACCAGCACCAGGTTATCGGCGTAAAGCACATTTTGCCCCAGCGCTCGGGCGCTAAAGCTGCCGCTTTCGATGACCAGGTCCGTCTGGAACTGAGCAAGCTGAACGTCAGGTTCGTTAAGAGGCACATTGCGAAGCAGAAGCTGAGGCGCATGCTCTTTCACGGCCTGGAAGATCGCGGGCATCACCAGCACGCCGACAGAAGGGGAGCAGCCGATGGTGATGGTTCTCTGTTTGTCATAGCTTCCGGTTAAATCCAGCGCACCCAGAATCGACTCCAGCCCCTGGCTGATGTATTCGTGGAGATGTGTCGCATAGGCCGTTGGCGTGACGCCCTGGCCCTTACGGATAAATAAGGGGTCGGGAAATATAGCCCGTAGCTTTTGAATTGACTGACTTATTGCCGATGGCGTGAGATTAAGAATTTTCGCAGCATTAACGATACCCTTATGGACATATACTGCCTCAAAAATAGTCAGTAAATTGAGATCAATATTACGTAAAGTCCGAAAAATTTGCGGCTTATCTTCGCCACCAGGGTCATTCAGGCGTTTGGCTGGTAAATTATTATACTCCACGCTTTCACTCCGTATACATTCACAACATGAATGATAGTTCAATTTATTTATTATGCTTGTAGAGATTCGTAAAGTGTTGCTTTTGTTCCACTTGTTTATCAAAAACAAACAGTTGTGTGATTATCACTCAAGTTACTTAGCCTGTGTATGCCGTGCTGTCCGGAGGCTAAATAATATGTAAGGGCAATATTCGGGCGCTTCGAAAATATAGAATCTGCGGATTATTGTAAAGCGTAAAAGCGGTAAATAAACAGTGGCCCGTCAAATTATCGAGCCATTCTGGATGATATATTAAGCAGGGATATATTCGTGCGGGGGATTGTTAAGTAGTGCTAACACATTCTTCAGAAGCACGGGACGTATATTTTCTGGCGTAGCGGTATCGACCCACTGGCGCATTTGCGTCATTTCCATGCCGGCGTAGCCGCAGGGGTTTATGCGCTGGAAAGGCGTAAGATCCATATTAATATTCAATGCCAGACCGTGGAAGGAACAACCTTTACGAATACGTAGCCCCAGAGAGCAGATCTTCATTTCGCCAACGTAGACGCCCGGCGCATCGGCACGCGGATGCGCGTCAATCCCATACTCCGCCAGCGTGTTGACGACGGTCTGTTCCAGTAACGTCACCAGTTCACGTACGCCAAGCTTTCTGCGCTTCAGATTAAGCAGGACGTACATGACCTGCTGACCCGGACCGTGGTAAGTCACCTGTCCGCCACGATCGCTCTGGATCACCGGGATATCGCCCGTCATTAATAAGTGTTCCGCTTTTCCCGCCTGGCCCTGCGTAAATACCGGCAGATGTTCGACCAGCCAAATCTCATCAGGGGTTGTGTCATCGCGTGAATCGGTGAACTCGTGCATAGCCTGAGAGACAGGCTCATAAGGTTGCAGCCCGAGATGACGGACCAGAATTTTATCCTGATACAAAACGCGTCTCCGAAGACGAGAAACAAAAGATGAGGGGGAGTATATCACAGCGGGGAAGAGGGGTTACCCGGTAAACCGGGTAACCGCAAAGGGACTACAGCACCATACGAACGATTTCGATATTGCCGAGCTCTTCGTACAGCGTCTCAACCTGCTCGATATGTGTGGCAGTGATGGTAATAGAAACCGAGTGGTAGTTGCCCTTGCTGCTTGGTTTTACTGACGGAGAGTAGTCACCCGGCGCATGGCGCTGTACCACTTCAACCACCTGATCAACCAGCTCAGGTTTCGCCAGACCCATTACTTTGTAGGTAAACGGGGTAGGGAATTCAAGCAGTTCGTTAAGTTTGGTTTTCATGTCAGCTCCGGCGTAACGTCAAAATGAATAACTCCCACGTCAGGTGGGAGTTATCAGGATACTTAGTATATGGGGATCAAAATCACACTTTCAAGTGTTCGATTTTTAGCCAAACCAGTGATGGAACATCAGTTTAATGTAATCAATGATTTTGCCGAAGAAATTGCCTTCAGGAATTTCTTCCAATACCACGAGTGGACGCTGGTCGATCGTTTTACCGTCCAGCTGGAAGTTGATGGTACCCACCACCTGGTTTTTATGCAGCGGGGCATGCAGTTCGGTGGTGTTGAGCACATAGCTTGCTTTCAGATCCTTCATACGACCGCGTGGAATGGTCAGGTAGAGGTCTTTATCCACGCCCAGAGAAGCACGATCGTTATCGCCGAACCAGACGGGTTCAGAAGCAAATTCTTTGCCTGCTTTCAGCGGGTTCACGGTTTCGAAGAAACGGAAGCCCCAGGTCAGCAGCTTCTTACTCTCGGTTTCGCGACCTTTAAAGGTGCGACCGCCCATCACGGCAGAGATCAGGCGCATCTGGCCTTCAGTGGCAGAGGCCACCAGGTTGTAACCGGCTTTGTCGGTGTGGCCGGTTTTGATGCCGTCAACGTTCAGGCTGTTATCCCACAGCAGGCCGTTACGGTTGGTCTGACGAATGCCGTTGAAGGTGAACTCTTTCTCTTTGTAGATAGAGTACTCGTTAGGTACGTCGCGGATCAGCGCCTGACCAATCAGCGCCATATCACGTGCGGAGCTGTACTGACCGTCTGCATCGAGACCGTGTACGGTCTGGAAATGGCTGTTCTTCAGACCCAGGGCATTTACGTAGCTGTTCATCAGGCCCACGAACGCATCCTGACTACCGGCGGCGAAATCGGCCATGGCCACGCAGGCATCGTTACCGGACTGCAGGTTAATGCCACGAATTAACTGAGAAACCGGAACCTGCATTCCCGGTTTCAGGAACATCAGCGAGGAACCTTTGAAAACAGGGTTCCCGGTAGCCCACGCATCGTTGCCGATGGTGACCAGATCCGTCTCTTTGAACTTACCGGCTTTCATTGCCTGGCCGATGACGTAGCTGGTCATCATTTTGGTCAGGCTGGCCGGGTCACGGCGGGCATCGGCATTCTGTTCTGCCAGCACTTTGCCAGAGTTGTAATCGATCAGGATGTAGGATTCCGCGTCGATTTGCGGAACGCCAGGGATCATGGTCTTGATATTCAGGTCATCAGCATGAGCTGCAGAGAGTGCAGCCGCGCAAAGGGCCGTGGTCAGCGCCATGCGCTGCACAAAACGAGCAGAAAAAGTGGTCTTCATGGTCAGAACTACGACATCCGTGATGGAATTAAAAAAAGTGCCTTACTATAGCAAATGCTATTCAGGCAGGCATCCGACTTTAAGCATGAGTTTGTGAATGTGTTTTACACAAACTGACATTTCTGATACCGCCGGTTAATTACTTCGTAACAGCGATAAAGGACTGCAGCTGTGCCTCGCTCTGCAAACGCTGCTGCAGGGATGCCGCCTGCGACTTGCTGGCAAACGGCCCCATCTGAATACGCCAGACCGCGCCGTTTTGCTCAACGCGTCCTGGCACGCCAAACTGCTGGCTCAGACGCTGCTGATACTGCTGGGCACGGGCCCGATCGCTCACTGCGCCCACCTGGACGACAAAGCCGCCGCTGGCTGCTGCGGGAGCGGCAACGGCTGCGCTCTGGGTCGTGACCGGAGCCGTTACCGGGGCAGGCTGCTGCACGACGGGGGCGGCAACAGGGGCTGGCGTTGGCTCACTGCCCTCCAGCACGCCCGAGGCTAAGTTCGTTGGTGCGCCAAGGAAGCCGCTGCTTTTTACCGGTGCGCCAGTGGCATCATCGCTTTGCAGCGTGTCATTGCTGATTGGGCGTATTTCTCCCGCCGGCTGAGAAGGCTCTGCCGGCGAGGAGACGCTTCCCATGCCGCCGTCCAGATTTGGGCGGTCGGGGAGGGCATAGGTCTGTTTCGCCACCGTGGTACACGCGGTTCCCGGTCCGGAGAGCGAACCATCCTGCGCCACGATAATTGGGTCAATGCGAACTTTGGTGTTGTTCGAGGTATTCAGGCGATCGGCAGACGCGCGGGACAGGGAAATCACCCGGTCATTACCGTACGGGCCGCGGTCGTTAATACGCACGACGATCATACGGCCGTTCGCCAGGTTGGTGATACGGGCGTAGCTAGGGATAGGTAGCGTGGGGTGCGCCGCAGTCAGCTGCATTGGGTCAAATGTTTCACCCGATGCCGTCAGGTTACTGCCCGGCTCAGCATCATAAATGGCGGCAAAGCCAGCCTGGCTAAAGCGGGACGGATCCTGCACAATTTTGTAGCTTTTGCCGTCGCGCTCGTAATCCTGATTCGCGCTGGCATTCAGCGGTTCATAAACGGGATCGGCACCGCTAATTTCAACGATTGGGCCATTACACACCGCAGGCTGCGGCGGCGCGACGGTTGCCTGTTGCTGACCATCATCACTTGTACAGGCCGCAAGTAAACTTGCCGCAATGCAGATACCCAGCCACTGCTTACGCATTCCGATCCCCTTATTTTTATACGCTTTTTGACAACATTTTTCTGTGGGTGTGGATCGACATCACGATACCAAACCCGGCCATCAACACGATCAGTGCCGAGCCTCCGTAACTCACCAGCGGCAGCGGTACACCTACCACCGGCAGAATACCACTCACCATACCAATATTTACGAAGACATAAACGAATAAAATCAACATCAGTCCGCCTGCCATGACGCGGCCGAAGGTGGTCTGCGCGCGGGCCGCAATCCACAAACCTCGCATGATGAGCAGCACGTAGAGCGCCAGCAGGATCAGGATGCCAACCAGTCCCAGCTCTTCCGCCAGTACCGCAAAGATAAAGTCGGTGTGGCGCTCCGGTAAAAACTCCAGCTGCGACTGGGTACCGTGCAGCCAGCCTTTACCGCGCAGGCCGCCGGAGCCAATCGCAATCTTGGACTGAATAATATGATAGCCCGCACCGAGCGGATCGGTTTCCGGATCGAGAAGCATCATGACGCGCTGGCGCTGGTAGTCATGCATCAGGAAGAACCACAGGATAGGGATAAACGCTGCAACCAGCACCACCGCGATACCAATCAGACGCCAGCTTAAGCCCGACAGGAACAGGACAAACAGGCCGGAGAGGGCGATAAGGATCGAGGTGCCGAGGTCAGGCTGCGCCGCAACCAGCAGTGTCGGCAGGAATATCAGCACCAGGGCGATAGCGGTATTTTTCAGCGACGGCGGACAGACGTCGCGGTTGATAAAGCGCGCCACCATCAGCGGGACTGCGATTTTGGCAATCTCCGAGGGCTGGAAACGAACAACGCCCAGATCCAGCCAGCGCTGTGCCCCTTTTGAGATGGCACCGAACGCATCTACCGCCACCAGCAAAATAATACAGAAGATGTAGAGATAGGGCGCCCAGCCTTCATAGACGCGCGGCGGGATCTGCGCCATTACCACCATAATGACCAGACCCATCGCGATCTGGCCGATCTTGCGTTCCATCATGCCGATGTCCTGGCCGCTGGCGCTCCAGATAACCAGGGCGCTGTAAACCAGCAGGGCCAGCAGGATCAGCAGCATGGCTGGGTCGATGTGAATTTTATCCCACAGCGATTTTTTATTTGGATTATCCGTCATGATTATTGGTCCTCCGCCGCAGCGGCGGCCGGATTTTCAGCCGGCAGTTCGGTGTTGTTATCACCCAGCATAATGTGGTCCAGGATCTGGCGCATGATGGTCCCTACCGCCGGGCCAGCGCCGCCGTTCTCCAGAATCATTGCCACCGCCACCTGCGGGTTATCATAAGGGGCAAACGCCGTCATCAGCTTATGGTCACGCAGACGTTCGGCAATGCGGTGTGCGTTATAGGTTTCATTGGCTTTCAGGCCAAAGACCTGCGCCGTACCGGATTTCGCGGCCACTTTATATGGCGTACCGGCGAAATACTTGTGCGCGGTTCCGTTTGGACGGTTTGCCACACCGTACATACCGTCTTTCGCTATTTCCCAGAAGCCGGAATGGATGTCGCCTACCGGCGCTTCATGGGGCTGCACCCACGGCACTTTTTTGCCATCTTCAACGGTGCTTTGCAGCAGATGCGGAACTTTCACCACGCCGTCGTTAATGAGGATCATCATCGCTTTGTTCATCTGAAGCGGGGTGGCCGTCCAGTAGCCCTGACCGATACCCACCGGTATGGTATCACCCTGATACCACGGCTTCTTGAAGCGCTTTAGTTTCCACTCGCGGGTTGGCATGTTGCCTGACCGTTCCTCAGCCAGATCCACGCCGGTGTAATGTCCGTAGCCGAATTTGCTCATCCACTCAGACAGGCGGTCAATGCCCATGTCATACGCCACCTGGTAGAAGAAGGTATCCGCAGATTCTTCCAGAGATTTCGTAACGTTCAGATGGCCGTGGCCCCATTTCTTCCAGTCGCGATAGCGTTTTTCAGAGCCCGGTAGCTGCCACCAGCCCGGGTCAAACAGGCTGGTATTGCGGTTGATGACGCCCGCGCTCAGCGCCGAGACCGCCACGTACGGTTTAACCGTTGATGCCGGCGGGTAAACGCCTTGCGTGGCGCGGTTCACCAGCGGGGTGTTAGGGTCATTCAGCAGGCCGGAGTAGTCTTTGCTGGAGATGCCGTCAACAAAGAGGTTCGGGTCATAGCTTGGCATAGAAACCATCGCCAGAATGCCGCCGGTGCGCGGGTCGGTGACCACCACGGCGGCGCGGCTACCCGCCAGCAGGGTTTCAATATACTGCTGCAGTTTGAGATCGAGCGTCAGATAGACGTCGTGCCCCGCCTGAGGCGGCACTTCCTTAAGCTGGCGGATGACGCGGCCACGGTTGTTAACCTCAACTTCTTCATAGCCGGTCTGCCCGTGCAGGACATCTTCGTAGTAGCGTTCAATCCCCAGCTTGCCGATATCGTGCGTCGCGGCGTAGTTCGCCAGCTTGCCGTCTTTATCGAGGCGCTCGACGTCTTTATCGTTAATCTTGGAAACGTAGCCAATCACATGCGTCAGCGCGGATCCGTAAGGATAGTAGCGACGCTTGTAACCCTTCACTTCCACACCGGGGAAGCGGTACTGGTTCACCGCAAAACGGGCGACCTGGACTTCCGTCAGATTAGTTTTAACCGGAATGGAGGTGAAACGGTGAGAGCGGGCGCGCTCTTTTTTGAAGGCCGCGATATCATCATCGTTAAGATCGACAACGCTCCTTAGGGCTTCCAGCGTATTCTGCACGTTATCGACCTTCTCCGGCATCATCTCGACTTGATAGATGGTGCGGTTTAACGCCAGAGGGGTGCCGTTACGGTCGTAGATAATGCCGCGGCTGGGTGCGATAGGCACCAGCTTAATGCGGTTTTCGTTAGAACGCGTCTGGTAATCGGTAAAGCGGACAATTTGCAGATTATAAAGGTTGGCGATCAGCACGCCGGTAAGCAGCAAAATCCCCGTAAAGGCGACCAGCGCCCGGCGCACAAACAGCGCGGACTCAGCCGTATAGTCGCGAAAAGAATTCTGTAGTTTCATCCGCTGCTTAATCTACCCTGGTCAGTCATTACTCGCGGTGATAGGGGTGGTTGGTAGTAATGCTCCACGCGCGATACAAGCTTTCCGCCACCAGGACCCGCACGAGCGGGTGGGGCAGCGTCAGCGCAGAGAGAGACCAACTTTGTTCTGCTGCCGCTTTGCAGGCGGGGGATAACCCTTCAGGTCCGCCAATCAACAGACTGACGTCGCGGCCATCCTGCTTCCAGCGCTCCAGTTCATGCGCCAGCTGCGGCGTATCCCAGGGTTTACCTGGAATATCAAGGGTGACGATGCGGTTCTTGCCTGCGGCAGCAAGCATCAGTTCACCCTCTTTGTCGAGAATACGTTTGATATCCGCGTTCTTACCGCGCTTCCCGGCGGGGATCTCCACCAGTTCGAACGGCATGTCTTTGGGAAAACGACGCAGATATTCAGTAAAACCGGTTTGTACCCAGTCCGGCATTTTGGTGCCGACGGCGACCAGCTGCAACTTCACGCATTAACCCCAGAGTTTTTCCAGCTCATACAGGCGACGGCTCTCTTCCTGCATGACGTGGACAATCACATCGCCGAGGTCAACAACCACCCAGTCAGCGGTCGCTTCACCTTCAACGCCAAGCGGTAAGAGTCCTGCTGCGCGCGATTCCTGAACCACATGGTCGGCAATCGAAACAACATGACGCGTAGAGGTACCGGTGCAGATAATCATGCAGTCGGTAATACTGGATTTACCCTTAACGTCGATAGCGATGATGTCCTGACCTTTCAGGTCATCAATTTTGTCGATAACAAAATCCTGGAGTGCTTTACCCTGCAAGTTTTCCCCCTGGGTGAATGAGATTGTACAACTATGAATTCGTGGCCAGACAGTATACCTGAACTGACGCCCCTGTCGGGACAAATGTCACCGTCCGGGCTTTTGAAGGCGGGTATCATCCCACCCTCCGCCTGAGATTGCATCGCCATTTTTGTAAAACAATTTCTGTAAAGCAACGATCGGCGGGAAAGTCTGGCAGCGGAGGATAACAGTATGGCTTAACCTGTCAAGGCAGGATAATCAATATGCTGCTTTTTATGCCCTCCGGCTATTTATCTGCGGTTTTCTGATACAACCCGTGCGTATGAATATACGCCAGCACCGGGGCAGGCAGCAGATCGTCACAGGCTAAACCCTGCTGTAAACGTTCGCGAATAACGGTCGCAGAGATGTCGAACCACGGCGTCTCCGCAAGATAAATCTTCCCGGCGGGCTGGTTGTGAAGATCTTCAACGTTATCGGTGAGATGGTCTTCAAGCCACTGCTGATATTGCGCTTCGCGCATGGTCAGCGGGTAGCCCGGACGGCGGCAGACGAGCAGGTGGCTGTTCCCCAAAATGGTTTCATACTTGTGCCACGTGGGGAAGTTGAGCAGGGAGTCCTGACCGATGATAAAGGCGAGCGGCTGGTCAGGCCCTTGCTCGGCCCGCCACTCCTGCAGCGTTTGCGACGTCCATGAGGGGGTGTCGCGACGCAATTCCCGTTCATCCAGCCTGAAGAGCGGCTTATCCGCGATAGCCAGAGCGAGCATCTCTTTGCGCTGCTCGCTGGTTGCTTCAGGCTGGGGGCGGTGCGGCGGAACATTATTGGGCATGATGGTAACGCGCTGCAGGCCGATCAGATTTGCCAGAATTTCTACCGGCTTCAGATGCCCGTAGTGTACCGGGTCAAAGGTGCCGCCATACAGGGCCTGTAAAGAGTGCATACTATCCATCAATAAATACGTCAGCCAGTGCCTTGTGGCAGAGCAGCAGGGAAAGGCTTTCCAGCTCCGCCCACACCGACTGGCCGTAATCTTGTTTTAGGGTAAGCTCGGCGCGCATCAGAAGCTGCACCGCCTGGCGCAGCTGTTCATGGCTCAGGCGGTTGATGGCCTCGGTGGTCATTGCCCGCCGGTTTTGCCACACCCGGTGTTTATCAAACAGGGAGCGTAACGGCGTATGGGCCGACTGGCGCTTGAGCGTTATCAGCAGCAACAGTTCGCGCTGCAGCGTGCGCAGCAGGATGACGGGTTCACTGCCCTCCAGGCGCAGCTGCTGGAGAATATGCAGGGCGCGTTTGCTTTTCGCCGACAACAGAGCATCCACCCAGTGGAAAGGCGTGAAGTGTGCGGCATCGTTAACGGCCTCCTCAACGCGCGGTAAGGTCAGCTTGCCGTCCGGCCAGAGCAGGGAGAGCCTGTCCAGCGCCTGTGCCAGGGCCAGCAGGTTGCCTTCATAGCAGTAGCAGAGCAGTTGGTTCGCCGCATCGTCCAGTTGAAGGTTGTGCTGCTTCGCTCTCGCGGCGACCCATTTAGGCAGGTGCGCCTGCTCAGGCGTCTGGCAGGTGACCAGCACCGCGTGGGTCGCAAGCTGGGTGAACCATGCCGCGTTTTCCTGCGCTTTGGTGAGCTTGCTGCCGCGCACAATTAACAGCAGATCGCTATGTAACAGGCTGACCAGCGTGGCGAGTTGCTCATTGATGGCAGCGTTAGGGCCGTTCTCCGGCAGCAGGATCTGGATTGTCTGGCGCGACGCAAAAAGGCTCATCGCCTGACAGAGTGAGAAGAGGGCGTTCCAGTCGGTGGCGTTATCCACCTGAACGGTATGGTGTTCATCAAAGCCCTGAGCCGCGGCCGCATGCCGCACGGCATCCAGGCTTTCCTGAAGTAGTAACGGGTCGTTTCCGAGCAGCAGATACGCCGCGCGCAGCCCTTCATTGAGCTGCGCGCGGAGTTGTTCAGGATACAGCCTGATCATCATTTACCCAGAGAGGTAGAAACAGGAGGCGTACTGGCATCCGGTTTTTCAATAATGTCAGAGCCTTCTCGGTTAGACGCTGCAATACCCGGCAGTTTGCGGATCAGTTGTTCCGCCGCCTTGTCGTACATTTCGTTGATGATAATCTGCTGTTCGGCATCTTTTGCCAGCGCGGTTTGCGGGTTATCAAAGAACGAACGATACACTTTTGCGCTGATCGGATAGATGTCTTTACCCGGGATCAGTACAGCCGCGTTGACCGACAGCACCATCTGATATTCAGCCGTGCGGCCGTCCTGGAAGATGGACGCCGTATCCTGGCCCAGCGTCATTCCCAGTACGCGCAGAGACGGTACATCCTGGCGCAGCGTACCTTTCTCAATAAGCTCAACGCCGTTCAGGCGCAGCTGATTACGAATGGCCCGGCTGAGCGGTCCGTTTGGATCCCCGGAATCAAAGATCATTGTTTTCATCTCAGCAGGCACCGCCGTGGTGTTGCGCAGATGCCAGCCACAGCCAGCGGTGACAAGCACCGCCAAAGATAAGAGTATTGTTGCCAGTTGTCGCACGTTTCCTCCCGCGCTTAGCCAACGACCAGATTGAGCAGTTTACCCGGTACGTAGATCGCTTTACGTAAGGTAACGCCCTCAAGATATTTCGCAACCAGAGGTTCCTGGCCCGCGCGCTCGCGAACCTGATCTTCAGTTGCATCGACCGCCACGGTAATTTTACCACGGACTTTGCCGTTGACCTGGACCACCACCAGCGTGGTGTTTTCCACCATCGCTGCTTCGTCAGCCACCGGCCACGGCGCGTTGTCGATATCGCCTTCGCCTTTCAGCTCCTGCCACAGGGTGAAGCTGACGTGTGGCGTGAACGGGTTAAGCATGCGAACCACGGCCAGCAGCGCTTCACGCATGATGGCACGATCCTGCTCGCCGTCCTGCGGGGCTTTCGCCAGCTTGTTCATCAGTTCCATAATAGCCGCAATTGCGGTATTGAAGGTCTGACGACGACCAATATCATCGGTCACTTTCGCGATCGTTTTATGAACATCACGACGCAGCGCCTGCTGATCTTCGCTCAGCGCAGCGGCGTTCAGTGCCGGAGCATCACCCTGTGCGGTATGTTCGTACACCAGCTTCCAGACGCGTTTCAGGAAGCGGTTCGCGCCTTCTACGCCGGATTCCTGCCACTCAAGGGTCATATCAGCCGGAGAAGCAAACATCATGAACAGACGTACGGTGTCCGCGCCGTAACGCTCAACCATCACCTGCGGGTCGATGCCGTTGTTTTTAGACTTGGACATCTTGCTCATGCCGGTATAAACCAGTTCATGGCCTTCAGCGTCTGTCGCCTTCACGATACGGCCTTTCTCGTCGCGCTCAACGATCGCATCAACCGGAGAAACCCAGTTACGCTCTCCGTTCGCGCCAACGTAGTAGAAGGCGTCTGCCAGCACCATACCCTGGCACAGCAGCTGTTTAGCAGGCTCGTCAGAGTTCACCATGCCGGCATCGCGCATCAGCTTATGGAAAAAGCGGAAGTAGAGCAGGTGCATGATGGCGTGTTCGATACCACCAATATAGATATCTACCGGCAGCCAGTAGTTGGCGGCGTCAGAATCCAGCATGCCTTCTTTGTACTGCGGGCAGGTGTAGCGCGCGTAGTACCAGGAGGACTCCATAAAGGTATCGAAGGTGTCGGTTTCACGCAGCGCAGGCTGGCCGTTAACGGTGGTTTTGGCCCACTCAGGATCGGCTTTGATCGGGCTGGTGATGCCGTCCATAACCACGTCTTCCGGCAGGATCACGGGCAGCTGATCTTCAGGCGTTGGCATGACGGTGCCGTCTTCGAGGGTCACCATTGGAATTGGCGCACCCCAGTAACGCTGACGGGAGACGCCCCAGTCGCGCAGACGGAAGTTCACTTTACGCTCGCCCACGCCCAGTGAGGCCAGCTTATCGGCGATGGCGTTGAAGCCCTCTTCGAAGCTGAGGCCGCTGAACTCACCGGAGTTGAACAGGGTGCCTTTTTCGGTCAACGCCTGCTCGGACAGGTCAGGTTCAGAACCATCGGCGGCCAGAATAACGGCTTTAATCGGCAGGTTGTATTTGGTGGCAAACTCGTAGTCACGCTGATCGTGACCCGGAACGGCCATGACTGCACCTGTACCGTACTCCATCAGAACGAAGTTTGCTGCCCAGACCGGGATCGCTTCGCCCGTCAGCGGGTGCTTAGCATAGAAGCCCGTCGCAACGCCTTTTTTCTCCATCGTCGCCATGTCGGCTTCGGCCACTTTCGTGTTGCGGCATTCGTCGATGAAGGTCGCCAGTTCCGGGTTGTTCTCTGCTGCTTTCTGCGCCAGCGGGTGACCTGCGGCCACGGCCAGATAGGTCGCACCCATGAAGGTGTCCGGACGGGTGGTGTAGACGGTCAGGGGCTGGTCGTAGTTCTCAACGTTGAAGGTAATTTCCACGCCTTCAGAACGGCCGATCCAGTTGCGCTGCATGGTCTTAACGGTGTCAGGCCAGTGATCCAGCGTATCCAGATCGTTCAGCAGTTCGTCAGCGTAAGCGGTGATTTTGATAAACCACTGCGGGATCTCTTTACGCTCAACTTTGGTGTCGCAGCGCCAGCAGCAGCCGTCGATAACCTGCTCGTTCGCCAGAACGGTCTGGTCATTCGGGCACCAGTTAACGGCAGAGGTCTTCTTATACACCAGGCCTTTTTTGTACAGCTCGGTGAAGAACTTCTGCTCCCAGCGGTAGTATTCCGGGGTACAGGTCGCCAGCTCGCGGCTCCAGTCATAGCCGAAGCCCAGCATTTTGAGCTGGTTTTTCATGTACGCGATGTTGTCGTACGTCCACGGTGCCGGAGCGGTATTGTTTTTCACCGCTGCGCCTTCTGCAGGCAGGCCGAACGCATCCCAGCCGATTGGCTGCAGAACGTTTTTGCCCAGCATGCGCTGGTAACGGGCGATCACATCACCGATGGTGTAGTTACGCACGTGGCCCATGTGTAGTCGACCAGAAGGATAGGGAAGCATCGACAGGCAGTAATACTTCTCTTTGCTCTCGTCTTCGGTTACTTCAAAGGTGCGCTTCTCGTCCCAGTGTTGCTGGACTTTTGATTCTATCTCTTCCGGGCGGTATTGCTCTTGCATGGCAGCCAGTGGTCCTGTGTTCAATACAGCTACAAAAATGTAGCCAATGGATGTGGTAATTCAGATCCGCATAGCATAGCCCAAACGCCCGCGTCAAAACAGCCTTTCGCGCAATTGCACTTTGCAGGAATTTACCGGGTCTGTGCTTCACCTGACAAAGCGGCGGCGAAATAAGGTCTATTATTAGAAATAGTTACTTACCCGGGAGGCAAAATGATGAACAAGGTTGCTCAATTTTACCGCGAACTGGTGGCGACACTGACGGAACGGCTGCGTAACGGCGAGCGCGATATTGACGCGCTGGTCGAACAGGCGCGTGAACGGGTGACGCAAACGGGTGAGTTAACGCGAACCGAAGTGGAAGAGGTGACGCGCGCCGTACGCCGCGATCTGGAAGAGTTCGCGCGCAGCTACGAAGAGAACCAGGATGAGATCGCCGACAGCGTCTTTATGCGGGTGATCAAAGAGAGCCTGTGGCAGGAGCTGGCGGATATTACCGATAAAACCCAGCTGGAG
This sequence comes from Enterobacter cloacae complex sp. 385G4, assembly GCF_057320665.1. NCBI lineage: Bacteria > Pseudomonadati > Pseudomonadota > Gammaproteobacteria > Enterobacterales > Enterobacteriaceae > Enterobacter > Enterobacter cloacae complex sp. 385G4. The sequence goes on from NZ_JBXWDD010000002.1 coordinate 132,716, forward strand.
TGGCGCGAGGTGTTCCAGGATTTGAATCATCACGGCGTGTACCAGAGCGGTGAAGTGGTGGGGCTGGGGAATCTGGTGTGCGAGAAGTGCCATCACCATATTGCGGTATATACGCCGGATGTGTTGCCGCTGTGCCCGAAGTGCGGGCACGATCAGTTCCAGCGTCGCCCGTTTGAGCCATAAGTAAAAGCGCAGTTTAGTTCCCTCTCCCCGTGGGAGAGGGCCAGGGTGAGGGCGTCAGGCCGCACAATAGTAAGCAAGTCTTTCCGCCAGCAAATCCACAAACGCCTCCCGGTCGATATCCACCATCAGCGTCGTATTCGGTTTATTCCCCGTCAGCGAATAGTAATCCACCACCGTCATCCCCTGGGTATATTTCCCCTGCGTCTCCACGCCAACCCATCTGTCCACCGTGGTAAACATTTCAGGCTTCAGCAGCCAGGCGATGGTGCACGGGTCATGCAGCGGCGCGCCGTGAAAGCCCCATTTCTCGGCTTTGTGATACTCCATAAAGAAGTCGAGCAGCTCGGCTACGGTTGTCGCAACCGGGTTGCCCACGGCGCGGAAGCGCTCAATATCGTCTGCCATAATCTGTGCCCGATGCGTCACGTCCAGCCCCGCCATCACAATCGGCAGGCCCGACTGGAAGACGATCTCCGCCGCTTCCGGATCAACAAAGATGTTGAATTCGGCCGCAGGCGTCCAGTTCCCTAGCCCCATAGCCCCACCCATAATCACAATACGGGCGATTTTACCGCGCAGTTCCGGATGGCTGTTCAGCAGGAGCGCAACGTTGGTCTGCGGGCCGGTAGCCACCAGCGTCACGGGCTCTGCGCTTTCACGCAGTATCTTCGCCATCAGCTCCACGGCGGTGCAGTTTTGCGGTGCAAAGCCCGGCTCCGGCAGCGCCGGGCCATCCAGCCCACTTTCACCGTGAACGTTGTCGGCAATGATCAGCTCGCGCATCAGCGGCTTAACGGCGCCGCCTGCGACAGGAATATCGGTGCGTTTCAGCAGCGTCAGCATTCGTAAAACGTTGCGCAGGGTTTTGTCCGGCGTCTGATTTCCGGCGGACGAGGTGACCGCTTTCACGTCCAGTTCAGGGGAGGCAAGCGCGAGGACGAGCGCGATCGCGTCATCATGACCCGGATCGCAGTCGAGAATTATAGGGTGTGCCATAGCGTTCTCCATTCTTAGCATTATTTTGTGACAAGGTTAACGCTGCGATGTGACGCCGAATAGAAAAAGAGATCTAAAGCGTGAAGCAGTGCGCAATCCGCAGATTGCGCACCGAGAAGATTAATGCAGAATTTTCGCGAGGAAATCTTTGGCGCGTTCGGATTTCGGGTTGGCGAAGAACTCTTCTTTCGGTGAGTCTTCGACAATTTTCCCTTCGTCCATGAAGATCACGCGGTTGGCCACTTTACGGGCGAAGCCCATTTCGTGCGTCACCACCATCATGGTCATCCCTTCGTGCGCCAGCTCGACCATCACGTCCAGCACTTCGTTGATCATTTCTGGATCGAGCGCTGACGTGGGCTCATCGAACAGCATCGCCACCGGATCCATGCACAGTGCGCGCGCAATCGCCACACGCTGCTGCTGGCCGCCGGAAAGCTGTGCCGGGAACTTATCGGCATGTGCAGAAAGCCCCACGCGCTCCAGAAGCTTGAGCCCCTTTTCGCGCGACGCTTTTTTATCACGCTTGAGCACTTTGACCTGAGCCAGCGTCAGGTTCTCAATAATGGACAGATGAGGGAACAGCTCAAAATGCTGGAACACCATGCCGACGTGAGAGCGAAGCTGGGCCAGGTTGGTTTTCTTGTCGTTCACTTTCGTGCCGTTAACAACAATTTCGCCCTGCTGCACAGGCTCCAGACCATTAACCGTTTTGATCAGCGTAGACTTACCGGAACCGGACGGCCCGCACACCACCACCACATCGCCTTTTTTGACTTCGGTGGAGCAGTCGGTCAGCACCTGAAAGTGCCCATACCATTTAGAAACATTTTTCAGGGAAATCATTATACCGTCCTTTTCTTCAGCCAGCTGACCAACAGCGACGCGCTTAAACTAATCACAAAATAGACCGCACCCGCGAAGAGCACCATCTCGACCTGCGTACCATCACGTTCACCTATGGTCGACGCGGTACGGAAGAAGTCCGCCAGACTCAGAACGTAAACCAGAGAGGTATCCTGGAACAGCACGATACCCTGGGTCAGCAGGAGCGGAACCATGGCGCGAAACGCCTGAGGCAGAATGATGAGCTGCATGGACTGCCAGTGCGTCATTCCCAGCGCCAGCGCGGCGCTGGACTGCCCACGGGAGATACTCTGGATACCCGCACGGATAATCTCTGAATAGTAAGCGGCCTCAAACATCGAGAACGCCACCATCGCAGAGATCAGGCGGATGTCGGTTTTCGGCGACAGTCCCAGCACATTCTGTAAGAAGCCTGGAACAATCAGGTAAAACCACAGCAGCACCATCACCAGCGGGATGGAGCGGAAGACGTTAACGTAGGCAGTCGCAAACCAGGCGAGCGGCTTAAAGCTCGACAGGCGCATGACGGCCAGCAGGGTGCCCCAGACGATACCCACGACGATAGCGATCGCGGTGATCTTTAGGGTAATCACCAGGCCATCGAGCAGGTAAGGCATGGATGGAACAATAGAACTCCAGTCAAATTCGTACATTATTTGCCTCCCAGATTGCCCGGCAGGCGTACTTTGCGTTCAACCAGGTTCATCACCAGCATGATGAAAGCGTTAATCAGAACATACGCGAGCGTGATCGCGGTGAAGGATTCCCACGCGTGAGCGGAGTAATCCAGCAGCTTGCCCGCCTGTGCAGCCATATCCACCAGGCCGATGGTTGAGGCGATGGCCGAGTTTTTCACCAGGTTCATCATCTCAGAGGTCATCGGTGGAACGATAACGCGGTAGGCGTTAGGCAGCAGCACGTAGCGGTAGGTTTGTGGCAGGGTCAGGCCCATCGCCAGGCCCGCATTTTTTTGTCCGCGTGGCAATGACTGAATGGCGGCTCGCACCTGCTCGCAAACGCGCGCAGCGGTAAACAGCCCCAGACACATCATGGAGGAGACAAAGAACTGCACGTTCGGATCCAGCTCCGACTTGAACCACATGCCAATATTTTCCGGCAGCAGTTCCGGGATGACCAGATACCAGGTAAAGAACTGCACGATGAGCGGAACGTTACGGAACAGTTCCACATACAGTGTGCCAATTGTTGAAAGAAAACGGTTAGGGACGGTTCGCAGAATACCGAACAGCGAACCGACAAGAAACGCGATGATCCACGCCGTTATCGATAATGCCACGGTAACCTGAAAGCCGCTCCACAGCCAGCCAAGATAGGTGGTGTTGCCGAACGGGGCTTGTTGCAGGAAAATGCCCCAGTTCCAGTCTATTGACATAATAAACTCCAGAAAAAAAGAGGGTAGCAGCGCTACCCTCGAAGATTGGTGAGAAGCTCTTTTTTCGCGCTGAGTGGGGAACGACCACTCAGCGTATATGTCTGTCCATGCTTCCCGACAATCGAGAGGGCAGGAGATCCCGCCCCTGTTGTTCTAATTAGTTAAGAGCCTTGTCATTTGGAGATTTGAACAGCGCTTTCATATCGTCAGACAGTTCAAAGTTCATATTGAGATTTTTTGGTGGAATCGGGTTCTTAAACCACTTGTCGAACCATTTTTCCGCTTCGCCGGAGGTCTGCACCTGGGCGATAGTGTCATCGATCAGCTTTTTGAACTGCGGATCGTCTTTACGCAGCATACAGCCGTAGGCTTCTTTGGACTGCGCGGTACCGACGATATCCCAGTTGTCTGGTTTCTTCGCCTTCGCACGTTCGCCCGCCAGCAGGGCGTCATCCATCATAAACGCGACGGCACGACCGCTTTCCAGCGTACGGAAGGAGTCGCCATGGTCTTTCGCGCTGATGATGCGCATATCCATTTTCTTCTCGTCGTTCAGCTTGTGTAGCAGGACTTCAGAAGTGGTACCGGAGGTCACAACGACCGCCTTGCCTTTCAGGTCCGCAAAATCTTTGATTGCGCCGCCCTTCTTGGTCAGCAGACGGGTGCCCACGACAAAGATGGTGTCAGAGAAGGCCGCCTGTTTTTGACGCTCGAGGTTGTTAGTGGTGGAACCACACTCGAAGTCAAAGGTGCCGTTTTGCAGCAGTGGAATACGGTTCTGTGAAGTGATTGGGATCAGCTTCACCTGTAGGTCAGGTTTGTTCAGCTTTTTCTTCACAGCTTCAACGATAGCGTTGGAGTAATCCTGTGAATAGCCCACGACTTTTTGCGTGTTGTCGTAGTAAGAGAACGGGACGGAAGATTCACGGTGGCCGACCACGATGACGCCGTTTTTGGCAATCTTGTCGAGAGTGCTGCCTGCTGCCGGAGCGTCTTCAGCGTGAACCACGCCTGCGGACATTCCCATAACCAGCATTGCTGTGGCCAGTTTACGTAATTGCATACCCAACTCCTTTCTTATCAGCGCCAGTGACGCATAGATACCCATTGTGATGTTGTTATATCTCGCGCAATGCGAGTGCAGTGTTATGCAAGCTTGTTAACATTTAGTCTGGCTTAATGTAAAGATTTTGCTGCGTTATTGTTTATTTTTGCGAAGCGCGCCGCACCATTCAGAGGCAATAATCTCCCGTTGCACCGTTTCGGTGCTAGCGACGATCTACACTGGTGCGACAAGGTTGCACGTTAAGCCAGACAGCGTTTACGTGAATATATAAAGCAACAGGCGTGCCAGAATTGAAGATTGGGAGGAAATTGCCGGGTAAGGCGCAGCCGCCACCCGGCATCAGAAGGCAAGATTATTTATGACGCTGACGCAGGCTCATCAGCACGGCGCCAAAGCCGAACAGCGCGGTCAGGATCCACAGCGGCCAGTTGCCGGTGCGGGCGTATGGCGTCAGGCCCGTGGTTGGCGTGACTTTGGTTGTCAGCACTTCACGGGTGAACTGTGGGATCATGGCCTGGATTTCGCCCTGCGGGCCAATCACGGCGGTGATGCCGTTATTGGTGCTACGCAGCAGCGGACGCGCCAGCTCCAGAGAACGCATGCGCGCCATCTGGAAGTGCTGCCACGGGCCAATCGATTTACCGAACCACGCATCGTTGGAGATGGTCAGCAGATAGTCGGTGTCCGGGCGGAAGTTATCGCGCACCTGCTCGCCGAGGATGATTTCGTAGCAGATGGCGGCCGTCAGGGCCAGACCGTGCGCGTGGAGCTGGGGCTGAACGTACGGACCGCGGCTGAAGGAGGACATCGGCAGGTCAAAGAACGGTGCCAGCGGACGCAAAATAGACTCCAGCGGCACAAATTCACCGAACGGCACGAGGTGGTTCTTGTTGTACCGGTCGGTGGAGTGGTAGCTATATTCGCTGTCTTTGCCGAGCGTAATAATGGTGTTGTAGGTGTCGTAGCGGTTCTGCTGATTCAGGCGCGCATCAACAATGCCGGTAATCAGGGTGCTGCCGCGCGCCACCAGCAGATCGTTCATCATGTTGAGGAACGGCTGCTGGTTAATTTCCAGATCGGGAATAGCGGATTCTGGCCAGATAATCAGCTGTGATTTGCCCATCACCTCTTCGGTGGCGTTGGCGTAGATCTTCAGCGTGTTCAGCAGCTCTTTTTCGTCCCACTTCATGGACTGTGGGATATTCCCCTGCACCATGGACACCTGCATGGCGCGCTCGGGCTCGGGCGTGAACCACTGGATATAGCGCAGCGGGAAGGGCAGGGCGAACAGCACCAGGGCCACAGCCAGCGGCTTCCAGCCGCGCGTGACCAGCGCCAGTACCAGCAGGCCGCTCACCACCATCAGCAGGAAGTTAATGGCTTCAACGCCCATTACCGGTGCCAGACCTTTCAGCGGGCCGTCAATCTGGCTGTAGCCGAACTGCAGCCACGGGAAGCCGGTCAGCACCCAGCCGCGCAGGAACTCGGTAATCTGCCAGACCACTGGCGCGGCAATGGCGACACGCAGCCAGGTGGTTTTAGGCCACAGGCGAGAGAGAATTCCGGCGAACAGACCGGTATAGAGCGAGAGATAGGCGGCTAGCAGGACGACCAGGAAGACGTTAACCGGCCCCGGCATCCCGCCAAACTGTGCGATGCTGACGTAGACCCAGTTAATGCCGGAGCCAAATAGCCCCAGCCCCCAGAAGTAGCCGATCGCAGCGGCCTGTACCGGACGACGATTCAGGGTTAACCCCTGAAGCCCCATCAGGGAGAGAATGGCCGCGGGCCAGATATCGTAAGGAGAAAAAGCCAGCGTACCGCTGGCTCCGAGTAACAGCGCCAGCAGCAAACGGACGCGCTGGCGTTCAAGCAATGGGGCAAATGCCATTTACATTAATCTTCCAGTTTTGGCACCGGTGAATCGTCCGGCGTTCTGACGTGAACCTGTATAATACGTCGGCTGTCGGCCATTGCCACTTTGAACTGGTAACCGTCGATGTCAACGGTCTCACCGCGCGCCGGAAGATGGCCAAAGGCCTGCATCACCAGCCCGCCAATGGTATCGACCTCTTCATCGCTGAAGTGGGTACCGAAGGCGTCGTTGAAATCTTCAATCGAGGCCAGCGCGCGCACGGTCCAGGTGTGGCGGCTAAGCTGACGGAAGTCGATATCTTCTTCTTCGTCGTACTCGTCTTCGATTTCGCCCACGATCAGCTCAAGAATATCTTCGATCGTGACAAGACCTGAGACACCGCCGAATTCATCAATAACAATCGCCATGTGGTAACGCTGAGAGCGAAACTCTTTCAGCATCCGATCCACACGTTTACTTTCCGGCACGACCACGGCCTGGCGTAACACTTTTTCCATGCTGAAGGCTTCGGCATCGCTGCGCATAAACGGCAGCAGATCTTTGGCCATCAAAATCCCTTCGATGTGATCTTTATCTTCGCTGATGACCGGGAAACGCGAGTGGGCGGATTCGATGATCACATCGAGGCACTCGTCCAGCGTCTGGTTACGTTTCAGGGTGATCATCTGCGAGCGGGGGATCATGATGTCGCGGACGCGCTGGTCGGCAATGTCCATGACCCCTTCGAGCATTTCGCGCGTATCTTCGTCGATAAGGTCGTTCTGCCCGGAATCACGAATCAGCTCCAGCAGTTCATCACGGTTTTTCGGCTCGCCGTGGAAAAGCTGGTTCAGAATGAGGGAGAAAAATCCCTTTTTACTGGTTGTCGTGTCGCTACTGTGTGAATTGTCGTCGCTCATGGCGTTTGTTAAGGGTTCTCTTGTTAGTTCAATGTTAACCGCCGCGCTATGTCCCTGCGCGGCGGCATGGTAGTCAGTAACTGACTATTCTTTCTCGGCAATGTACGGATCCTCATAGCCCAGAGCAAGCATTATCTCTGTCTCAAGGGACTCCATCTCTTCCGCTTCGTCATCTTCAATGTGGTCGTAGCCCAGCAGGTGCAGGCTGCCATGTACCACCATATGCGCCCAGTGAGCTTCCAGCGGTTTCTGCTGCTCTTTGGCTTCCTGCTCAACCACCTGACGGCAGATGATCAGATCGCCCAGCAGCGGTATCTCAATACCCGGCGGCGCTTCGAACGGGAAAGAGAGCACGTTGGTTGGCTTATCTTTCCCTCGGTAGGTCAGGTTAAGCTCATGGCTTTCCGCTTCATCCACCAGGCGAATTGTGACTTCCGATTCTTCCTGAAACTGGGGGATTACCGCATCCAGCCATTTCTGAAACTGTGCCTCTTCTGGCATGCCGGAATTGTCTTCACATGCCAGCTGTAAATCGAGGATCACCTGACTCATTTCTGTTCTTGCTCCTGCGCTTCGCGCTTACGTTCAGCGGCCTGTTCGGCCCTGCGTTTTTGATCCGCCTCTTCCCAGGCTTCATAGGCGTTAACGATGCGCGCGACCACCGGGTGGCGAACGACGTCTTCACTGTGGAAGAAGTTAAAGCTAATTTCGTCTACCTCTGACAGCACCTCAATGGCGTGGCGCAGGCCTGATTTAGTGCTGCGCGGCAGGTCGATCTGGGTAACGTCACCGGTGATCACCGCTTTCGAGTTGAAGCCGATACGCGTCAGGAACATTTTCATCTGTTCGATGGTGGTGTTCTGGCTCTCATCGAGAATGATGAACGCATCGTTGAGCGTACGGCCGCGCATGTAGGCGAGCGGGGCCACTTCGATCACGTTACGTTCGATCAGCTTCTCCACTTTCTCGAAGCCGAGCATCTCGAACAGCGCGTCGTACAGCGGGCGCAGGTAAGGGTCCACTTTCTGACTCAAATCGCCCGGCAGGAAGCCGAGTTTTTCACCCGCTTCAACGGCGGGGCGGGTCAGCAGGATACGACGGATCTCCTGACGCTCCAGCGCATCCACCGCAGCGGCAACCGCCAGATAGGTTTTACCCGTCCCCGCCGGACCCACGCCGAAGGTGATGTCATGGTCAAGAATGTTGGCGATGTACTGTGCCTGGTTAGGCGTACGCGGCTTGATGACGCCACGCTTGGTCTTGATATTGATTGCCTTGCCGTAGTCCGGCACGCTTTCCGCGCTCTGCTCAAGCACGCGCGCCTCTTTAATGGCGAGGTGGATCTGTTCCGGCTCGATATCCTGAATTTCGCCGCGCATCGGGGCGGTATCGACATACAGGCTGCGCAGAATATCTGCTGCCGCGTTGACGCAGATAGGGCGTCCGGTGAGTTTGAAATGGTTATCGCGACGATTGATTTCGATACCCAGACGTCGCTCCAGTTGTTTGATGTTGTCATCAAACGGCCCGCACAGGCTCAGCAGGCGAGCGTTGTCTGCGGGCTCAAGGCTAATTTCACGCGTATCTATGTTCAAACTGTTCCTCTTTAAATGGTTAACTGACCCGCTGCCATACGGCGCAATAGAACGGTCATTACCGAAATTATTCACGCCACAGAATAAAGGCGCAAGCGTTGCGGTAGATATTGGGGGTGATGAGAGGAAATACAAGGCCTGCCGAAGAGGCAGGCCTGAAGGATCAAGGCTGGTAAATCCCAACGCCAGAATCGTTTTCTTTGCGGGTACGAGAAATAACGGATTCCGGTGACTCGGCAATACGCAGGCCCATTTCGTCCTCGGTGCGTACCACCTTCGCGCGCAGCGAGTTGGTCAGCACTTCGACAATTTCGACGTCCACAAATTTACCGATCATGTCCGGGGTGCCTTCGAAGTTCACCACGCGGTTGTTCTCGGTACGACCGGACAGCTCCATGATGCTCTTGCGGGAGGTGCCTTCCACCAGAATGCGCTGGACGGTGCCGAGCATGCGGCGGCTCCAGGCGTTGGCCTGCTGGTTGATGCGTTCCTGAAGAATATACAGACGCTGCTTTTTCTCTTCTTCCGGCACGTCGTCAACCATGTCGGCCGCAGGCGTGCCAGGACGCGCTGAGAAGATGAAGCTGTAGCTGACGTCAAAGTTCACTTCACCGATGAGCTTCATGGTGCGCTCGAAGTCATCAGCGGTTTCGCCTGGGAAGCCGACGATAAAGTCAGAGCTAATCTGGATATCCGGGCGCGCTTCGCGCAGCTTGCGGATGGTGGATTTGTACTCCAGCACCGTATGCGGGCGGCCCATCAGGTTCAGCACGCGGTCAGAGCCGCACTGAATCGGCAGGTGCAGGAAGCTCACCAGCTCTGGCGTATCGCGATAGACGTCAATAATGTCGTCGGTAAACTCCATCGGATGGCTGGTGGTAAAGCGAATACGGTCAATGCCGTCAATCGCGGCTACCAGGCGCAGCAGTTCGGCAAAGCTGCCGGTGGTGCCGTCGTAGTTCTCGCCGCGCCAGGCGTTAACGTTCTGGCCCAGCAGGTTCACTTCGCGAACGCCCTGCGCGGCAAGCTGCGCAATTTCAAACAGAATGTCGTCCGCAGGGCGGCTGACCTCTTCACCGCGGGTGTAAGGCACCACGCAGTAGGTACAGTATTTGTTGCAGCCTTCCATGATCGAGACGAAGGCGGTCGGGCCATCGGCGCGCGGCTCTGGCAGACGGTCAAATTTCTCGATCTCCGGGAAGCTGACGTCAACGACTGGGCTACGGTTGCCGCGAACCTGATTGATCATCTCCGGCAGGCGGTGCAGGGTCTGAGGACCAAAGACGATATCCACATACGGGGCTCTCTGGCGGATCAGCTTACCTTCCTGCGACGCGACGCAGCCACCGACGCCAATGATCAGGTCCGGATTTTTCCGTTTGAGAAGCTTCCAGCGGCCTAACACATGAAAGACTTTTTCCTGTGCTTTTTCACGAATTGAACAGGTGTTCAGCAGCAGCACATCGGCTTCTTTCGCATTTTCAGTCAGCTGGTATCCGTGGGTGGTATCCAGCAGATCGGCCATCTTGGATGAATCGTATTCGTTCATCTGACAGCCCCAGGTTTTTATATGGAGTTTTTTAGTCATCGACTTGCTCAGCTCAGGATTGCAAGCCGCGTATTGTAATGCTTTGGTGGGGTTGTGACCAGTATGAAGGTTGTGTGTCTCAGGACCGCAAAAATCCGGTAAACTTAAGGGATTCTCCAATAAGGAAAATTGACCATGACACTCCAACACACCGAAGTTGCCGTTGTCGGCGGCGGTATGGTCGGCGGCGCGCTGGCGCTGGGGCTGGCGCAGCAGGGATTTGATGTAACCGTTATTGAACAGGCGGCTCCCCCGGCATTCGATCCCGCCAGCAAACCGGACGTGCGCATTTCCGCCATCAGCGCGGCGTCCGTCGATCTGCTGCGCGGCCTGGGCGTCTGGGAGGCGGTGCAGGCGATGCGCGCGCACCCTTACAGCCGCCTTGAAACCTGGGAGTGGGAAAATGCCCACGTGTCGTTTGACGCCGCCGAGCTGAAGCTGCCGCGCCTGGGCTATATGGTGGAAAACAACGTGCTCCAGCTGGCGCTCTGGCAGGCGCTGGAGGCACATCCGAAGGTGACGCTGCGTATGCCTGCGTCACTTAAGGCACTGCATCCTCATGAAAGCGGCTATTTGCTGACGCTCGACAGCGGCGATGAACTGGCCGTGAAGCTGGTCGTCGGGGCCGATGGCGCTAACTCGCAGGTCAGGGAGATGGCGGGTATTGGGGTTCATGCCTGGCAATATCAGCAATCCTGCATGTTAATCACCGTTCAGTGTGAGAATGCGCCGGGCGAAAGCACCTGGCAGCACTTTACTCCGAACGGCCCGCATGCATTCTTGCCGCTGTTTGATAACTGGGCTTCGCTGGTGTGGTACGACAAACCGGCGCGCATTCGCCAGCTGCAGGGGCTGTCGATGGAGCAGTTGCAGCGCGAGATCCTGCTTCACTTCCCGAGCCGCCTTGGCAACGTGACGCCAGTCACCGCAGGTGCATTCCCGCTCACGCGCCGTCATGCTTTACAGTATGCCCGAGAAGGGCTGGCGCTGGTGGGCGATGCGGCACACACCATTCACCCGCTGGCGGGGCAGGGAGTCAACCTTGGATACCGTGACGTCGATGCGTTAGTGGACGTGCTGGGCAACGCACGCGCTCACGCGGAAGCCTGGGCCAGCCATCAGGTACTGAAGCGCTACCAGACGCGCCGTATGGCGGATAACTTCATCATGCAGTCAGGGATGGATCTGTTCTATGCCGGTTTCAGCAATGACCTGGCCCCGGTGCGCATTCTGCGTAACATTGGCTTAATGGCGGCAGAGCGTGCCGGTGGGCTGAAGCGTCAGGCCCTGAAATACGCCCTCGGACTCTAATCTTAATTCCCTCTCCCGTGGGAGAGGGGTAGGGTGAGAGCATCAGGCCGCGCTATTCTGAGCAACAAAAACAAAAAAGCCCGCAGAGCGGGCTTGTTTGTTTTAAGTGGCTGGGGTGCAGGGATTCGAACCCCGGAATGCTGGTATCAGAAACCAGAGCCTTACCGCTTGGCGACACCCCAATTGCGTTAAACAGACTGCTTAACGACTTTTAAATTGGCTGGGGTACGAGGATTCGAACCTCGGAATGCCGGAATCAGAATCCGGTGCCTTACCGCTTGGCGATACCCCAACAATTTTTTATTACCGAAACAAATCGATAATCTTAATTTGGTGGCTACGACGGGATTCGAACCTGTGACCCCATCATTATGAGTGATGTGCTCTAACCAACTGAGCTACGTAGCCAGTACTGCAGTCTTCGATGGCTGGGGTACCTGGATTCGAACCAGGGAATGCCGGTATCAAAAACCGGTGCCTTACCGCTTGGCGATACCCCAATACCGCGGAGAACCGCAAAATCGAAGAAATATGGCTGGGGTACCTGGATTCGAACCAGGGAATGCCGGTATCAAAAACCGGTGCCTTACCGCTTGGCGATACCCCATCCGTGCAACGCTTACCCGGGAATGGTGCGGGAGGCGAGACTTGAACTCGCACACCTTGCGGCGCCAGAACCTAAATCTGGTGCGTCTACCAATTTCGCCACTCCCGCAAAAAGATGGTGGCTACGACGGGATTCGAACCTGTGACCCCATCATTATGAGTGATGTGCTCTAACCAACTGAGCTACGTAGCCATCTTTTTTTCGCGTTACCTTATCGGCGTTGCGGGGCGCATTATGCGTATAGACCCTTGCAGCGTCAACACCTTTTTCAACGAAAATAGCCGGAATGTGACTGTTTGGTTAGGTTGCGAACAGCGTGACCGAATATTCGGCAATTATTGGTTATTAATCGATTTTTGGTGGTGAAATGTGAGGCAAAAAAAACAGGCCCCTTAGGAGCCTGTTTGAAATCGTTGTGATTATTTGTAGGCGGACTGGTGAACGCCTACCGCACGCCCCGATGGATCGTTCATCGCCTTGAAAGATTCATCCCATTCAATGGCTTTCGCGGATGAACAGGCCACTGACGGACCGCCAGGAACACACTCGGCAGCGCTCGGCACCGGGAACAGTTCTTCAAAGATCTCACGGTAGAGGTACGCTTCTTTCGAGCCCGGCGTGTTGTACGGGAAGCGGAAGCTTGCGGTTTCCAGTTGCTGGTCAGAAATCTGCTTCGCCGCCACCTCTTTCAGGGTGTCGATCCAGCTGTAGCCAACGCCATCAGAGAACTGCTCTTTCTGACGCCATGCCACGCTCGCCGGCAGGTAAGATTCAAAACATTCACGCAGGATATGTTTTTCCATTTTGCCGTTGCCGCACATTTTATCCTGCGGGTTGATGCGCATCGCCACGTCGAGGAATTTCTTATCCAGGAACGGCACGCGCGCTTCCACGCCCCAGGCCGACATCGCTTTGTTGGCACGGGCACAGTCGAACATATGCAGCGCCTGCAGCTTACGCACGGTCTCTTCATGCAGCTCTTTGGCGTTTGGCGCTTTATGGAAGTACAGGTAGCCGCCAAACACTTCGTCAGAACCTTCGCCGGAGAGCACCATCTTGATGCCCATCGCCTTGATCTTACGCGACATCAGGTACATCGGCGTGGAGGCGCGAATGGTGGTCACGTCATAGGTTTCAATGTGATAGATCACATCGCGGATCGCATCCAGACCTTCCTGCACGGTGAAGTGAATTTCATGGTGCACGGTGCCGAGGTGGTTTGCCACTTCCTGCGCGGCTTTCAGATCCGGTGCCCCTTCCAGGCCCACGGCAAAGGAGTGCAGCTGCGGCCACCAGGCCTCGGAGCGCTCCTGATCTTCCACGCGACGAGCCGCGAATTTCTTGGTGATCGCGGAGATCACGGAGGAGTCCAGACCGCCGGAGAGCAGTACGCCGTAAGGCACGTCTGACATCAGGTGGCTTTTCACGGAATCTTCCAGCGCCTGACGCAGCTCGGCTTTATCCGTCACGTTGTCTTTCACCGCGTCATAGTCAAACCAGTCGCGCTGGTAGTACGAACGGATTTCACCGTCTTTACTCCACAGATAGCTGCCCGCCGGGAACTCTTTGATGGTGCGGCAGACCGGTACCAGGGCTTTCATTTCGGACGCGACATAGAAGTTGCCGTGTTCATCGTGACCCATGTACAGCGGGATAATACCGATATGGTCACGGCCAATCAGGTAAGCGTCTTTTTCGCTGTCGTACAGCGCGAAGGCAAACATGCCCTGCAGGTCGTCGAGAAACTCGGGACCTTTCTCCTGATACAGCGCCAGGATCACTTCACAGTCAGAGCCGGTCTGGAAGGCGTAGCGGTCGCCGTACTCGGCGCGCAGCGCCTGATGGTTATAAATTTCACCGTTGACAGCCAGCGCGTGCGTTTTTTTCTCGTTATACAGCGGCTGTGCACCGGCGTTGACGTCAACAATAGACAGGCGTTCGTGAGCCAGAATCGCTTTGTCGCTGGCGTAAACGCCTGACCAGTCCGGGCCGCGATGGCGCATCAGGCGGGACAATTCGAGTGCTTTTTTACGCAGTTCGCCCGCGTCAGTTTTAATATCCAGTACGCCAAAAATTGAACACATAACCTTCTCCGTTAACCCTGTTGCATTGTGATGTTGCTTGCTTATGAAAATGCCGCAAAAGGGGGGAGGGGCGCAAGGGTTTTACGGGCCAAAACGGAAAAAGTGCAATAGTGATTGCTGAATAGTGAAAAAAGAGTACGTCAAACATCCTTTTATTGATGATTATGCAATGAAAAGGGTTTTTTTTTAGATGGTGTTTTGTTTGTATAAGCTGAAAATGAAAAACCACGCCCTGGGACGTGGTTCAGAATCAAATAACGTCGATTTCGTCGACAGAGGGGTAAATCCAGCTTGGTCGGAAGGGCATCGTATCGATGTCATCAAGCTGCGAGACGCCAGAAAGTACCAGGATGGTTTCAAGCCCTGCCTGGAAGCCAGCCAGAATATCGGTGCGCAGGTTGTCGCCAACAATGACGGTTTCTTCTGAGTGTGCCTGCATCGTATTCAACGCGGCGCGGATGATCCATGGGCTCGGTTTGCCGACAACAAAAGGCTTACGGCCCGAGATTTTTTCAATACCGGCGCACAGCGCGCCGCAGGCCGGATAGAAACCACGGCCGTGCGTATCCGGGTTGGTAGCAATAAAACGCGCACCATTGGCGACAAAGTAGGCTGCTTTATGCATCATCTCCCAGTTAAAGGAGCGCGTTTCTCCCACGATCACAAAGTCCGGGTTCACATCGGTAATGGTAAAGCCTGCTTTATACAGCTCGTGGATCAGCGCGCCTTCACCGACCACGTAGGCTTTTTTTCCTTCCTGACGCTTCAGGAAATCCGCCGTTGCCATTGCGGAGGTATAAAACACGCTGTCCGGCACGTCGACGCCTGCGGTGGCAAAGCGATTCGCCAGATCCTGACCGGTTTGGGAAGGGTAGTTCGTGAGTAGAACCAGTGGCATTCCTTTGTCGATGATGCGGTGAAGAAACTCCGCAGCACCCGGCACGGCAACGTTGTCGTGCATCAGCACGCCGTCGATATCACAAATTACATTCTTAATGGTCATGGACATTCCGACATCAAAAAAAGAAGGCGTTACTATAAGGTCCGATCAGGATTCCAGCAAATGCTGGAGCAGGATCCCGTTGAGCATGGCGCGCTTGACCAGCGCAAACGCGCCAATCGCCGAGCGATGGTCAAGCTTCGAACGAACCACCGGGAGGTTCTGTCGGAATGCTTTTAGCGCCTGGGTGTTGATACAGCCTTCGATGGCGGGCAGCAGCACCTTTTCCGCTTCAACAATCTCTCCGGCGATCACCACTTTCTGCGGGTTAAACAGGTTAATGGCGATGGCGATGGTTTTCCCCAGATGGCGACCTACCTGCTCGATCACCTCACAGGCCAGCGCGTCGCCTTTATTGGCGGCTTTGCAGATGGTGCCTATCTTGCAATCGTCCAGCGTGACGCGGCTTTGATAACCCTGCTCAAGCAGGTGGCGAACGCGCTGCTCGATGGCCGTGTTGGCGGCGATGGTTTCAAGGCAGCCGAAGTTGCCGCAGTGGCAGCGTTCGCCGAGCGGTTCAACCTGGATGTGGCCGATCTCGCCAACGTTACCGTTACGACCAATAAAAATACGGCCATTGGAGATAATGCCTGCGCCCGTACCGCGGTGTACGCGCACCAGAATAGAGTCTTCACAGTCCTGACTCGCACCAAAGTAGTGCTCAGCCAGCGCTAAAGATCGAATATCATGACCGACAAAGCAGGTCACCTTAAAGCGTTTTTCCAGCGCGTCGACCAGCGCCCAGTTCTCAACCTGAATATGCGGCATGTATCGGATCACACCGCTTTCCGGGTCGACCAGACCAGGCAGAATGACGGAGATGGCGATCAGTTCGCGGATCTTGCGCTGACAGCTTTCAATAAAGTGCGCGATAGTATTCAGCAGCGCGTGTTCCAGCGTCTCCTGAGTGCGCTCGGGCAGCGGGTAGTGCTCTTCCGCAATGGCTTTGCTGCTCAAATCGTACAGCGTGAGCGTGGTGTCATGACGACCAAGCCGGACGCCAATGGCCTGAAAGTTACGGGTTTCGGTAATGATGGAGATGGCGCGGCGGCCCCCGGTGGAGGCCTGCTGATCGACTTCTTTGATCAAACCGCGCTCAATGAGCTGGCGGGTAATTTTTGTCACGCTGGCGGGAGCAAGCTGGCTTTGTTCGGCTATCTGGATCCGCGAGATTGGACCATGTTGGTCAATCAGGCGATAAACCGCCGCACTGTTAAGTTGTTTAACGAGATCGACATTACCGATTTGAGCTTGTCCGCCTGGTGTCATACTTTTACTTACTCAGTGACGACCTCGTTACCATTAACGATGGTCTTAATAATTTTATAATCGTGTGTGAATGCCGTCAGGTTTGCAACCATACCCGGTGCAATTCCGCCGAGCTGTTTATCCACGCCGATGGCGCGAGCCGGATAAAGGGTGGCCATACGCAGGACTTCATCAAGCGCAATCCCACAATGCTCCACCAGATTACGCACCCCTTCAATCATGGTCAAAGAGGAGCCACTCAGCGTACCGTTTTCATCCACACACAGTCCATTGCGGTAGTATATTGTTTTACCAGCAAAAATGAACTGCTCAATATTTGCACCTGCTGGCGCGGTGGCATCGGTGACCAGGCAGAGCTTGTCACCTTTCAGCCGTTTGGCGTTGCGAATGTTGGTGTAATCAACGTGCATGCCATCAGCGATAATGCCGCAGTAGACGTCTGGTTCGTCGAGAATCGCCCCGACCAGACCCGGTTCACGGCCGGTAATATACGGCATGGCGTTGTAAAGGTGGGTCGCAAAGGTAATACCGGCACGGAAGCCCGCTTTGGCTTCTTTCAGTGTGGCGTTTGAGTGGCCTGCTGAAACCACAATCCCGGCGGCAGCCAGTTTGCTGATGACCTCAGTACCGGTCATTTCAGGCGCCAGCGTCACTTTAGCGATCACATCAGCATTGGCACACATGTAGTCGACCAGTTCAGCATCCGGCTTGCGCACGTAATCCGGGTTATGCGTGCCTTTTTTCACTATGTTCAGCCATGGCCCTTCCAGATGCAGACCCAGCGCCTGATTCGGGTGTTTAGCCAGGTATTCGCGCATCACGCGGATACCCTGTTTCATCAGGTCATCACTGCTGGTGATGAGCGTCGGCAGATAGCTGGTGCAGCCTGATTTCTCGTTAGCTTTCTGCATGATTTCCAGCGTTTCAACCGTCACCGCCTCGGCGGTGTCATTGAACTGCACACCGCCGCAGCCGTTAAGCTGTACGTCGATGAAACCGGGGGAGATTACTGCTCCATTGAGTGAGCGCTGTTCTATCTCCGGCGGCAGTTCTGCCAGCGGGCAAACACGTTCAATCAGGCCATTGGCGATAACAATCGCATGGTCATCCAGAATTTCATGGCCGGTATAAATCCGACCGTGGGTTAAAGCGTACATATCGACCCCCGGTTAAAAAAAGCGACCGCCTCTGACAGAAGAGGCGGTTATTCAATTACAGACCTTTGATGTTCTCAGCTTCTAACTCGTTGAAGTATTTCAGCGTTTTCACCTTCAGCTCCATCGTGGACGGTTCGTCGCAGACGATGACTGATTTTGGATGCAGCTGCAGGCAGCTGATGGTCCACATGTGGTTAACGTTGCCTTCAACGGCTGCCTGGAGCGCCTGCGCTTTCACGCCGCCCAGTACCAGAATCATCACCTCTTCGGCATCCAGCAGGGTGCCTACGCCAACGGTCAGGGCGTATTTTGGAACCTGGTTCACGTCACCGTCAAAGAAGCGGGAGTTTGCCACGCGAGTGTCATGGGTCAGCGTTTTAATACGGGTACGGGAAGCCAGAGAAGAGGCTGGTTCGTTAAACGCGATATGACCATCGTTGCCCACGCCACCCATGAACAGGTGGATTTTACCGTAAGAACGGATTTTTTCTTCGTACTGACGGCATTCTGCGTCAATATCAGGCGCATTTCCATTCAGCAGGTTAATATTTTCAGCTGGGATATCAACGTGATCAAAGAAATTGCGGTGCATGAAGCTATGGTAGCTTTCAGGATGCTCCTTTGGCAGGCCGACATATTCGTCCATGTTGAAGGTCACAACGTGTTTAAAGCTAACCTGGCCCGCTTTATGCATTTCAACCAGCGCTTTGTACGCGGTCAGTGGGGTACCACCGGTTGGAAGGCCAAGAACGAAAGGACGATCGGCAGTAGGCTTGAAGGCATTAATACGGTTAACGATATGGCGAGCGGCCCATTTACCGACTTGTTCAGCAGTTGCCAGGGGAATCAGTCTCATTGTTCACCTCAAAGTTTAAGTAGAAGAGTGGGCGGATGGGTATCGGAACCTGATGCTTAAGCGTAACCTGGAACCTTTCAGGCCGGATCAATCCGTCTTGATTTTTTGAATGATAAAATAAGTTTTGGCTGTTAGCCAGTGAAAGGGAGGAGGAAATACGATATTTGGTGACAATAATCACAAAAAATAGGTGTTTAATTTGCGATACGAATTAATTTTTCACACACTCAGACTGCCAGTGAATCATCAACTGTATCTATCGTTCGTGACACAATAAAAACATAGTTTATGCGCGAGTCTTAATAATGGGTCTCGTAGGGGGAATAGGATGAATATTTTAGGTTTTTTCCAGCGCCTCGGTAGGGCTTTGCAGCTCCCTATCGCCGTGCTACCGGTTGCAGCGTTGCTGCTGCGATTCGGGCAACCCGATCTTCTTAACGTGCCGTTTATTGCCCAGGCAGGCGGCGCCATTTTTGACAACCTTGCGCTGATCTTCGCCATCGGCGTGGCGTCAAGCTGGTCAAAAGACAGCGCCGGTGCTGCGGCACTGGCAGGGGCGGTAGGTTACTTCATCCTCACGAAAGCGATGGTAACCATCAACCCGGAAATCAACATGGGTGTACTGGCGGGTATCATTACCGGTCTGGTCGGTGGTGCCGTGTACAACCGCTGGGCGGGTATCAAACTGCCTGACTTCCTGAGCTTCTTCGGCGGTAAACGTTTTGTGCCAATTGCGACGGGCTTTTTCTGTCTGATCCTGGCCGCTATCTTTGGCTACGTCTGGCCGCCGGTGCAGCATGCTATCCATGCGGGCGGCGAGTGGATTGTTTCAGCGGGTGCTGTGGGCTCAGGTATCTTTGGTTTTATCAACCGTCTGTTGATCCCAACCGGTCTGCATCAGGTGCTGAACACCATCGCCTGGTTCCAGATTGGTGAGTTCACCAATGCTGCTGGCACCGTATTCCACGGCGACATCAACCGCTTCTATGCGGGTGACGGCACCGCGGGTATGTTCATGTCTGGCTTCTTCCCAATCATGATGTTTGGTCTGCCGGGCGCTGCACTGGCAATGTACCTGGCTGCGCCAAAAGCGCGTCGCCCAATGGTTGGCGGCATGCTGCTGTCCGTTGCGATTACCGCGTTCCTGACCGGTGTAACCGAGCCGCTGGAATTCCTGTTCATGTTCCTGGCGCCAGTGCTGTACCTCATGCATGCGGTGCTTACCGGTATCAGCCTGTTTGTGGCGACCCTGCTGGGCATCCATGCTGGCTTCTCCTTCTCTGCAGGCGCGATCGACTACGTGTTGATGTACAACCTGCCGGCGGCAAGCAAGAACGTCTGGATGCTGGTGGTAATGGGTCTGGTCTTCTTCGTCATCTACTTCGTGCTGTTCACTGCGGTTATTCGTATGTTTAACCTCAAAACACCAGGCCGCGAAGATACCAAAGACGAAGTGGTCACCAACGAAGCCAACAGCAATACCGAAGAGGGTCTGACTCAGCTGGCGACCAGCTATATCGCTGCCGTCGGTGGGACTGACAACCTGAAAGCGATTGATGCCTGTATCACCCGTCTGCGTCTGACGGTGGGTGACTCGGCGCGCGTAAGCGACGCAATGTGTAAACGCCTTGGTGCATCGGGCGTGGTTAAACTGAACAAACAAACTATCCAGGTTATCGTAGGCGCCAAAGCGGAATCCATTGGCGACGAAATGAAGAAAGTGGTTGCCCGTGGCCCGGTCGCGGCGGCATCAGCCGACAGCGCGCCTGCGTCGACGGCTGCGCCGGTTGCGAAGCCGCAGGCCGTGCCGAACGCCGTGACGGTGGCCGCGCTGGTCTCTCCGGTAACGGGTGACGTGGTTGACCTTGAGCAGGTGCCTGATGAAGCCTTCGCCAGCAAAGCGGTTGGTGACGGTGTGGCGGTGAAACCAACGGATAAAACCGTTGTGTCTCCGGCGGCAGGCACCATCGTGAAAATCTTCAACACCAACCACGCGTTCTGCCTCGAAACCGAAAAAGGCGCGGAGATCGTTGTCCATATGGGGATCGATACCGTAGCGCTGAACGGTCAGGGCTTTACTCGCCTGGTGGAAGAGGGGGCTGAAGTGGTGGCAGGTCAGCCGATTCTGGAAATGGATCTGGACTTCCTGAACGCCAACGCGCGCTCGATGATTAGTCCGGTCGTGTGCAGCAACATCGACGACTTTAGCGGTCTGGTACTCCAGGCGAAAGGTCAGGTGGTTGCGGGTCAGACACCGCTGTATGAGATTAAAGGCAAGTAATCGCTCCTGAGTAGAGTCATGCCTTAAGCGGCGGGGGATATCCTCCGCCGCTTTTTTTTGCAGCAAACGCCCCCATTATTTTCATCTGATACGTATTTTCCGTAACTAAGGGTTGTCACTACGTCCGGCTTATAAGATCATACGCCGTTATACGTTGTTTACGCTTTGAGGAATCCACGATGAGTGAGGCAGAAGCCCGCCCGAGTAACTTTATTCGTCAGATCATCGATGAAGATCTGGCCAGTGGTAAGCACACCACGGTACATACGCGTTTCCCGCCGGAGCCGAACGGCTACCTGCACATTGGTCACGCGAAATCGATCTGCCTGAACTTTGGCATTGCGCAAGACTACCAGGGGCAGTGCAACCTGCGTTTCGATGACACCAACCCAGTAAAAGAAGACATCGAATACGTTGAGTCCATTAAAAACGACGTGCAATGGCTGGGCTTCAACTGGTCTGGCGATATCTGCTACTCCTCTGACTATTTTGATCAGCTGTATGCCTACGCGGTGGAGCTGATCAACAAAGGTCTGGCATACGTTGACGAGCTGTCTGCGGACGAAATCCGCGAGTATCGCGGTACGCTGACTGCACCAGGCAAAAACAGCCCGTTCCGCGATCGCAGCGTGGAAGAGAACCTGGCGCTGTTTGAAAAAATGCGTGCCGGTGGCTTCGAAGAAGGTAAAGCGTGCCTGCGTGCCAAAATCGATATGGCGTCGCCGTTTATCGTGATGCGCGATCCGGTGCTGTACCGCATTAAGTTCGCAGAACACCACCAGACCGGCAACAAGTGGTGCATCTACCCGATGTACGACTTCACCCACTGCATCAGCGATGCGCTGGAAGGGATTACGCACTCGCTGTGTACGCTGGAGTTCCAGGATAACCGTCGTCTGTACGACTGGGTGCTGGATAACATCACCATTCCTGTGCATCCGCGTCAGTACGAGTTCTCTCGTCTGAATCTGGAATACACCGTGATGTCCAAGCGTAAGCTGAACCTGCTGGTGACCGACAAGCACGTTGAAGGTTGGGACGACCCGCGCATGCCGACGATCTCCGGCCTGCGTCGTCGTGGTTACACTGCCGCTTCTATTCGTGAGTTCTGCAAACGTATCGGCGTGACCAAGCAGGACAACACCATCGAAATGGCGTCTCTGGAATCCTGCATTCGTGAAGATCTTAACGAAAACGCCCCGCGCGCGATGGCTGTTATCGATCCGGTGAAACTGGTTATTGAAAATTACCCGCAGGGTGGAAGCGAGCTGGTCTCTATGCCTAACCATCCGAATAAACCGGAAATGGGAAGCCGCGACGTGCCGTTCAGCGGTGAGATCTGGATCGACCGTGCTGACTTCCGTGAAGAAGCCAATAAGCAGTACAAGCGTCTGGTGTTGGGTAAAGAAGTTCGTCTGCGTAACGCCTACGTCATCAAAGCCGAGCGCGTAGAGAAAGATGCTGAAGGTAACATTACCACCATCTTCTGTTCGTACGATGCTGAGACGCTGAGCAAAGATCCGGCAGACGGTCGCAAGGTGAAAGGCGTGATCCACTGGGTGAGCGCTTCCCACGCGCTGCCGGTAGAAATTCGTCTGTACGATCGTCTGTTTAGCGTGCCTAACCCGGGTGCGGCTGAAGACTTCCTGGCGACCATCAACCCGGAATCTCTGGTGATCAAGCAAGGTTATGCGGAGCCATCGCTGAAAGCCGCTGAAGCGGGCAAAGCGTTCCAGTTCGAGCGTGAAGGTTACTTCTGCCTGGACAGCCGTTATAGCACGGCAGAAAAACCGGTATTTAACCGTACCGTAGGTCTGCGTGATACCTGGACCAAGATCGGCGAATAATAACGCTGCACTGGTCAATGAGAAACAAACGCCGCTTATAGCGGCGTTTTTTTATTTAATGATCATATCGTTAAAGTAGGCCCGTAATTAGGCCAGCTAAAATTTTTGGTCAATGCGGTGCTACTTATTTTTCTAAAAAAAGTTTGTCTGTTTCAGATAAAAGAGAATTAAGACAAATACGGGTTTTATT
This sequence comes from Enterobacter cloacae complex sp. 385G4, assembly GCF_057320665.1. NCBI lineage: Bacteria > Pseudomonadati > Pseudomonadota > Gammaproteobacteria > Enterobacterales > Enterobacteriaceae > Enterobacter > Enterobacter cloacae complex sp. 385G4. Next base: position 155,781 of record NZ_JBXWDD010000002.1, read on the forward strand.
ACGATCTAATACGCCGAAATTACCTGCTCTACTCCCGCCACACCTCGCATTCGGCCAAATGTTACAAAGCACTACCAATTATGTGCACTTCGTCATAATCCTGACTTTTGCCCACTGAAAAGCATTGATAATTCGCGTCGCGAAAAATAACCTAAAGACGGTAGTTAATTCGAGGGTATTTATAACTACCCCTGGCCTTTTGGTCTTTTATATTTTCGCCGTTTAAGGCGTTTTAATTCGTCAAAGAGGAATAATCTATGCGTACGTTCAGTGGCAAACGTAGTGCGCTGGCGCTGGCTATTGCCGGTGTGACAGCAATGTCGGGCCTGGTGGTGACACCAGAGGCAAAAGCAGCAGGTTTCATCGAAGATTCTACCCTCACTGGCGGTATTTATTACTGGCAGCGTGAACGTGACCGTAAAGATGTCACAGAAGATAAATACAAAACCAACCTCTCTCACTCCACCTGGAACGCCAACCTGGACTTCCAGTCAGGCTACGCCGCCGATATGTTCGGTCTGGATATTGCCGCGTTTACGGCGATTGAAATGGCTGAAAATGGCGACAGCGGCCACCCGAACGAAATTGCCTTCTCCTCCAGCAATAAAGCCTATGACGAAGACTGGTCAGGGGATAAAAGCGGTATCAGCCTTTATAAGGCCGCAGCGAAATTCAAATACGGCCCGGTATGGGCGCGTGGGGGCTATATTCAGCCAACCGGCCAGACGCTGTTAGCGCCGCACTGGAGCTTTATGCCTGGTACCTATCAGGGGGCAGAAGCCGGGGCTAACTTTGACTATGGTGATGCAGGTGCGTTGAGCTTCTCCTATATGTGGACCAACGAGTACAAAGCGCCGTGGCACATTGAGATGGACAAGTTCTACCAGAACGATAAGAAAACCAAAGTCGATTACCTCCACTCGCTGGGTGCGAAGTACGATTTCAAAAACGATCTGGTTCTGGAAGCCGCATTTGGTCAGGCGGAAGGCTATATCGATCAGTATTTTGCTAAAGCCAGCTACAAATTTGATATCGCCGGTAGTCCGCTGAGCACCAGCTACCAGTTCTACGGTACGCGCGATAAGGTCAGCGATGGAAGCGTAAATGACATTTATAACGGCACCGCGTGGCTGCAGGCGTTAACCTTCGGCTACAAGGTCGGTCAGGTTGATTTGCGTCTGGAAGGCACGTGGGTGAAGGCGGAAGGGCAGCAGGGCTACTTCCTGCAGCGTATGACGCCGACCTATGCCTCATCCAACGGTCGTCTGGATATCTGGTGGGATAACCGCTCAGACTTCAACGCCGACGGCGAGAAAGCGGTCTTCTTCGGCGCCATGTATGACCTGAAAAACTGGAACCTGCCGGGCTGGGCGGTGGGCGCTTCTTACGCTTACGCCTGGGATGCAAAACCAGCAGACATGGCGACGCCGGATGCGTACTACGATCCAAACTATCGCCTGAAAGAGTCCTCCTACAGCCTGGATGCTATCTACACCCTGCAGGATGGCCGCGCGAAAGGCACGATGTTCAAGCTGCACTTTACGCAGTATGACAACCACTCCGATATCCCAAGCTATGCGGGCGGTTACGGCAACATCTTCCAGGATGAACGTGACGTCAAATTCATGGTTATCGCCCCATTCACCATCTTCTGATGAGCACACCGGCGGGCTGAGTCCCGCCGGTCTGGAGACTGCACATGATGAAAAAAATCGTAATCGTCGCGCTGATGGCATCAGGGCTGGTGGCGTGTGTTCAGACTCAGGCGCCGAAAGAGGACGCCCGTCTGAAGGAGGCGTATAGCGCCTGTATTAATACCGCGGAAGGATCGCCTGAGAAGATTGAAGCCTGCCAGAGCGTGCTAAATGTGTTAAAGAAAGAGAAAGCGCATGAGGCGTTCGCGACGCAGGAGAATGTTCGCGTGATGGATTATCAGGCCTGCATCCAGGCACGTAAAACCGGTAACGATCAGGAAGTGGCGAAGCGTTGCGATAAAATCTGGAACGAGATACGCAATAACAACAAATGAGTTGATCTCCGCCCGGTGGCACTTTGCTTACCGGGCTTTTTTCTGGCAAAAAAAAGCCAACCTTACGGCTGGCTCAGAGTATGAACGCTAACTTATTTTGTGTCGTGAGCGTGTTCATTCTCGCGGCAATCCCCTTCAGCGCAGTGACCGTAAAGGTACAGGCTGTGGTTGGTCAGGCGAATGCCATGACGAGCTGCGATTTCACGCTGACGCGCTTCGATGGAATCATCGCTAAATTCAATGACCTTGCCGCAATCGAGGCAGATCAGGTGATCGTGGTGATGCTGCTGGGTCAGTTCGAATACAGATTTACCGCCTTCGAAATTATGACGGGTAACAATGCCCGCGTCATCAAACTGGTTCAGCACGCGATATACGGTGGCCAGTCCAATCTCTTCACCCATGTCGATAAGACGTTTATAAAGGTCTTCCGCACTGACATGGTGATTGTCTGGACCCTGAAGCACTTCCAGGATTTTTAACCGAGGAAGCGTTACTTTCAGGCCAGCCTTCTTTAATGCGGTATTGTTGTCAGTCATGCGGAATCTGTCCTGTTGCTAAACGATTCACTTCTCTGGGAAGTGACAGAAAATGCACCTGGGATAATGCGTCTCATTATAGAACTGCCATGCCTAAATGAAAACTGCAAGTCTCAGGCAAAGTATGCTTATAAAAACGTGGTATCACCTACAAACTTGCTCAATGGAAACCACGTTTTGCCAGGGAGACATTGTACAGGTATGGGCGAAAAAGTTAAAAGTTTGTAGCAATTAATTTAATCGGTTTTACCTGGAAAAGGGGCGCAACCCGCGTTGCGCCGTAAAAAATCAGGCGTTGAGAATATCGTCCAGATGCAGTTCTTCGCGGATCTGCTTAACCCACTTCTCTACACGCTCTGCGGTCAGTTCTGGCTGACGGTCTTCGTCAATGGCAAGTCCGACAAAATGATCGTCATCGGCCAGGCCTTTAGAGGCTTCGAAGTGGTAACCGGCAGTCGGCCAGTGGCCCACAATAACCGCGCCATTAGGCTCAATGATGTCGCGAATCGTCCCCAGCGCATCACAGAAGTACTCGGCGTAATCTTCCTGATCGCCACAACCGAACAGGGCAACCAGCTTGCCGTTGAAGTCCACCTCTTCCAGCGTCGGGAAGAAATCGTCCCAGTCGCACTGGGCTTCACCATAGTACCAGGTTGGAATACCCAGCAGCAGAATGTCATAGCCCTCGAGATCTTCTTTGCTGCTCTTGGCGATGTCATGCACATCAGCAACGTCTTTACCGAGCTGTTTCTGAATGTTTTTTGCGATATTTTCGGTATTGCCGGTATCACTGCCGAAGAAAATGCCGATGATTGCCATGAGTAAAATAACCTCTTGAAACTTAATGGTATGGTGGCGCAATTCGGCCACGGATAAGGGCAATAATAGCAGAACTGGCAACCCTGCGGAAACCGCTATCGCGCAGGACTGCACTCTGTGCTACATGAAAAGGGCGATAAAGGGGTTTTTCAGACTTATGCCTGGCTGCGCAGCGTCTCAAGTTGGGCGATGAGCATCTCTTCAATAAGCTCGCTGCGGCTGATATTACGCGCCTCTGCCAGCTCGTTAAGCGCATCGACCGCGTCGGCGTTGAGCTTCAGTTCGACACGCTTAAGCCCACGATTTTTATCGCGTTTAAGCTGATTGCGTTTATTGATACGCAGCTGTTCATCGCGCGAAAGCGGATTCGTTTTTGGTCGTCCCGGTCGACGCTCATTCGCGAACAGATCTAGTGTCGTACGGTCCGTTTGTTCTTTGGCCATGATTATGAGACTTCGGGGGAAACACGCCGCCCTGCTAAAGCCCGGGCGATAAGCGCGCCATCATACATCACCAAAAACGGCACGCCAACGACTGGAAGCCCGTCATCTTCCAGTCGCTCTCTTTTTAATCAATTTGCAGTATCAGCGAGATAGCGGCGAATGGCGCGCAGTACAGCATCTGGTTTTTCCGCATGCACCCAGTGTCCGGCACCGGCAATGACGTGGGCGCGCGCCTGCGGGAATTGTGCCAGCAGCGTGTCGCGGTACGCGTCGGTAATATAAGGAGAGTTACCGCCGCGAATAAAGAGGGCAGGGTGTGGCCAGGCGGGAACGGTTTCCCAGCCCACGATGTGGTTGTACTGATCCCACAGCACCGGCACGTTAAAACGCCACTGCCCGTCAACAAACGACTTCAAAAGGAACTGCACCACGCCTTCTTCATCAAGATGCTCACGCATAACCGCTGCCGCCTGCTGACGAGTGGAAACGCCAGCTTCGGTTACGGCATTGATCGCCGCGAAAATCTCATCGTGACGGCGAACGTCGTAATCCACAGGCGCAACGTCAATCACGACAAGCCCGGAAATTCGCTCTGGCGCCAGCGCGGTGAGCGCCATAACCGCTTTACCGCCCATTGAATGCCCGATGAGGGTCACCTTCTGCAGGTTGTGCGCGTCCAGCGTATCCAGCAGATCCTGCGCCATTGCCGCATAGGTCATCTCGTCTGAGCGGCCGGAAAGCCCGTGGTTGCGCATATCGACCTGCAAAATATCGTGATCGGTAACCAAATCGCGGGCCAGCACGCCCAGGTTATCCAGGCTGCCAAAAAGTCCATGAACCAGCACGATGGGGGAATTATTGTTCGGCGATTGTGCAGTTTGCGCTCGGGTATTCAATTTCATGGCAAAGTTCTTTTTTTACGTATGTCAGGTTAGGGTATCATGTTGACCATTCTGCCGCCCGGCTGCAAGGTTCCAGTTTAATCTGACTTTTGCCGCCAACCTGGTTTGACGCTATCCGCTGTTGGGATTTGACCTTATAATCCCAATGACTTGTATTCAGATAAGATATCGCACTGGATTAAGATGAAAACAATCGAAGTTGATGACGAACTCTATCAGTATATTGCCAGCCAGACGCGGCATATCGGGGAGAGCGCGTCCGACATTTTACGGCGCATGCTTAAAATTTCCGCCGCTTCACAGCCTGCCACCCCAGTTACCAAAGATGTCGTGTCTCAGCCGAGCGTTGCTGTACAAGCAAAACCTGCCGTGACGCCGGTAAAAGATAAAGTGCGCGCGATGCGCGAACTGCTGCTCTCCGACGAATATGCGGAGCAGAAAAAGGCGGTTAACCGTTTTATGCTGGTGCTGTCTACACTTTACTCCCTGGATAACAAAGCGTTTGCTGAAGCGACCGAGTCGCTGCACGGCCGTACCCGCGTCTATTTCGCGGGCGACGAGCAGACGCTGCTGCAAAATGGCAATCAAACCAAACCTAAACATGTCCCTGGCACTCCGTACTGGGTGATCACCAATACCAATACGGGCCGCAAGTGCAGCATGATTGAACACATCATGCAGTCCATGCAGTTCCCGGCGGAATTGATTGAAAAGGTTTGCGGTACAATTTAACCCTTGCATCATAAGGACCCGGTAATGGCAAATCACAGCCGTGCAGGCCAACCTGCACAACAAAGCGATTTGATTAACGTCGCTCAGCTGACCGCGCAGTATTACGTGCTGAAACCGGTCGTGGGCAACGCAGAACACGCAGTGAAGTTTGGTACATCTGGTCACCGCGGCAGCGCGGCGCGCCACAGCTTTAACGAACCGCACATTCTGGCCATTGCTCAGGCCATTGCGGAAGAGCGCGCTAAAAACGGCGTTACCGGTCCGTGCTACGTGGGCAAAGATACCCATGCGCTGTCTGAACCGGCGTTTATTTCCGTGCTGGAAGTGCTGGCGGCGAACGGTGTGGACGTGATTGTTCAGGAGAACAATGGGTTTACTCCAACACCGGCGGTATCAAACGCGATCCTTGTGCACAACCAAAAAGGTGGCGCGCAGGCTGACGGTATCGTCATCACGCCATCCCACAACCCGCCGGAAGACGGTGGTATCAAATACAACCCGCCTAACGGCGGCCCGGCTGACACTAACGTCACCAAAGTGGTGGAAGATCGTGCAAACGCGCTGCTGGCCGACGGTCTGAAAGGCGTTAAACGTATTTCTCTTGATGAGGCGATGGCCTCCGGCCACGTGAAAGAGCAGGATCTGGTTCAGCCGTTTGTGGAAGGGCTGGCGGATATCGTCGATATGGCGGCGATTCAGAAAGCTGGCCTGAAGCTGGGCGTGGATCCGCTGGGCGGCTCCGGTATTGAGTACTGGAAGCGCATCGCCGAGCACTACAAGCTGGATCTGACCATCGTGAACGATCACGTCGATCAGACCTTCCGCTTTATGCACCTGGACAAAGACGGCGCGATCCGTATGGACTGCTCCTCCGAATGCGCGATGGCGGGCCTGCTGGCGCTGCGCGATAAATTCGACCTGGCGTTTGCTAACGACCCGGACTATGACCGTCACGGCATCGTCACCCCTGCCGGGCTGATGAACCCGAACCACTATCTGGCTGTTGCGATCAACTACCTGTTCCAGCACCGTCCGCAGTGGGGCAAAGAGGTGGCTGTCGGTAAAACGCTGGTCTCTTCTGCGATGATCGACCGCGTGGTGGACGCGCTGGGCCGCAAGCTGGTGGAAGTGCCGGTAGGCTTCAAGTGGTTCGTTGACGGTCTGCACGACGGCAGCTTTGGCTTCGGCGGCGAAGAGAGCGCAGGCGCGTCCTTCCTGCGTTTCGACGGCACCCCGTGGTCAACCGATAAAGACGGCATCATCATGTGCCTGCTGGCGGCGGAGATTACCGCGGTTACCGGTAAAAACCCGCAGGAACATTACAACGAGCTGGCTGCACGCTTTGGTGCACCAAGCTATAACCGTATTCAGGCTGGCGCGACCTCTGCCCAGAAAGCGGCTCTGTCCAAACTCTCTCCGGAGATGGTCAGCGCAAGCACCCTGGCAGGCGATCCGATCACCGCGCGTCTGACGGCGGCACCCGGTAACGGTGCGTCTATCGGCGGCCTGAAAGTGATGACCGAAAATGGCTGGTTCGCCGCGCGTCCGTCCGGTACGGAAGATGCGTACAAGATCTATTGCGAAAGCTTCCTCGGCGCTGAGCATCGCCAGCAGATTGAGAAAGAAGCGGTAGAGATTGTCAGCGAAGTGCTGAAAAACGCATAAGTCGTGTTCTGGTGCGGGCTGATGCCCTCACCCCGGCCCTCTCCCGCGGGGAGAGGGAGAAAACACTAAAAACGGCAACCTCAGGGTTGCCGTTTTGCTTTTACCTAACTGTGTTTGTTCTTCAATTCAAATCTCGGCGACACCAGACCGTACAGCGTCCAGCCCATGAAGGTCACTATCGCCCCGTACAGCATCGCCTCCTGTCCGGACGAGTAGAGCGCATAGAAGCTGTATATCGCCCCAACCAGCGCCACGATATTCGCTACTCGCGCTTTGTGCGGATCCACCTTCGCCACCTTCTGAATGATCGCCAGCGCCGCCATCGACAGAATATACGGGATGATGTTCGTCACCACCGCCAGGTTGACCAGCACGTTGAACTGGCTGTTCAGCGACGGGCTGATGGTCATTAGCGATAATCCGCTCTGGAAGATGACAATTGCCAGCATACCCTGCACCGGCGCATCGGCTTTGGTCACGCGGGAGAAGATTTTCGGGAAATAGCCTTCATCTGCCGAAGATTTAAAAACCTGTGCAATGGTGAACTGCCAGCCAAGCAGCGATCCGCAGCAGGACATCACCATCAACCCCATGATCACTTTCCCGACCTCCGGGGTGAACATCTGCGCAAAGGCCAGTCCGAACGGTGCCGTGGAGTTAGCCAGATCCATGTTTGGCACGATCCCCGCTATCACGTTGGTTGAAACGATATAGATCACCGCCGCGCCCAGCGTCCCGCCGAGAACCGCAATCGGCACGTTCTTCTCCGGATTTTCCACCACTTCCGCATTTGCGCAGGCGGATTCCAGGCCCAGGAAAGCCCAGAGCGTCATGGCGATAGACGAGCCCACGGCGGTGAAGAACGGCACATGGTGCGGGTTCCAGGAGTTGGCGTAAAGCGTCGGGCTAAACCAGAACCAGCCGATGATGCACAGACCGACCACCGGGATGATCACGCCCCAGACGGTGATGCTGCTGAGTTGTCCGGTGATGCGCGCGCCGCCAAAGTTAGCGACGGTAAAGATCCACAGCACGCCGATGGTCGCCAGCCCAATTTGCACCGGGCTGAGCGTCGCGCCAAACAGCTCCGTACCGTAGCCCACGGCGGAGATGGCAATCGCCACGTTGGCGATCAGCAGCGACACCCCATAGGTATAGTTCGCCATAAAGTTGCCGGACTTGCCGAAGGCGTACTCGGCATAGCCGCCCATGCCGCCTGACTTGCGGCTGAACATCCCGCACTTGGCAAACGCCCACGCCAGCGCCATCGATCCGACAGCCGTCACCAGCCAGGAGATGATCGAGATGGTCCCCACCTCGGCAAGCTTGGTGGGCAGCATGATAATCCCGGAGCCCATCATGTTAACCATGGTGAGGATAGTCAGCTGCACCACGCCCATCTTATTGGACTTGCTCATAATTTTTCTCCTTTCAGCAGCGATGGCTGAGCAGCGGATTGTTTGATGACGTAGCAGCGAACCTGTTTGCGACCGTCACACTCCTCGACGTACACGCCCTGCAGCTCCGGCGCGAAGCCCGGCAGCAGGTTGATGCCTTCTTCCAGCGCGGCAAAGTAGCGCAGCACGGAACCGCCCCAGACTTCCCCTGGAACCACGCACAGTACCCCCGGTGGGTAAGGGAGCGCACCTTCGGCGGCGATGCGGCCTTCCGCGTCGCGCAGGGAGACCAGCTCGACCTCACCGCGCAGGTAGGCGTAGTTCGCCTCTTGCGGGTTCATCATCACGCGCGGGAAGTGAGACTTGCGGAACATCTCTTTTTGCAGCTGCTTCACGTTGTGACGGGCGTACAGGTCGTGCATCTCCTGGCAGATCTGGCGCAGGGTGTAACCCGCGTAACGTTCCGGATGCTGTTTGTAGAGGGAGGGCAGGACGTCTTTCAGCGGCACATCGCTCTCAAGCAGTTTTTCGAAGCGCAGCAGCTGGGCGACCAGCTGCTGCAGCTTGCCCATGTCCTCCGCAGGGGTAAGCAGGAACAGGATCGAGTTGAGATCGCATTTTTCCGGCACGATGCCGTTTTCACGCAGGAAGTTGGCGAGAATGGTGGCGGGCACGCCGAAGTCGTCATACTCCCCGGTGCGGGCGTTAATGCCCGGCGTGGTCAGCAGCAGCTTGCACGGGTCGATAAAATACTGATGCTCGGCGTAGCCTTCAAAAGCGTGCCAGTTTTCACCCGGTACGAAGTGGAAGAAGCGCAGATCGGTCGCAATCTCCGCCGTGTCCCAGCTTTCCCACGGACGGCCATCCACCGTCTCGGGCACAAATGGACGAATAAATCGGCAGTTCTCCAGGATCAGCTTGCGCGCCTCAATGCCCGTCACCACGCAGTCCATCCACATGTTGCGGCCGCTTTGCCCCTCATGCATGCGGGCGTTAATGTCCAGCGCGGCAAACAGCGGATAAAACGGGCTGGTGGAGGCGTGCATCATAAAGGCATTGTTGAGCCGCTTATGTGGGACATAGCGCTGCTGGCCTTTGATGTGGCTGTCCTTCTTGTGAATTTGCGAGGTCTGCGAGAAGCCAGCCTGCTGTTTATGCACGGACTGGGTGACCAGAATCCCCGGATCGTTTTCGTTCAGCTCCAGCAGCAGCGGCGAGCAGTCGGCCATCATCGGAATAAACTGCTCGTAACCCACCCAGGCCGAGTCAAACAGGATGTAGTCGCACAGGTGCCCAATCTTATCCACCACCTGACGGGCGTTGTAGATGGTGCCATCGTAGGTGCCCAGCTGGATCACCGCCAGGCGGAACGGACGCGCATCGCGTGCACGGCCAGGCGCCACCTCTGCCACCCGTTCACGCAGGTAGCTCTCCTCAAAGCAGTGCGCGTCAATGCCGCCGATAAAGCCGTACGGGTTGCGCGCGGTTTCCAGATAGACCGGCGTTGCCCCAGCCTGAAGGAGGGCACCGTGGTGGTTAGACTTGTGGTTATTACGGTCAAACAGCACCAGGTCGCCTGGTGTGAGCAGGGCGTTAAGCACCACTTTGTTGGACGACGAGGTGCCATTCAGCACGAAGTAGGTCTTATCGGCGTTAAAGACTTTTGCCGCATGCTGCTGGGCAATGCACGGCGCGCCTTCGTGGATCAGCAGATCCCCCATCGCCACGTCGGCGTTGCACAGATCGGAGCGGAATAACGTCTCGCCAAAGAAATCGACAAACTGATTGCCGGCAGGATGACGGCGGAAAAACTGCCCGCCCTGATGCCCCGGGCAGTCAAACGCGCTGTTGCCCTGCTTCACGTAGTCGACAAGGGCGCGGAAAAACGGCGGGCGCAGCTGGGTTTCATACTTCTGCGCGGCCGCTTCCAGCTGGCGTCCATAAAAGTCTTTGCTGGTGTCTGAATGCTCAAATACGCCGTGAATGCGCGATAAATAATCTGCCGGGATGATCTCTTCTTTGTGCGTCGCCACAAATACGGGAATGCCAAAACCGGTAGCTTCTATTTCTTCCAGGATACCGCTGGCAATATCCGTGACCGCCAGAACAATGGCGGCAACATCAATATAATCAGAAGCGCGGACATCCACCACTTCACGCTGGGTAGTAAAGCAGTCCGGACATGCACGGCTGGCTGCGATTTTTAAATTTTTCATCTTTCTCTCTTTATTTTAGGTAATAAGCGTCCCTCGATTTCTTGCAAGAAAGAAATCGATAATTTTCCGGAAAAAAAGCAATGGGTAGCCGCTGATTAAAATCAGTGAATTGCTTTTTTGATGATTGAAATTCAGTCCGCCCGATGCGGATGAGTCTGAATCAAGATGAATGAGCGCACGAGTTCACAGGCAATTGCCTGTAAGCTAAGGTTTTTCAGGATAACCTGTAAGCGAGTGCGCCAGAAGTCGAAGGACTACCGGGCATTAAAGAGATGAAAGTCAAAGCAGTTTCGGTGGGCAAACATCATAATATGCGTTGTCCGCCTTATATGGGGCATTAAGCGATTGTTGTTTTCCATGTTTCATTTTCCTTTCAGTAATTGAAAGCATGGTCATTTTATCCAGGCAAAGGCGATTAACCGTGAAGCAGATCACTATTAACCGATCATTTCAGAAATAATTAGTCGTTTTTGATGAATAATGCAGATCAAAATTCTGAATTGTTAGTGTCGCGTTAATAGATTGTGTTGTGAATGTTTGATGTGAGCGTAAATAATCAAAAAAAATAACGGTTGGGATATTTGTGAAATATTTTCTGAGAGGTTTCGTTTTTATTTAAAAATAAATTGAATAGTTATTCAAAGCATAAACCGATAACCGATACCGGTTTCAGTTAATAAATGACGGGGGCGCGCGGGGTCAACTTCAAGTTTCTGGCGAAGATGTCCCATATATATGCGTAAATAGTGACTATGCTCCACCGCGTTGGGTCCCCACACCTGACTTAACAGCTGGCGCTGGGTGAGTACTTTACCGTGATTATTAAGCAGCACGGCGAGCAGGCGAAACTCGATTGGCGTGAGATGGATTTCTTCTTCACCGCGCACAATACGTCGCGCGGCCAGATCAACCCGGATATCCCCAAACGTGTAGGTTGGGTCAGCAGGCGTGGTTGCGCTGTGGCGGCGCAGGGCCACGCGCAGGCGAGCCTGTAGCTCGCCGATACCAAAAGGTTTTATCAGATAGTCGTCCGCCCCGGCATCCAGCGCGGCGATTTTATCCGTCTCTTCAGTACGGGCGGAGAGCACCAGAATCGGCATCTGGCTCCACTGACGTACCTCGCGGATAAAATCGATGCCGTCACCGTCCGGCAGGCCAAGATCGAGGATCACCAGGTCCGGCTTGCGGGTTGCGGCTTCAATTAACCCCCGCTGAAGCGTACCCGCATCATGAATGCGCAGACCATCGCCTTCCAGCGCTGCGCGCAGAAACCGGCTAATGGCGATCTCATCTTCAACAATCAGAACGTTGATCACAAATCCTCTGGTAATTCATTCAGTTCCGGCGGGGTTTCCAGAGGAAGTGTAACACAAAAACGCGCGCCGCCTTCCGGACGATTCTCCGCGAAAATGGTTCCGCCATGAACATCAATTATTGCCTGACAAATCGCCAGCCCCAGCCCCACGCCCGGGATGGCAGACTCCTTATTGCCGCGTGCGAATTTTTCGAAAATAGCCATCTCCTGTCCGGCAGGAATGCCCGGTCCGGTATCCCAGACGTCAAGACGAAGCGTGTCGTCGTCCACCGTCGCATCCACCCCAATCCGGGCGCTGGCACCTGCATATTTGCCGGCGTTTTCCAGCAGGTTAATCAACACTCGTTCAAACAGCGGACCGTCGACGTGAATTAACGTCAGGGGCTCGGGCATGTTCAGCGCAATATGCCGCCCACCGAGGCCGGGTTCGAGCATTTTCAGCGCGCTGCCCACCACCTCTTCAAGCGTGAGCCACTCTTTTTTGAGGTTAAAACCGCCCGACTGGATCCGCGCCATATCGAGCAGGTTATTCACCAGACGCGTGGTATTGAGCACGTGCTGACGGATTTCGCTGGCCTGCATGGCGTGTTTTGAACCTTCCGCTGCCAGGTCCAGCGTCAGGATTTCCGACTGGCCAAACAGGACGGTAAGAGGTGTGCGCAGGTCGTGAGACAGCGCCGCCAGGAGCGAGTTACGGATGCTTTCGCGCTCGCTTGCCAGCCGGGCCTGCTCTTCGCTGGCGGTGAGGGCCAGCCGTTCCAGCGCGCTGGCAACCAGCAGCGTAAAGGTCTCCAGCAGTCGCTGCTGTTCGGGGATCATCAGCTGGCGCAGATTGGAGGGCTCCACGATAACCAGCCCCAGGTTTTTATCGGCGCTGCGCAGGGGCAGAATTTGATAGGGCACGCCGGGCAGGGTGTCGGTCCCTGCACCCGCCGGTAGCCCTTTATCAAAGCTCCAGCGGGCGATGGCTTCGTCCCAGGGCGTCATGCCCGAGGCCGACGTCAGCGGGCGCAGCTTGCCGTGATCGTCCGGGAGTAAAATCAGGTTGCTGGCATGAAAGGTCGAGCGAATAAACTGCTCGCTGGTCTGCACAATATCCAGCGGCGTGCGGCCTACCGCCAGCGATTTCGACATCTCATAAAGATGCCGCGTGCGCTGTTCGCGATAGCGGGCGATACGCGCCTGGTAGCGCACGCCAGCCGTTAAGTTCCCGATCACCAGCCCGACGGTAAGCATCACGGCGAAGGTGAGGATGTACTGTACGTCCGAGACGGCGAGCGTCCCGCGGGGGGCAATAAAGAACAGATCGAAGCTGATGACGTTAATAACCGTCGCCAGTACCGACGGCCAGCGTCCGTAAAAGAGCGCCACCACTACCACGCCCAGCAGGTAGATCATCACCAGGTTGGCCGCGTCGAAGGCAATCAGCCATTTGCTGGCGATTATAGTGATCAGGGCGCAGAGCACGACGGCGACAAAACAGCCGCGGAGCTGAATGCGCCATTTATCGCTGAAGGCCCGGCTGTCCGGCGCGCGGCTGGGGAGGGGAGCAGGTTTATCATCCAGCGCCACGATCACCAGGTCCAGATCCGGCGCGCGGCGGGCCAGCTTGTCGGCAAAGGATTCGCGGCTAAACCAGCGGCGATGCTGGCGGCGGCCAATGACAATTTTCCCCAGGTTATGCTCCCGCGCGTAGCGCAGAATGGCCTTATCTTCCTGCGGATCGGAAAGGGTAGCGGTTTCGGCACCCAGCTCCTGCGCCAGGCGCAGCGAGCTCAGGATCGCGCGGCGCTGATTTTCGGGCAGAGCGTGCAGCTGCGGCGTTTCGACATACACCGCATGCCAGACGCTGCCAAATTTGGCCGCCAGGCGCGCAGCGGTGCGGACCAGTTTTTCATTGCCGCTGCCGTGCCCCACGCACAGCAGAATAGCATCCCGCGTATGCCAGACGCGCTCCTGTCCCTGCAGGTCGCGCCAGGCGCGCATCTGATCGTCAACGCGATCGGCAGTACGCCGCAGGGACAGCTCGCGCAGGGCAATCAGGTTACCTTTGCGGAAGAAATGTTCGATGGCGCGCTCGGCCTGGCCGGCAATATAAACCTTTCCTTCGTGCAGGCGCTGGCGCAAATCGTCAGGAGGCAGGTCAACCAGCACCACCTCATCGGCAGAATCAAAGAACGGGTCGGGCACCGTCTCGCGCACCTGAATGCCGGTCACGCCGCTGACTACGTCGTTCAGACTTTCAAGATGCTGAACGTTAACCGTCGTGAACACATCAATGCCGGCCTCGAGCAGCTCTTCAACATCCTGCCAGCGTTTGGGATGGCGTGAGCCTGGCGCATTGCTGTGCGCCAGTTCGTCCATCAGGATAAGGGCGGGACGGCGGGCGAGGGCGGCATCAATATCAAACTCCGTAACTAAACGACCACGATGGCTGATGCGGCGGGGCGGCTGGGTAGCCAGCCCCTTCAGCAGCGACGCCGTCTCTTTGCGTCCGTGGGTTTCGACCACGCCGATCAGAATATCGAGCCCCTGCGCCCGAAGCCGCTGGGCTTCCGTCAGCATGGCGAAGGTTTTCCCGACGCCCGCGCAGGCGCCAAAGAAAATTTTCAGTTTGCCGCGATGGGCTTCAGCCGTCTGTTCAAGCAGCCTGTCCGGATCCGGGCGCATGGGCTCGTCGGTCATTTAGTTTTTCCTTAGCGCGTCCAGCGCCAGATTCAGCTCAACAATATTTACCACGGGCATGCCGATGAAGTTGACCAGCGGCTTTTGCGTGTGCTCTGCCACCAGCTTGCTCACCTGTTCCACGGTCAACTGACGGGCGGCGGCGACGCGCGGGATCTGCCAGGCCACCGCTGCCGGCGTCAGGCTGTAGTCCAGCCCGCTGGCCGAGGCGGTCACTAGCTCTACGGGCACCTCGCGGCTGGCCTGAGGATTGGCGGCACGCAGGGTTGCCACGCGTTCAGCGACGGCTTTGTCCAGCTCCGGGTTGCTGCCCGCCAGGTTACTGCCGCCGGATGCCATCGGATTATACGGGCTTTCGGCAGTGGCGGAAGGGCGTCCCTGGAAGTAGCGAGCATCCGTAAAGTTCTGACCAATCAGGCGTGAACCGCGGTTTTCGCCGTTTTGTATAATCAGCGAGCCGTTGGCCTGATCCTTAAACCACCACTGGCCCAGCGCGGTGGTTACCAGCGGGTACAGCCCGCCGGTAATGAGAGACAGCAGAATAAACAGAAGTATAGCGGGGCGTAACATCGTCATTTGATTCACCTTTTAAACCAGCCCGAACAGGGTCAACAGCAGGTCGATAGCCTTGATACCGATGAAAGGCACCACCAGCCCGCCCAGGCCGTAAATCCACAGGTTGCGGCGCAGCATGGCGGCGGCGGTCAGCGGCTTATAGCTCACGCCCTTCAGCGCCAGCGGAATAAGAAAGACAATGATCAGGGCGTTGAAAATCACCGCGCTCAGAATGGCCGATGCCGGAGAGTGCAGGTGCATCACGTTCAGCGCATTGAGCTGCGGATAGGTGGCCGCAAAGGCCGCCGGGATAATGGCGAAATACTTCGCCACGTCGTTGGCGATACTGAAGGTGGTCAGCGAACCGCGCGTCATCAACATCTGTTTGCCGATGTGCACCACCTCAATCAGCTTGGTCGGGTTAGAGTCGAGGTCGACCATGTTGCCCGCCTCTTTTGCTGCCTGGGTACCGGAGTTCATCGCCACCGCCACGTCGGCCTGCGCCAGGGCAGGGGCATCGTTGGTACCGTCACCCGTCATCGCCACCAGACGACCTTCCGCCTGATACTGACGAATCAACGCCAGCTTGGCTTCCGGCGTGGCTTCGGAAAGAAAATCATCCACGCCCGCTTCGGCGGCAATCGCCGCGGCGGTAAGACGGTTATCCCCGGTGATCATCACCGTTTTAATGCCCATTTTACGCAGCTGGGCAAAGCGCTCTTTAATGCCGCCTTTGACGATATCCTTCAGGGCAATTACGCCCAGCACGTTCGCGCCTTCTGCCACCACCAGCGGCGTGGCCCCCTGACGGGCAACGCTTTCGACCAGGTTGTCCACTTCAGGCGGGAAGTGGCCATTGTTGGCCTCAATGTGGCGACGGATGGCGTCAACAGAGCCTTTACGGATCATGCGATCCTGAATGTTAATCCCGCTCATTCGGGTTTGCGCCGTAAACGGCACGAAGGTGGCATGCAGGCTCTGAACGTCGCGCTGGCGCAAGTTAAAGCGCTGCTTGGCGAGAACGACAATGCTTCGGCCTTCCGGGGTTTCATCGGCAAGCGAGGAGAGCTGTGCCGCATCCGCCAGCGTTTTTTCATCCACGCCCGGGGCGGGTAAGAAATCCGACGCCTGGCGGTTACCGAGGGTAATGGTGCCGGTTTTATCCAGCAGCAACACATCCACGTCACCGGCGGCTTCTACGGCACGCCCGCTGGTGGCGATGACGTTGGCACCGAGCATGCGGCTCATGCCAGCCACGCCGATGGCCGACAGCAGGCCGCCAATGGTGGTGGGGATAAGGCAGACCAGCAGCGCCACCAGCACCGTGACGGTGACCGCGGTACCGCCATAGGCGGAGAACGGCCACAGTGTGGCGGTTGCCAGCAGGAAGACAATGGTCAGGGCCACCAGCAGGATGGTCAGGGCAATCTCGTTCGGTGTTTTACGGCGCTGTGCGCCTTCCACCATGGCGATCATCCGGTCGAGGAAGGTTTCACCCGGGTTAACGCTGCATTGGATCACCAGCCAGTCGGAGAGAATGCGCGTCCCGCCCGTCACGGAGGCGAAATCGCCGCCGGACTCGCGGATCACCGGCGCGGATTCGCCGGTGATGGCGCTTTCATCCACCGATGCGCCCCCTTCAATGACTTCGCCGTCGCACGGGATGATGTCACCGGCTTCCACCAGCACCACATCGCCTTTACGCAGTTCATCCGCCGGAACGTGGTCCATCTGCGCACCGTACTTCGGTTCACGTAGCTTGCGCGCGAAGGCGGTTTTTTTCACCCCTTTCAGGCTATTGGCCTGGGCTTTACTGCGGCCTTCCGCCAGCGCTTCGGCAAAGTTGGCGAACAGCACGGTAAACCACAGCCACAGGCTGATGGCGCCGGTAAACATCGCATTTCCCGGCATATGGCCCGTTCCCATGACAATCGCCAGGGCGGTTGTCAGGACGCTTCCCGCCCAGACAATAAACATCACCGGGTTGTGCCACTGCACGCGCGGGCTCAGCTTTTTCACCGCATCCATGAGCGCCTGGCGAACTAATGACGGTTCGAACAGGGCCAGTTGTTTACGACTCATGACAATTTCTCCGCAAAATCAGCGTAAAGAGAGGTATTCCGCGACCGGGCCTAACGCGAGGGCGGGGATAAAGGTCAGGGCGCCGACCAGCAACACGGTGCCCGTCAGCAGGCCGATAAACAGCGCGCCGTGGGTCGGTAATGTCCCGGTAGTGGTCGGCTGGATTTTTTTGTTCACCAGCGATCCGGCTATCGCCATAACCGGCACAATGATCCCGAAGCGGCCCACGAACATGCAGAACGCCAGCAGACAGTTCCAGAACGGAGAGTTGGCGCTTAAGCCTGCAAAGGCGCTGCCGTTGTTGTTGGCGGCAGAGGAGACGGCATACAGCACTTCACTGAAACCGTGAATGCCGGGGTTAAAGATGCCGCTGCGTCCGGCCTCGGTCATCAGCGCCAGCGCGGTGCCGAGCAGCACGAGAGCCGGGGTGACCAGGATTGCCAGCGCGGTTAATTTCATCTCGCGAACGTCGATTTTTTTACCCAGATATTCCGGGGTGCGGCCAATCATCAGACCGGCAATAAACACCGCCAGCAGCACGAACAGCAGCATGCCGTAAAGACCGGAGCCCACGCCGCCAAATACCACCTCGCCAATCTGCATCAGCCACATCGGGATCATGCCGCCCAGCGCGGTGAAAGAGTCATGCATGGCGTTCACCGCCCCGCACGAGGCTGCTGTAGTGACGACTGCATAAAGGCTGCTGGCAAGAATGCCGAAGCGGCTTTCTTTGCCTTCCATATTAATAGTGCTGTTCGCCCCAAGCTGCATGAAATGGGGGTTGCCGCTCCATTCAGCCCACATCACCAGCGCCACGCAGACCACGAAGATCAGCGACATGGTCCAGAGCAGTGTGCGGCCCTGACGGCGATCGTTGACCACATCACCAAAGGCGAAACAGAGCGCGGCGGGGATCAGGAAGATCGCCAGCATCTGCACAAAATTGGTCAGGGCGGTAGGGTTTTCAAACGGATGCGACGAGTTGGCGTTGAAGAATCCGCCGCCGTTGGTGCCGAGCATCTTGATGGCTTCCTGCGACGCCACTGGGCCCATCGGCAGGAGCTGTTTTGCTCCTTCCAGCGAGGTATACGGGGCGTAAGGCAGCAGGTTTTGCAGGGTGCCCTGCTGAATAAAGAACAGCGCGATAAGCAACGCAATCGGCAGCAGGATCCACAGCGTAATGCGCGTCAGATCCACCCAGGCGTTACCCAGGGTACCGATTTTCTGACGTGCAAACGCGCGCGTCAGCGCGAAAATTACCGCGATACCGCTGGCTGCAGAGAGGAAGTTCTGCACGGTTAATCCAGCCATCTGGCTGAAATAGCTCAGCGTGGTTTCACCGGCATAGGACTGCCAGTTGGTGTTGGTAACAAAACTGACCGCCGTGTTCAGCGCAAGATGCCAGGACAGGCCCGGTAACCGTTGCGGATTCAGCGGCAGGATGCCCTGCAGCATCAGCATGGCAAAAAGTGCAAAAAGCCCAACGATGTTCAGCAGCAGAATAGCGATCAGATATTCACGCCAGTTCATCTCTCGATCGACTATCCCCAGTACGCGCCAGATCCCTTTTTCAACGCTTCCCGTGCCGGGCAGGGGGACGTTGTTGATCAATCGCGCCAGTCCCGAGCCCAGTGGTCTTGCCAGAACGAACAATACCACTAAGAAGCTGGCAATAAGCAAAAACGCCTGAGCAGCCATCAGAATGCCTCCGCGTTAATCAGGGCATAGACCAGATAACCCAATAACAGGAACACCAGCACGATGCCGGCAATAATACCTGCACTCACAATCCACCTCCGGGTGACTTTTGTTGTTGTGCTAACGGTAGGATTTATGGCGCAAAGATTTCGCAAAAATGAGAAGGGCGGGTGTAAAAAAAGTATAAAAATGGCAAAGCCCACAATTTAACTATTGATAAGTAAATCGTTAACTTTTTTGTAACTTAATTACGGTGCGAGTGTAAATTTTTGCTAAACGGACGAAAATAAGTGGTCGGATGAGTAGTAAAATTACAAACAAAGCGATATTATTTTATCCAGGTCACAGATTTCACATTTTCCGGAGAAGGTTTCCGGCCAACTACAGGGGAGAAAAATATGGATCTTTATAAAGAGTATCCGGCTCATATCGTGTTCATGCGTCGCACTTTCGCCGTAGTGGCTGGCGTGCTGGCCCTGCCGGTGATGTTGTTCTGGAAAGATCGCGCGCGTTTTTATAGCTATCTGCACCGCGTCTGGGCGAAAACCAGCGAGAAGCCGGTGTGGATGGATCAGGCAGAGAAAGCGACCTGCGATTTCTATTGATACAACGCTGACGCGTAGCCATAAAAAAACCGCCAATAGCAATATGGCGGTTTTTTTGTCCCTCGGGATTCGCGGTCCGTTGGGTGGTCTTCAAGCCCTCGTCAGAGGCTTCCAAGAATATCTCGGGTCCTTAAGTAATCAAACTGCAACTCCCTAAATATATTCTTAAAAACCTTTTCGGTGGATTACGTTTTACACCAGGGCCAACTACTATGCAGCGTCCCTTTCCGCCATCTCGCACATGGGCACCGGTCCCGGGAAAGGCGTCACCACAACCGTAAGTCAGGCTCTCGTCAGGGCTTGTGTCCACCGATTTATCACCGGTGGTGAACGGTGGAGCGGTTAGCAGCAGGGACCGCATAGTGAAACGCTATATATGCATCGCGTTCATTGTCGCCAGCGTACTCGTTGTAAAGAGTGATGAACCTAATGCGTTTGTCGCTTTAACCACGATAGCGCAGGACAAGTAGCGTTAAGGCCGCCCCGGGCGGCCTTTTTTATTTCATCCCGTCTACACTTCATGGCAAAGTAATTCAATGCATGCTTTTTCCTTGTATGGCATGCCCTTATGGACATAATGGACAATAGCCTGGAGTTTTATGCCCACCCATCTGGTTTGGTTTCGCGCGGATTTGCGCGTACATGACAACATCGCTCTCGCGGCAGCCTGCCGCTCTGATGACGCCAGCGTACTGGCGCTATTTATCGCCACGCCTGAGCAGTGGCAGCGGCATGATATGGCTCCACGGCAGGCGGCTTACCTCAAATCACACCTGAACGAACTGCAGCACGCGCTTGCCGAGAAAGGCATACCTCTTATCTACAAAGAGGTCAGCGATTTTACCGCGCAGCTTCACATGCTGCAGGAGATATGCCAGCAGAACGGCGTCACGCATCTTTTTTATAACTACCAGTACGAACTGAACGAACAGCAGCGGGACCGCCAGCTGGAGAAAATGCTGGGAAAGGTGGTTTGTGAGGGATTTGATGACAGCGTGATGCTGGCACCGGGCAGCGTTATGACCGGCGGTCACGAAATGTATAAAGTGTTTACGCCGTTTAAAAATGCTTTTGTTAAGCGCCTGAAAGAGGCGCTGCCGGAGTGCGTACCCGCGCCCGCCGCCAGAGGAGAGGCTATAACCGATCTCCCCGAATTAACGTTCAACTATCCCCAACGGGCATTTGATGAACTTCTGTTCCCTGCCAGTGAGAAGGCCGCTATTGCGAAGCTGCGCCAGTTTTGCAAGCAGGGCGCGGGAGAATATGACGCGCGCAGGGATTTCCCGGCAATTGAAGGGACAAGCCGGTTATCGGCCTGCCTGGCGCTGGGCGTGCTCTCTCCTCGCCAGTGTTTGCATCGTCTTCTGGCCGAACAGCCGCAGGCGCTGGACGGTGGTGCGGGCTCGGTGTGGCTGAACGAACTTATCTGGCGTGAATTCTACCGCCATCTGATGACGTACCATCCCAATCTCTGTAAGCATCGTCCGTTCATTGCGTGGACCGACAGCGTAAAATGGCAGCACGATGAGGCACTTTTACAGGCCTGGCAAAAAGGGGAGACGGGCTATCCGATTGTGGACGCCGCTATGCGCCAGCTAAATGAAACCGGGTGGATGCACAATCGTCTGCGAATGATTACCGCGAGCTTCCTGGTGAAAGATCTGCTTATCGACTGGCGAATCGGAGAGCGCTATTTTATTTCTCAGCTGATCGATGGCGATCTGGCGGCGAATAACGGTGGCTGGCAGTGGGCGGCCTCTACCGGCACCGATGCGGCTCCCTATTTCAGGATTTTTAATCCGACCACGCAGGGGCAAAAATTTGATGCCAACGGCGACTTTATTCGCCGCTGGTTGCCCGCGCTCAGGAACGTTCCTGAAAAAGCGATCCATGACCCGTGGGCATGGGCGGATAAACAGGGCGTAAAGCTCGATTATCCCCGCCCGATTGTCGACCATAAACAGGCGCGCGTCGCCACGCTGGCGGCGTACGAAGCCGCCCGAAAAGTTTGAGAGAATGATGATGAAAAACAGTGAACTGGAACGCCTGATTAACGAAAAACTTAATACCGCCTCCTTTAGCGACTATGGCCCGAATGGCCTGCAGGTCGAAGGGCGCGAAACGGTGCAGAAAATCATCACCGGCGTGACGGCAAGCCAGGCGCTGCTGGATGAGGCGGTGCGTCAGGAAGCCGACGCGGTGATTGTCCATCACGGTTACTTCTGGAAAAACGAATCGCCGATTATCCGCGGCATGAAGCGCAACCGCCTCAAAACGCTGCTGTCGAATGATATCAACCTGTACGGTTACCATCTGCCGCTGGATGCGCATCCTGAACTGGGAAATAACGTCCAGCTGGCACAGCTGTTAGGGATTACCGTGATGGGTGAAATCGAGCCGCTGGTGCCGTGGGGCGAACTGTCGATGCCGGTACCGGGGCTGGAGCTGGCATCGTGGATCGAAGCGCGGCTGGGGCGCCGTCCGCTGTGGTGCGGAGATACCGGGCCGGATACCGTGAAGCGCGTGGCGTGGTGTACCGGCGGCGGCCAGGGCTTTATCGACAGCGCCGCGCGCTTTGGTGTTGATGCGTTTATTACCGGCGAAGTCTCCGAACAGACGGTTCACTCTGCCCGCGAGCAGGGGCTGCATTTCTACGCGGCAGGCCACCACGCTACCGAGCGCGGCGGTATTCGCGCCCTCAGCGAGTGGCTGACGGAAAATACCGATCTGGATGTGACCTTTATTGATATCCCTAATCCGGCCTGATGAGAGGTAGTTAAGTGCAGCGAGCGCGTTGTTATCTTCTGGGTGAAACCGCGGTAGTTCTGGAGCTTGAGCCTCCCGTGACGCTTGCCACGCAAAAGCGTATCTGGCGCCTGGCTCAGCGGCTGCCCGAGCTACCCGGCGTGGTTGAAGCTATTCCGGGTATGAATAATATCACCGTGGTGCTGCGCGATCCGCACACCGGGGCGCTGGATGCCATTGAGCGTCTGCAGCGCTGGTGGGAAGAGAGCGAGGCGCTGGAGCCAGAATCGCGGGCGATTGAGATCCCGGTTGTCTATGGCGGCAAAGGTGGCCCTGACCTGGGCGTGGTGGCCGAACACTGTGGATTAACAGTAAAGCAGGTTGTGGAGCTGCACAGCTCGGTGGATTACGTCGTCTGGTTTCTGGGTTTTCAGCCGGGCTTTCCGTATCTGGGTGGATTATCCCCCCGGCTGCATACCCCGCGTCGGGCTGAGCCGCGCCTGAGCGTACCCGCAGGAACGGTGGCGATTGGCGGTGAACAAACCGGAATTTATCCGCTTACTTCACCGGGCGGCTGGCAGCTTATCGGGCACACCTCTATGCCACTATTTAAACCGGGGCAGGAGGCACCGATCCTCCTGCGTCCGGGTGATACCCTGCGCTTTATCCCGCAGAAGGAGGGGGTATGTTAACGCTTATTCGCGCGGGGCTTTATACCTCCGTTCAGGATGCCGGACGCTTTGGCATGCGCCAGTCCGGCGTGAGCTACTGCGGTGCGCTCGATCGTCCTTCGCTGGAGATTGCCAACCTGCTGGTAGGCAACGCGGGCAGCACGGCGGCGTTAGAAATTACGCTGGGTCAGTGCGTTATTGAATTTGGTGAGGAGACCTGGTTCGCCTTAACCGGCGCGGGCTGTGACGCAACGCTGGACGGCAAAGCGGTGTGGACCGGCTGGCGATTGCGGGCGAAAGCCGGGCAGCGTCTGACGCTTAAGCGTCCTCTGCACGGCGTGCGCAGCTATCTTGCCGTAGCGGGGGGCATCGACGTGCCGGAGGTGTTGGGGTCGTCCAGCACCGACCAGAAAGCGGGAATGGGCGGCCATGAGGGACGGCTGCTGCGCGACGGCGATCGTCTTGCTATTAAGCCATCAGTGCGCCATTTCACCACTACGCAGGGCGTGAAGCAGCTGCTGTGGGGGAACGTGATCCGCGCCTTGCCGGGACCGGAATATCAGGAGTTTGATGAAGCCTCAAAAGAGTCTTTCTGGCGTTCGCCGTGGAAAATCAGCCCGCAGAGTAACCGTATGGGTTACCGGCTTCAGGGGCAGCCGCTGACCCGCACGACTGACCGGGAGCTGCTTTCCCACGGGCTGCTGCCGGGGGTGATTCAGGTGCCGGGCAACGGGCAGCCCATCGTACTGATGAACGATGCGCAAACTACCGGCGGCTATCCGCGTATTGCCTGCATTATCGAAGCGGATCGCTACCATCTGGCGCAAATCCCTCTCGGTCAGCCGATTCATTTCGTGCAGTGTACGCTGGAGGAGGCGCTAAAGGCGCGGCAGGATCGGCAGCGCTATCTCGAACAGCTGGCGTGGAGGCTTGATGGTAAAGATTGATTTAAACGCCGATCTGGGGGAGGGCAGCAGCGCCGATGCGGAACTGATGACCCTGGTCTCCTCGGTCAATATCGCCTGCGGTTTTCACGCGGGCGATGCGCAAACCATGCTGGAGAGCGTGCGTAATGCCATTAAAAACGGCGTGGCGATTGGCGCTCACCCGAGCTTCCCGGACCGGGAGAACTTTGGCCGTACGGCGATGGATCTGCCCCCTGAGACGGTCTACGCTCAGGTGCTCTACCAGATCGGCGCGCTGGAGGCGATAGTGCGCGCTGAACATGGCGTGCTGCGTCACGTCAAACCGCACGGCATGCTCTATAACCAGGCAGCGAAAGCCCCGGCGCTGGCGGAGGCGATTGCCCGCGCGGTGCGGGACTGCAATCCGCAGCTGATTCTGGTTGGCCTGGCGGGTAGCGAGCTTATTCGTGCCGGAGAACGGCTGGGGCTGACGACGCGGCAGGAAGTCTTTGCCGATCGGGGATACATGCCGGACGGCAGCCTGGTGCCGCGCACGCAGGCCGGTGCGCTGATTACTGACGAAAATAAAGCGCTGGCGCAGACGCTGGCGATGGTGCGCTTCGGGCGGGTGACCGCCGTGGATGGAACATCCGCAAATGTTCAGGCCGATACGGTGTGTTTACACGGCGACGGGGAGCATGCGCTCCAGTTTGCGCGACGCCTGCGGGCGGCGTTCTCTGAAGAGGGCATTCTCGTCAGCGCAGATTGATTATAAAAGGACAATGACATGCCTGAAGGTCCGGAGATCCGCCGCGCGGCGGATAGCCTGGAGGCGGCGATAAAGGGCAAACCCCTGACCGATGTCTGGTTTGCCTTTCCTCAACTTAAGCCGTTTGAAACAGAGCTGGTGGGACAGACGGTGACCCATATTGAAACGCGCGGCAAAGCGTTGCTCACGCATTTTTCCCATAACCTGACGTTATATAGCCATAACCAGCTCTACGGTGTGTGGCGCGTAGTCGATGCGGACGAGCAGCCGCAAACGACGCGCGTGCTGCGCGTCCGGTTACAAACGGCGGATAAGGCGACCCTGCTCTACAGCGCCTCTGATATCGAAATGTTAACGCCGGAGCAGCTGCTGACGCATCCGTTCTTACAGCGCGTCGGGCCGGACGTGCTGGACATGCGCCTGACGGCGAGCGATGTGAAGGCCCGACTGTTATCGCCCAAATTCCGCAACCGCCAGTTTTCCGGATTGTTGCTCGATCAGGCTTTTCTGGCGGGATTAGGCAACTATCTGCGGGTGGAAATCCTTTGGCAAGTGGGGCTGGCGCCGCAGCGCAAGGCCTCTCAGCTTAGCGATGAAAAGCTGGACGCGTTGTCTCACGCGCTGCTGGATATTCCGCGGCTGTCGTACAACACGCGTGGCGTGGTGGATGAGAACAAACATCACGGGGCGCTGTTCCGCTTTAAGGTGTTCCATCGGGCGGGGAAAAAGTGCGAGCGGTGCGGCGGGATTATCGACAGGATTATGCTCTCTTCCAGACCTTTTTACTGGTGCCCGCACTGCCAGAGATAAAAGCAAAACGGTAACCCAGGGGTTACCGTTTTTAAGGTTTGTTCCCTCTCCCTGTGGGAGAGGGCCAGGGTGAGGGCATCAGGCCGCACCCAACGTTTTTTAGCGCTTCAGGTCAGACTTAAAATCACGCTGCTCGTAGCCGGTGTACAGCTGACGAGGACGGGCGATTTTCATACCTTCGCTGTGCATTTCGTTCCAGTGCGCAATCCAGCCCACGGTACGCGCCATGGCGAAGATCACGGTGAACATGGAAGACGGAATGCCCATCGCTTTCAGAATAATGCCAGAGTAGAAATCGACGTTCGGGTAGAGTTTCTTCTCGATGAAGTACGGGTCGTTCAGCGCGATGTGTTCCAGCTCCATCGCCACTTCCAGCAGATCGTCTTTGGTGCCCAGCTCTTTCAGCACTTCATGGCAGGTCTCACGCATAACGGTTGCGCGCGGGTCGTAGTTTTTGTAAACACGGTGACCGAAGCCCATCAGGCGGAAGGAGTCATTCTTGTCTTTCGCGCGACGCACGAACTCTGGAATGTGCTCAACGGTGCTGATCTCTTCCAGCATCTTCAGCGCCGCTTCGTTCGCGCCGCCGTGCGCCGGTCCCCACAGGGAGGCGATGCCCGCAGCGATACAGGCGAACGGGTTCGCGCCTGAAGAGCCTGCGGTACGGACAGTAGAGGTAGAGGCGTTCTGCTCGTGGTCAGCGTGCAGGATCAAAATACGGTCCATCGCGCGTTCCAGCACCGGATTCACTTCATACTCTTCGCACGGCGTGGAGAACATCATGCGCAGGAAGTTGCCGGCGTAGGAGAGGTCGTTACGTGGGTACACAAACGGCTGGCCGATGGAGTATTTGTAGCACATCGCCGCCATGGTCGGCATTTTGGACAGCAGGCGGAACGCCGCGATATCACGGTGACGCGGGTTATTCACGTCAAGTGAGTCGTGGTAGAACGCCGCCAGCGCACCGGTAATCCCGCACATCACCGCCATTGGGTGAGAGTCACGACGGAACGCATGGAACAGACGGGTAATCTGCTCATGGATCATGGTGTGACGGGTTACGGTGGTTTTGAATTCATCGTACTGGGCCTGCGTCGGTTTTTCGCCGTTCAGCAGGATGTAGCACACTTCCAGGTAGTTGGATTCGGTGGCTAACTGATCGATGGGGAAGCCGCGATGGAGCAGGATACCTTCGTCACCGTCAATGTAGGTGATTTTGGATTCGCAAGATGCGGTAGAGGTAAATCCAGGGTCAAAGGTAAATACTCCTTTGGAACCCAGCGTACGGATATCAATAACATCCTGACCGAGCGTGCCTTTTAGCACATCCAGTTCAATAGCATCATCACCATTTAGGGTGAGTTTTGCCTTTGTATCAGCCATTTACGGTCTCCTTAGCGCCTTATGCTTAAGACTGCTTTTACCGGATTTGCCTTCAGCTGTTAATCACCGTTACCAGATTGTTATTTGGCTTACCGCTCAGCTCACGAGGAGTAACCAGGGTACAGAGCTATGGCGCCTTGCAGGTAAACGAATGAAATATCAGTGAAACAACAGCAAATCAGCGTTTTTGCAGTCCGAATTATTCAAACCTGTATATCACTAATAACTGTCCTGATAACTTCGGTCAATACCATCACACTGTTACATAACTATTTGTCAGGTGAAAGAGAGACCTCATAACTTTTGCGCATTATATGCCTTTTCTGATGACGTTTGTAACAATATTGTTTAACATTTGTCAAATCAGATGATTAAAAATTAAAAAGATGTTGTTATCGTGACCCTGATCACTGTTCCAGAGAAAACCCAACAAACTGTATGTAGGTTAATTGTAATGATTTTGTGAACGGCCTATACTGCCGCCAGGTCTCCGGAACACCCTGCAATCCCGAGCCACCCAGCGTTGTAACGTGTCGTTTTAGCATTTGGAAGCAATGTTTTGCATGACGCGCAGTTATAGAAAAGGAACGCTGCTTGACCCGCATCGCAGTCCGGAGGAAGGAAACAATAAGAACAGCATGTGGGCGTTATTCATGATAAGAAATGTGAAAAAACAAAGACCTGTCAATCTGGATCTCAAAACGATCCGGTTCCCCGTAACAGCAATAGCGTCCATTCTGCACCGTGTTTCTGGTGTGATTACGTTTGTGGCGGTCGGTATTTTGCTGTGGTTACTGGGCACCAGCCTCTCTTCCCCTGAAGGATTCCTCCAGGCCTCGGCCATCATGAATAGCTTCTTCGTGAAATTTATCATGTGGGGCATTCTCACCGCGCTGGCCTATCACGTTGTTGGCGGCGTACGCCACATGCTGATGGACTTTGGCTATCTGGAAGAGACGTTCGAGGCCGGGAAACGTACCGCGAACATTTCATTTGTGATCACTGTCGTGCTTTCACTTCTCGCAGGAGTTCTCGTATGGTAAGCAACGCCTCCGCATTAGGACGCAACGGCGTACATGACTTCATTCTGGTCCGCGCTACCGCCATCGTCCTCACGCTTTACATCATCTATATGATCGGTTTCTTCGCGACCAGCGGCACGCTGACGTGGGAAATCTGGAGTGGTTTCTTCGGATCGGCCTTCACCAAAGTGTTCACCCTGCTGGCCCTGTTCTCCATCCTTATCCATGCCTGGATCGGCATGTGGCAGGTGTTGACCGATTACGTTAAACCGCTGGCGATTCGCCTTCCGCTGCAACTGATTATTGTTGTTGCGCTGCTGGTTTACGTCATTTATGGATTTGTTGTGGTGTGGGGTGTGTAATGAAACTGCCAGTCAGAGAATTTGATGCTGTTGTGATTGGTGCGGGTGGCGCAGGTATGCGCGCCGCACTGCAAATTTCCCAGAGCGGCCAGACCTGTGCGCTGCTCTCTAAAGTGTTCCCGACCCGTTCCCACACTGTGTCTGCGCAGGGCGGTATTACCGTTGCGCTGGGTAACTCCCATGAAGATAACTGGGAATGGCACATGTACGACACGGTAAAAGGTTCCGATTATATCGGCGACCAGGATGCCATCGAATATATGTGTAAAACCGGCCCGGAAGCGATTCTGGAGCTGGATCACATGGGTCTGCCGTTCTCCCGTCTGGAAAATGGCACCATCTATCAGCGTCCGTTTGGCGGCCAGTCGAAAAACTTCGGCGGCGAGCAGGCGGCACGTACCGCGGCGGCGGCTGACCGTACCGGTCACGCACTGCTGCACACCCTGTATCAGCAGAACCTGAAAAACCACACCACCATCTTCTCCGAGTGGTATGCGCTGGATCTGGTGAAAAACGCCGATGGCGCAATTGTTGGCTGTACCGCGCTGTGCATCGAAACCGGTGAAGTGGTTTACTTCAAAGCCCGCGCGACCGTGCTGGCTACCGGCGGTGCAGGCCGTATTTATCAGTCCACCACTAACGCCCACATTAACACCGGTGACGGTGTTGGTATGGCTATTCGCGCCGGCGTACCGGTGCAGGACATGGAGATGTGGCAGTTCCACCCAACCGGTATCGCCGGTGCGGGCGTGCTGGTCACCGAAGGCTGCCGCGGTGAAGGTGGCTACCTGCTGAACAAACACGGCGAGCGCTTCATGGAGCGTTATGCCCCGAATGCGAAAGACCTGGCGGGTCGTGACGTGGTGGCGCGTTCCATCATGATCGAAATCCGTGAAGGCCGCGGCTGCGATGGCCCATGGGGTCCACACGCGAAGCTGAAGCTCGACCATCTGGGTAAAGAAGTGCTGGAGTCCCGTCTGCCGGGCATTCTGGAACTGTCCCGTACTTTCGCGCACGTCGATCCGGTGAAAGAGCCGATCCCGGTTATCCCAACCTGCCACTATATGATGGGCGGTATTCCGACCAAAGTGACCGGTCAGGCGCTGACCGTGAACGAGCAGGGCGAAGACGTGGTCATTCCTGGCCTGTTCGCGGTAGGCGAAATCGCCTGCGTATCCGTACACGGCGCCAACCGTCTGGGCGGCAACTCCCTGCTGGACCTGGTGGTATTTGGTCGTGCGGTGGGTCTGCATCTGCAGGAGTCCATTGCCGAGCAGGGCGCGCTGCGTGATGCAACCGACGACGAAATCGACGCCTCTCTTGAACGCCTCAACCGCTGGAACGGTAACCGTAACGGCGAAGATCCGGTGGAAATCCGTAAAGCGCTGCAGGAGTGCATGCAGCACAACTTCTCGGTATTCCGTGAAGGCGATGCGATGGCCAAAGGCCTTGAGCAGCTGAAGGCGATCCGCGAGCGTCTGAAAAATGCCCGTCTGGACGACACCTCCAGCGAGTTCAACACCCAGCGCGTTGAGTGCCTGGAGCTGGATAACCTGATGGAAACCGCATTCGCAACCGCGATGTCGGCAAACTTCCGTACCGAAAGCCGTGGCGCCCATAGCCGCTTCGACTTCCCGGATCGTGACGATGAAAACTGGCTGTGCCATTCCCTGTATCTGCCAGAGTCGGAAACCATGACGCGTCGTAACGTCAACATGGAACCGAAACTGCGTCCGGCGTTCCCGCCGAAGATTCGTACTTACTAATGCGGAGACAGGATAATGAAACTCGAATTCTCAGTTTATCGTTATAACCCGGATGTTGATGACGCTCCGCGCATGCAGGACTATACCCTCGAAGCGGAAGAAGGTCGTGACATGATGCTGCTGGATGCCTTAATCCAGCTGAAAGAGAAAGATCCTACGCTGTCGTTCCGCCGCTCCTGCCGTGAAGGGGTATGTGGCTCTGACGGTGTGAACATGAACGGCAAAAACGGCCTGGCCTGCATCACGCCAATTTCAGCGCTGCAGCGTCCTGGTCAGAAAATTGTTATTCGTCCTCTGCCAGGCCTGCCGGTCGTGCGTGATTTGGTGGTAGACATGGGGCAATTCTATGCACAATATGAGAAGATTAAGCCTTACTTATTGAATAATGGGCAAAATCCACCCGCTCGCGAGCACTTACAGTCTCCTGAGCAGCGTGAAAAACTCGATGGTCTGTACGAGTGTATTCTCTGCGCATGCTGTTCAACGTCCTGCCCGTCGTTCTGGTGGAACCCGGACAAGTTTATCGGCCCTGCGGGTCTGCTGGCTGCCTATCGCTTCCTGATCGACAGCCGCGACACCGAAACCGACAGCCGTCTGGAAGGATTAAGTGACGCTTTCAGCGTATTCCGCTGCCATAGCATCATGAACTGCGTCAGTGTGTGTCCGAAGGGGCTGAACCCGACGCGTGCCATCGGCCATATTAAGTCGATGCTGCTGCAGCGCAGTGCGTAAGTAGTGAGAGGGGAGCGCTGTTCCCCTCACCCTAACCCTCTCCCAAAGGGAGAGGGAATAAATTGCAGAAACCTTTAAAAACTGCCAGATAAGTAAATAATCGAGACGTTCAGCGCGAGACAAGGCGCGGTTGAACGAATCCCCAGGAGCATAGTGAACTATGTGACTGGGGTGAGTGAAAGCCGCAACGCAGTCGCAGCCGGAACGACGAAGATTATTTAGACAGTTTCTAAAGGTTCCTTCGCGGGCCAAATGAAAAGAGCTCGCAGGTGAACCCCGGCACGTACACGCGGTGTGCGTGGTAGTTTCTACGGCGAAAGTAAGCATAAAAATGCTTAAGGGATCACGATGCAGAACGGCGCAATGAAAGCCTGGCTGGACTCTTCTTACCTCTCTGGTGCCAACCAGAGCTGGATAGAACAGCTCTATGAAGACTTCTTAACCGATCCTGACTCAGTGGACGCAAACTGGCGTTCCATGTTCCAGCAGTTGCCTGGTACAGGGGTCAAACCGGATCAATTCCATTCCAAAACACGTGATTATTTCCGTCGTCTGGCGAAGGATGCCTCACGTTACTCTTCTGCGATTTCCGACCCTGACACCAATGCGAAGCAGGTTAAAGTCCTGCAGCTTATCAACGCTTATCGCTTCCGCGGTCACCAGCATGCGAATCTCGATCCGCTGGGACTGTGGCAGCAGGAACGTGTGGCCGATCTCGATCCGGCGTATCACGATCTGACCGAGGCCGATTTCCAGGAAAGCTTTAACGTAGGTTCCTTTGCTATCGGCAAAGACACGATGAAGCTGGGCGATCTGATTGACGCGCTCAAGCAAACCTACTGCGGCTCCATCGGCGCGGAATATATGCACATTACCTCTACTGAAGAGAAACGCTGGATCCAGCAGCGCATCGAATCCGTAGCGGGCCACGCGACCTTCTCGGCCGACGAGAAGAAACGCTTCCTCAGCGAACTGACCGCAGCGGAAGGGCTTGAGCGCTATCTGGGCGCGAAGTTCCCGGGCGCAAAACGCTTCTCGCTGGAAGGCGGCGACGCGCTGGTGCCGATGCTGAAAGAGCTGATTCGCCACGCAGGCAAGAGCGGCACCCGTGAAGTGGTGCTCGGCATGGCGCACCGTGGTCGTCTGAACGTGCTGGTCAACGTGCTGGGTAAAAAACCGCAGGACCTGTTCGACGAATTCGCGGGCAAACACAAAGAACACCTCGGCACCGGCGACGTGAAGTACCACATGGGCTTCTCGTCAGATATCGAAACCGAAGGCGGTCTGGTTCACCTGGCGCTGGCGTTTAACCCGTCACACCTGGAAATCGTCAGCCCGGTGGTTATCGGTTCCGTGCGCGCGCGTCTGGATCGTCTGGACGAGCCGAGCAGCAATAAAGTGCTGCCAATCACCATCCACGGTGATGCGGCGGTCACAGGGCAGGGCGTGGTTCAGGAAACCCTGAACATGTCGAAAGCGCGTGGTTATGAAGTGGGCGGTACCGTTCGCATCGTGATCAACAACCAGGTGGGCTTCACCACCTCTAACCCGCTGGATGCGCGTTCTACCCCGTACTGCACCGACATCGGTAAGATGGTACAGGCGCCAATCTTCCACGTTAATGCGGATGACCCGGAAGCCGTTGCTTTCGTTACCCGTCTGGCGCTGGACTTCCGTAATACCTTTAAGCGCGATGTGTTCATTGACCTCTTCTGCTACCGCCGTCACGGCCACAACGAAGCGGATGAGCCAAGTGCAACCCAGCCGCTGATGTACCAGAAAATCAAAAAACACCCGACCCCGCGCAAAATCTATGCTGACAAGCTGGAAAGCGACAACGTGGCGACGCTGGAAGATGCGACCGAAATGGTCAACCTCTACCGCGACGCGCTGGACGCGGGTGAATGCGTGGTGAAAGAACTGCGCCCGATGAACATGCACTCCTTTACCTGGTCGCCGTACCTCAACCACGAGTGGGATGAGAGCTACCCGAACAAGGTTGAGATGAAGCGCCTGCAGGAGCTGGCTAAACGCATCAGCACTGTGCCGGACGCTATCGAGATGCAGTCTCGCGTGGCGAAAATCTACGCCGACCGTCAGTCCATGGCGGCAGGCGAGAAGCTGTTCGACTGGGGCGGGGCGGAAACGCTGGCCTACGCAACGCTGGTTGACGAAGGGATCCCTGTTCGTCTGTCCGGTGAAGATGCGGGCCGTGGGACCTTCTTCCACCGTCACGCAGTGGTTCACAACCAGTCTAACGGTTCAACCTACACTCCGCTGCAGCACGTGCATAACGGTCAAGGCCAGTTCAAGGTCTGGGACTCCGTGCTGTCTGAAGAAGCGGTCCTGGCATTCGAATACGGCTACGCCACGGCGGAACCGCGCACCCTGACCATCTGGGAAGCGCAGTTCGGTGACTTCGCCAACGGTGCGCAGGTCGTTATCGACCAGTTCATCTCCTCCGGCGAGCAGAAGTGGGGCCGCATGTGTGGCCTGGTGATGCTCCTGCCGCACGGTTATGAAGGCCAGGGTCCGGAGCACTCCTCCGCGCGTCTGGAGCGTTATCTGCAGCTCTGCGCCGAGCAGAACATGCAGGTCTGCGTACCGTCCACCCCGGCTCAGGTGTACCACATGCTGCGTCGTCAGGCGCTGCGCGGTATGCGCCGTCCGCTGGTGGTGATGTCACCGAAGTCCCTGCTGCGTCATCCGCTGGCGGTTTCCAGCCTGGAAGAGCTGGCGAACGGCACTTTCCTGCCGGCCATCGGTGAAATTGACGAGCTGGATCCGCAGGCCGTGAAGCGTGTGGTGATGTGTTCTGGTAAGGTTTATTACGACCTGCTGGAACAGCGCCGTAAGAACGATCAGAAAGATGTCGCCATCGTGCGTATCGAACAGCTTTATCCGTTCCCGCATCAGGCGATGCAGGAAGTGCTGAAACAGTACGCTCACGTACATGATTTTGTCTGGTGCCAGGAAGAGCCGCTCAACCAGGGCGCATGGTACTGCAGCCAGCATCATTTCCGTGAAGTGATTCCATTTGGGTCAGCCCTGCGCTATGCAGGTCGCCCGGCCTCCGCCTCTCCGGCGGTAGGGTATATGTCCGTTCACCAGAAGCAGCAACAAGATCTGGTCAATGACGCGCTGAACGTCGATTAATTAAAGGATACATAATGAGTAGCGTAGATATTCTTGTTCCCGACCTGCCTGAATCCGTAGCAGATGCGACCGTCGCTACCTGGCACAAAAAACCAGGCGATGCCGTTAAGCGCGATGAAGTGCTGGTAGAAATCGAAACTGACAAAGTGGTACTGGAAGTACCGGCTTCGGCGGATGGCGTTCTGGACGCGGTGCTGGAAGATGAAGGCACCACCGTCACCTCTCGTCAGATCCTGGGGCGCCTGCGTGAAGGCAACAGCGCGGGCAAAGAGTCCAGCGCGAAGTCTGAAGAGAAAGCCTCTACGCCGGCTCAGCGCCAGCAGGCTTCTCTGGAAGAACAGTCTAACGACGCCCTCAGCCCGGCGATCCGTCGCCTGCTGGCTGAACACAGCCTTGACCCGGCAGCCATTAAAGGCACCGGTGTGGGCGGTCGTCTGACCCGCGAAGACATTGACAAGCACCTGGCGAAAGCGCCTGCTCAGGCGGAAGCGAAAGCCCCTGTGGCCGCGCCGGCAGCTCAGCCTGCTCTGGGTGCCCGCAGCGAAAAACGCGTACCGATGACGCGCCTGCGTAAGCGCGTGGCCGAGCGTCTGCTGGAAGCGAAAAACTCCACCGCGATGCTGACCACCTTCAACGAAGTGAACATGAAGCCAATCATGGATCTGCGTAAGCAGTACGGTGACGCGTTTGAAAAACGTCACGGTATCCGTCTGGGCTTTATGTCCTTCTACGTGAAGGCGGTGGTTGAAGCGCTGAAACGCTACCCGGAAGTGAACGCGTCTATCGATGGCGATGACGTGGTTTACCACAACTACTTCGACGTCAGCATGGCGGTTTCTACCCCACGCGGCCTGGTGACCCCGGTTCTGCGTGATGTGGATACCCTGGGTATGGCTGACATCGAGAAGAACATTAAAGAGCTGGCCGTGAAAGGCCGCGACGGCAAGCTGACCGTAGACGATCTGACCGGCGGTAACTTCACCATTACCAACGGCGGCGTATTCGGCTCGCTGATGTCTACCCCGATCATTAACCCGCCGCAGAGCGCGATCCTGGGTATGCATGCCATTAAAGATCGCCCGATGGCAGTTGACGGTAAAGTTGAGATCCTGCCGATGATGTACCTGGCGCTCTCTTACGACCACCGCCTGATCGACGGCCGCGAGTCCGTGGGCTTCCTGGTAGCCATTAAAGAGCTGCTGGAAGATCCAACGCGTCTGCTGCTGGACGTATAGTAACGATTTAGCATCACCTGCCCCGTGGACCGGCACACGCTGCGCCGGTCTACAGGTTTGAAGATAACGATTACCCCTGAAGGATGGATAGAACACATGAACTTACATGAATATCAGGCCAAACAGCTGTTTGCCCGGTATGGCTTACCGGCTCCGGTGGGTTATGCCTGTACTACCCCGCGTGAAGCAGAAGAAGCCGCATCTAAAATCGGTTCCGGCCCGTGGGTAGTTAAATGTCAGGTTCACGCTGGTGGCCGTGGTAAAGCGGGCGGTGTGAAGGTTGTTAAGAGCAAAGAAGAGATTCGTGCGTTTGCTGAACATTGGCTCGGCAAGCGTCTGGTGACCTACCAGACAGATGCGAACGGCCAGCCGGTTAACCAGATCCTGGTCGAAGCGGCGACCGACATCGCGAAAGAGCTGTACCTGGGCGCGGTGGTTGACCGTAGCTCCCGTCGCGTGGTGTTCATGGCGTCTACCGAAGGCGGCGTGGAAATTGAAAAAGTGGCGGAAGAGACCCCGCACCTGATCCACAAAGTGGCTATCGATCCGCTGGCGGGCCCAATGCCTTATCAGGGTCGCGAGCTGGCGTTCAAGCTGGGTCTGGAAGGCAAGCTGGTTCAGCAGTTCACCAAGATCTTCATGGGCCTGGCGACTATCTTCCTTGAGCGCGATCTGGCGCTGATCGAGATCAACCCGCTGGTGATCACCACCCAGGGCGACCTGATCTGCCTCGACGGCAAGCTGGGCGCTGACGGCAACGCGCTGTTCCGCCAGCCGGATCTGCGCGAAATGCGCGACCAGTCTCAGGAAGATCCGCGTGAAGCACAGGCTGCTCAGTGGGAGCTGAACTACGTGGCGCTGGATGGCAACATCGGCTGCATGGTTAACGGTGCGGGCCTGGCGATGGGCACCATGGACATCGTTAAGCTGCACGGCGGTGAGCCGGCGAACTTCCTTGACGTGGGCGGTGGCGCAACCAAAGAGCGCGTAACCGAAGCGTTCAAAATCATCCTCTCTGACGACAACGTTAAAGCGGTACTGGTTAACATCTTCGGCGGCATCGTCCGTTGCGACCTGATTGCTGACGGCATCATCGGTGCGGTAGAAGAAGTGGGTGTTAACGTTCCGGTGGTTGTGCGTCTGGAAGGTAACAACGCTGAACTCGGCGCGAAAAAACTGGCTGACAGCGGCCTGAATATTATTGCAGCGAAAAGTCTGACGGATGCAGCTCAGCAGGTTGTTGCCGCAGTGGAGGGGAAATAATGTCAGTTTTAATTAATAAAGATACCAAGGTTATCTGCCAGGGCTTCACCGGTAGCCAGGGGACTTTCCACTCCGAACAGGCGATTGCCTACGGCACGCAGATGGTTGGCGGCGTAACGCCAGGTAAAGGCGGCACCACGCACCTGGGCCTGCCGGTGTTCAACACCGTGCGTGAAGCGGTAGAAGCGACGGGCGCAACCGCGACCGTGATCTACGTTCCGGCACCGTTCTGCAAAGACTCCATTCTGGAAGCGATCGACGCAGGCATCAAGCTGATCATCACCATCACCGAAGGCATCCCGACCCTGGATATGCTGACCGTGAAGGTGAAGCTGGACGAAGCAGGCGTGCGCATGATCGGCCCGAACTGCCCAGGCGTGATCACTCCGGGCGAATGCAAAATCGGCATCATGCCTGGCCACATTCACAAGCCGGGCAAAGTGGGCATCGTTTCCCGTTCCGGTACCCTGACCTATGAAGCGGTTAAGCAGACCACCGACTACGGCTTTGGCCAGTCCACCTGCGTGGGCATCGGCGGTGACCCAATCCCGGGATCTAACTTCATCGACATCCTGAAGCTGTTCCAAGAAGATCCGCAGACCGAAGCGATCGTGATGATCGGCGAGATCGGCGGTAGCGCGGAAGAAGAAGCGGCTGCTTATATCAAAGAGCACGTAACCAAGCCTGTTGTCGGTTACATCGCGGGCGTGACCGCGCCGAAAGGCAAGCGTATGGGCCACGCGGGCGCGATCATCGCCGGCGGTAAAGGTACGGCTGATGAGAAGTTTGCTGCGCTGGAAGCCGCAGGCGTGAAGACCGTTCGCAGCCTGGCGGATATCGGCGAAGCACTGAAATCCATCATTAAGTAAGTCCTCTCTGCTCCCCGAACGGGGAGCGATGAAGTATAAAAATGTCCGTTTCGACATGGTTGGCCGCTGTAAAGCGGCCTTTTTTATTGCCTGCGTCTGGCGACGAGAGTGAACTTGTAGTCGTCGGTATTGAACACGTTGCGGCTGTATTCAAACACCCGTCCGTCCTTCAGGAACCCGCGGGAAACTTTTTCCAGGATCGGCTTTGCCGGATCGAGCGACAGCGCGGCGATCGCCTCCTCTGACGGCATGATCGGCATCAGCTCCTGCTCGCTGCGATCGATAACCAGCTTTTTGATCTGCTCAACGTAGTGATATTTCGAATTCTCCATCACTTCCCAGGTGAGGTCGGGAAACATGGCCAGCGGCATCCATGTCTCCTCCAGGTTCACCGGCTTCTGCTTGATGAAACGCACGCGCTTAACGTGCCAGACCTTATCTTCCACGCCAACCGCTAATGTTGCCGCCAGCCGCGCATCGGCTTTCACCACTTCAAAGATTTTGACATCACTGTGCGTATCGACATGACGATCCGCCAGCTTTTCGTAAAAGCCGGTGAGCTGATAAATATCGTAATTGACGCGCTCCTCTTTTTTTACATAAGAGCCGCTGCCCTGAATACTTTCGATGATCTGCTCATCGGCGAGCAGTTTCAGGGCCTGCCGCACGGTGACGCGGCTGACGCGAAACGCCTCCTGAAGACTGGACTCCGTCGGCAGCGCGTCTCCGGGTTTTAATTCCCCGGCGTTGATTTTCTCGCGGAACGCATCGGCTATCTGCCGGTACATCGGTTTGTTGCCCATTTTATCGCGCCTGCTTAATACCTTTTCAGGGAATTATGCATTCAACTGATGATTTGTAAATAATACAATTAAAATACAAATTTGGCTTTTAGTGAAAGTGATCACATAAATGTATTATTGGGTCTGCCAGAATCCTCCCCAGACAATAACTCTGTATAGGTGAGGATCTTTATGAACCTGACGACTCTGACCGATCCGCGTGCTATTTGCGTTCAGGCGCAGTTTACCCGCCGGGATGAGGCAATCCGTCAGCTTACGGCGCGGCTGGTGGCGCTGGGCAAAATCGCTGATGCCGATGCGTTTCTGGAGGAGGTGTTTCATCGGGAATCGCTTGGGCCGACCGCGCTGGGTGAAGGACTGGCCGTTCCTCACGGTAAATCAGCCGTCGTGAAGGAGGCGGCTTTTGCCGTGGCAACTCTGCGAGAACCGCTTGCATGGGAAGGCGTGGACGGGCCGGAAGAGGTTGAGCTGGTTTTTCTGCTCGCCATTCCGCCAGCAGAAGCGGGTTCAACCCATATTCAGGTGCTGACGGAGCTGACGTCTCGCCTGGCGGATGACGATCTCAGGGCGCGCGTGATGGCTGCTACCACGGCGGAAGACGTGCTTGCTGCGCTTGAAGCTGCCCCTGACACGGAAGAGGCAGCCGTCGCGCTGAATGCCCCGACAATCGTCTGCGTGACCGCCTGTCCGGCCGGGATCGCGCATACCTATATGGCCGCAGAGTACCTGGAAAAAGCGGGACGCAAGCTTGGCGTCAACGTGGTGGTCGAAAAGCAGGGGGCGAACGGCATTGAGGGGCGCATCACCGCGCAGCAGCTTCGTGAGGCCAAAGCGTGCATTTTTGCCGCAGAAGTGGCGATCAAAGAGAGCGAGCGTTTTCAGGGGATTCCCGCCATCTCTGTGCCCGTCGCGGAGCCTCTGCGCCATGCTGAAGCGCTGATTGAGCGCGCGCTGGCGCTGCAGCCTGCATCCGATGCGCGTCCTGCGCATGTCGATACCGAAACGAAAAAGAGCGTTAAAACTGAACTCAAGCAGGCACTTCTCAGCGGTATCTCTTTTGCGGTGCCGCTGATCGTCGCTGGCGGTACGGTGCTGGCCGTGTCGGTACTGCTGGCGCAAATCCTGGGTCTGCAGCACCTGTTTGACCAGGAAAACTCGTGGCTGTGGATGTACCGCAAGCTTGGCGGCGGCATGCTCGGCATTCTGATGGTACCTGTTCTGGCGGCCTATACCGCGTATTCGCTGGCGGATAAACCTGCGCTGACGCCGGGTTTTGCGGCCGGTCTTGCTGCCAATATGATCGGCTCCGGTTTTCTGGGCGCTATCGTCGGTGGGCTGATCGCGGGCTATCTGATGCGCTGGGTGAAAAACCACATTCGGCTCAGTAGCCGCTACAACGGCTTTCTGACCTTTTATCTCTATCCGGTGATTGGCGTGCTGGGCGCGGGCAGCCTGATGCTGTTTGTGATTGGAGAACCGGTGGCCTGGCTCAATAACACGCTCACCGTCTGGCTTAACGGTCTCTCCGGCGCGAATGCGCTGCTTCTGGGGGCAATCCTCGGGTTTATGTGCTCATTCGATTTGGGTGGCCCGGTCAACAAAGCCTCTTACGCGTTTTGCCTGGGGGCGATGGCGAACGGCGTTTATGGTCCTTACGCAATCTTTGCCTCCGTCAAAATGGTCTCAGCCTTCACCGTCACGGCGTCGACGATGCTGGCGCCGAAGCTGTTTAAACCGTTTGAAATTGAAACCGGTAAATCAACGTGGCTGCTCGGCCTGGCGGGCATTACCGAAGGGGCGATCCCGATGGCGATTGAAGATCCGCTTCGCGTCATTGGCTCATTTGTACTTGGATCCATGGTGACAGGCGCGGCTGTCGGTGCGATGGGGATCGGGTTGTCTACCCCGGGGGCCGGGATTTTCTCTCTCTTTTTACTTCACGATGCCGGGTTGGGCGGTGTGGTTGCGGCGGCGGGCTGGTTTGGCGCGGCGCTGGCGGGGACCGCTGTCTCCACGTTTGTTCTGCTGCTCTGGCGACGTCAGGCGGTAAAAAAGGGCAAATACCTCACAGAAGACGCCATACCGTAAAAACTCACAAAACAGGAAACGAAGATGAAAGCTGTATCTCGCGTTCATATCACGCCGCATATGCACTGGGACCGTGAGTGGTACTTCACCACTGAAGAGTCGCGCATTCTTCTGGTCAATAATATGGAAGAGATCCTGACCCGTCTGGAGCAGGACGACGAGTATAAATATTACGTCCTTGATGGCCAGACGGCGGTGCTGGAAGATTATTTTGCCGTCGTGCCCGAAAACCGCGCGCGGGTAAAGGCGCTTGTGGAGCGCGGAAAACTGATTATCGGCCCCTGGTATACCCAGACCGATACCACGATTGTCAGCGGCGAGTCGATTGTCCGCAACCTGATGTACGGCATCCGGGACTGTATGGTGTTCGGCGAGCCGATGAAGATCGGCTATCTGCCGGATTCGTTTGGTATGTCCGGCCAGCTTCCGCATATCTATAACGGATTTGGCATTACCCGGACGATGTTCTGGCGCGGCTGCTCGGAACGACACGGGACCGATAAAACCGAATTTCTCTGGCAGAGCCAGGACGGCAGTGAAGTTACGGCGCAGGTGCTGCCGCTGGGCTACGCGATTGGTAAGTACTTACCGGAGGACGAAGCCGGGCTGCGAAAACGGCTCGACAGCTATTCCGACGTTCTGGAAAAGGCCTCCGTCACCAAAGAGATTTTGCTGCCTAACGGTCACGATCAGATGCCGCTGCAGCAGAACATTTTCTCCGTGATGGATAAGCTGCGTGAAATCTATCCGCAGCGTCAATTTGTAATGAGCCGCTTTGAAGAGGTGTTTGACCACATTGAGGCACGCCGCGATGAACTGGCGACCCTGAAAGGGGAGTTTATCGACGGGAAATACATGCGCGTGCACCGGACAATCGGCTCCACGCGTATGGATATCAAAATTGCCCATGCGCGTATTGAGAACAAAATTGTCAACATCCTCGAACCGCTGGCGACGCTTGCATGGACGCTGGGCTTCGATTATCACCACGGCCTGCTGGAGAAGATGTGGAAAGAGATCCTTAAAAACCACGCTCACGACAGCATCGGCTGCTGCTGCAGCGACAAGGTGCATCGTGAGATTGTCTCTCGTTTTGAACTGGCTGAAGACATGGCAGATAACCTGGTGCGTTTCTATATGCGCAAGATTGTCGACAACATGCCACAAAGCGACGCCGACAAACTGGTGATGTTCAACCTGATGCCCTGGCCGCGTGAAGAGGTGATGAACACCACGATTCGACTGCGCGCCAGCCAGTTCCGTCTGTTGGATGATAAAGGCAACGAGATCCCGTATTTCATTCGCAGCGCGCGCGAGCTGGACCCTGGTCTCATTGACAGGCAGATTGTCCATTACGGTAATTATGAGCCGTTTATGGAGTTTGATATTCAGCTCAGCCAGATACTGCCGTCGATGGGCTACCGTACGCTGTTTATCGAGCCAAACGTGGCCGGGAAGGTGGTCTCTCCGGTGTTAAACACCGAATCCTTGCTCGAAAACGCCTTCTGGCAGATTGATTTAAATAACGACGGTACGCTGCGCCTGCGCGACAAAGAAACCGGGCTGATTTATGACCGGGTGCTGGAAATCGAAGAGAGTTCGGATGATGGCGATGAGTACGACTACTCGCCTTCGCGGGAAGAGTGGAGACTCACTTCAGCGCAGGGCGAGCATCAGGTCGAGGTTATACACGAAGGCTGGCAGAGCAGGGCGGTGATTCGCCATCAGATCGCGGTACCGGCTAATCTGGCCGAACGCGCGGCGGGTCAGCGAAGCGGGTCTCTCGGCGCTGAGGTTGAAATCACGCTTAGCCACCACAGCAGACGTATTGATGTGGCGGTGCGTCTGGATAATCAGGCTGACGACCACCGCGTCCGCGTGCTGATCCCTACGCCGTTTATGACAGAGGACGTGTTAGCGGATACCCAGTTTGGCACCCTCACTCGTCCGGTGCAGGACGCGGCGATGGAAAACTGGCAGGAGGAGGGGTGGAAAGAAGCGCCGGTTCCCGTCTGGAATTTACTCAACTATGCCGTCCTGCAGGAAAAACGAAACGGGCTTGCGCTGTTCACCGAAGGACTACGCGAGTTTGAAGTAGTAGGCGAGGATCAAAAAGCCTTTGCCCTGACCCTGCTGCGCGGCGTGGGGTTACTCGGCAAAGAAGATTTGCTGTTGCGCCCCGGTAGGCCTTCAGGAATCAAAATGCCTGTTCCTGACTCCCAGGTGCGCGGTTCGTTAAGCTGTC
Organism: Enterobacter cloacae complex sp. 385G4; assembly: GCF_057320665.1. Classification (NCBI taxonomy): domain Bacteria; kingdom Pseudomonadati; phylum Pseudomonadota; class Gammaproteobacteria; order Enterobacterales; family Enterobacteriaceae; genus Enterobacter; species Enterobacter cloacae complex sp. 385G4. The sequence continues at coordinate 198,287 of NZ_JBXWDD010000002.1, forward strand.
GCTTTAGCCTCTTCAGCTTCAGTGGAACGCCGGAAAACGCGGGCGTCGCGCAGCAGGCTAAATCGTGGTTAACGCCGGTGCAGTGCTATAACAAAATTCCCTGGGACGCGATGAAGCTCAATCGCTCGTCGTGTACCACGCCGGAAAGTTACAGCCTGCTGGCGCTTTCGCCCACGGGATGCGTGCTCAGTACGCTCAAAAAGGCTGAAGATCGAGACGAGCTCATTCTTCGTCTGTTCAACCCTTCCGAGTCCAGCGCATGTGACGCGACGTTATCCGTGGATCCGACCGTGAAACGGTGCTGCGAAACGGACATGAATGAACGGATAATAGACAATCGTGAAGAAGAGGGCATCGTCGGGGCGTTCAGACCGGGACAGTCACGAACCTTCAGCATTCTTCTTGCCTGAAAACCGCTGACACGATCAAAAGGCCGCAGAGTTTGCGGCCTTTTTTCATTAAATAGTCACGCTTCGGTGTTAACTTCCGGGATAATAAAAGTAAATCAAATGTAATTTCCAAGAGTTGCAAAAACAGAATGGAAAAATAAACTGGCCCAGCTACGCTTATTGTTTGTCCCGCTTCGACAGGGCATTTTTCTCTCGCGTTAATTAAAATCACTTCTGTTTATATTTTTTTTGGTCTTCGATAACCAATCGCATCTTTGCATGCACATATCATTAACATGGTTTTTACCATTCTCACCGCAGCTAAACATGATTAACATCAAGACCGGTTTTTGATTTAAATCAAAGTTTAATGCTTGGAAAAAGATGCCGAAAAGCGCTAAATTGTCCCCGATCAAAATGGCCGAAAAGTGGTAATTTTGCTATAAATTGATCGCCGTCGAAAAACGTAAATGTGATTCAATAAAAACCTGTTTATTGTAAGGGTTTTGCAGCGTATTATATTTGCGGGATCAATTTGAGTTTTTTATTAACCTATTTGTAACCTGTCGTCATCGTTTTTATCCTTCTCCAGGGTAATAACGACGACCAGGATGCGAATAATTTGTATTGGGGCATGCGTGTGAATCTCTTTCTAACGGGGTTCACTCTCGGAGTCTTCATGCGATGAGCAAGGAGTCATAATGTTAGACGTAGTCGAACTGTCGCGCTTACAGTTTGCCTTGACCGCGATGTACCACTTCCTGTTTGTGCCGCTGACGCTCGGTATGGCGTTCCTGCTGGCAATTATGGAAACGGTTTACGTCCTCTCCGGCAAACAGATTTATAAAGATATGACCAAGTTCTGGGGCAAGTTGTTCGGTATCAACTTCGCGCTGGGCGTGGCAACCGGTTTGACCATGGAGTTTCAGTTCGGGACTAACTGGTCTTACTATTCCCACTATGTAGGGGATATCTTCGGTGCGCCGCTGGCCATTGAAGGCCTGATGGCCTTCTTCCTCGAATCCACCTTTGTAGGTCTGTTCTTCTTCGGTTGGGACCGTCTGGGTAAAGTCCAGCACATGGCCGTAACCTGGCTGGTGGCATTAGGTTCGAACCTGTCCGCGCTGTGGATCCTGGTGGCGAACGGCTGGATGCAGAACCCGATCGCGTCTGACTTCAACTTCGAAACCATGCGTATGGAGATGGTCAGCTTTGCCGAGCTGGTCCTGAACCCGGTTGCTCAGGTTAAATTCGTTCACACCGTGGCATCTGGCTACGTGTGCGGCGCGATGTTCGTGTTGGGTATCAGCTCCTACTATATGCTGCGCGGTCGTGACTTCGCGTTTGCCAAGCGCTCCTTTGCTATCGCTGCAAGCTTCGGTATGGCTGCAATCCTCTCCGTTATCGTTCTGGGTGATGAATCCGGTTACGAAATGGGTGACGTGCAGAAAACCAAACTGGCCGCTATCGAAGCCGAATGGGAAACCCAACCGGCGCCTGCTGCCTTTACGCTGTTCGGTATTCCCGATCAGGACGCGCAGGAAAACCGCTTCGCCATCCAAATTCCTTACGCGCTGGGTATCATCGCAACCCGTTCTGTCGATAAGCAGGTAACGGGTCTGAAAGAGCTGATGGTTCAGCACGAAGAGCGTATCCGTAACGGTATGAAGGCTTACTCGCTGCTGGAACAGCTGCGTGCCGGCTCTACCGATCAGGCCGTTCGCGATCAATTTAACGACGTGAAGAAAGACCTGGGCTACGGTTTGTTGCTGAAACGTTATACCCCGAACGTTTCTGATGCGACGGAAGCACAGATTCAGATGGCGACCAAAGACTCGATTCCACGCGTTGCGCCACTGTACTTCGCATTCCGTATCATGGTGGGCTGCGGCATCATCATGCTGCTGATCATTGCGGCGTCCTTCTGGTCCGTGATTCGTAACCGCATCGGCGAGAAAAAATGGCTGCTGCGCACCGCGCTGTACGGTATTCCACTGCCGTGGATCGCGATTGAATCCGGCTGGTTTGTAGCGGAGTATGGCCGTCAGCCATGGGCGATTGGTGAGGTGCTGCCAACGGCGGTCGCGAACTCTTCCCTGACGGCAGGCGACCTGATCTTCTCCATGCTGCTGATCTGTGGTCTGTACACCCTGTTCCTGGTGGCTGAACTGTTCCTGATGTTCAAGTTCGCGCGCCTTGGCCCAAGCAGCCTGAAAACCGGTCGCTATCACTACGAGCAGTCCACTGCGACTACTCAGCCGGCACGCTAAGACAGGAGTCATCAAATATGATCGATTATGAAGTATTGCGTTTTATCTGGTGGCTGCTGGTTGGCGTTCTGCTGATCGGTTTCGCCGTCACGGATGGTTTCGACATGGGGGTGGGGATGCTCACCCGTTTCCTCGGTCGTAATGACACCGAGCGTCGAATCATGATTAACTCCATCGCCCCTCACTGGGACGGTAACCAGGTGTGGCTGATCACCGCAGGCGGCGCGCTGTTCGCTGCCTGGCCGATGGTCTACGCGGCTGCGTTCTCCGGCTTCTATGTGGCGATGATTCTGGTGCTGGCCTCTTTATTCTTCCGTCCGGTCGGTTTCGACTACCGTTCCAAGATTGAAGATACCCGCTGGCGCAACATGTGGGACTGGGGCATCTTCATTGGTAGCTTCGTTCCACCGCTGGTGATTGGTGTGGCATTCGGTAACCTGCTGCAGGGCGTACCGTTCCACCTCGATGAATACATGCGTCTTTATTACACCGGCAACTTCTTCCAGCTGCTGAATCCGTTTGGCCTGCTGGCCGGTGTGGTGAGCGTGGCGATGATCATCACTCAGGGCGCAACTTACCTGCAGATGCGTACTGTGGGTGAACTGCACCTGCGTTCCCGTGCTACTGCTCAGGTGGCGGCACTGGTGACGCTGGTTTGCTTCGCTCTGGCAGGCGTGTGGGTGGTGTACGGTATTGATGGCTACGTGGTGACGTCTGCGATTAACCACTCGGCACCGTCTAACCCGCTGACCAAAGAAGTGGCGCGTCAGGCTGGTGCATGGCTGGTGAACTTCAACAATACCCCTGCGCTGTGGGCGATCCCGGCTCTGGGCGTGCTGCTGCCGCTGCTGACCGTGCTGACGTCTCGCCTGGAGAAAGGTGCTCTGGCGTTCGTGTTCTCTTCACTGACGCTGGCGTGCATCATCCTGACGGCGGGTATTGCCATGTTCCCATTCGTCATGCCATCCAGCACCATGCTGAATGCTAGCCTGACCATGTGGGATGCAACCTCCAGCCATATGACGCTGAACTTAATGACTTACGTTGCTTGCGTGTTCGTTCCGATTGTTCTGGCCTACACCATCTGGTGTTACTGGAAAATGTTCGGTCGTATCACCAAAGAACATATCGAAAGCAACACCCACTCTATGTACTAAGTAAGGAGCTGAATATGTGGTATTTCGCATGGATTTTAGGGACGCTTCTTGCCTGTGCTTTTGGTGTCATCACTGCCCTGGCGCTTGAGCACGTCGAAGCGATCAAAGCGGGTGAAGAAAAACACTGATGAATATTATCGCGAAGCTTTACGCGGTAATGGATAAGCGCCCGTTACGGGCGCTTTCTTTAGTGATGGCATTACTGCTGGCAGGCTGTATCTTCTGGGACCCGTCGCGCTTTGCGGCAAAGACCAGCGAGCTTGAGATCTGGCACGGCTTCCTCATCATGTGGGCAGTGTGTGCCGGGGTGATCCACGGCGTGGGCTTTCGTCCGAAAGCCGTTCACTGGCAGGGAATTTTTTGCCCGCTGATTGCCGATCTGGTGCTTCTCGCCGGTTTGATTTTCTTCTTCTTCTGAATAAGAAATGTCCGTTAACGTTATGGGCTTACCCGAGCCCATAAAAATTTACTCTCCGTTTACTTTCCCCCATTCCAAACCATCTTCCCCGCGCGTATAGTAGCGAAGTTTAAAAGCTCTAACTTTTGTTGCATTACTGGGATGTAAAGTGAATACAACGCTGTTTCGATGGCCGGTTCGTGTCTATTACGAAGATACCGATGCCGGTGGTGTGGTTTACCACGCCAGCTACGTTGCTTTTTATGAACGGGCACGCACAGAGATGCTGCGCCATCATCACTTTAGTCAACAGGTGCTGTTGGCTGAGCGAGTTGCCTTCGTGGTACGCAAGATGACGCTTGAGTATTTTGCGCCTGCCAGACTCGACGATATGCTCGAAGTCCAAACTGAAATTACATCAATGCGCGGGACCTCACTGGTTTTCACGCAGCGGATAGTCAACGCAGAGAACACCGTACTGAACTCAGCTGAAGTACTGATTGTTTGTGTTGATCCAACCATAATGAAGCCTCGTGCGCTTCCTAAGTCTATTGTCGCGGAGTTTAAGCAGTGACTGACATGAATATCCTTGATTTGTTCCTGAAGGCAAGCCTTCTGGTTAAACTTATCATGTTGATTTTGATTGGTTTTTCAATCGCATCCTGGGCCATCATCATCCAGAGAACGCGTATCCTCAATGCTGCTGGCCGTGAAGCGGAAGCATTTGAAGATAAGTTCTGGTCGGGTATTGAACTTTCTCGCCTGTATCAGGAGAGCCAGGGACGCCGTGAAAACCTGACCGGCTCCGAACAAATTTTCTATAGCGGATTCAAAGAGTTCGCTCGTCTGCATCGGGCAAACAATCATGCGCCGGAAGCCGTCGTGGAAGGGGCATCGCGTGCGATGCGTATCTCCATGAACCGCGAGCTGGAAAATCTTGAAACGCACATTCCTTTCCTCGGTACCGTGGGTTCTATCAGCCCGTATATCGGTCTGTTTGGTACCGTGTGGGGGATCATGCACGCCTTTATCGCGCTGGGCGCGGTGAAGCAGGCGACGTTGCAGATGGTTGCACCGGGTATCGCTGAAGCACTGATTGCGACCGCTATCGGTCTGTTTGCGGCAATTCCGGCGGTAATGGCTTACAACCGTCTGAACCAGCGCGTGAACAAACTGGAACTGAACTACGACAACTTTATGGAAGAGTTCACCGCGATTCTGCACCGTCAGGCGTTTACCAGCACCGAGAGCAACAAGGGGTAAACCATGGCCAGATCGCGTGGACGAGGTCGTCGCGAGCTCAAGTCCGAAATCAATATCGTGCCACTGCTGGACGTTCTGCTGGTACTGCTGCTGATCTTCATGGCAACAGCGCCCATCATTACCCAGAGTGTGGAAGTCGATCTGCCGGATGCGACAGAATCACAGGCGGTGAGCACCAATGACGATCCTCCGGTCATCATTGAAGTTTCCGGCGTAGGGCAGTACAGCGTGGTGGTAGAAAAAGATCGTATGGATCAGCTGCCACCTGAGCAGGTTATTGCCGAAGCGCAGCGTCGCCTGGAGTCAAATCCGAAAACGGTCTTCTTAATCGGTGGCGCGAAAGACGTACCCTACGATGAAATTATTAAAGCGCTGAACTTGCTACATAGTGCGGGTGTTAAGTCAGTTGGCTTAATGACTCAACCTATTTGATCATCCGCGTAGTTTTTGGGAACCGATAGTGTCAAAGGCAACCGAACAGAACGACAAGCTTAAGCGAGCGATAATCGTCTCCGCAGTGCTGCACGTTATTCTTTTTGCAGCGCTGATCTGGAGTTCGTTCGACGAGCATATTGATGCATCAGCAGGCGGCGGTGGAGGGTCTTCCATTGACGCCGTAATGGTGGATCCCGGTGCGGTAGTGCAAAACTATAATCGCGAACAACAGCAGAAGGCGAGTGCCAAACGGGCTGAAGAGCAGCGCGAAAAACAGGCGCAACAGCAGGCGGAAGAGCTGCGTGAGAAGCAGGCCGCCGAGCAGGAGCGTTTGAAGCAGCTTGAGAAAGAACGTTTGCAGGCGCAGGAAGCTGCGAAAGCGCAGGCGGAACAGCAGAAGCAAGCCGAAGAGGCCGCGAAGAAAGCGCAGGAACAGCAAAAGCAGGCGGAAGAGGCGGCAGCAAAAGCCGCAGCGGATGCCAAAGCGCAGGCTGATGCCCAGGCAAAATTAGCGGCAGAAGCGGCGAAGAAAGCGGCTGCCGATGCCCAGAAGAAAGCTGAGGCCGAAGCCGCGAAGAAAGCCGCTGCGGATGCCCAGAAGAAAGCCGAAGCGGAAGCCGCGAAGAAAGCCGCTGCTGACGCACAGAAGAAAGCTGAAGCCGAAGCCGCGAAGAAAGCCGCTCAGGACGCAGAGAAGAAAGCGGCTGCCGAGGCTGCGAAGAAAGCCGCTGCGGCTGAGAAGGCTGCTGCCGAAAAAGCTGCCGCCGCTGAAAAAGCCGCTGCTGATAAAAAAGCTGCAGCTGAGAAGGCCGCTGCCGATAAGAAAGCAGCTGCTGAAAAAGCGGCTGCTAAAAAGGCTGCTGCCGCTGAAAAAGCCGCGGCCGCCGCAGGGGTTGACGATCTGCTGGGGGATTTAAGCTCCGGTAAGAATGCACCGAAAACGGGCGGTGGCGCGAAAGGAAACAACGCAGCGCCGACCGGAAGTGGTAACACTAAGAGTAACGGTGCGACAGGGGCTGAAATCAACGGCTATGCCGCGCAGATTAAATCGGCGATTGAAAGCCGGTTCTATGATGCGTCTTCCTATGCCGGTAAAACGTGTACGCTGCGTATAAAATTGGCTCCGGACGGCATGCTGCTTGATATTAAGTCTGAAGGTGGCGACCCGGCTTTATGTACTGCGGCTCTGGCTGCAGCGCGTCAGGCGAAGATGCCTAAACCGCCTTCTCAGGCAGTCTACGAAGTCTTCAAAAATGCGCCGCTGGACTTCAAACCTTAAGTTACATTTTCCCCGTGCAAACGGGGAAAAATAGACCAGGTTTAGTCACAGGGTTCGGGTAGTTTTGTCTATTTGAGTTTGTTAACATTCTGCTAAATTATCGTGGGTAAGGTTACCCGGATAAGGGAGATATGATGAAGCAGGCATTACGTGTAGCATTTAGTTTTTTAATGCTGTGGGCAGCAGTCCTGCACGCAGAAGTACGTATCGAGATCACCCAGGGGGTGGACTCGGCACGCCCAATCGGTGTTGTTCCGTTCCAGTGGGCCGGTCCTGGCGCTGCACCTGAAGATGCCGGTGGCATCGTGGCGGCTGACCTGCGTAACAGCGGTAAATTCAACCCGTTAGATCGTTCTCGTCTGCCGCAGCAGCCGGGCAGTGCGCAGGAAGTCCAGCCTGCTGCATGGTCTGCGCTGGGTATTGATGCCGTGGTGGTGGGGCAGGTTACGCCTAACCCGGACGGTTCTTACAACGTGGCCTGGCAGCTGGTGGATACCGGCGGTGCACCGGGTACCGTCCTGGCACAGAACTCTTACAAGGTCACTAAACAGTACCTGCGCTACGCGGCACACGCGGCCAGCGACGCGGTATTCGAAAAGCTGACCGGTATTAAAGGTGCGTTCCGTACCCGTATCGCATATGTGGTACAGACCAACGGCGGTCAGTTCCCGTACGAGCTGCGCGTATCTGACTACGACGGTTACAACCAGTTCCTGGTGAAACGCTCTTCACAGCCGCTAATGTCTCCAGCCTGGTCTCCGGACGGGTCTAAACTGGCGTATGTGACCTTCGAAAGTGGTCGTTCTGCGCTGGTTATCCAGACGCTGGCTAACGGTGCGGTGCGTCAGGTAGCGTCGTTCCCACGTCACAACGGTGCGCCTTCCTTCTCACCAGATGGGTCTAAACTGGCGTTTGCGCTGTCTAAAACCGGTAGCCTGAACCTGTACGTGATGGACATTGGCTCTGGCCAGATCCGTCAGGTGACCGACGGTCGCAGCAACAATACTGAACCATCATGGTTCCCGGACAGCCAAAACCTGGCGTTTACCTCTGACCAGGCAGGCCGTCCACAAATCTATAAAGTGAACATTAACGGCGGTGCTCCGCAGCGTATCACCTGGGAAGGCTCTCAGAACCAGAACGCAGACGTGAGCAGCGACGGTAAATTCATGGTAATGGTCAGCTCCAACGGTGGGCAGCAGCACATTGCCAAACAAGATCTGGTAGCGGGTGGCGTTCAAGTTCTGTCGTCAACGTTCCTGGATGAAACGCCAAGTCTGGCACCTAACGGCACTATGGTAATCTACAGCTCTTCTCAGGGGATGGGATCTGTGCTGAATCTGGTTTCTACAGATGGGCGTTTCAAAGCGCGTATTCCGGCCACTGATGGACAGGTAAAATCACCTGCCTGGTCGCCGTATCTGTAAATAATAATTAATTGATTACTAAAGGAATCATAGAAATGCAACTGAACAAAGTGCTGAAGGGGCTGATGATCGCTCTGCCTGTAATGGCAATCGCAGCGTGTTCTTCTAACAAGAACGCCAGCAATGACCAGAGCGGCGAAGGCATGATGGGTGCCGGTACCGGTATGGACGCGAACGGCAATGGCAACATGTCTTCTGAAGAGCAAGCGCGTCTTCAGATGCAGCAGCTGCAGCAGAACAACATCGTTTACTTCGATCTGGATAAATACGACATCCGTTCTGACTTCGCTGCGATGCTGGATGCTCACGCTAACTTCCTGCGTAGCAACCCATCTTACAAAGTCACCGTAGAAGGTCACGCGGACGAACGTGGTACTCCAGAGTACAACATCTCCCTGGGTGAACGTCGTGCTAACGCCGTTAAGATGTACCTGCAGGGTAAAGGCGTTTCTGCTGACCAGATCTCCATCGTTTCTTACGGTAAAGAAAAACCTGCAGTACTGGGTCACGACGAAGCGGCTTACTCCAAAAACCGTCGTGCCGTACTGGTTTACTAAGAGAATTGCATGAGCAGTAACTTCAGACATCATCTGTTGAGTCTGTCGTTACTGGTTGGAATAGCGGCCCCCTGGGCCGCTTTTGCTCAGGCACCAATCAGTAGTGTCGGCTCAGGCTCGGTAGAAGACCGGGTCACTCAGCTCGAGCGTATTTCTAACGCTCACAGTCAGCTTTTAACCCAACTCCAGCAGCAACTTTCCGATAACCAAAACGATATTGACTCTCTCCGTGGTCAGATTCAGGAAAGTCAGTATCAGCTTAACCAGGTTGTGGAACGTCAGAAGCAAATTTTATTGCAGATAGATAGCCTCAGCAGCGGCGGTGCAGCAGCACAACCCGCAGCGGGCGATCAAAGCGGCGCGGCAACCTCAGCGCCTGCGCCGTCTGATGATGCTTCAGCCTCAACAGGTGCGCCTGTACAGAGCGGTGACGCGAATACGGATTACAATGCGGCCATTGCCCTGGTGCAGGATAAATCTCGTCAGGATGACGCGCTCGCTGCGTTTCAGAACTTTATCAAGAAATACCCTGACTCAACCTATCAGCCAAATGCGAATTACTGGCTCGGTCAGTTGAATTACAACAAGGGTAAAAAGGACGATGCGGCGTTTTATTTTGCCTCCGTGGTAAAAAATTACCCGAAATCGCCGAAAGCGCCAGATGCGATGTTTAAGGTTGGCGTGATCATGCAGGACAAAGGCGACACGGCGAAAGCCAAAGCGGTTTATCAGCAGGTGGTCGCAAAATTCCCGGGCACCGAAGGTGCTAAGCAGGCGCAAAAACGCCTGAATTCGATGGGATGATTATCGCATGACCAGAAATCGCGTTATTTCTGGTCGTGCAGCATGATTACTAAGCAGTTAAGTGATCTTCATCGAAATTTTTGTTGCGCAGAATTCTTAAATCAGTAATATATGCCGCCGTTGCCACGGGATATCAAACAACGTGAAAGCAGCATAAAAGTGGGTCGTTAGCTCAGTTGGTAGAGCAGTTGACTTTTAATCAATTGGTCGCAGGTTCGAATCCTGCACGACCCACCACTAAGTCAGGTGGAATTAGTAGTAAAACGTGAAGGATAACGTTGCGTCAGCAACGGCCCGTAGGGCGAGGCGAAGCCGAGTCATCCTGCACGACCCACCACTTAGCGCAGTTCCGGCAGTACAGAGTGGGTGATTAGCTCAGTTGGTAGAGCATCTCCTTTACACGGAGGGGGTCGGCGGTTCGAGCCCGTCATCACCCACCACTCGGGTCGTTAGCTCAGTTGGTAGAGCAGTTGACTTTTAATCAATTGGTCGCAGGTTCGAATCCTGCACGACCCACCAATTTTATTGGTGCCGAGTGATAATTCAGGCAACACCCGAATGGGTCGTTAGCTCAGTTGGTAGAGCAGTTGACTTTTAATCAATTGGTCGCAGGTTCGAATCCTGCACGACCCACCAGCCTGAATAAGTTTGCAGTACATCCCGCAAGGGGTCGTTAGCTCAGTTGGTAGAGCAGTTGACTTTTAATCAATTGGTCGCAGGTTCGAATCCTGCACGACCCACCAATGTAAAAAAGCGCCCTGAAGGCGCTTTTTTGCTATCTGCGATCTGGATGATTCGAACCTGCAGCAGGTTCGAGCCGAACGTAGTGAGGCACCGGAGCCGTTTTCGGCGACGGCCCGAAGGGCGAGCGAAGCGAGTCATCCTGCACGACCCACCAGTGTAGAAAGGCGCCCTAAAGGCGCCTTTTTGCTATCTGCCGTACAACAAATGCTCCGCCCATCTATTCCCGGTGACTTTTCACTCCAGATTCGCTATCTTGTTTAGTATATAAAACACAATTGCCCTGCGTTTTGCTTTGTCAGGCAAAAGAAAGGCAATATTGTTAAGCCAGTAAAACGAGAAGCCATAATGAGCGTGATGTTCGATCCTGAAGCCGCAATCTATCCGTTTCCGCCAAAGCCTGTGCCATTAAGCCAGGATGAAAAACAATTCTACCGCGAGAAGATCAAACGGCTTCTCAAAGAGCGCGATGCGGTGATGGTGGCCCATTACTACACCGATCCGGAAATCCAGCAGCTGGCGGAAGAGACCGGGGGCTGTATTTCTGATTCACTGGAGATGGCCCGCTTCGGTGCAAAACATCCCGCTTCCACGCTGCTGGTTGCAGGAGTGCGTTTTATGGGCGAAACGGCAAAGATCCTCAGCCCGGAAAAAACCATTCTGATGCCGACGCTCAATGCGGAGTGTTCGCTCGATCTCGGCTGCCCGATTGAGGAATTCAACGCCTTCTGCGACGCCCATCCTGACCGGACCGTGGTTGTTTACGCCAACACCTCTGCGGCGGTAAAAGCGCGCGCAGACTGGGTGGTCACGTCGAGCATCGCCGTTGAGCTGATTGAGCATCTGGACAGCCTGGGTGAGAAAATTATCTGGGCCCCTGACCGCCATCTTGGCAATTACGTTCAGAAGCAGACCGGCGCTAACGTTCTCTGCTGGCAGGGCGCCTGCATTGTGCACGACGAATTCAAGACCCAGGCGCTGTCTCGTATGAAGGCGCTTTATCCTGACGCGGCCATTCTTGTTCATCCTGAATCACCGCAGTCGATTGTTGATATGGCCGATGCGGTTGGCTCAACCAGCCAGCTTATCAACGCGGCCAGGACGCTGCCGCACAAGCAGCTCATCGTCGCGACCGATCGCGGTATCTTCTATAAGATGCAGCAGGCCGTACCGGAGAAAGAGCTGCTGGAAGCACCAACGGCAGGTGAGGGTGCGACGTGCCGCAGCTGCGCGCATTGCCCGTGGATGGCGATGAACGGCCTGAAGGCCATTGCCGAAGGGCTCGAGACAGGCGGTGCAGCGCATGAAATTCATGTGGACGCCGCTCTGCGTGACGGTGCGTTAATTCCGCTTAACCGCATGCTGGATTTTGCGGCTACACTACGTACTTAATTCAAAAACGCACTGGGGAAAAGATGGATTTTTTTAGCACGCAAAACATTCTGGTTCATATACCGATTGGTGCAGGTGGCTATGACCTGTCATGGATTGAAGCCGTAGGCACGCTGGCGGGGTTGCTGTGTATCTGGCTGGCAAGCCTGGAGAAGATCAGCAACTACGCGTTCGGGCTGATTAACGTCACGCTGTTTGCGATTATCTTCTTCCAGATCCAGCTGTACGCCAGCCTGCTTTTACAGCTGTTTTTCTTCGCCGCCAATATTTACGGCTGGTACGCCTGGTCCCGGCAGAACAGCCAGCAGGAGGCGGAGCTGCAGATCCGCTGGCTGCCCTTACCGAAAGCCATCGCCTGGTTTGTCGCCTGCGTCGTCGCCATTGGTTTGATGACCGTCTACATCAACCCGGTGTTTGCGTTCCTGACCCGCGTTGCCGTTTCGGTCATGTCCGCGATTGGCCTCAACGTGACGATGCCGGAGCTTCAGCCGGATGCCTTCCCGTTCTGGGATTCCTGCATGATGGTGCTGTCGATCGCGGCGATGGTCCTGATGACCCGTAAATACGTTGAGAACTGGCTGCTGTGGGTCATCATCAACGTCATCAGCGTGGTGATTTTTGCCCTTCAGGGCGTCTATGCCATGTCGCTGGAGTATCTGCTGCTGACATTCATTGCCCTGAACGGCAGCCGGATGTGGATCAAGAGCGCGCGTGAGCGTGGCTCACACGCGCTTTCAAGCTAGTGGTGATGATGTGAATGGTCGGGCTGCGCCTCGTTAAGGTGGCAGTCCGGCCCGCTACAGGGCTGATACTCCATCTGGATGGTGGCGTGACCAATCTCATAGTGATGTTCAAGAAAGTGCTGGATGCGTTCAAGCAGCGCGTCGTGGTCGTGGGGCGGGATGACCTGGACGTGCAGCGTCATGACCGGCTTCTCGCCTACCAGCCAGACGTGCACGTGATGAACGTTACGCACTTCCGGGACAGTACGGCGCAGGTTTCGTTTCAGCTCGTCAATGTCCATTGATGCCGGCGCCCCTTCCAGCAGTTCATTGACGCTCTCCTTCAGTAGCCGCCAGGCGCTGCGCAAGACCAGACACGATACCAGCACGGAGAGAATGGGGTCGACAGGCGTCCAGCCGGTATAGAGGATCACCAGCGCGGCGACAATCGCCCCGACTGAGCCGAGCAAATCCCCCAGCACATGCAGAGCCGCAGCGCGAACGTTAAGGTTCTTTTCCCCGCTGCCGCGATGCAAAATCCAGAACGCCAGAATATTTGCCAGCAACCCCGCCACGGCAATCACCATCATTGTCGTCCCGGCGATGGGCTGCGGGTGCCTGAAACGCTGTACGGCCTCCCAGACGATAAGAACAGTAATAACCACCAGCGCGATGGCGTTAACAAACGCGGCAAGGGTGGTCAGCCTCAGCCAGCCGAAGGTATGACGCGCGTTGGGTGGGCGGCGAGCAAACTGCACCGCCAGCAGGGCGAAAAGCAGCGCTGCGGCATCGGTCAGCATATGTCCGGCATCAGCCAGCAGCGCCAGCGAGCCGGAAACCAGGCCGCCAATGACCTCGATAACCATAAACGTGGCCGTAACGCCAAAGGCCAGCATAAGTCGTTTTGCATTGTCGTTGCCGGGAGAAGATGGGTGTGAGTGGGTGTGCGCCATGTCTGCTTTCCTGATTCGTTATTATTTTAGTGTAGCGTTTTTAACAGGTTACTCCAAAAAGAAAGGAGAGCCTGGGCTCTCCTTTCACATTTGAAGCATCAAGAATTACTGGGTTGTGCCATCAGTTTTGGTATTGGCGTCGTTACCCACTTTGTCGTTCGGATCGGGACATTTGCCGTCCTTGCACATCGAGTTCTTATGAACCTCATCCGAGCTCATGTTGTCATGATTCATGGTATCGGAAGCACTACCGTTCGGATGCAGCATAGTACCGCCGGTGTTGGTATTGCCGGTATTGATCTGGCTGTTATCGACATTATTCGGGGCGATATTCTGTTTCGCATCAGGCGCAACCTGGCCTGCCGCTGCTGCCGCATTGGCATCACCGTTGCTGTCTGAAGCACCCGTTTCTGCGGCCAGGACGCTGCCGCTGGCAAGGGTGAGTGTGGCAGTCAGGAAGAGGGTGGTCAGTTTTGTCATTTTCATGATGGTGCTCCTGTTCTTGTCGTTACGCTGGATAACATTCTCCAACAGTGCATCTTTTTATAGGCGAAAGATTCCGCCTTACGGACTTACGTCAGTAGGGAATCGCGTTTAAGCGTTTAAAAATGGTTGTTACAGTTAAAAAGCTTAGGTTAGATCTCATTTTTCGCTATTTTGTGGCGATTTTTAGGCGAATTCCAGGAATTATCTGCGTGAAGTGTAAAACCGTGTTTACACTTCCTGGTCGACAAGATAGATTGAAAGGATTGCTTTCATTACTAAAGATATGGCAGAGCTGGAAAGAAGATGAATTATCAGAACGACGATTTACGCATCAAAGAGATCAATGAGTTATTACCTCCTGTAGCACTCCTTGAGAAATTCCCCGCCACTGAAAATGCCGCAAATACGGTTTCTCATGCTCGTAAAGCGATCCACAAGATCCTGAAAGGTAATGACGATCGTCTTCTGGTGGTGATTGGCCCGTGCTCCATTCACGATCCTGCCGCTGCGAAAGAGTATGCGGCGCGTCTGCTCACCCTGCGTGAAGAGTTAAAGGATGAGCTGGAAATCGTCATGCGCGTCTATTTTGAAAAACCGCGCACGACCGTGGGCTGGAAAGGGCTGATTAACGATCCGCACATGGATAACAGCTTCCAGATCAACGACGGCCTGCGCATTGCGCGCAAGCTGCTGCTGGAGATCAACGACAGCGGCCTGCCTGCTGCCGGCGAGTTCCTGGATATGATTACGCCACAATACCTGGCAGACCTGATGAGCTGGGGCGCCATTGGTGCCCGTACCACTGAATCTCAGGTTCACCGCGAGCTGGCTTCCGGTCTCTCATGTCCGGTGGGCTTCAAAAACGGTACTGATGGCACCATCAAAGTGGCTATCGATGCCATCAACGCCGCGGGTGCGCCGCACTGCTTCCTGTCCGTGACCAAATGGGGTCACTCCGCCATCGTCAACACCAGCGGTAACGGTGATTGCCATATCATTCTGCGCGGCGGTAAAGAGCCAAACTACAGTGCAAAACACGTGGCAGAGGTGAAGGCCGGGCTGGAAAAAGCCGGGCTGCCACCGCAGGTGATGATCGACTTCAGCCACGCCAACTCCAGCAAGCAGTTCAAAAAGCAGATGGAAGTGGGGGCAGACGTCTGTCAGCAGATCGCTAACGGTGAGAAGGCGGTAATTGGGGTGATGATCGAAAGCCATCTGGTTGAAGGTAACCAGAACCTGGAAGGCAGCGAGCCGCTGGTGTATGGCAAAAGCGTCACCGATGCCTGCATTGGCTGGGACGATACCGATGCCATCCTGCGTCAGCTGGCGAATGCGGTAAAAGCGCGCCGCGGCTGAGTCCTCACGCACAAATAAAAAAGCGCGGAAGGCTCCGCGCTTTTTTTATGTCCGGCGAAAATTACTTCGCTTTACCCTGGTTCGCGACAGCCGCTGCTTTCGCTGCGATCTCGTCCGCGTTACCCAGGTAGTAATGTTTGATTGGCTTAAAGTTTTCGTCGAACTCATATACCAGCGGTACGCCAGTTGGGATGTTCAGTTCGAGGATCTCGTCTTCGCCCATGTTGTCCAGATATTTCACCAGCGCGCGCAGGGAGTTACCGTGAGCAGCGATGATCACGCGCTCACCGCTTTTCAGGCGTGGCAGAATGGTTTCGTTCCAGTAAGGCACAACGCGGTCGATGGTCAGCGCCAGGCTCTCGGTGGTTGGCAGCTCAGCGTCGGTCAGTTTCGCGTAGCGCGGGTCGTGGCCCGGATAGCGCTCGTCATCTTTGGTCAGCTCTGGTGGGGTGACCGCGAAGCCGCGACGCCACTGTTTAACCTGCTCGTCACCGTATTTCTCAGCGGTTTCCGCTTTGTTCAGACCCTGCAGCGCACCGTAGTGACGCTCGTTCAGTTTCCAGGATTTCTCAACCGGCAGCCAGGCCTGATCCAGTTCGTCCAGCACGTTCCACAGGGTGTGGATGGCACGTTTCAGCACAGAGGTGTAAGCAAAATCAAAGCTGAAGCCTTCTTCCTTCAGCAGTTTACCTGCTGCTTTTGCTTCGCTTACGCCTTTCTCGGACAGATCAACGTCGTACCAACCGGTAAAGCGGTTTTCGTTGTTCCACTGGCTTTCGCCGTGACGCACCAGGACCAGCTTAGTAATAGCCATCTCTTACTCCTCAAGCATTTTTAGAATGATAACAATTCTCATTATATTGCTGTGGCCGTGCCAGCAGCAACGCTTAACCCTAACCATAGCGAAAATAGTCTCTGAGTGTAAGATGCTTGTGAATCCAGGGTTAGGATTTTGTCAGCGATCGGCGCTATTTTCAGCAAGACGCGCAGAAAAAAGCCCTCCGATGGGAGGGCTGGAAATCATTTCGGAATAAAATGGTATTCCGTCACGCTAATGTACTCTTCACCGGGGCGCAGCACGCAGTCCGGCTGCGGCCATTCCTGATGATTGGGGCTGTCCGGCAGGAACTCGCTCTCAAGCGCAAGTCCTTGCCAGTCGCTGTACTCATTGTGTTCGCGCGCCGTCGTGCCGCCGAGGTAGTTGCCCGAGTAGAATTGCAGGGCAGGGGCGGTGGTATACACCGTCATCTGCAGTTTCTCATCGCTGGACCAGACCTGTGCGGCAGGCTGCTTCACATCACCTTTGGCGTGCAGCAGGAACGCGTGATCGTAGCCTTTCACCTTGCGCTGATCGTCATCGCTCAGGAAATCCTGGGCGATAACTTTCGCGCTGCGGAAATCAAAGCTGGTCCCGCTCACGTCTTTCAGGCCCTGATACGGAATGCCCATCTCGTCAACCGGCAGATACGCGTCCGCCAGGATCTGCAGCTTGTGGTTACGCACGTCGCACTGGTTGCCGTCGAGATTGAAGTAGGCATGGTTAGTCAGGTTAACCGGACACGGCTTATCGACCGTCGCACGGTATTCAATAGCGATACGGTTGTCGTCCGTCAGCGTAAAGCGCGCGGACGCGGTAAGGTTCCCCGGGAAACCCTGATCGCCATCAAGCGAATCCAGCGAGAACAGCACTTCGCCGTCGTTTTGACGAACAATTTTCCAGCGGCGTTTATCAAACCCGTCCGGACCGCCGTGAAGCTGGTTCTCGCCCTGGCTTGGCAGCAGCGGGTACTGCACGCCGTCGAGCTCAAAACGGCTCTTCGCGATGCGGTTGGCATAGCGCCCGACGGACGCGCCCAGATAGGCAGACTGATTAACGTACTGCTCGGGTGAGGCGCAGCCCAGCAGGGTTTCGCGCACGCTGCCGTCCGGCATCGGTACGCGGGCAGAAAGCAGGGTCGCACCCCAGTCCATCAGCGTAACCACCATCCCCGCGCTGTTGCGCAGGGTTAACAGGCGATACGGCAGACCATCCGGTGCGAGGGTAGGTGTTTCGTTTAGCACTGTCCGGCTCCTTGTGATGCTTTACATACATAGAACGTTTCTTTGATGCCCGTTTGCGCTTCGTACTGCTTCGCCACGGCGTCCTGGACGGCAGGGACCAGCTCTTCCGGCACCAGCGCGACGATGCAGCCGCCAAAGCCGCCGCCCGTCATGCGCACGCCGCCTTTATCGCCAATAACCGCTTTGACGATGTCCACCAGGGTGTCGATCTGCGGCACGGTGATTTCAAAATCATCGCGCATGGAGGCGTGAGATTCCGCCATCAGCTCACCCATGCGCTTCAGGTCACCTTTCGCCAGCGCGGAGGCGGCTTCAACGGTACGGGCGTTTTCGGTCAGCACGTGACGCACGCGTCTGGCGACGACAGGATCCAGCTCGTGCGCCACTTTGTTAAATTCATCGAGCGTCACGTCGCGCAGGGCAGGCTGCTGGAAGAAGCGCGCGCCGGTTTCGCACTGTTCGCGGCGGGTATTGTACTCGCTGCCCACCAGCGTGCGTTTAAAGTTACTGTTGATAATCACGACGGCCGCGCCTTTTGGCAGCGGAACGGCTTTGGTGCCAAGCGAGCGGCAGTCGATCAGTAAAGCATGCTCTTTTTTGCCCAGCGCGGAGATCAGCTGGTCCATGATGCCGCAGTTGCAGCCCACGAACTGGTTTTCCGCTTCCTGACCGTTCAGGGCAATTTGCGCCCCGTCCAGCGGCAGATGATACAGCTGCTGGAAGACGGTTCCCACGGCCACTTCGAGCGAGGCCGACGAGCTTAAGCCCGCACCCTGCGGCACGTTGCCGCTGATGACTAAATCGGCGCCGCCGAAGTTCTTGTTGCGCTTCTGCAGATGCTTCACCACGCCGCGCACGTAGTTAGACCACTGCTGGCTGTCGTGCGTCACAATCGGGGCATCAAGGGAAAACTCGTCCGTCTCATTACCGTAATCCGCCGCAATCACGCGAACCTGGCGGTCATCGCGCTTCGCACAGCTGATAACCGTCTGGTAATCAATGGCGCACGGCAGCACGAAGCCGTCGTTGTAGTCGGTGTGCTCGCCGATCAGGTTGACGCGACCAGGTGCATGAATTACGTGGGTGGCAGGGTAGCCAAATTTCTCAGCAAACAGGGATTGTGTTTTATCTTTCAGACTCATTTTTAGACTCCTGATTCGCGATAGTGGACGTCGCTGACGGCACGCAGACGCTCTGCCGCCTGTTCCGCCGTCAGGTCACGCTGGGTTTCCGCCAGCATTTCATAGCCCACCATAAATTTACGCACCGTTGCAGAGCGCAGCAGCGGCGGATAGAAATGGGCGTGCAGCTGCCAGTGATGATTCTCTTCGCCGTTAAACGGCGCGCCGTGCCAGCCCATGGAATACGGGAAGGAGCACTGGAACAGGTTGTCGTAACGGCTGGTCAGCTTTTTCAGCGCCAGCGCCAGGTCGTCGCGCTGCGCGTCGCTGAGATCGGTAATGCGCTGAACGTGCGCTTTCGGCAGCAGCAGCGTCTCAAACGGCCAGGCGGCCCAGTAAGGCACGACCGCCAGCCAGTGTTCGGTTTCCACTACGGTACGGCTGCCGTCGGCCAGCTCGCGCTGGGTGTAGTCCACCAGCATGGGTGAGCCGTTTTCTGCGAAATAGTCCTTCTGCAGACGGTCTTCACGCTCGGCTTCGTTGGGCAGGAAGCTGTTCGCCCAGATCTGGCCGTGCGGATGCGGGTTAGAGCAGCCCATCGCCGCGCCTTTGTTTTCGAACACCTGCACCCACGGATAGCTCTGCCCCAGCTCAGCTGTTTGCGCCTGCCAGGTGCTGACCACCTCTTTCAGCGCGTCCACGCTCAGCTCCGGCAGCGTTTTGCTGTGATCGGGCGAGAAGCAGATCACGCGGCTGGTACCGCGCGCGCTTTCGCAGCGCATCAGCGGGTCGTGACTCGCGGGGGCATCCGGGGTATCGGTCATCAGGGCGGCAAAATCGTTGGTAAACACGAAGGTGCCTTTGTAGTCCGGGTTTTTATCCCCGGTCACGCGCGTGTTGCCCGGACAGAGGAAGCAATCCGGATCGTGCTGCGGCAGGGTCTGTTTTGCAGGCGTCTCCTGCGCCCCCTGCCAGGGACGCTTGGCGCGATGCGGAGAGACCAAAATCCATTGCCCGCTTAGCGGGTTAAAACGACGATGCGGGTGATCGACGGGATTAAACGAAGTCATGACGGATCCTTAGTCCGGATAACCCTGCGGGTGGCGTGACTGCCAGTGCCAGGTATCCTGTGCCATTTCATCAAGCGTGCGGGTGACACGCCAGTTAAGTTCTTTATCGGCTTTGGTGGCATCGGCCCAGTAAGCTGGCAGGTCGCCATCACGACGCGGAGCGAAGTGGTAGTTCACCGGCTTACCGCAGGCTTTGCTGAAGGCGTTAACCACGTCCAGCACGCTGCTGCCGACCCCGGCGCCGAGGTTATAAATATGCACGCCCGGTTTGTCAGCCAGCTGCTGCATGGCTGCAACGTGGCCGTCTGCTAAATCCATCACGTGGATATAGTCACGCACGCCGGTGCCGTCTTCGGTCGGGTAGTCATTGCCAAAAATGGCCAGCGACTCGCGACGGCCTACCGCCACCTGGGCGATGTACGGCATCAGGTTGTTCGGAATGCCCTGCGGATCTTCACCCATATCGCCAGACGGATGGGCGCCGACCGGGTTGAAGTAGCGCAGCAAGGCGATGCTCCACTCCGGCTGGGCTTTTTGCAGGTCGGTCAGGATCTGCTCTACCATCAGCTTGCTTTTGCCGTATGGGCTTTGCGGCGTACCGGTCGGGAAGCTTTCAACGTAAGGAATTTTTGGCTGATCGCCATAGACGGTGGCGGAGGAGCTAAAGATAAAGTTTTTGACGTTTGCCGCGCGCATGGCGGAGATCAGACGCAGGGTACCGTTGACGTTGTTGTCGTAATACTCAAGCGGTTTCGCAACGGATTCACCGACCGCTTTCAGCCCTGCGAAGTGGATCACCGCTTCGATGGCGTGGTCGTGAAGGATCTCGGTCATCAGCGCTTCGTTGCGGATGTCGCCTTCCACGAAAGTCGGCTGTTTACCGCCAAGACGTTCAATCACCGGCAGCACGCTGCGCTTACTATTGCACAGGTTGTCGAGGATGATCACATCGTGACCATTTTGCAGCAGCTGCACACAGGTATGACTTCCGATGTAACCGCTACCACCTGTTACCAGAACTCGCATAATTCGCTCCATTGGGCCTATGGTATGTAATAACCATAGCATAACAGAGACGCAAAAAGTGTGACATGGGATAAAATAGTGGAATCGTTTACACTCGTTTTCACGCTCGCTTTTTCGATGACGTAGAGCATTCTAGATCAAAGAGATAGCGATGTATTGATGCAAGTTATCTGAAAAGAGGAGGGCGGTGCCCTCCGCGGTTAATTTACGTTGCTGAGAAGATAGCGATAACCCTCACCGTCCGCGACAAACTCGAGGCGGTGGGTGATGCAGGAGGGGGCATCTTCGGCATGGTGTGAAACGAACAGCAGCTGCGTTTCACCTTCGCTAATCAGCACGTCCACAAAGCGGCGGACCAGCTGTCGGTTAAGCGGATCCAGCCCCTGCAGCGGCTCGTCGAGGATCAGGAGTGTAGGGTGTTTTACCAGCGCGCGAACGATCAGTGCCAGGCGCTGCTGCCCCCACGACAGGCTATGAAACGGCGCGTCAGCCACCCGGTTATCCATCCCCAGAATATCCAGCCACTGCTGGGCCAGCTTGTGCTGTTTATCTGACACCGCCTGATAAATGCCGATGGAATCAAAATAGCCGGAAAGGATCACGTTGCGTACCGTGGTACTGACCCGGTAATCCAGATGCAGGCTGCTGCTAACGTAGCCAATGTGCTTTTTGATATCCCAGATGGTTTCGCCGCTGCCGCGACGGCGGCCAAACAGCGTCAGATCGTTACTGTAGCCCTGCGGGTGATCGCCGGTTATCAGGCTCAGCAGCGTGGATTTCCCCGCGCCGTTGGGACCGACAATCTGCCAATGTTCGCCAGGATTAACCGTCCAGCTGAGGTGATTCAGGATCGGTCGTTCGTCATAGGAGACTACGCCATCGCGCAGGACGATAAGCGGCTGCCTGGGGTCGAGACCGTGGCGTGCTGCCGGCGCGTCGGGGTCCGGCAGCGCAATGCCCGCCAGCTTTTCGCTGTGCGCAAGCTGGGCAATCAGCGCCTGTCGGAGCAGCGCGGATTTTTCTCCGGTTTCGATCAGGCTACAGTCTGCCAGCACGCCCGCGTTTTGCACGAAGTCAGGAATTTCATCGAAGCGGTTCAGCACCAGTACGATCGTATAGCCTTCCTGATTCAGAGAGTCCAGCATGGCAGCCAGCTGGGCGCGGGAGTGGACATCCAGCCCGTCAAAGGGCTCATCCAGAATCAGCAATTCCGGCTGGCTCATGAGCGCCTGGCACAGCAGCGTTTTCCGCGTCTCGCCGGTAGAGAGGTACTTAAAGCGCCGGTTCAGCAGCGCGGAAATGCCAAACTGTTCCGCCAGATGCTGACAGCGGGCGGGATCTTTCACCTCATCCTGAATAATTTCCGCCGCCGTGCGGCCGGTATCTTCTTCGCCAGGACTGAGTAAATCGGTATTGTTGCGCTGCCACTCGTCGCTGACCAGCTTCTGCAGCTGTTCAAAGGACAGGCGCGTCAGGCGCGTGAAATCGCGCCGGCATTCGCCTTTGAGAAGGGTAAGCTCTCCGGCCAGCGCGCGGGCCAGCGCGGATTTACCGCTGCCGTTAGTGCCGACAAACGCCCAGCTTTCACCCGCGCGTATTGTCAGATCGGCAATCGTCAGCGTTCGGGTATCGCTAAGACGAAACGTACCTTGCGAAATATGCAATGATGACATGATATATCCCATTTTTTGCAGCAATAGATATCAGGGATACGCACTGTCGTCACGATTGTCAATGCGCTCAGCACAATGTGGCGATAATCACACGGTCCGCGTTGAAATATGCGGTGACGACAGCACCTTCTTCTAAATCGTTCGCCTCGCTGAGCGGGACCGTGGCGCAAAGCGCCTGTCCGTCTGCCAGGGGCATCAGCACTTCGCACTGCTCCTTGCCGCGTTCGATATGGCTGATGGTACCCCGCAGCTGGTTATCAGCCGCCTTTGCCTTGTCCGGATCGCGTGTGATATTGACCCAGGGTGCTTTCAGCAACACCAGCACCTCTTTACCTTCATCCAGGTCAAGGCGCTCTGCGCTCTGGGCCGTTATCGCCGCTTTCAGACGGGTGACACCATCGGCAAGCAGGATCTCAACATGCTGCTGTACCTGGAGATTATCGCGCGCCGTCACCGTACCAAACCACTGGTTGCGGGCGCTGGTCTGCAACGAGAAGCGGGAAATGGCGGCCAGCAAGCTGTCCAGAGGAACGTTGTCGTCGTCACTCAATACATCGAGCGCTTTTTGCTGAATCTGGCCCAGGAGATCGTAGAGCTGAATCAGGCGCAGGCCGTAGCGTGTGACAACAGCACCTCCACCGCCTTTGCCCCCTGTGGCTCTGTCCACCAGCGGATGCTCGCTCAGGGTGTTCATTTCATTGATGGCATCCCAGGCGCTTTTATAGCTAATCCCGGCGTTCTTAGCGCCCTGGCTAATTGAGCCGGTTTGTTCTATCTGTTTAAGCAGGGCAATACGTCGGGGATCGGCGAAAAGCTTTTGCTGAAGTCGGAGAGTAAGAAGAATTTCGGCCTGCATAACAGTGTCCTGGCAAAAAGAATATTGTGACCCAAATGGTGCAGGGCGCAAAGGGCATCGCACAAAAGGGGATGTTTTTCTTACTTTTCAGGGTAGAATAGCCCATTCACAAAATCTGGAGAAAACCATGTTAGAGTTGTTGAAAAGTCTGGTATTCGCCGTGATCATGGTACCAGTAGTGATGGCCATCATCCTCGGTGCCATCTACGGCCTGGGTGAAGTGTTCAACGTCTTTTCGAATATCGGTCACCGAGACCGTGCGAAAAAGCAGCATTAATTTCCCACAAAACGCCCGGCTTGCCCGGGCGTTTTGCTCTCAAGCTTTTCTTACTTTCGCCGATATTATTTAACGTAACACACCGTGTTACCCCTTGAGCGGTACGAATTACCGCTGGGATCTCCCTGACGATACCGTTATATTAATATGTATATAACGCTACTCACAGGAGTTACAGATGGCACGTTCATGGGTACGCCTTTTCGCAGGGGCAACGCTGACGCTTTCACTTACCGGACACGCGCTGGCGGACGAAGGTAAAATCACGGTCTTTGCGGCGGCGTCGTTGACCAACGCGCTGCAGGATATTGCGGCGGCGTATAAAAAAGAGAAAAACGTCGAGGTAGTCTCCTCTTTTGCCTCTTCCTCTACGCTGGCACGGCAGATAGAAGCGGGCGCTCCGGCAGATCTGTTTATCTCTGCTGACCAGAAGTGGATGGACTACGCGGTGGAGAAGAAATCGATTGATGCGGCGACCCGCGAAACGCTGCTGGGCAATAGCCTGGTTGTGGTTGCACCGAAGGCCAGCGCGCAGGGTGAAATCACCATCAACAATGAGACAAACTGGACCCGCCTGCTGAACGGTGGCCGTCTGGCGGTGGGTGACCCGGAACACGTTCCGGCCGGGATTTACGCCAAAGAAGCGCTGCAAAAGCTGGGCGCGTGGGAGACCCTGTCACCAAAACTGGCCCCGGCGGAAGATGTGCGCGGCGCGCTGGCGCTGGTGGAGCGTAACGAAGCTCCGCTGGGCATTGTGTATGGTTCCGATGCCGTTGCCAGCAAGGGCGTAAAAGTGGTTGGCACCTTCCCGGAAGACTCCCACAAGAAAGTGGAATATCCTGTGGCGATTGTTGATGGGCATAAAAATGCGACCGTAACGGCCTTCCGCGATTATCTGAAGGGGCCGGAGGCGTCCGCAATCTTTAAACGTTATGGATTTACGACTCACTGATGATACTGACCGATCCTGAATGGCAGGCTGTTCTGCTGAGCCTTAAAGTCTCTTCCCTGGCGGTTGCGCTGAGTTTGCCCTTTGGGATCTTTTTTGCCTGGCTACTGGTTCGCTGTCGGTTCCCCGGCAAAGCGCTGCTCGACAGCGTCCTTCATCTTCCCCTGGTTTTACCGCCCGTGGTGGTCGGTTATCTGCTGCTGATTTCGATGGGGCGACGCGGTTTTATCGGCGAAAAGCTCTACGACTGGTTCGGAATCACCTTTGCCTTTAGCTGGCGCGGTGCGGTACTGGCGGCGGCGGTGATGTCATTCCCGCTGATGGTCAGAGCGATCCGCCTCGCGCTGGAAGGCGTGGATATGAAGCTCGAACAGGCAGCCCGCACGCTCGGTGCCGGGCGCTGGCGCGTCTTTTTTACCATCACGCTTCCGCTTACGCTGCCGGGCATCATTGTCGGGACGGTGCTGGCGTTCGCCCGCTCGCTGGGCGAGTTTGGTGCGACCATCACGTTTGTGTCGAACATTCCCGGCGAGACGCGGACCATCCCATCGGCCATGTATACCCTGATTCAGACGCCAGGGGGAGAGAGTGCCGCAGCGCGGCTGTGCATCATCTCTATCGTATTAGCCCTGGTTTCGCTGCTGGTTTCTGAATGGCTGGCACGGCTAAGCCGCGAACGGATGGGGAAATAACGATGCTGGAACTGAATTTCACCCAGACGCTGGGAAACCATACTCTGACGCTTAACGAGACGCTGCCTGCAAGCGGCATCACCGCCGTCTTCGGCGTGTCTGGCGCGGGTAAAACGTCTCTGATTAACGCCATCAGCGGCCTGACGCGCCCGCAGTCAGGGCGCATTGTCCTGAACAACCGCGTCCTGAATGACGTGGAGAACAAGATTTACCTTTCGCCGGATAAGCGCCGCATCGGCTATGTTTTTCAGGACGCGCGCTTATTCCCGCACTACAGCGTGCGCGGCAACCTGCGCTACGGCATGGCGAAAAGCATGGCCGGGCAGTTTGATAAGCTGGTGACGCTTTTAGGCATTGAACCCCTGCTCGACAGGCTGCCGTCCTCGCTCTCCGGCGGGGAGAAACAGCGTGTGGCTATAGGCCGCGCGTTGCTGACCGCCCCCGAACTGCTGCTGCTCGACGAGCCGCTGGCCTCGCTGGATATACCTCGCAAGCGCGAGCTTTTGCCTTACCTGCAGCGTCTGACCCGCGAAATTAATATTCCGATGCTCTACGTCAGCCATTCGCTGGATGAGATCCTGCATCTGGCCGACAAAGTGCTGGTGCTGGAAGAGGGCAGCGTGAAGGCCTTCGGCAACCTGGAAGAGGTGTGGGGCAGTAGCGTGATGCACCCCTGGTTACCCAGGGAGCAGCAGAGCAGCATCCTGAAGGTGAGCGTTCTGGAGCATCATCCGCACTACGCGATGACCGCCCTGGCGCTGGGCGACCAGCATCTTTGGGTCAATAAGATCGACAAACCGTTGCAGTCCGCGCTGCGGATCCGCATCCAGGCGTCGGACGTCTCGCTGGTGCTGCAGCCGCCGCTGCAAACCAGTATTCGAAATATTCTGCGCGCCAAAGTGGCGGAATGTTTTGATGATAACGGGCAGGTAGAGGTGAAGCTCGACGTGGGCAGCAGGACGCTCTGGGCGCGCATCAGCCCGTGGGCCAGGGATGAGTTAGCAATCAAGCCCGGCCTGTGGCTTTACGCGCAAATCAAGAGCGTTTCGATCACCGCCTGATTACAGCAGGTGGGTATAGATGTACTGCGCGATGCTGTCGGTGGTGTTGTCGCCAATCACCACGTTAGCGCGCGCTTTTACTGCGTCGTCGGCATTACCCATCGCCACGCCCGTACCGGCGGCTTCCAGCATGCTGATGTCGTTGTAGTTGTCGCCGAAGGCGATCGCGTCCTGCATTGACCAGCCCTGCGATTCTACGTACTGCGTCAAGCGCTTGCCTTTGCTGTTACCCTTGCGGGCAATATCCACCTGATCGTGCCAGGACCATTCGCACTCCAGCCCCAGCGTGTCCTCGACGTGTTTCGCGAATGTATTCAGTTTGGTGGTGTCTTCATCCGTCAGGGCAAACTTCCAGATAGCCTCAACGTCCTGGGCTGCCTGACGCAGTGAAGATACCTGAGTAAAGACCGGACGCTGCGCTTCAGGCAGGGACAACGCCCAGTTGCTGGTGCGCACCACGTGGCCGGTAGGGCGCTCGTACACCATCGCGTTATCCACATACATCAGGCCGTGAACGTTATGCTCATCCAGCAGATCGATCAGCTGCAGCGCCTGGGGAACCGGCAGCGGGTCGGAGGCTAAAACCTTTTTTGCCTGATAATCATACAAATAAGTGCCATTACAACAAATTGCAGGTGTATCCAGCGCCAGTGCCTGATAAAAAGGGTGAATGGCAACGTGATGTCGACCCGTTACGATAAGGAGTTGATATCCCACTTCCTGCGCGCGTTTAAGCGCTTCAAGGGAGGAGGGGAGCAGGGTTTTCTGAGGGGTAAGTAATGTTCCGTCTAAATCCAGTGCAATCACACGCGAGGTCATTTGTTCTTCCGGGTTAATGTTGAATTTTAGGTCTCAGGGGATGTTACACCGAGAGTAAATCGCTGCAAAATTCCTGGCTAAAATTCAGCATTCACCGTTAAAAATAATCACTTTCACGTGCAGTGAGGAAAGGAGTATTCATGAAACAAACCGTTTATACCGCCAGTCCTGAAAGTCAGCAGATCCACGTCTGGCGCTTGAATGCAGAAGGTTCGCTCACGCTGGTTCAGGTTGTTGATGTGCCGGGCCAGGTGCAACCGATGGTCGTCAGCCCGGATAAACGTTTCTTATACGTGGGTGTGCGCCCGGAGTTTCGCGTGCTGGCCTACCGCATCTCTCCTGACGACGGCGCGCTGACCTACACCGCTGAAGCGCCACTGCCGGGCAGCCCAACCCACATCTCGACCGATCGTAAAGGACGCTTCATTTTTAGCGGTTCTTACAATGCCGGTTGCGTCAGCGTGACGCGTCTTGACGATGGTATTCCGGTAGAAACTGTCGACGTGGTGGAAGGGCTGGAAGGCTGCCATTCGGCGAATATCTCCCCGGACAACCGCACGCTGTGGGTGCCTGCGCTGAAGCAGGATCGTATCTGCCTGTTCACCCTGAGCGACGATGGTCACCTGGTGGCGCAGAATCCGGCTGAAATCACCACCGTTGAGGGCGCGGGTCCGCGTCATATGGTCTTCCACCCGAACCAGCAATATGCCTACGTCGTTAACGAACTGAACAGCTCGGTGGATGTATGGGAACTGAAAGATCCAAACGGTCAGATTGAGTGCGTGCAGACGCTGGACATGATGCCGTCTGATTTCTCCGACACCCGCTGGGCGGCAGATATCCACATTACGCCAGATGGCCGTCATCTGTACGCCTGTGACCGTACCTCCAGCCTGATTACCGTGTTTAGCGTTTCCGAAGACGGCAGCGTGCTGGCGGTTGAAGGCTTCCAACCGACGGAAACTCAGCCGCGCGGCTTTAATATCGATCACAGCGGTAAATACCTGATTGCGGCGGGGCAGAAATCCCACCACATCGCGCTGTATGAAATCAAAGGCGAGCAGGGCCTGCTGGAAGAGAAAGGACGCTATGCGGTAGGTCAGGGGCCAATGTGGGTGGTGGTTAACGCGCACTAAGCGGCTTAAAACAAAAAACCTCGCGAATGCGAGGTTTTTTTATGCCCGGTAGGCCGGGTAAGGCGAAGCCGCCACCCGACAAAACAGCTTACTGCTTCGGCTCAGCAACCACGTTGCTGCCCAGACCGCGGTTGTTGTATTCCCACATGCGGTTGAAGTTCGCGTCGTTCAGGTTGCGCTGCACGTTTCCTTTATCGTCCACCGCACCGGTGTTGCCGGAGAACGGACGTTTGGAGACAGCCGCATCAGCCCACGGCTTCGCCACATTAAAGCCTTCGTTGATCACGCTGTCGCGGATAACGACCTGGCCGTTGGTCGCAGAGTCCACGTCCAGGGAGCGTCCCAGCTGCGCCACGCCGTCACCGGCCGCGTTAAAGCGGCTGTTCACGGCCAGGAAGCCGTAAAACAGGTTAGACTGGGTTGCCGGAGCAAACACATAGCCTTCCTGCTGGGTACGGGAATTCACCACGCGGAAATCGGTGTTATCAAACACTACCGCGCCGCGACCGGACACCAGATCAACGTCACCTTCAACGTAGCTGTTGGTCACCAGCGTACGGGTCAGACGGTTATTCTGCAGCGTGTTCTGTACGCCGCTGTTGGTCACGAAGAAGGTGTTCTGACGGCCCAGAATATTGACGTTGTTAATCTGCACCTTATCGCCGTCGCTACGCAGCGCCACGGCCTGGTGGTTACCGGCATCCACGCTGTCACCCAGGGTATTCTGAATGGTCAGGTTCTGCAGTTGCAGGCCATTATTCTGCGACCAGAACACCGCCGAGCACATCACGCCAATGGTGGCGGAACGCTTGCTCTGGCAGTTATCAAACATATACCACGCCGGTTTGCCCGGCATATATTTGCCTGCCGGGTTCACCAGGTGACGCCAGGCGGTGCTGTCGATTTCGGAATCAATCGCCAGGCCGATTTTTACGTCGATGGCTTTTTCACCCAGACCGTAAATCGTAATGCTGCCAGGAGCCGCCGGAACATACACGGTGCCTTCGTATTCACCCGGCAGGATCGCGATGTACTGGCGAGACGCGCTGTGTTTAGTGATTGCCGCGTCAACCGCTGCCTGGATAGTGGTATGCGTTACGCCCTGCGCGCCAGCCGGGCCAACAACGAAGTCAGGCTGTTTAGGCAGGTTAATAGAAGACGGTGTCCACGGCGCGGCGTTAGGATCCATCGCCGAGAAGTAATGGGCGCGGTCGAAATTCTTCGCTTCATCCGCGGACAAAATCGGGCGGGAGGCGGTACCGGGCGCTACCTGCTCAGAAGGACGCTGATCCGGTGGTGTAGAACTGCATGCGGATAATGTCACGCCAAAGGCGAGCGCTAACGCCAGACGGGAAATCCTGGAAATGTTCAAGGTGAAGCTCCTGGGTATGCAAGTCTTTACGGGATAGACGAAATAGCCTGCTTTTTTATACTAAGTTGAGCGAAACGGGAAGATAAAAAGGGTAAAAGTTGCATTTTTTGCCCGGAGGTGACGGGAAAGTCATCACAAATAAATAACATTTTCCCTCAAGGCGGTTGACAGCAGACGATGGATGCAAATAAATGTCTATACAACCCATGACAAGTGGAATGCCCATGCAGCTTCAACCTGACGATGTTATATGGCGAAATGCGCGCCTGGCAACAATGGTTCCCGATACATCCGCGCCTTATGGCCTGAAAGATCAGCACGCGCTGGTCGTGCGCGGCCAAACTATCCTTGCCGTGCTCCCTGAATCTGACCTTCCTTCCGGACACCGTCACGTCATCGATCTTGAGGGACGTCTGATCACGCCTGGCCTGATTGACTGCCATACCCATCTGGTATTTGGCGGCGACCGCGCGGCGGAGTGGGAGCAGCGTCTGAACGGCGTCTCTTACCAGACCATCAGCGCTCAGGGGGGCGGGATTAACGCCACCGTGACGGCAACGCGCAGCAGTTCCCTGGAAACCCTGCTGAAACTGGCGCAGCAGCGGCTCCAGCGTCTGATCAATGAAGGCGTCACCACGGTTGAAATCAAATCGGGATACGGTCTCAACGCCGAGGCCGAAGAGAAGATGCTGCAGGTTGCCCGCCAGCTGAGCCTCGATAATCCGATCGATATCAGCCCAACGCTGCTGGCGGCCCATGCGGTGCCGGCAGAATATCGACAGGATCCGGATGCGTACCTCACGCTGGTCTGTGAGCAGATCCTGCCCACGCTGTGGCAAAAAGAGTTGTTTGAAGCAGTAGACGTGTTTTGTGAAAACGTCGGCTTTACCCCGTCGCAAACCGAGCGCCTCTTCCAGGCCGCCGCCGCGCTCGGTATTCCGGTGAAAGGGCATGTTGAACAGTTGTCGAATCAGGGCGGAGCGGCGCTGGTCAGCCAATATAACGGACTGTCGGCCGATCATATCGAATATCTCGACGACGCGGGCGTTCAGGCGATGGCGCAAAGCGGTACGGTTGCGGTACTGCTCCCCGGCGCGTTCTATTTTCTGCAAGAGCGCCAGCGTCCGCCGGTTGATCAGCTCCGAAAACGTGGTGTGCCGATGGCCGTCGCCACCGACTATAACCCCGGCACCAGCCCGTTTGCCAGCCTGCACCTGGCGATGAATATGGCCTGCGTCCAGTTTGGCCTGACGCCCGAAGAGGCTTGGGCTGGCGTCACGCGGCATGCGGCGCAGGCGCTGGGCCGCGGCGCAACGCACGGGCAGCTGCAGTCGGGGTTTGTCGCTGATTTTATCGTCTGGGATGCTCACCATCCTGTAGAGATGGTCTACGAGCCGGGACGCAATCCGCTGTATCAACGTATTTTCCGTGGGGAGGCAGTATGAAGTTATGGCGGCCCGTCGCCGAAACGGTCTGGCAGGGGCGAGATGACAGCGCCGAAGCCAGCAATGCAACGCGCATTTTCCAGACGATACAACAGCAGGCGCTGTTCACGCCGCTTTCATCCGGCATCGCGCTGATAGGATTTGAATGCGATGCAGGGGTTAAACGCAATCAGGGCAGGCCCGGCGCCGCGCAGGCCCCTGATATTCTGCGCAAAGCACTGGCGAATATGGCAAGCCATCAGGGACACGAACGGCTGGCGGATATGGGCTCGGTGTACGTTGAAAGCGATGAGCTTGAACCCGCGCAGCGGGCGTTAAGCGATGCCGTGACGGCCTGCCAGCAGTCCGGGATGCGCACCCTGGTGTTTGGCGGCGGGCATGAAACCGCCTGGGCGCACGGTCGGGGTGTTCTGGATGCGTTCCCCGGCGAGCGCGTGGCGGTGATAAACCTGGATGCGCATCTCGACCTGCGCAAGGCCGACCGGGCGACGTCCGGTACGCCGTTTCGTCAGCTGGCTCAACACTGCGATGAATGCGGGCGCGAGTTTCGCTACGCCTGCTTTGGCGTCAGCCGCGCGGCGAACACCCAGGCACTGTGGGATGAGGCCGAACGCCTGAACGTCACGCTGGTGGAGGATCTTCATTTCAGACGCGAGGCATTATCGGCCTTGGAAAAGGTGCTGGCGCAGGCCGATCGTATCTATCTGACGATCGATCTGGACGTCCTGCCCGCGGGCGAAATGCCCGCCGTTTCCGCCCCTGCGGCGTTAGGCGTCCCGGCAATGGATCTAATGCCGGTTATTGAACAAATCTGCCGCAGCGGTAAGCTGCAGGCCGCCGATCTGGTAGAGTTTAACCCGCAGTACGATCGGGACGGACAGGGCGCAAAGCTCGCCGCCCGTCTGGCCTGGCAAATTGCTCACTGGTGGGCATAACACTATTAAAGGAGTCACGATGTTTTCACGCTCGCCCCTGCCGCAACCGAGCCCGCCCGCGCCTTTTTATGAAAAGGTGAAGCAGGCGATTAGCGAAAAGATTGCTACCGGCGTCTGGCGCCCGCACGATCGCATTCCGTCGGAGGCCGAGCTGGTGGCGCAGTTCGGTTTTAGCCGGATGACCGTCAACCGGGCGCTGCGCGAGCTGACCGACGAAGGGCTTCTGGTGCGTCTGCAGGGCGTCGGGACGTTTGTGGCGGAACCGAAAGGGCAATCCGCCCTGTTTGAAATCCGCAGTATTGCGGACGAAATTGCCGCGCGTAATCATCAGCACCGCTGTGAAGTGCTGGTGCTCGAAGAGACCCAGGCCAGCGCCGAGCAGGCGGTAGAGCTGAATGTCAAAGAGGGAAGCCGCATCTTCCACTCCGTGATGGTGCATTTCGAAAACGATATTCCGGTGCAGATTGAAGATCGCTGCGTGAACGCCGAACGGATACCGGACTATCTGAACCAGGATTACACCCAGACCACCCCGCACGCCTATCTGTCGCTTGTCGCACCGCTGACGGAAGGGGAGCACATTGTGGAGGCCGTGCGCGCCACGCCGCAGGAGTGCGAGCGGCTGCGCATTAAAGAGCACGACCCGTGCCTGCTGATCCGCCGTCGAACCTGGTCCTCGTCGCACATTGTGTCGCATGCCCGGCTGCTTTTCCCGGGGAACCGTTACCGGCTGCAGGGCCACTTTATGTCATAAGTTTTATAAGCGTGATCGCTAACGCAATATAACAAAATTGTATCTTTTTTGTTAAATCTGACCTTGTGTGTGCTTGTCTATACAAGTATATCTAAATGCATCATCTGTCCCGTATAGGAGCACACAATGTCGTCAGGTAAATACCGCCAGCAGGATGTCCGCGCCGCGCGTGGCACCACCCTTACCGCCAAAAGCTGGCTCACCGAAGCCCCGCTGCGCATGTTGATGAACAACCTCGATCCTGAAGTGGCGGAAAACCCCCACGAGCTGGTGGTCTACGGCGGCATTGGCCGCGCCGCGCGCAACTGGGAATGCTATGACGCAATTGTAAAATCTCTGACCGAACTCGAACATGACGAAACCCTGCTGGTGCAGTCCGGCAAGCCGGTTGGCGTATTTAAAACCCATAAGAACGCGCCGCGCGTGCTGATCGCCAACTCTAACCTCGTGCCGCACTGGGCCACCTGGGAACACTTCAACGAGCTGGACGCGAAAGGGCTGGCGATGTATGGCCAGATGACCGCCGGGAGCTGGATCTACATCGGCAGCCAGGGGATCGTGCAGGGCACCTACGAAACCTTCGTGGAAGCGGGGCGCCAGCACTATAACGGCTCGCTGAAAGGCCGCTGGGTGCTTACCGCCGGTCTGGGCGGGATGGGCGGCGCGCAGCCGCTGGCCGCCACGCTGGCCGGCGCGTGCTCGCTGAACATTGAATGCCAGCAGAGCCGCATTGATTTCCGTCTGCGTACCCGTTACGTCGATGAACAGGCCGACAACCTCGATGACGCGCTGGCGCGCATCAAAAAGTACACTGCTGAAGGCAAAGCGGTGTCGATTGCCCTGTGCGGCAACGCGGCGGATATTCTGCCGGAGCTGGTTGCCCGCGGCGTGCGTCCGGATCTCGTTACCGACCAGACCAGCGCCCATGACCCGCTGCACGGTTACCTGCCAAAGGGCTGGACGTGGGAAGGCTATCAGCAAAAAGCGGAAACCGACCCGGAAGGCACGGTGCTCGCTGCGAAACGCTCTATGGCGGAACACGTCTCCGCGATGCTGGCCTTCAGCCAGTTGGGCATTCCGACCTTCGATTACGGCAACAACATCCGCCAGATGGCGAAAGAGATGGGCGTAAATAACGCCTTCGACTTCCCCGGCTTCGTGCCTGCCTATATCCGTCCGCTGTTCTGCCGCGGCATCGGCCCGTTCCGCTGGGTGGCCTTGTCCGGCGATCCGCAGGATATCTACAAAACTGACGCCAAAGTGAAGGAGATCGTCGCAGACGACGAACACCTGCACCACTGGCTGGATATGGCTCGCGAACGCATCAGCTTCCAGGGCTTGCCGGCGCGCATCTGCTGGGTAGGACTGGAGTGGCGGCAAAAGCTGGGTCTGGCCTTCAACGAAATGGTGCGCAGCGGTGAAGTCTCCGCGCCTATCGTCATTGGCCGCGACCATCTGGACTCCGGTTCCGTCGCCAGCCCAAACCGTGAAACCGAAGCCATGCGCGACGGATCTGACGCGGTCTCCGACTGGCCATTGCTTAATGCCTTGCTGAATACCGCCAGCGGCGCCACCTGGGTCTCTCTGCACCACGGCGGCGGCGTCGGGATGGGCTTCTCCCAGCACTCAGGGATGGTCATCGTCTGTGATGGAACCGATGAAGCGGCCGCGCGCATCGCCCGTGTGCTGCACAACGACCCGGCAACCGGCGTGATGCGTCACGCGGATGCGGGTTACGAGATTGCCATTGACTGTGCTAAAGAGCAGGGGCTGAACCTGCCGATGATCCCTGCCACACAAGGAAAGCATGCATGAACGCGTTAACACTCACTCCCGGCTCGCTGACGCTCAAACAGCTGCGTAACGTCTGGCGCCAGCCGGTCACCCTTTCACTTGATGAAAGCGCCCACGCCGCGATAAACGACAGCGTCGCCTGCGTAGAAGCGATTGTTGCCGAAGGGCGCACCGCCTACGGGATTAACACCGGCTTTGGCCTGCTGGCGCAGACCCGCATCGCCACGCACGATCTGGAAAACTTACAGCGTTCGCTGGTGCTGTCGCACGCGGCGGGCGTTGGCCAGCCGCTGGATGATGAGATTGTCCGTCTGATGATGGTGCTCAAAATCAACAGCCTGGCGCGCGGTTTCTCGGGCATTCGCCTGAGCGTGATCCAGGCGCTGATGGCTCTTGTGAATGCAGAAGTCTATCCGTGGATCCCGGCAAAAGGTTCCGTCGGCGCCTCCGGCGATCTCGCCCCGCTGGCGCACATGTCGCTGCTGCTGCTGGGTGAGGGCAAAGCGCGCTGGCAGGGCGAGTGGCTTCCTGCGAAAGAGGCGCTGAAAAAAGCCGGGTTAAACCCGATCACGCTGGCGGCGAAAGAGGGGCTGGCGCTGCTTAACGGCACGCAGGCGTCGACCGCTTTCGCGCTGCGCGGCCTGTTTGAAGCGGAAGATCTCTTTGCCTCGGCGGTGGTGTGTGGTGCATTGACCACCGAAGCCGTGCTGGGCTCGCGTCGCCCATTCGATGCCCGTATCCACGAGGTGCGCGGTCAGCGCGGGCAGATAGATGCCGCCGCGATGTACCGTCATGTGCTTACCGACACCAGCGAAATTGCTGATTCACACCATAACTGCGAGAAGGTGCAGGATCCGTATTCCCTGCGCTGTCAGCCGCAGGTGATGGGCGCGTGCCTGACGCAGCTGCGCCAGGCGGCAGAGGTGCTGCTGGTGGAGGCCAACGCGGTCTCCGACAACCCGCTGGTGTTCGCCGAGGAAAACGAGGTGGTCTCCGGGGGCAATTTCCACGCCGAGCCTGTGGCAATGGCGGCGGATAATATCGCGCTGGCGATTGCCGAAGTCGGGGCGTTGTCCGAGCGCCGCATCGCGCTGATGATGGATAAACACATGTCCCAGCTGCCACCGTTCCTGGTGCGTAACGGTGGGGTCAACTCGGGCTTTATGATCGCTCAGGTGACGGCCGCAGCGCTGGCAAGCGAGAACAAAGCCCTGTCGCACCCGCACAGCGTGGACAGCCTGCCAACTTCGGCGAATCAGGAAGATCACGTTTCGATGGCCCCGGCGGCCGGGCGTCGACTGTGGGAGATGGCCTCCAACACCCGCGGCGTGCTGGCGGTGGAGTGGCTGGCGGCGTGTCAGGGTATCGATCTGCGCGAAGGGCTTAAATCCAGCCCGCTGCTGGAGCAGGCGCGCCATGTGCTGCGCGAGCACGTCACGCATTACGATGACGACCGCTTCTTTGCGCCGGATATTGATAAGGCGATGCAGCTTCTGGAAGAGGGACGCCTTGTAGGACTGCTACCTTCGGTGCTGTGATGTTTTGCCCGGTGGCGCTGCGCTTACCGGGCCAACGAATGCGAAATCCAGGCCGGGTAAGGCGTAGCCGCCACCCGGCTTTTTTCAGGAATACATCGCCGTAATCGACGCGCTCCCCAGGGAATGGAAATGCACGTTAAACCCGACCATCGCGCCGCTCGCCCCTTCATCGACCTCAATCTTCTCCACATCCAGCGCGTACACCGTGAAGATATAGCGGTGGGTTTCCCCTTTTGGTGGCGCCGCGCCGCCGTAGCCCGCTTTACCAAAGTCAGTGCGCGTCTGAATGGCACCTTCAGGCAGGGCAACCAGGTCTGAACCGGAACCCTGCTGCAGCACGCGCGTGTCGGCGGGCAGGTTCGCCACAACCCAGTGCCACCAGCCCGAGCCGGTCGGCGCGTCCGGGTCGTAGCAGGTCACGACAAAGCTTTTGGTTCCTGCAGGAACGTCGTCCCACGCCAGGTGCGGGGAGATATTATCCCCCTGATAGCCCATGCCGTTGAAAACGTGGCGTTCCGGGAGTTTTTCACCGTCGCGCAGATCTTTACTGATGATTTTCATACGGTTTACCCTCGTTATTCACTCGTTCAGGAAGTGTAACGCATGGGATTAAATCGCGAAATGCGCGGGAATGTTAACGGCTGTTACGACCGCGTCGGTTAATTTACGCAGCTGCTCCGGCGTGATGCTGTACGGCGGCATGAGGTAGATAAGCTTGCCGAAAGGCCGCACCCAGACGCCCTGGTCAACGAAGAAGCGCTGGAGCGCCGCCATGTTCACCGGATGGGTGGTTTCAATCACCCCGATGGCACCCAGCACGCGCACGTCCGCCACAAAATTCGCCCCCGAGGCGGCGCTCAGCTCTCCTTTCAGCTGTGCCTCAATCGCCGCGACCTGCGTCTGCCACTCGCCGCTCTCCAGAATGGCGAGGCTTTCGCTTGCCACGGCGCAGGCCAGCGGGTTGCCCATAAACGTCGGGCCGTGCATAAAGCAGCCCGCCTCGCCGTCGCTGATGGTGTCGGCAACCTGACGAGTGGTGAGGGTGGCGGAGAGCGTCATGGTGCCGCCGGTCAGCGCTTTGCCGAGGCACAGAATATCCGGGGCGATACCCGCATGTTCGCAGGCAAACAGCTTGCCGGTGCGGCCAAAGCCGGTGGCAATTTCATCGGCAATCAGCAGAATGCCCTCGCGGTCGCACATCTTGCGAATGCGCCTCAGCCATTCCGGATGGTACATCCGCATTCCGCCCGCGCCCTGCACGATCGGTTCGAGAATAACGGCGGCGATTTCATGGCGATGCGCCGCCATCAGCCGCGCGAAGCCCACCATGTCCGTCTCGTTCCACTCGCCGTCGAAGCGGCTTTGCGGCGCAGGGGCAAACAGGTTTTCCGGCAGATAGCCCTTCCACAGGCTGTGCATGGAGTTGTCCGGATCGCAGACCGACATCGCCCCGAAGGTATCCCCGTGATAGCCGTTGCGGAAGGTGAGGAACCGCTGGCGCGTTTCGCCCTTCGCATGCCAGTACTGCAGCGCCATCTTCATTGCCACTTCCACCGCCACCGAGCCGGAATCGGCCAGGAAAACGCACTCCAGCGATTCAGGCGTCATCGCCACCAGGCGACGGCATAAATCCACCGCGGGCTGATGGGTGATTCCGCCAAACATCACGTGCGACATCTGGTCAATCTGCGCCTTCATCGCCGCGTTCAGGCGCGGATGGTTGTATCCGTGAATGGCCGCCCACCAGGAGGACATCCCGTCAACCAGCCGCTCGCCGCTGGCGAGATGCAGCTCGCAGCCGTGGGCGGAGGCCACCGGATAGACGGGAAGGGGGCGGGTGGTGGAGGTGTAAGGGTGCCAGATATGCTGCTTGTCGAAGGCGAGATCGTCCAGGGTCATAATCGACTTGTAAACCATTTTGAAAAGTTTTAGGTTTACGAGTATAAACCGAACCGAAAATTAACAAAACCCTTTGGAGAAGCCCAATGGCTCACCACGCACGCTGGACGATGTCGCAAGTTACTGAATTATTCAACAAACCTTTCCTTGAGCTGATGTTCGAAGCCCAACAGGTGCATCGTCAGCACTTCGATCCGCGTCATGTTCAGGTCAGCACGCTGCTGTCGATCAAGACCGGCGCCTGCCCCGAAGACTGCAAATATTGCCCGCAGAGCGCGCGCTACAAAACCGGTCTCGAATCCGAGCGTCTGATGGAAGTGGAGCAGGTGCTCGACTCCGCACGCAAGGCGAAAAACGCGGGCTCAACCCGCTTCTGCATGGGCGCCGCGTGGAAGAACCCGCACGATCGCGATATGCCATATCTGGAGCAGATGGTGAAAGGCGTGAAGGAGATGGGCCTCGAAGCCTGTATGACGCTCGGCACGCTGAACGAGGAGCAGGCGCAGCGCCTCTCGGCGGCGGGGCTGGATTACTACAACCACAACCTCGACACCTCGCCGGAGTTTTACGGCAATATCATCACCACGCGTACCTACCAGGAGCGTCTGGACACGCTGGACAAAGTGCGTGATGCAGGGATCAAGGTCTGCTCCGGCGGCATCGTGGGCTTAGGCGAAACGGTGAAAGACCGCGCGGGCCTGCTGCTGCAGTTGGCGAACCTGCCCACCCCGCCGGAAAGCGTGCCGATCAACATGCTGGTGAAGGTCAAGGGCACGCCGCTGGCGGATAACGAGGATGTGGATGCGTTTGATTTTATCCGCACCATCGCGGTGGCGCGCATCATGATGCCAACGTCTTACGTTCGCCTCTCTGCGGGCCGCGAGCAGATG
Source organism: Enterobacter cloacae complex sp. 385G4 (assembly GCF_057320665.1). NCBI lineage: Bacteria > Pseudomonadati > Pseudomonadota > Gammaproteobacteria > Enterobacterales > Enterobacteriaceae > Enterobacter > Enterobacter cloacae complex sp. 385G4. The sequence continues at coordinate 237,283 of NZ_JBXWDD010000002.1, forward strand.
AACGAGCAGACCCAGGCGATGTGCTTTATGGCCGGAGCCAACTCCATCTTCTACGGCTGCAAGCTGCTGACCACGCCGAACCCGGAAGAGGACAAAGACGTTCAGCTGTTCCGCAAGCTGGGGCTGAACCCGCACCAGACCGAGGTGCTGACGGGCGATAACGAGCAACAGCAGCAGCTGGAGCAGCAGATTCTCAACGCCGACACCGACCAGTTCTACAACGCGGCAGCCGTATGACCTGGCAGGTACGGATTAATGCCGCGCTGGAAGAACGCCGGGCGGCAGAGGCGTTTCGCGTTCGCAGGGTGGTGGAAAACGGCGCGGGCCGTTTTCTGACCCGCGAGGGACGGCAGTTTTGTAATTTCTCCAGCAATGACTATCTCGGACTGAGCCAGCATCCGGCCATCGTCCGCGCCTGGCAGCAGGGCGCGGAGCGGTTTGGCGTGGGCAGCGGTGGCTCGGGGCACGTCAGCGGATACACCACGGCGCATCAGGGGCTGGAGGAAGAACTGGCTGACTGGCTGGGCTACCCGCGTGCGCTGCTGTTTATCTCCGGGTTTGCCGCCAACCAGGCGGTCATCACGGCCCTGATGGGGAAAGAGGACCGCATTGTCGCCGACCGTTTAAGCCACGCCTCGCTGCTGGAGGCGGCAAACTTAAGTCCCGCCCAGCTGCGCCGCTTTGCCCATAACGATGCGTCACAGCTCGCCTCGCTGCTGGACAAACCCTGCGATGGGCAACAGCTGGCGGTCACGGAAGGGGTGTTCAGCATGGACGGCGACAGTGCGCCGCTTGCCGCGCTTCACGAGGCCGCAAAGCGGCAAAACGCCTGGCTGCTGGTCGATGATGCTCACGGCACTGGCGTGATGGGCGATGAAGGACGTGGCAGCGCCCATCAACAAAACGTGAAGCCGGAACTGCTGGTGGTTACCTTCGGCAAAGGCTTTGGCGTCAGCGGCGCTGCCGTGCTGTGCAGCGAATCTGTCGCCGACTATCTGCTGCAGTTTGCCCGACACCTCATCTACAGCACCAGCATGCCCCCGGCGCAGGCCGTGGCGCTGTCGGCGTCGCTGGCGGTGATCCGCAGCGCAGAAGGGGATGAACGCCGTCAGCAGCTGGCAGAGCACATCTCCTGCTTCCGTCAGGGACTGGCGGCGCTTCCCTTCCAGAGTCCCGATTCGCAGAGCGCCATCCAGCCCGTGATTGTCGGCGAAAACGGCCGCGCGCTGGCGCTGGCCCAGGCGCTGCGCGAGCGGGGGATGTGGGTAACGGCCATTCGTCCGCCAACCGTTCCGCCGGGCACCGCGCGTCTGCGCTTAACCCTGACGGCGGCGCATGAGGCGCAGGATATCCAGACGCTGCTGGAGGCGCTTCATGATGCCGGTGAATAAGCAGGCCGTTGCGGCGGCGTTTGGCCGGGCCGCGCGGAGCTATTCGCAGCACGATGAACTCCAGCGCCAGAGCGCGCAGGGGCTTCTGGCCGCGCTTGGCGAGAACCGCTTCACGCAGGTGCTGGACGCCGGCTGTGGTCCCGGCAGCAACAGCCGCTACTGGCGCGAGGCGGGGAGCGAGGTGACGGCCATCGACCTGTCGCCCGCCATGCTGGACGAGGCGCGCCAGCAGCAGGCGGCGCACCACTATGTCGTGGCCGATATCGAGGCGATCCCGCTGGCGGACGCGCAGTTCGATCTGGTCTGGAGCCATCTGGCGGTGCAGTGGTGCAGCAGCCTGCCGCAGGCGTTACGCGAGCTTTATCGCGTCGCACGACCGGGCGGAAAGGTGGCCTTTACCACCTTGCTGGAAAGTTCTCTGCCGGAGCTGAATCAGGCGTGGAAAGCGGTGGATGAGCAGCCGCACGCGAACCGCTTTTTATCGTATGAGCAGGTGACGCAGGCGCTGGCAGGCTGGCGCTGTCGCAGCACGGTGCAAACCATCACGCTTAATTTTAGCGACGCGTTCAGCGCCATGCGCTCTCTAAAGGGCATCGGCGCCACGCACCTGCACGCCGGGCGGGAGAAAAAACCGCTGACCCGGGGGCAGCTGCAACGCCTGGAGCTGGCCTGGCCGCAGCAGCGGGACCTTTTCCCGCTCTCTTATCAACTTTTTCATGGGATTATCGAACGTGACTGAACGTTATTTTGTTACCGGCACGGATACGGAAGTGGGCAAAACGGTTGCCAGCGCTGCGCTGCTGCAGGCGGCACGACTGCTCGGAAAAAACACCGCCGGATATAAGCCCGTGGCTTCCGGCAGCGAGATGACGGCGGAAGGGTTACGCAACACCGACGCGCTGGCGCTCCAGCGTAACAGTAGCCTTGAGCTTGCCTATTCGGCGGTGAATCCCTATACCTTTGCCGAGCCGACGTCGCCGCACATTATCAGCGCTGACGAAGGCCGTCCGATTGATTTCGCCGTGCTGTCTGCCGGGTTACGGACGCTGGAAAGCCAGGCCGACTGGGTGCTGGTGGAAGGCGCGGGAGGCTGGTTTACGCCACTTTCGGACACGCAGACCTTTGCTGACTGGGTGCAGGCCGAGCGGCTTCCGGTCATTCTGGTCGTCGGCGTGAAGCTGGGCTGCATCAATCACGCCATGCTGACGGCGCAGGCCGTTCAGCAGGCAGGGCTGAAGCTGGCAGGCTGGATAGCCAACGACGTGGTTGCGCCGGGCAGGCGGCATCAGGAGTATCTGGCGACCCTCAAGCGCGTGCTCCCGGCACCGTTCCTCGGGGAAATCCCCTGGATTGCTGGCGATGCTGAGCAGGCCGAAACCGGGCGTTATCTCGACCTCAGCGTCTTGCTTCCCGCGACATCCAGTGGGCGATAAGCTCATCGTTCAGCTCGCTAACGTGGCCCTGAGCCACGTTACGCCCGCGATAAAGCATGCAAAACCGATCCGCCACCCGGCGGATAAACGACAGCTGCTGCTCTGCCAGCAGCACCGTCATGCCTAACTCCCGGTTTAAGCGCACCAGCAGCTGCGCCAGCTTCTGGGCAAATCCGTGTCCTGCCCCATGCGTAGGCTCATCCAGAATCAGCATCCGCGGGCGGTTGACCAGTGCATTCGCCAGGGCAAGCTGATACTGATCCTCTGGCGAAAGGGCATTGCCCCGCGTCTGACGTCGCGCGTAGAGTTCCGGAAAAAGATCGTATACGTCGCTTTTCGCCGCCGGGTCGGGTTTCCCCATCGCCCGCATGGCAATATGCAGATTCTCCTCAATCGTCAGTTGAGAAAAAATACGCCTGTCCTGCGGCACATAGCCTATTCCCGGCTCTGAACGTTGTTCCGGTGCCGGGCTGAGCAAATCACGCGGCGGTGCGCCCGCTTCATGCCAGATAATCGTGCCGCTTTCGACGGGGATGTTTCCGGTAATGCAGTTCATCAGGGTGGTTTTGCCCATCCCCGGCAGGCCTATGATGCCTGTACACATCCCTTGCGGAAAATCCAAATCCACGTTCCATAGCGTATGTTGGCTTCCGTAAAACTGATTCACTGCACGCAGACTCAACATCTTTCTCTCCTTAAAAATGCGTAGGGATAGGCCTGACGTGAAGCTGCAAAACGCTTGCCAGAAACCTGAAATCGATTAAAAAAACGACTTTTTTAGGAATAAGCCACAGGAGAGCAGGTTAAAAACGCGTGGCTTGCACATCGACGGTGCCGGCAATGATGAGTTGTGGTGCAGGACGAAAAATGGCTGAAATGTGAGCAGGATCGCATCTGTTGGTTATGAATGACTCAACTGTTTATCGTCAAAAAAGAGCTATAAAAATTTTTTGTTGCCGCCTCGTGGGAAAATCCGGGAATTTGCTGAGCGGCGGTCTACACGGGCTGGAAGCAGTTATCCACTATTCCTGTGGATAACCATGTGCATTAGAGTTAGAAAACACGCGATAAGCGAGAGAAGACGCGGCTTTCGCCCAAATTGACGCGAAACGCGGCTTTAGAAAATATCGTTTAAAATTTAATTGCTTAGATAAAAGCAATTACCGTCATGAAAGTGTCACTCGTTGCCATAAAACTATCATTACCTGGCTTGACAAATGTTAAAAAAGAAAAAGTTCTGGGGATAACCCAACCTGGCTGGTTTTTTATCTCGTCAGAGCCTAAATTTTGTCCGCTAACGCGCTAATCACTCCGCCGCTATGCTAAATATCCTGACACGCTACTGGTTTTTCATCCAGTGTTTTTTACTGGCATTCCTGGCAACAACGAGTAAAATTACTCACCTGCCGCTTTTAACGTCATCAGGTCGTCGCCCATGAGTAAACCGTTCAAACTGAATTCTGCTTTCCGCCCCTCTGGCGATCAGCCTGAGGCGATCCGTCGTCTTAAAGAGGGGCTGGAAGACGGGCTGGCGCACCAGACGCTGCTGGGGGTAACCGGCTCGGGCAAAACGTTTACTGTCGCCAACGTGATCGCTGACCTGCAGCGCCCCACGATGGTGCTTGCACCCAATAAAACCCTCGCGGCACAGCTTTACGGCGAGATGAAAGAGTTCTTCCCGGAAAACGCGGTGGAGTATTTTGTCTCCTACTACGATTACTACCAGCCGGAAGCCTATGTGCCGAGCTCTGATACCTTCATCGAGAAAGATGCTTCGGTGAACGAACACATCGAACAGATGCGACTGTCTGCGACCAAGGCGCTGCTTGAGCGACGCGATGTGGTTGTGGTCGCGTCTGTTTCGGCAATTTACGGCCTGGGCGATCCGGATCTCTATCTCAAGATGATGCTGCACCTGACGCAGGGGATGATCATCGATCAGCGCGCAATTTTGCGCCGTCTGGCCGAGCTGCAGTACACCCGTAATGACCAGGCCTTCCAGCGCGGGACGTTCCGCGTGCGCGGTGAGGTGATCGACATCTTCCCGGCGGAATCGGACGATATGGCGCTGCGCGTCGAGCTGTTTGACGAAGAGGTCGAGCGTTTGTCACTGTTCGACCCGCTGACCGGCCACGTTGAGTCGGTGATACAGCGTTTTACCATCTACCCTAAAACGCACTACGTGACGCCACGAGAGCGTATCGTGCAGGCGATGGAAGAGATCAAAGAGGAGCTTGCAGAGCGCCGTAAGGTGCTTCTGGCTAACAATAAGCTGCTGGAAGAGCAGCGCCTGAGCCAGCGCACCCAGTTCGATCTGGAGATGATGAACGAGCTGGGCTACTGCTCGGGTATCGAAAACTACTCGCGCTTCCTCTCCGGGCGCGGGCCGGGCGAGCCACCGCCGACGCTGTTTGACTACCTTCCGGCCGACGGTCTGCTGGTGATCGACGAATCCCACGTCACGATCCCGCAGATCGGCGGGATGTACCGCGGTGACCGCGCGCGTAAAGAGACGCTGGTGGAGTACGGCTTCCGCCTGCCGTCAGCGCTGGATAACCGTCCGATGAAGTTTGAAGAGTTTGAGGCGCTGGCGCCGCAGACCATCTACGTGTCGGCTACGCCGGGCAACTACGAGCTGGAAAAATCGGGCGATGAGGTGATCGACCAGGTGGTCCGTCCGACCGGGCTGCTGGACCCGATTATCGAAGTGCGCCCGGTGGCGACCCAGGTGGACGATCTGCTCTCTGAGATCCGCGCCCGTTCCGCCATCAACGAGCGCGTGCTGGTGACGACGCTCACCAAGCGCATGGCGGAAGACCTGACCGAGTATCTTGAAGAACACGGTGAGAAGGTGCGCTATCTGCACTCGGATATCGACACCGTGGAGCGCATGGAGATTATCCGCGATCTGCGTCTGGGCGAGTTTGACGTGCTGGTGGGGATCAACCTGTTGCGAGAAGGTCTGGATATGCCGGAAGTCTCGCTGGTGGCGATTCTGGACGCCGATAAAGAGGGCTTCCTGCGCTCTGAACGCTCCCTGATCCAGACCATTGGCCGCGCCGCGCGTAACGTCAACGGGAAAGCGATTCTGTACGGCGACAAAATCACCCCGTCGATGGCGAAAGCGATTGGCGAAACGGAACGCCGACGCGAGAAGCAGCAGCGCTACAACGAAGAGCACGGCATTACGCCGCAGGGGCTGAACAAGAAGGTGGTGGATATTCTGGCGCTGGGTCAGAACATTGCGAAGACCAAAGCGAAAGGCCGCGGCAAGGCACGTTCAGTGGTGGAAGAAGATACCGTCGTACTGACGCCGAAGGCGCTGCAGCAGAAGATCCACGAGCTGGAAGGGCAGATGATGCAGCATGCCCAGAACCTGGAGTTCGAAGAGGCGGCACAGATCCGCGACCAGCTTCATCAGCTGCGGGATCTGTTTATTGCGGCATCATAGGTAAAGCGGCGTGTATTCCCCCTCTCCCTGTGGGAGAGGGCTGGGGTGAGGGCATCAGGCCGCACAAAGCGAACCTAACCCAACGCCTGAATCGCTTTCTCCAGCGCCTCGCGCAGCAGGTGGCGGTCGTGACGATATTTAATATCGCTGGCTTCCAGCGGCTCCTGCACCACCACGCGATCGCCAATCCCTGTCACATCCACTTTTGGCCCAACCACGACACCGTCGATAATTTTCTTACCGACGTACTGCTCCATCAGGTCCAGCTTGTCCGCCAGCGACAGGCTCGCCGCTGCCGGGCTCAGCTCACGGCCCAGGTTACCGATATAGACCATCGGGGCAGGGGTGCGACGTAGCGCCTGCGCCAGCTCTTTTACCAGCAGAATGGGCATCAGGCTGGTATAAAAACTGCCTGGACCGATCAGGATAAGATCCGCTTCACCAATGGCCTCCACCGCTTCCCGCGTGGCGGGCACGCTCGGATAGGTCATCAACTCCGTTGGCGGCAGGAGGAGCTGGTCAATATTCACCTCGCCGTAAACTTCATGCCCTTCGGCATCGATTGCCATCAAGTCAACCGGTTGTTCAGACATGGGGATCAGGAATGCGTCCACCTTGAGCAGATTACGGATTAAGTTGATGGCTTCCAGAGGCCGTACGCTCAGGTGATCCAGCGCCTTTAACATCAGATTTCCGAGGTTATGCCCGGAAAGTTCGCCATTGCCGCCAAAACGGTACTCAAACATCGCCGACGCGACGCTCGGCTCGGTAATTAACTGGTTCAGGCAGTTGCGCATATCTCCCCAGGCAATGCCGCCTTCAGCCCGCCTGATCCGCCCGGTTGAGCCGCCGTTGTCGGTGGTTGTCACTATCCCTGTCAGCCGTGAGCCCAGTGACGACAAAGAGGACATGACGCGGCCCAGGCCGTGGCCTCCGCCAAGAGCGACCACTCGGTCAAGATCCGCAAAAGTGCGATTGCGCATACGTATTCCTTATCACGTTCGATCGCGTAACAGTAACCTAACTACCCCCAAAAGACGATGCCTCACCCAATGCAAAATGACGTATATCAATGCGAAAATGCGGTTTTTAGGTATTCTGTAGCGAAAATGCAGGACTGAATCGCTATATATGTAATTATATAGCGAAAAGCGACAATGGCGGAGTGTCGATTTCCACGCTACTATCGCCATAACCACGTTTTCAAAACTGAAAACATACACTCTAGCCCTGGCGCCTGTGTCGAATGATATGGCGCCCTGGCCGTGGCGGATTTGCCACCAGGGTACAGAAAGAAATGACTGTGCCTCCCGATCTGGAAAGGTGTACATGGCTTCACAACTTACTGATGCTTTCGCGCGTAAGTTTTACTACTTGCGTCTGTCGATTACCGATGTGTGCAACTTCCGTTGCACCTACTGCCTGCCCGATGGCTACAAGCCGGGCAGCGTCACCAATAATGGCTTTCTCTCCGTGGATGAAGTGCGCCGCGTCACGCGTGCGTTCTCTGAGCTCGGTACCGAAAAAGTCCGTCTGACCGGTGGCGAACCCTCCCTGCGCCGCGATTTCCCCGACATCATTGCCGCGGTACGCGAAAACGAACGCATCCGCCAGATCGCGGTGACCACCAACGGTTACCGCATGGCGCGTGACGTGGCCAACTGGCGCGACGCTGGCCTAACCGCGATCAACGTCAGCGTGGACAGCCTTGATGCCCGGCAGTTTCACGCCATTACCGGTCAGGACAAGTTCCGCCAGGTGATGGACGGCATCGATGCGGCGTTTACCGCCGGGTTCGAAAAGGTCAAAGTCAACACGGTGCTGATGCGCGACGTAAACCACCATCAGCTGGACACCTTCCTGGCGTGGATTAAATCCCGTCCCATTCAACTGCGTTTTATCGAGCTGATGGAAACGGGCGAGGGCAGCGAGCTGTTCCGCCGTCACCATATTTCCGGCATGGTGTTGCGCGATGAGCTGCTGAAACGCGGCTGGATCCACCAGATCCGCCAGCGCAGCGACGGCCCGGCACAGGTCTTTTGTCACCCGGATTACGAAGGCGAAATTGGGCTTATCATGCCCTATGAGAAAGACTTCTGCGCCAGCTGCAACCGCCTGCGCGTCTCTTCCGTCGGCAAACTCCATCTCTGCCTGTTTGGCGACGGTGGCGTGGATCTTCGCGATCTGCTGGAAGACGATGCGCAGCAGGCCGCGCTTGAAGCGCGCATTTCTGAAGCGCTGACGCACAAAAAGCAGACCCACTTCCTGCATCAGGGCAATACCGGCATTACTCAGAACCTGTCCTACATCGGCGGGTAATCAGTCTTTAGAAGGAACCAGAAGATGAGTCAGGTCAGCGCAGAATTTATCCCGACACGCATTGCTATTCTTACCGTTTCCGACCGCCGTGGCGAAGAGGATGATACCTCCGGCCACTGGCTGCGCGAGGCTGCCCATGACGCGGGGCATCACATCGTCGATAAAGCGATCGTGAAGGAGAACCGCTACGCCATTCGCGCGCAGGTCTCTCAGTGGATCGCCAGCGATGAGGTGCAGGTGGTGCTGATCACCGGCGGCACCGGCTTTACCGCAGGCGATCAGGCGCCTGAAGCGCTGATCCCGCTGTTCGACCGCGAGGTGGAAGGCTTCGGCGAGGTGTTCCGCATGCTCTCCTTTGAAGAGATTGGCACCTCCACGCTGCAGTCGCGCGCGGTGGCCGGCGTGGCAAACAACACGCTGATTTTCGCCATGCCGGGCTCGACCAAAGCCTGCCGCACCGCATGGGAAAATATTATTGCCCCGCAGCTGGATGCCCGTACCCGTCCGTGTAATTTTCATCCCCATTTGAAGAAGTAAACTATGTCACAACTGACCCACATTAACGCCGCTGGCGAAGCGCATATGGTGGATGTCTCCGCCAAGGCCGAAACGGTGCGCGAGGCGCGTGCTGAGGCATTCGTCACCATGCTGCCTGAGACGCTGGCGATGATTATCGACGGCAGCCACCATAAGGGCGACGTCTTTGCCACCGCCCGCATCGCCGGTATTCAGGCTGCAAAACGGACCTGGGACCTCATCCCGCTCTGCCATCCGCTGATGCTGAGCAAGGTGGAAGTGAACCTGCAGGCGCAGCCGGAGCACAACCGCGTGCGTATTGAGTCCCTCTGCCGCTTAACCGGCAAAACCGGCGTGGAGATGGAAGCCCTGACGGCGGCCTCCGTCGCCGCGCTGACCATCTACGACATGTGCAAAGCGGTGCAGAAAGATATGGTGATTGGCCCGGTTCGTCTGCTGGCAAAAAGCGGCGGCAAATCCGGTGATTTTAAGGTGGACAGCCATGATTAAGGTGCTCTTTTTCGCCCAGGTGCGTGAGCTGGTTAATACCGACAGCCTGACGCTGGACGGCTCTTTTGAAAACGTCGCCGCCCTGCGCGCGCACCTGGCGGCACAAAGCGACCGCTGGGCGCTGGCGCTCGACGAAGGCAAGCTGCTGGCGGCCGTTAACCAGACGCTGGTGGAGTTCACCCACCCGCTGACTGAAGGGGATGAAGTGGCCTTCTTCCCGCCGGTCACAGGGGGCTAAGATGGCTGAAACCCGAATTCTGGTCGGTCCCGAGCGCTTTAACGTCGGTACAGAATATGACTGGCTGGCGGAGCGCGATGAAGACGGCGCGGTCGTTACTTTCACCGGTAAAGTGCGTAACCACAATCTCGGCGACAGCGTAAAAGCGCTGACGCTGGAGCACTATCCGGGCATGACGGAGAAATCGCTGGCGGCAATTGTGGATGAAGCGCGAGGCCGCTGGCCGCTCGGGCGGGTCACGGTGATCCACCGCATCGGCGAGATGTGGCCCGGCGAAGAGATTGTCTTTGTCGGCGTGACCAGCGCGCACCGCGGTAGCGCCTTTGCGGCAGGGGAGTTCATTATGGATTACCTCAAAACCAAAGCGCCGTTCTGGAAGCGCGAAGCCACGCCGGAAGGCGAGCGCTGGGTGGAATCTCGCGACAGCGATAAACAGGCCGCCAGCCGTTGGTAGTCGGTTTACGTGGATGTGTTACTCTTAACGTGTGTGTCTTCTTAACCTTAATCAGGAGTGAATCATGGACCGATTTCCGCGTTCCGATTCAATAGTACAGCAGACCCGTAGCGGCCTGCAGACGTATATGGCTCAGGTGTACGGCTGGATGACGATCGGCCTGCTGCTTACCGCGTTTATTGCGTGGTATGCGGCGAACACGCCTGAACTGATGATGTTTATCTTCTCCAGCAAAATCACCTTCTTTGGGCTGATTATCGCGCAGCTTGCGCTGGTGTTTGTGCTTTCTGGCCTGGTACAAAAGCTGAGTGCCGGAATGGCGACCACGCTGTTTATGCTCTATTCGGCGCTGACCGGTTTGACGCTCTCCAGTATTTTCATCGTCTACACCTACTCCTCCATCGCCAGCACCTTCGTGGTGACCGGCGGGATGTTCGGCGTGATGAGCCTGTACGGTTACACCACCAAACGTGACTTGAGCGGCTTAGGTAATATGCTGTTTATGGGGCTGATCGGGATTGTGCTGGCATCGCTGGTGAACCTGTGGCTGAAGAGCGACGCGCTGATGTGGGCCGTGACCTATATCGGGGTGGTGGTCTTCGTTGGCTTGACGGCCTACGACACCCAGAAGCTGAAAAACATCGGCGAGCAGATCGACGTGCGCGACAGTTCAAACCTGCGCAAATACTCGATTCTGGGCGCGCTGACGCTGTATCTGGACTTCATCAACCTGTTCCTGATGCTGCTGCGGATTTTCGGCAACCGTCGCTAGGGTTGTTTTGCCGGGTGGCGGTGCGGTCTGGTGCCCTCACCCTGACCCTCTCCCACGGGAGAGGGAACAAACACTAAAAACGGCAACAAAGTTGCCGTTTTGCTTTTATTTCGCCATTGCCTTTTCATTTTTCGCCCGTAACTTTTTCGCCCGGCTCTCCAGCACCAGATAACAGACCGTTGCCAGCGCCAGCGGCAGGAAGTAATAGAGCATGCGGTAGGCGAGCAGGGCGGCAATAATCGTCCCCTGTGAAACATGTTCTCCGGCCAGCAGCGCGATAAACACCGCCTCCAGCACACCAATTCCCGCCGGAATATGCACGATAACCCCGGCGATACTGCTCACCAGCAGCACGCCCAGCACGAAGAAGTAGTTCACATCCTCGCCAATCAACAGCCAGATGATCGCCCCCATCGCCATCCAGTTGGCGCTGGATACCGCCATCTGCAGCACCGCGAACTTCCACGACGGCAGTACCAGTTTCTGCCCTTTAATGGTCATATGGCGGCGTTTGGCAAAGGCGCAGGCCCACAGATACACGGCGATGATCAGCAGCAGCACGATGCCGAGAATGCGCAGCGTGGCCTCGTCGATATACCAGTGCGCGGGCAGCTGCACCACGCCGATGGTGAAAATCACCCCGCCCAGCAGAATGTACCCCAGCCAGTTGGTGGTGATACTCAGTGAGAAAATGCGGGTGATGGTGCCACCCGGTAATCCGAGACGCGAGTACAGGCGATAGCGCATGCCGATGCCGCCCACCCAGGTGCTCAGCGTCAGGTTGAAGGCGTAGCAGATAAACGACACCAGCATCACCTGACGTTTAGCCAGCTTGTGGCCGCAGTAGGCGCGACCGAGCAGGTCGTAGCAGCCGTACATCAGGTAGCTGACGATAACCAGCCCTACGGCACCCAGCAGCACCAGCCGGTTATAGTTGCGGATAACCTTCCACACCTCTTCCCAGTCCACTTTCTGCGCGTAGACCACCAGCAGTACCGCGACCGCGATAAAAAATACCCAGGTGAGGATTTTTTTCGCCAGCCGCCAGCGAGGATGAGATTTTGACATCAGGGTTTGCCTCCATCTTCCGCTTCAACGCGGTCCTGGGTTTCCATTTCAGGTTGTACCGGTGGATCAACCTGCGCCAGCTTTGGCGTATGCGCCGGCAGCCAGCCGACCATCGCCGGGAAGTGGCGCAGGAAGTGGAACACCACCACGCCGATGCCAACGTTCCACCAGCTCCGTTTCGGCACCATGGACTCATCCACCCGCACACAGTCCTTATGGATAAGTCCCTGAAGGTTATCCCGCAGGGTCTGGTTAAACTGACGGTCGTGGATGATCAGGTTCGCTTCCAGGTTCAGCGACAGGCTCAGCGGATCGAGGTTACTGGAGCCGACGGTTGCCCAGTGGTCATCCATGACGGCCACTTTGCCGTGCAGCGGGCGGCGGCGGTATTCATATATCTGCACGCCGCTTTTCACCAGGTAGCGGTAGAGCAGGCGCGCGCCCACCTTCACAATCGGCATATCCGGCTCGCCCTGCACAATCAGTTTAACGCTCACGCCACGTCGGGCCGCGTTGCGCATGGCGTGCAGAATACGGTAGCCGGGGAAGAAATAGGCGTTGGCGATAATCACTTCGCGCTTCGCATTGGCCAGCATCTTCAGGTAATGACGTTCAATATCGTCCCGATGCTCCTCGTTGTCCCGCCAGACAAACAGCGCCTGCGCTTCGCCGGGCTTGCGGTTCTCTTCCGGGCGATGACGGCGTCGCCACCAGCGGCGAGCGGCCTCTTTACCGGGCAAGTTTTCCAGCACGAACAGCTGGATGTCCTGAACCACCGGTCCCTCAATGCGGATCGCGTAGTCCTGCTTGGCCTCCGGGCCGTAATCCGACATATGCTCGGCGGAGTAGTTAATGCCGCCCACGAACGCCACCGTTTCGTCCACTACGACTATTTTGCGGTGCATGCGCCGGAACAGGTTGGTGCGCATGCCGAACAGACGCGGACCGGGATCGTAGTAGCGGAACACCACGCCGGCGGCGGTGAGCTCGTTAACAAATTCATCGCTAAGATCCGGCGAGCCATATCCATCGAGCAGGGCCTCGATTTTTATCCCGCGCCGGGCGGCATGCAGCAGTACGCTGTGCAGCTGCCTGCCAACGTCGTCTTCAAACCAGATAAACGTTTCAAGGTAGACTTTCTGCTGTGCGTGGCTAATCGCCTCAAAGACCGCCGGATAAAAGTTATCGCCGTTTTCCAGCAGCGTAATACGGTTACCTTCCTGCCAGGTGCATTTCATAAGTGGATCTCCGCGCTCAGCGGGGCATGGTCGGAAAGATGTCGCCAGTTCAGTAACGCCAGCGCCGTCGGGCTGCTGGCATGCGCATTTTTCACGTAGATGCGGTCCAGGCGCAGCAGGGGGAAGCGCACCGGAAACGTCCGTGCGGGACGACCATGTGCCCGGGTGAAAATTTCCTCCAGTCCTGCTTTGACCTTCAGCGGATGGTTGGCGCGCTGCCGCCAGTCGTTAAAATCCCCGGCGACCACCACGGGTTCGCCTTCCGGCAGCGCATTGGTCCAGTCCGCCAGCATCTGCAGCTGCGCCTGGCGGTGGGCTTCACGCAGTCCGAGGTGAACGCAGCCCACGTGAACCGGAACGTCAAGTTCCGGCGGCGTGATGCGGCAGTAAAGCAGCCCGCGCTTTTCGCTCTCCCCGACGGAAACGTCCCGGTTCTCATAATGTTCTATAGGAAAACGCGACAGCACCGCATTACCGTGATGGCCTTCCGGATAGACCGCGTTGCGGCCGTAGGCGTAATCGCTCCACATGGTGTCGGCCAGGAATTCATAGTGCGGCGTATCGGGCCAGTTTTCGAAATGCATGGGGTGTACCTCGTGCGCGCCCATCACCTCCTGCAGGCAGACAATGTCCGCGCTGACGGTGCGTACCGCGTCGCGCAGCTCCGGTAAAATGAAGCGGCGGTTAAATGCTGTGAAGCCCTTATGAATGTTTATCGTCAGCACCTTAAGCGAGAAATGCTGCGTTTTTTTGCTCATAAACACCTTCCTGGGTGACTATCCCGATGAAAATAAAGTGTAGTCGGCGTCACAAAAAGATGCGGCGTTACGGAATTTTCCGTAAAGTGCGGTAGTCTGATTAAGCAGAGAAAAATCCTTCAGGAGAGAAGCCATGAAGTGGCAACAACGTGTTCGTGTCGCAACGGGTTTGAGTTGCTGGCAGATAATGTTGCATTTACTGGTCGTGGCCGTACTGGTGATGGGCTGGATGAGCGGCACGCTGGTGCGTGTTGGCTTAGGGCTATGCGTCCTCTATGGCGTCACCGTGCTGTCGATGCTGTTCTTACAGCGCCACCATGACGCGCGCTGGCGCGAGGTGGGTGATGTGCTCGAAGAGCTCACCACCACCTGGTACTTTGGTGCCGCGATGATCGTGCTGTGGCTGCTGTCACGCGTGCTGCAAAACAACCTGCTGCTGGCCCTGGCGGGTCTGGTAATCCTTGCAGGGCCAGCGGTAGTGTCGCTGCTCACTAAAGAGAAAAAGCTACGCAATGTTGCGTCTAAACATCGCATAGGCCACTGACCCCGTCGTGGCCGCTATGACCAGTAGCGGCCACAAACTTCCCCAGACAATGTCCAGACTCGCATCCTTCAGATAGATCTGCTTGGTGATATCCGTAAAATGTCGAATCGGGTTTATCCACGTTAAATCCTGCAGCCACACCGGCATGTTCTCGACGGGCGAAACGTACCCGGAGAGCAGAATCGCCGGCATCATAAAGACGAATACCCCGATAAACGCCTGCTGCTGCGTGGAGCAGAGCGCTGAAATCAGCAGCCCAAACCCCACCAGCGACAGCCCGTAAATCACCATCGTGAAGTAAAACAGCGCCAGCGATCCGGCGAACGGGATCTCGTAGGCCCAAATTCCCACCCCCAGCACGATGGTAGCCTGGAAGGTGGCGACGATCAGCGCTGGCACCGCTTTGCCGACGAAAATCTGCCAGGTGGCGAGCGGGGAAACCAGCAACTGATCCAGCGTGCCCTGTTCGCGCTCGCGGGCCACGGACAGGGAGGTCACGATCATCACCCCGATGGTGGTGATCATGGCGATCAGCGACGGCACCACAAACCACTTGTAGTCCAGATTCGGGTTGTACCAGTTGCGCACCACCAGCTCGCTGTTATTGGGCTTCGGTTTGCCCTCCATCAGCTCCTGCTGATACTCCTTCACTATCTGCTGCAGGTAGTTGGCCGCTATCTGGGCGCTGTTGGAGTTGCGCCCGTCGAGGATCAGCTGCATTGGCGCGGTCTGGAAGGTATCCAGATTGCGGGAGAAATCCGCCGGAAAACGCACCAGCAGCAGCGCTTTTTGCGTGTCGATAGTGGGCTGGATCTCCTGCGGGCTTTTCAGCAACAGGATGTGGGTAAAGGCCTTCGCCCGGGCAAAACGCTGCGTCAGCTCGACGGCGTGTTTGCCGTTGTCTTCATTATAAATGGCAATGGTGGCGTTAGTTACCTCAAGGGTGGCGGCAAACGGGAACAATAAAACCTGAAGCAGCACCGGCAGCACCAGAATGGCGCGGGTTTGCGGCTCGCGCAGCAGGGACTGCAGCTCTTTGCGGATCAATGTCCATAAGCGGTGAAACATGTGCGCTCCTTAATCCAGTCGCCGTTTGGTTTTCAGCCACGTCAACCCGATAAACATCACCGCCGACGCCAGCAAAAACAGGGTATTGATAATCAGCACCACCGGAATATTCCCCGCCAGGAACAGGCTTTGCAGCGTGCTCACGAAGTAGCGCGCCGGAATGATGTAGGTCACAGCGCGGATCACCGCAGGCATGCTGTCTATCTGGAAGATAAACCCGGAGAGCATAATCGATGGCAGGAAAGCGGCGTTGAGCGCCACCTGCGCGGCGTTAAACTGGTTGCGGGTGATGGTGGAAATTAACAGCCCCATCCCCAGCGTGCTGAGTAAAAACAGGCTGGTGATAAAGAACAGTACCACCAGCGAGCCGCGATACGGCACGCCAAGAATAAAGACCGCGACCAGCATGCAGAGCAGCATCGCCAGCATGCCGAGGAAGTAGTAGGGGATGAGCTTGCACAGCAGCAGCTCAACCCGCGTCACCTCGGTGGAGAGCAGCGCCTCCATAGTGCCACGCTCCCACTCGCGGGCGATGACCAGCGAGGTGAGGATCGCGCCAATCACCGTCATAATGATGGTCACCGCCCCCGGAATAATAAAGTGCTGGCTGATGGCGGCGGGGTTAAACCAGTAGCGCGTCTGCACATCAATGAGCGGTTCAAACGTCTCGCCCCGGTCTTCGGCGCGCTGCATCTGCCAGAGCTGCCAGATCCCCTCCGCATAGCCCTGCACGAAGTTGGCGGTGTTCGGCTCGCTGCCGTCGGTAATCACCTGAATCGGCGCATTGGCACCCGGGCGCGCCATGTTGGCGGCGAAATCCACCGGGATGACGATCAGGCCGCGAATTTTCCCGGCCTGCATTTTCTGAATCAGTTCCTGCCGGTTGTCGCTGACGGTGGCGTCAATGTAGGGTGAGCCGGTCATGGCATGGGTGAAGTCCAGCGCCTCTTCGCTCTGCTGCTCCAGCAAAATACCGACCCGCAGCTTGCTGGAGTCGAGGTTAATGCCGTAGCCAAAGATAAACAGCAGCAGCAGGGGGATCACCACCGCAATCAGCCAGCTGCTGGGGTCACGCACGATCTGCCGCGTCTCTTTGATGCACAGGGCGCGCACCCGGCGCCAGGAAAGGGCGTTACTGCGCATGAGCATTCTCCTTATCCCAGTCGTGGATGAGGGTGATAAACGCCTGCTCCATGGTCGGGTCTGGCTGGGCGTCGTCGGCGGCCTGCGCTTTCAGGTCGTCCGGGGTACCGTGGGCAATCAGCTTGCCGCGATAGACCAGCCCGATGCGGTCGCAGTACTCCGCCTCATCCATAAAGTGGGTGGTGACCATCACGGTCACGCCTTTTTCCACCATGCTGTTGATGTGCAGCCAGAATTCACGGCGTGTGAGGGGGTCCACGCCTGACGTGGGTTCATCAAGAAACAGGATATCCGGCTCGTGCATCAACGAGCAGGCCAGCGCCAGCCGCTGCTTAAAGCCGAGCGGCAGCTCGTCGGTGGCGTGGGACGCAATATTCGTTAACCCGAAGGCGTCGCTCATGCGGCGGATTTTTTCATTCTGCGCCCGCCCGCGCAGGCCGTACACGCCGGAGAAAAAGCGCAGATTCTGCTCGACCGTCAGGTTGCCGTACAGCGAGAACTTCTGCGCCATATAGCCGAGATGCTGGCGCGCCTTGCCGGAACTGAGCTTGAGATCCATGTCCAGCACCAGCGCCTTGCCGGACGTCGGGACCAGCAGGCCGCACATCATCTTAAAGGTGGTGGATTTTCCCGCGCCGTTCGGCCCGAGCAGGCCAAATATCTCGCCGCGCTTCACCGCAAAGTTGACGTTGTCGGTGGCGGCGAAGTCCCCGAATTTTTTGGTGAGCGATTTTGCTTCGATCACCGTTTCGCCCGGCGTGCCTTCCACCGTGTGCAGGATTGCGCCAAGGGGCGATTCCGACGTGCCTGCACCGCCCAGCAGGTCGATAAACGCATCTTCAAAGCGCGGGGCGGTCTCGTCCATTTCAATCTCAGGCATGCCCGGCGCACGGCGAATATCGTCGACGGTGGCCTCTTTTTTGAGGATCACGCGCACCGAGCGGCCCTGAATCATCCCGTCGCTCACCTGCGGCAGCTTCAGCACCCGCTGCAGCAGCCTGCGGTTGGACTCCTGCGGGCTGTGCAGCAGAAAACTGCGCCCGGCCATGGTGTGCGTAAGCTCGGTCGGTTCGCCCTGATAGAGCAGTTCGCCCTCGTTCATCAGCAGCACGTCCCGGCACTGCTCCGCTTCGTCGAGGTAGGAGGTGCTCCAGAGGATCAGCATCCCGTCGCCCGCCAGCTCGTGCACCATCTGCCACAGCTCGCGGCGGGAGATCGGGTCCACGCCGACGCCGGGCTCATCGAGCAACAGCACCTTCGGCTCGCCCACCAGCGTACAGGCCAGCCCCAGCTTCTGCTTCATCCCGCCGGAAAGCTTGCCCGCCAGCCGGTCGGTGAACGGGCCGAGGGAGGTAAATTCGAGCAGTCGGGCAAAGGTTTTCTGCCGGGTTTCACCGGTGACGCTGCGCAGGTCGGCGTACAGATTGAGGTTCTCCATCACCGTTAAATCTTCGTACAGGCCAAACTTCTGCGGCATATAGCCGAGCATGGCGTGGAGCGCGCCGTCGTCTTTTATCGGGTCAAGGCCAAGCACGCTGGCCGAGCCTTCATCCGGCTTCAGCAGCCCCGCCAGCATCCGCATCAGCGTGGTTTTGCCCGCGCCGTCCGGGCCCACCAGTCCGGTCACGTAGCCTTTCTGAATGGTGCAGTTCAGCGGCGCGACCGCCGGTTTATCCATTCCGGGGAAGCGTTTGACCAGATTGTTGAGCTGGATAACCGCATCATTCATGTCGTTCCCCGTCGTTTAAGGTCACGGTAACAGGCATGCCCTGACGCAGCGCGTCGTCCGCGTCGGTGACGATGATGCGCAGACGGTACACGAGGTCGGTACGCAGATCCGGCGTTTCTACCGTTTTCGGCGTGAATTCGGCGGTAGGGGAGACAAAGCCCACTTTACCGTGATACGGCTTGTCCGGGCGACCATCGGTATAAAGCAGCAGCTCGCGGCCCGGCTGCATCTGGCCGAGATTCGGCTCATCAATGTAGGCCCGCACCCATACCGGACGGGTTAAGGACAGCGTCAAGACGGTACTGCCCGCGCTGAGCATGCTGCCCGGCTCTACCGCGCGGGTCATCAGCGTGCCGTCAGACGGGGCGGTTAAGATAGTGTCGCGCAGATCCAGCTCCGCCTGGGCAAGCTGCGCCTGCGCCTGCTCGAGGCTGGCCTTCGCCTGGGCGATGTCCTGCTCGCGGTTACCGGAGCGGTACTGGCTTAATTTATCCTGCGCGGATTTCAGCGTCGCCTGCGCCTGGTCGCGGGATGACCGCGCGTTTTCCAGATCGTTGGCGGAAATGGTGCGGCTTTTCCACAGCCCCTGCTGGCGGTTATAGAAGTTCTGCGCGTAGTCGTAGGCGGCTTTGGCCTGCTTAACGGCGGCAGCGGCCTGGGCAATCTCCTCATCGCGATAGCCTGCCAGCATCAGGTCATACTGCGCCTGGGCGACGGAGACGCCGGCTTTTGCCTGCATCAGCGCGTTCTCAAAGGGGGCTTTATCCAGCACGCCCAGCGTCTGCCCGGCTTTGATGGCATCGCCTTCGTCAACGCTCAGCGAGGCGAGACGTCCGCCGACGCGGAAGCTCATATTCACCGTGCGAATATCCACGTTGCCGTACAGCGTCAGGCCCCGATCCTGCTGGCTCTGATACCACAGCCAGCCACCGATTCCCGCGGCAAGCAAAACAACAACCACCAGAATGATGGTGACAGGTTTTTTCATCACTTCAGGCTCCTTTGCGTTAAGCCTTGCAGGATCAGATCGAGATGACAGGTGATGACCTGGCTAATCTGCGCGGCTTTATCCTCATCGAATTGTGCCCAGCCCGTGCGTAACAGGATGGTTTCACGCCCCAGACGGAAGGCGAGAATTTCGCCCAGCAGGGCGTGGGTATGCAAAATGGTGTCGGTATCGCTGGCGTCCCGCCCGGTGTAGGCGGCAATCAGCCGGGTCAGATGGGTGTGCATCGGGGCAATCACCTGATCGTGTACCAGCTGATAAGCGGCAGTGGGGGAGAGCTGCTCGCGGGAGATAAATTTGCTCAGGTTGAGCGTATCGTCGTGCGTCAGCAGGCGGATCATATTGTGGCAGGCATTGAGAATAAGTTGCCTGATAGCGGTACGATCCGGCGTCGGCTGGCTCAGCAGCCCGCAGGCCTCCTCAACGTGCGGGCGAAAATTGTTGCCAATAAAATCGGCAATCCACTGGGCGCAGGCGAGGTATAAATCCTCTTTTGAGCCAAAATAGTAGGTAATGGCCGCAATGTTTTGCCCGGCCTGGGCGGCGATATCCCGCGTGGTGGCATGCAGGCCATACTCGCCAAACTGCGCCAGCGCGGCGGCGATAAGCTGGCTTTTGGCCTGTTCACCTTTGGTTGTCGTCGGTGTCGTATTCATGTCGGCATTAAAAATTAATCAATCGATTGATTAAAATTATACCTGAATCGCTAAATCGTCGAGGGATACGACAGGGATATTTTATGCGCCACGTCACAAAAGCTGCTACACTCCGCACCTTCGCGACATTGTGGTTTTTGTCCTTCTATTCGTGATATCTCCCTGAAAACTACACCTGTGATGGTCGGGGCGGTTCGGAGTTTTTATGTCTTTTGATTCCCTTGGCCTGAACCCGGAAATTCTGCGCGCGATCGCAGAGCAGGGCTACGTTGAGCCAACCCCTATCCAGCAGCAGGCTATTCCGGCCGTGCTTCAGGGCCGTGACCTGATGGCCAGCGCCCAGACCGGCACCGGTAAAACCGCGGGCTTTACCCTGCCGCTGTTAGAGCTGCTGGTAAAAAACCAGCCACACGCCAAAGGCCGTCGTCCGGTGCGCGCGCTGATCCTCACCCCAACCCGCGAGCTGGCAGCCCAGATTGGCGAGAACGTGCGTGAGTACAGCCGCTATCTCAACATTCGCTCGCTGGTGGTTTTCGGTGGCGTGAGCATTAACCCGCAGATGATGAAGCTGCGCGGCGGCGTGGACGTGCTGGTGGCAACGCCGGGCCGTCTGCTGGATCTGGAACACCAGAACGCGGTGAAGCTCGACAGTATTGAAATTCTGGTGCTGGACGAAGCCGACCGCATGCTCGATATGGGCTTCATTCATGATATTCGTCGCGTGCTGGCGAAGCTGCCGCCGCGTCGCCAGAACCTGCTCTTCTCCGCGACCTTCTCCGATGAGATCAAGGCGCTGGCGGAAAAGCTGCTGCATAACCCGCTGGAAGTGGAAGTGGCGCGCCGCAACACCGCTTCCGAGCAGGTGACGCAGCACGTTCACTTTGTGGATAAAAAGCGCAAGCGGGAGCTGCTCTCCCAGATGATCGGTCAGGGCAACTGGCAGCAGGTGCTGGTCTTTACCCGCACCAAGCACGGCGCGAACCACCTGGCGGAACAGCTGAATAAAGACGGCATCCGCAGCGCGGCGATCCACGGTAACAAGAGCCAGGGGGCGCGTACCCGTGCGCTGGCGGACTTCAAATCCGGCGACATCCGCGTGCTGGTGGCGACCGACATCGCTGCCCGTGGCCTCGATATTGAAGAGCTGCCGCACGTGGTGAATTACGAGCTGCCAAACGTCCCGGAAGACTACGTTCACCGTATCGGCCGTACCGGTCGTGCGGCGGCAACAGGTGAGGCGCTCTCTCTGGTCTGCGTGGACGAGCACAAGCTGCTGCGCGACATCGAACGCCTGCTGAAGAAAGAGATCCCGCGCATCGAAACCCCGGGCTATGAAGTGGACCCGTCCATCAAAGCGGAGCCGATTCAGAACGGACGTCAGGGTGGTGGTCGCGGTCAGAGCGGCGGTGGTCGCGGCCAGCAGCCGCGTCGTGCTGAAGGTGGCGCGCCGAAGTCATCCGGCAAACCGCCGCGTCGTAATAACGACGGCAAGCCGGCGGGTGAAAGCCCGTGGCGCAGCGGCGAAGGGAAACCGGCAGGCGAGGGGCAGCGCCGACGCCGCCCGCGCAAGCCTGCTAACCCGCAGTAATCTGGAAGCCCGGTCGTAAAGCCGGGCTTTTCTTTTTGCGACGGCGAAGAGAAAGTGCCACAATAGTGGCTGTTTATACAGTATTTCAGGTTTTCCAATGGCTTTAACCGCGGCGCTGAAAGCGCAAATAGGCGCCTGGTATAAGGCGCTTCAGCAGCAGATCCCCGATTTTATCCCCCGAGCGCCGCAGCGGCAGATGATTGCCGACGTGGCAAAAACGCTCGCCGGGGACGACGGGCGACATCTGGCGATTGAAGCCCCGACCGGCGTTGGGAAAACCCTGTCGTATCTCATTCCCGGCATCGCTATTGCGCGGGAAGAGGACAAAACGCTGGTGGTCAGCACTGCGAACGTGGCCTTGCAGGATCAGATCTTCAGCAAAGATTTGCCGCTGCTGCGCAAAATCATCCCCGATCTCCGCTTCACCGCCGCCTTTGGGCGCGGGCGCTACGTCTGTCCGCGTAACCTGGCAGGGCTTGCCAGCAGCGAGGCGTCGCAACAGGATCTGCTGGCGTTTCTCGACGACGATCTCACGCCAAACAACAAAGCCGAGCAGGAGCTCTGCGCAACGCTGAAAGGCGATCTCGATGGCTATAAATGGGATGGCCTGCGCGATCACACCGATAAAGCCATCAGCGACGATCTGTGGCGCAGGCTCAGCACCGACAAGGCCAGCTGCCTGAACCGCAACTGCCACTACTATCGCGAATGTCCGTTCTTCGTCGCGCGGCGCGAAATTCAGGAAGCCGAAGTGGTGGTGGCTAACCATGCCCTGGTAATGGCGGCGCTGGAGAGCGAAGCGGTGCTGCCGGAGCCGAAAAACCTGCTGCTGGTGCTCGACGAAGGCCACCATCTGCCCGACGTGGCGCGCGACGCGCTGGAGATGAGCGCAGAAATTACCGCGCCCTGGTTCCGCCTGCAGCTGGATCTCTTCTGCAAGCTGGTCGCCACCTGCATGGAGCAGTTCCGGCCAAAAACCACGCCGCCGCTCGCGGTGCCGGAGCGTCTGAGCGACCACTGTGAAGAGGTCTATAGCCTCATTTCCTCCCTGAACACCATCCTGAACCTCTATCTTCCTGCGGCCCAGGAGGCGGAACACCGCTTTGCGATGGGCGAACTGCCGGACGAGGTGATGGAGATTTGCCAGCAGCTGGCGAAGCATCTGGAAAAGCTGCGCGGGCTGGCGGAGATGTTCTTAAACGATCTCAGCGAGAAAACCGGCACCCATGACGTTGTTCGCCTGCACCGCATTCTGCTGCAGATGAACCGTGCGCTCGGAATGTTCGAAGCCCAGAGCAAGCTCTGGCGGCTGGCCTCGATGGCGCAGGCGTCGGGCGCGCCGGTCACCAAATGGGCCACCCGGGAAGTGCGGGACGGGCAGGTGCATCTCTTTTTCCACTGCGTGGGCATCCGCGTGGCCGATCAGCTGGAAAAGCTCATCTGGCGCAGCGTGCCGCACGTGGTCGTGACCTCCGCCACGCTGCGCTCCTTGAACAGCTTCTCGCGGCTGCAGGAGATGAGCGGCCTGAAAGAAAAAGCGGGCGATCGTTTTGTCGCGCTGGATTCGCCGTTCAACCACTGCGAGCAGGGCAAGCTGGTCATTCCGCGCATGAAATATGAGCCGCTTATCGACAACGAAGAGCAGCACATTGCGGAAATGGCGGCCTACTTCCGCGAGCAGGTCGAAAGTAAAAAATATCCCGGCATGCTGGTGCTGTTTGCCAGCGGGCGGGCGATGCAGCGCTTCCTGGAGCACGTCACCGACCTGCGTTTACTCCTGCTGGTGCAGGGCGACCAGCCCCGTTACCGGCTGGTGGAAACGCACCGCAAACGTATTGATAACGGCGAGCGCAGCGTGCTGGTGGGGCTACAGTCCTTCGCGGAAGGGCTGGATTTGAAGGGGGATTACCTGACGCAGGTGCATATCCATAAGATCGCCTTCCCGCCTATCGACAGCCCGGTGGTGATCACCGAAGGCGAATGGCTGAAGAGCCTCAACCGCTATCCGTTTGAGGTGCAAAGCCTGCCTGCGGCGTCGTTTAACCTGATTCAGCAGGTCGGGCGCTTGATCCGTAGCCACGGATGCTGGGGCGAGGTGGTGATTTATGACAAACGTCTGCTCACCAAAAACTACGGCCTGCGGCTGCTGAATGCGCTGCCGATCTTCCCGATCGAGCAGCCGGACGTGCCGGAAGTAAAAAAACGCCCGGCAAAACTGGCTGCCGGGCGTCGAAAAAGCCTCCGTGCTAAGGGGCGCGGTCCTACTGGTAAGTGAATGTCACCTGAATCACGCTGCTGAACGTACCCGCGCTCACCGGCATGGAGGTGGCGTAATAACGTGCGGAAAGCGGAAACGTCGCCGTGTGGTCACTCGGATTAATGGCGACGTTAAAGGCGGCCTGTGGGGCAATGAGTATCTTGTCCTGACGGTCAGCCAGCTCCAGCGCCAGCCCTTTCGCGCTGCCTATATTGGCAAATTTTGTCGGGTGCGCGCTGTCTGCCTGGCCGTAGAAATAGGCGGTGGCGAGGGCAAGCGTGGCCGGACAATGCGACACCGAAAGGGAAAAGTCTTTCCACTCGCCGGTATCGCCTACATCTTTAAAATTGCCCGACACCGCCTGACCTAAATCTACCGTCAGGTTGCGGCTGGCACTGTCTACGACGCAAGTATTAGCGTAAATATTACCCGTC
This sequence comes from Enterobacter cloacae complex sp. 385G4, assembly GCF_057320665.1. NCBI lineage: Bacteria > Pseudomonadati > Pseudomonadota > Gammaproteobacteria > Enterobacterales > Enterobacteriaceae > Enterobacter > Enterobacter cloacae complex sp. 385G4. The sequence continues at coordinate 261,856 of NZ_JBXWDD010000002.1, forward strand.
ATCTGGATCTGGATATCATCCGCGTTAGCGTACGATGTCAGACCCAACAGCAGAATTATCAGTATTTTTTTCATGGCAGTTATTTATAGGCGAGAGTGAGGGTGGCGACCGTGTTCGCCGGGCCAGGGAGAACCTCCGGTTGCGTTTGCATGTAACGAACCTGGAACGGGATCTCCAGCGTTTCATTGGCTTCTGCCGGGCGCTGGGTGCTGACGTAGTTGTCGAAGGTGGCGATGTTGCCGTCAAACAGCATCCTGACGCCCACCCCTTTTGCCGCTCCGCTCTCGGGGGTCAGTTTTATCACCCCTTCAAATCCCTCTTCGTACCCGTTCGCACTGGTGATCTTCACTTCCGGCTGTACGGTAGTATTACAGTTCACGCTAACGTTGAATTCCTGAGCAGGTTGTGAGAGCGTGCCCACGCCAATAAAGTCGCTCACCGGGAAATCGCCCAGGTCGATGGTGAGGTTTTTTGGCAGCACAGAACATGTGACGGTTTGCAGGTTGATGTTTCCGGCGTAAGCGATATGGTTTGGCGAGCCGATCCCTTCATGACCGAAGACGCCGATGCCAAATTCAGTTTGTGATTGCACCAGCGTACCGGACGTCACTTCGCTACTGGTTTTAACCAGTTCCAGCGTCACATCAAAATTGAAGGACAGTTGCCCGTCATCTGAGACATAACCAATGGGCATGGCGCGCGAGTCGCACTGAATGCCACCTGCACCGCTGATTCGCTGCCCTTTGTCATTCATCAGCGCGATACCGATGCCTGGTACGCCGGAATCATAGACACCCTTCATGCCGGGGATTTCAGCGCCGGTACCGTAATAGCAGGCGACGATTTCCAGCCCGCTGTCGATGGATTGATCGCAGTGCCCCGCAACATGCGCAGTCTGTTCCGTGCCGGGAATGGTTTCGCCCACCGCAAGCGTGGTCGGAACTGAAATCGAGGCGACGTTAATCATCTTCGGCATATCCGGCGTGGAACAGGTGGCCTTTGCGTGCGGCATAAATAACGCGGCGGTGCCGAGAATCAGTAAGAAAAAGCACTGTTTAATCATTTGCATAATCGTTAGCCTGAACGGTGGATCAGTGACACTGCGCGGCAGCGTTAATGATGCTGGTTTTCTCTTTCTCATCCGTTAGCGCATAGTCAGCGATGCAGTGCTCGCTCGCGTCCTGTCCCCAGGAAACGGCGAGATGCCCCTGCTGCGGCAGACCCGAGAGATAGGTCTGGCCGTCATTACCGACAATAAATTCGCTGTCCTTATCCTCTGTGGTGACCGTCGCGCCGAACGGCAGCGGTTTGCCGTTGTGCGTCAGCGTCATCAGCACGCGGTTGCCCACGCGGGTGTTAAAGCTGGCGCGCACCACGGCCCCGCGAGTTGGGGTGACGACCTGCGCGGCGTGGGTGACGTCGGCATTGTCCGGCAGCGTTTCGGTATCCAGCGCAATGGTGTTGTGGCGATACGCGGTCACAAACGGGACAACGGTGTAGCCGCGGAAGTCGGTTTCAACGCCGGTCTGATTAGTGATATGCGTCCCGTGCGTGCCCGGCGCTTTCACCAGCGCGATGGTCTCACCGAGCGGCTGGCTCAGGGTGATGCCATTCGCATGGGCAACCACGCCGCCCTGCAACCCAACGTTAACGGTCTGCTGATATTTGTCCTGACTGACCCCTGCGCTCGCTTCGCCATAGGTTGCCTTGTAATCGGCGTTTATGCTGATGGAGTTACCGCTGCCGGTGCTGCTCAGCCCTTCCTGAACATTCCAGTTCAGGTTGTCTTCCTTCAGCGCGGTGCCGTTCAGGCCGATATTCTGCGTCGTACCGTCTTTGGTATTGTTCAGGTTGTAGGTGGCCCAGGTGTTATGCATCCAGTGGTCCAGCGGCACCGAGACGCTCAGCGCGAACTGGTTGTCGTTCGTCACCTCATTGCCGTCTTCATCGCTGTCCTGGGTGTTTTTGTTCATGCTGTAACTGAGGCTGTAGCTCACCCCATGCCAGCTGTTGTTGTAGCTGACGCTCATGGACGTTATGTTCTGGCTCTGGCTCCAGTAGGTTTCTTTCACCATGCTCAGGGTTAGGGAACCCCAGCCTTCCGGCAGCGTCTGGTCGACGGTGGCTTCGGTACGGGCGCGGCGCTGCTGCGGTTCAGACCAGTCGTCAGAGCGGGTATACGACTCCATGGTGTCTTCCAGGGTGTAAAACCCTTTGCTGTTATAGCGGTAGCCGGCCAGCGAGAAGTTGGTGCCTGACTGGGCGATATCTTTGCTGTAGCGCACGCGCCACGACTGGCCTTTGCTGGCCTGCTGTTTTTTCAGCAGGGCTTTGGCGCGAGTGACGTCAATGGAGAAGGCGCCTAAATCGCCCATGTTTTTCCCGACGCCCACCGCCTGAGACTGATAATGGCTGCTCTGCTGAACGCCGCCGTAGGCGGTGATACCGTAGGGTAAACCGTAGATGGCGCTGCCCTGGGCAAACGGGGTCTTTTCGACATCGTTGTCATAGGAACGATAACGCCCGGCGGTCACGCTGTAGCGCAGGTTTTTTTCACGCTGCAAGACCGGCACGGAGGCAAACGGCACGACAAAATGGCTTTCGCTGCCGTCGGTCTCTTTCACGGTAACCTGCAGGTCGCCGCTGCTGCCGGTGGGGTAGAGATCGTTAATTTCGAAGGCACCCGGCGCGACCGTGTTCTGATAAATGACGTAGCCGTTCTGGCGAACCACCACCAGCGCGTTACTGTGGGCTGTGCCGCGGATAATCGGCGCGTAGCCTTTCTCGCTGTCCGGCAGCATGTCGCTGTCGGATTTCAGCTCCACCCCGGTGTAGGGAACGCTGTCAAACACGTCGGCAGGGGATGAGCTCTGGCCGACGGTGATGTCGCTTTTCATTGCCACGATATCGCGTTGCGCATAGGTATAAACGGAGGTGAATTTCTGCTCCTCCTCATGGCCCGTGGTGCTGCGATTCCAGGTGGAATAGTTGCGAATGCGCCATGCGCCAACGTTCAGGCCTGGGCGCAGGTTTACGTACTGGCTGCTGTTATCCTGCTCACCGTGCTGTCGCGCGCGGCTGTGGCTGGCATTGGCGCTGTAATTAAGCAGGCCCGCAGTGATCCCTTCGTCAAACTCTTTCGGGTCAATGTAACCGCGAGGTACCTGGCCCAGCGCCGTTTGAGGGATGCTCATCAGCAGCTGCTGGTTGCGAACGCGAAAGGTGGCGGATGCCGAAGGAATGACATGTAAATCAGCACACTGGCCTTTGGCCATCAGCTGCGGAAATTTTTTGGTTTTGATGCCGAGGCTTTTTAATTCCTCAAGGCTAAAGCAAGGCTGCAGCGTGCTGTTGCCCTGCGAATCTTTCTGAAGCGTAAAGGTCACGTTGCGGGTATCAATTTTATTATTATTGATAAATACCGCGACTTCATATTTCCCCGGCGCCTGACCTGGCCCTTTTTCATAGATGGACAGATCGGTTTTACCCTGCTGGGGATTATCAATATCCAGCAGGGCAGGGTTAAAATAATCATCAGCCATAACCTGCTGCGCAAAGATCGCCATTGCCAGGCCAAAAAGAATGACCAGCAATGACGACAATCGGCAGGTGAACGGCTTTTTATGGCTGTACATGATTATTTTATTATCGGGGAAAAGTATTAATGAACGGATTTCGACCAGTTATGGCTGATGCTGCCGTAATCAGTAATAATGGAATACGTCACGTTCGAGCCTCTGACATTACCCGGTATGGCAAAATGCGTTTCTGTTTTTGGCACGGCCCAGGTCGCTTTCGTCACTTTTTGACCATTCAGGGTGACCGCCTGGAAATTCATATAAAACGGGGTGGGATTATTCACCACGAGGTCGTTCCCTTCGCGGCGCCATTCAAGTTTATCCGCCACATCTTCTGGTCTGCCTTTTACCGCAGACGGGCGATACAGTAATTTAATTCGAGTATTAATGGCGATTTGCAGCGTATTTACCCCCTCAACGTGTTTTGAGGAAGGGATTGCTTTAATGTTCAACCAGTACAGGGATTCCCTGTCTTCCGGTAAATTTCCGCCCGTACGCACCACGCGCAGAACGTTATCTTCGTGCGCATCCAGACGGAAAAGCGGCGGGGTGATCAGGAACGGGGCTTTGGCCAGGTTTTTACCGCCGGAATCAACCCAGGACTGCACCAGATAATCCGTCGCATCTGGATTTGAAAGACCAAGAGAAGATTCCTTTTTATCTCCCTGATAGACCAGTCGGGTGCCGTTAATAATGACCCCAGCATGTGAAGCAGTTGCTACCAGTAAAAGCGTGCTCAGTAAATAACCGTGGCGCATAAAGATTTCTCAATGAATAGAGAAGATATTAATGCTCGCGAAAGCATTAATATCCCCGGATTGATAAGATCAGTTATAAATAACGGTGAAGGTTGAAACGGAGTTAGCAGGGCCTGCGGTAATTGCCGGGCCGGTTTGGATATAGCGTGCGCCGAACTCCAGATCGTTAACCGCCGTGCCGGAGGTTAACTGATACTGCTGAGACGGCGTATACAGGCTGACAGGCTGCTGCGAGGCATCCACCAGCTGAATCGCCACCCCTGTCGCCGCATCGGTATCTGGCGTTAAGGCAAGCGTCGAATTGTTATTCGCATCCGGTGTTCCGCCAAAGTTAATGGCGGCGGAGGTGACCGTGTCAGGACAATTCGTTAACTGAATATCAAACTTCGTTAAGGTGCTGGTAGAGCCTGCACCGGTAAATACCGTTTTAGACACTTTCCCCAGCTGTACATTTAATGGATTACTTAATCCATTTACGACCTGGCAAGCAGAATCGATAATTTCGCCGGTGAAGTTTATTTGCCCTTCACCGTTCGTTGCCGCAAACGTGGATGCAGAACATCCCACCGCTGCGGCGATGATTAAACCTAAAGCAACCTTGTTCATAGCAAATCCTGATATGTTTCGGGTGAGAGCGTTGCCTGGACGTTTTCACCGTTGACCCTTAATGACTTTCCGCTGGTTATTTAATCAAAAAATGTATGAATACGAATCTGCTATAGAAATCACAAATAATTGAAAAAAAGCTTGTGTTTATTTTTTTCTATTAAAACAGAAGGTTGTCTTAAGGGATAAAAAACTAACGGATAGCCATTCATCAGGGCTATAGTGTTAACAAGATAGGCTGTCAGGAGGAATGTCGTGGATTATCGCAAAATTATCAAAGAGGTAGGACGCGGGAAAAACCACGCCCGCGACCTGGACCATGAAACCGCTCGCGCGCTTTACACCCGTATGCTCAACGGCGAGGTACCGGACCTGGAAATGGGCGGCATCCTGATTGCGCTGCGTATCAAAGGCGAAGGCGAAGCGGAGATGCGTGGTTTCTACGAGGCGATGCAGGCGCAAACGCTGCGCTTAACACCGCCAGTGGCAAAACCGATGCCGATTGTGATCCCGAGCTATAACGGGGCGCGCAAGCAGGCAAACCTGACGCCGCTGCTGGCGATATTGTTACATAAGCTGGGGTTCCCTGTGGTGGTACATGGGGTCAGCGAAGATCCCACGCGCGTACTGACAGAAACCATCTTTGAACTGCTGGGCATTGAACCGACCCTCCATGCCGGCCAGGCGCAGGCAAAGCTGGAGGGGAACCAGCCGGTCTATATTCCCGTTCGTGCGCTCTGCCCGCCTTTGGAAAAGCAGCTGGACATGCGCTGGCGCATGGGCGTGCGTAACAGTGCGCACACCCTGGCGAAGCTGGCAACGCCGTTTGCTGAGGATGCCGCACTGCGCCTTTCCAGTGTTTCTCATCCGGAGTACGTGACGCGCGTCGGTCAGTTCTTTGCCGAAATCGGTGGACGCGCACTGCTGATGCACGGAACAGAAGGGGAGGTGTACGCCAACCCGCAGCGTTGCCCACAGCTGATGCTGATCGATTCTATCGGTACGCGCGTTGTGCTTGAGCGCGGGGAAGAAAACAGCGATGTGATTCTGCCGGAGTCAAAAGATCCGCAGGTTACCGCGCACTGGATTACGCAGTGCCTGGCCGGAAATGTGCCGGTCCCACAGTCGATCAAACTGCAAATGGCCTGCTGCTTGCTGGCGACAGGGGAGGTAGAGACGGTGGAAGCGGGGTTACAGCGGGTGGCACAGTCGTTTTAAGCAAAAAAAAGCCCGTCCAGTGGCGGACGGGCAAGCAAGGGTAACAAACAACAGGGTCAATGAGGGTTGGAGCAGCTCACCAGAGGGTTTGGCGAGGGTACAGCATTCATTTCAGGCGATTATTTGTAGATAACCGCAGTACCGCTCAGCTTGTTATTGGTGTTAGCGGAGGTGATGGTGTATCCGCTTGCACCGGCAGCAGCGGCTTTCTCAGCCAGCTTGGCTTCCAGGCCGTCCAGCGTGGTCGCGCCTTCTGCACTTACCACACCGATTTTATTCATGCTCTGGGCCTGAGTGGATGAAACAGGCTCTACGGCGAATGCGCCGAAAGACAGAGCGGACAGGGCAACAGCAGCTACAGCATATTTGATGGTTTTCATAATTAATCTCTCGCAGGTGTTTTCTGTTAAGGGGACGATGTTCCGTCGATGTGATAAGTATCACGTTTTTTCCTGAGGGATAAAATCGAAGAGAATTGACGTGATCGGTCAAAAAAATTGAATGACAAATAACTTATTGAATATTAATAAATTCAAACCAGCGCTTTACACTTCTTGTGGATGCGCTTTACAGAAGAAAGATGAAGGGCACATTTTGCTACGCGGTTCGCTAAAAACCGTGAGCGTAAAGGTAAGTGCAGGCAGGGTTAACTTAGGTAAAGGAGAGTCAGCGTAACTGGCTATCTTTCGATCCTCTGCGATTATAACCTGAATGTGACGCATTTTTTGAATCTTTATCCTGCTGGCAGGTAATGCATAACCTTACGCCTGGAATGGCTTTACGCCGCGCCTCCGGGATCGGCTCTCCGCATTCTTCGCACTCCTTCAAACTTTCGCCGCGCGGAATCTCACCGCGAGCGCGCGCAACCGCATCTTCAATGGTACTGTTGATCTGTTCGTTAACGGCGTCGTCATTCGCCCAACCGGAAGCCATGGCATCCTCCTGAAATCGGTTTATACCCTGCTTTTAATATGGGGTTAAAAAATGAACAATCAAGATAAAGCGGAAATGAACTGCATCCGGCGGGCAGATGCAGTCTTGTTGTGGAGGAAAAAAATTATTTATAGATGGTTGCTGTGCCGTACATATGGTTATCTCCGCCAGCGGAGTTCACGACAAAGCCTTTCGCACCTTCCTGGCGGGCTTTTTCGGCCAGTTTATTCTGCAGATCGTCCAGGTTACTTGCGCGACTTACCGAGACGGTGCCCGCCGGACGCAGCTGGCTAGTATCGGTACTTTCATTCAGTGACTGAACGGCCATCGCAGAAAATGAAGCCGTTGCCAGGGCGCCGGCGATAACAGCAAGGGTCAGGTACTTTTTCATAATCACATCCTCATGAGGAAACAACAGGTGATTCCCTTTAAGTTTAGAAGCCTGACGAGTGTGACTTAGCGCAAATATTTGATGATGATCTGCTTATTTTTTGAACGATAAAAACTGAAGATTCGCTGACAGATCATAGACGTAGAGGTGTTTGATTTACGGTGTTTTTTTAAGCGCCGCAGAGAAAGATTTACCGCTGGGCCAGCAGAGGGTATCTTACGCCGCTGTTTAAAGGAGAACGCCATGACTTCCCAAAAGCCGGGATTGCACCCACGAAATCGCCACCGCAGCCGCTACGACATGAACGCCCTGTGCCAGAGCTGCCCTGCGCTGCAGGACTATATTGTCCAGACCCCAGCGGGTGAGCCGACCGTCAATTTTGCCGATCCGCAGGCGGTGAAAACGCTGAACAAAGCCCTGCTGGCGCATTTTTACGGTGTGGCTCACTGGGATATTCCGGAAGGCTTTCTCTGCCCCCCTGTGCCGGGCCGCGCTGATTACGTTCATCACCTTGCCGATCTGCTTGCCGAAGATCGTGACGGCGCTGTACCGCAGCAGGCTTCCATCCTGGATATAGGCACCGGGGCAAACCTGATTTACCCGCTGATTGGCGTACATGAATATCACTGGCGCTTTACCGGGAGCGAAATCGGCGCCGAGGCCTTTGCCAGCGCGCAGGCGATTATCAGCGCGAACCCTGGCCTGAGCCGTTCCATTCGTCTGCGTCGTCAGAAAGAGGCGGCTTCCATCTTCAACGGCATAATTCATAAAAACGAAAGCTATGACGCTACGATGTGCAATCCGCCGTTTCATGATTCGGCGGCAGCGGCTCGCGCGGGCAGCGAACGTAAACGCCGCAACCTCGGTCAGGCGGAAGACGCCGCGCTGAACTTCGGCGGGCAGCAGCAGGAGCTGTGGTGCGAGGGCGGTGAAGTTGCCTTCATCCTGCGCATGATTGCGGAAAGCCAACAGTTTGGCCGTCAGGTGAAGTGGTTCACGACGCTGGTTTCCCGCGGGGATAACCTGCCGCCGCTCTACCGCGCGCTGAGCGAAGCGGGTGCCGTAAAAGTGGTGAAAAAAGAGATGGCGCAGGGCCAGAAGCAGAGCCGCTTTATCGCCTGGTCGTTTATGGACGATAACAAACGTCGCAAATAGTATCCCGCCGTAGGCCGGTTAGGGCAAAGCCGCCACCCGGCTCGGTTACAGCGTCGGCTCCTGCGGAGGGAGCGGCGAGGCGGGCGGCGACAATACCTGATACGTCTGCACCGGCGTTCGCACGTTCGCCAGATCGAAGTGCTTTTTCACCATGCTGTCGAGGGCAAAGCGCACCGTCCACTGCTTCAACGGCTGGGTGGTGAACGACACGCGCAGGGTGAACGCCGTGTTGGTCAGCCCAACGATGCCGGCAAACGACGGTTCGCCAATCACCAGCCCGCGAATATCCTCCATTTCCATCAGTTCACTGACCGCATCCCGCAGCGCCTGCTTCGCTTTGTCGGCATCCTCATGACGATCCACATCGTAGTTGGCCACAACGGAGCCAATGCCGCGCACAAAGTTAGCGAAGGTAGTGATCGATGACCAGGGAATGATGTGATATGCCCCTGTATCCTGACGCACGCCTACCGAGCGAATCGACATCCGCTCCACGGTACCGGTCAGCGGCCCGATGGTCACCAGATCCCCTGTGTTCATCCCGTTCTCAAACTGGATAAAGATGCCGGTAATAATATCCTTAACCAGCGTTTGCGAGCCGAAAGAGATCGCCAGCCCCAGCGCGCCTGCACCTGCCAGCAGCGGGGCGATATTCACGCCGATTTCCGATAGCACAATCATGATGGTGATGGTGCTGATGATCACCGCCAGCGCGTTGCGGAACAGCGTCAGCAATGTGCGGGCCCGTGCGCTGGGGAGCGGTCTACCGTGAATATCCGATACCAGACGGTTCTCGATAAGGCTCGCCAGCAGCGTCCAGCCGACGGCGGAGAAGAACAGAATCAGCGCGATACGAATTAAAATATCGACGGTCTTCTCGCCTGCGCCGTTATGCAGCCAGTTCCAGAAATCAAACAGGCTCCACGCATTCAGCAGCAGCATGATCGCCACGCAGACGGTAAGAATGCGCGCCACCTTAAGCGATACCGACATCCAGCCGTTCACCCGTTTTTGCAGTTCCGGATAATTACGCTGGACCTGCGGCGACAGGGTGATGGTTTTCGAGATCCAGCGGGACAACAGCCCGGACACAAACGCCGCGATGCCGATAATTGCCAGGCTTTTAAACGTCGCCCCCATCATAAATTTCAGGCTGTTTCCCGGGTCGAACAGCGAGAAGAAGCACAGCACAATAAAATACGCGCTTGCCAGCCAGTGCCACACCAGCGCGAAGGCGCGGATAAACAGACTGAAGAAAGAGAGGGAACGGTCGGCCAGATGCAGCAGACTCTCGGTGATCGTCCTTTTATTGTGAAAGATAAGGTACAGAGACCAGACGGTAATACAGAGCATAATCAGCACGTTCGCCAGCGCGCCAAACTGCACGTTGACCTGGTTGGAGATAATCGGCACGGCAACCAGCAGGCCGTATCCTATCAGCCCGCTGAGCACGCTTAGCCGCACGGCCCAGTATTTCGCGCTGTCGTCGTTGATGTTGAAAGGGCGAAGTTCAGGCACGCGCGGGCAAAAGATGACGCGCAGCACCGCTTTAAAAAATTCGATGAGCGCAAACGCATTCAGGAAGAGCGCATGCTGGAAGGCAATGGTTTTGTTGCCCGTATTGAGGTGGTCCGCCAGCACCTGACCGACAAACAGCGTCAGGGCCAGCAGCAGTAAATCGATGATAAACGCTCCGGTAATCATGGCCGGGAGGTGCAGCCAGCTGCTTTTATGCTGATTTTTTTTCCGTCCCCAGTGGCCCATCTTCCGGTAGAGCGGCCAGGCGCACAGGCGCAGCAGCCAGTAAAAAATGAACACGGCACCCGCCAGAATCGCAAACTGCGTGGCGGCTGCGGTGAAGGTGTGGGGATTAAAAGGTTTATGCGAGGTGCCAACAAGATTTCGATAGAGCTGGGCAAAACGTGACGACAGGGCTTCCCCGTAGCGACGGCTGATGTCGGTGACGTTTTCCAGTACCGTCTTTTCCTCTTCGATCTGCGGTGGCGTAATGGTCGGAACCGGATCCTGAGGCGGCGTGGCGGCCACCTTCCTCAACTGATCGATCAGCTCCTGCCGGGAGGTGTCATTCTCAAGGACGTCGGCAAGTGCGCTATAGGCCGCTTTTTTTTGTTCTGCATCCGGCTCCGGAGGCGGCGTATTTTGCTGAGTAGCAGTTGCTCCGGTGGTGACGCCGGGGATTGCCACGGCGAGCGATGGCGTACTAAACAGGCTTATCAACAGCAGCAGGATCCACGGCACGGCGTCCTCCGACAAAAATATCGTGCAAAATGATAAGTATAGAGGGCGAGAGGCGGAGGGGAGTTTTTGGGAACAATCTGGCGTAAAAAAGCCGGGCAAGCCCGGCTCGGTATGTAGCGAGGGATCAGGAGACGTGCTGCAGGAACTCCTGCAGACGCTGGCTAGGCGGATTCGCGATCAATTCCTGCGGGTTACCGTCTTCGGCGATGCGGCCTTTATCAATAAAGATCAGGCGGGAAGCCACTTTCTCAGCAAAGCCGATTTCGTGGGTCACGATCACCATCGTCATCCCTTCTTCCGCCAGATCCTGCATGACTTTCAGCACCTCGTGGCGCAGCTCCGGGTCGAGTGCGGACGTCGGCTCATCAAACAGCATCATCTTCGGTTTCACCGCCAGCGCGCGGGCAATCGCCACGCGCTGCTGCTGGCCACCGGAGAGCTCGGAAGGGTAGTGGTGCGCACGCTCCGCCAGGCCAACCTTCGCCAGCAGATCTTTTGCCAGCGCTTCCGCCGCCGCTTTGTTGGCACCGCGCACGCGCATTGGGCCAAACATCACGTTTTCCAGCGCCGTCAGGTGCGGGAACAGGTAGAACTGCTGGAACACCATGCCCGCTTCCTGACGAATCAGACGCTCGTCCACTTTCGGGTCGTTTACCTTCAGACCGTCAACGATCAGATCGCCGCTGGTGATCTCTTCCAGCTTGTTGATGCAGCGCAGCAGGGTCGATTTACCGGAACCGGAAGGCCCGATAATCACCACCACTTCACCCTGCTTGATATTCAGATCGATATTGTGCAGCACCTGGGTTGGGCCAAAGTGCTTGGAGACGTTTTTAAATTCAATCACAGGATTTTCATCCTTCTTTCAAGACGGCGCAGAACGAAGCTCAGTACCAGCGTAATGATCAGATAAACGACGGCGACCGCACTCCAGATTTCCAGCGCGCGGAAGTTGCCTGCAATAATTTCCTGGCCCTGACGGGTCAGTTCGGCCACGCCGATAACGATGAACAGCGATGTATCTTTAATGCTGATGATCCACTGGTTACCCAGCGGCGGCAGCATGCGGCGCAGCGCCAGCGGGAGAATAACGTGACGGATCGTTTCGCGACGAGAAAGACCTAATGCCAGACCGGCTTCGCTGAAACCTTTATGAATCGACAGCACCGCCCCGCGGGTGATTTCCGCGATGTAGGCGCCCGAGTTGATCATAATGGTCACGACGGCCGCGCTGAACGGATCGATGCGCAGGTCGGTGAAGGCCATTGGCAGGGCGAAGTAGATAAACATGACCTGCACGACAATCGGGGTGCCGCGGATCACTTCGATGAAAACCAGTGCGATGTGGTTTGCAATCCAGCCACCGTAGGTGCGGGCGAAACCGGCGACAAGACCGATAATCAACCCACCTACCAGACCCAGGACCGAAATCCACAGGGTCATTTTAGCGCCTTCAAGCAAGAGTGGAATGGCAGGCCAGATGGCGCTCCAGTCAAACTGCATGATGTATTCCTGTATACCGTGGTGAAAAACGAAAAATGTAGGCCCGGCCAGCGTGAGCGCCGCCGGGCGCTATAAACCTGAATTCAGGTAAAATTATTTAGGCTCAGTACCGAACCATTTTTTATAGATTTCGTTGTAAGTGCCGTTCTCTTTCAGCGTTTTCAGTGCGCCGTTAACTTTCGTGCGCAGATCGTCGCTGCCTTTCGGGAACGCGATACCGTACTGCTGAGCTTCCAGAGAGTCGCCCACGGCTTTGAACTTGCCGTTACCAGCCGTTTTAATGAAGTACAGGATGTTCGGCGTGTCGTGCAGAACAGCGTCAGCACGGTTGGTGCCGAGTTCCATATACGCGTTGTCAATGTTCGGGAACTGGCGCAGGTCTTTGGTTTTGATGTTCGCTTTCGCGTAATCCACGGAACCGGTGCCGCTTTTCACTGCCACCACTTTACCGTCGAGGTCTTTCACGCTTTTTACGTCGTTATTATCCGCTTTGACCATCACCAGCAGGCCGCTTTTGTAGTAGCCGTCAGAGAAGTCGATCGCTTTTTTACGTTCTTCGGTAATGGTGATGCCCGCCAGCGCCAGATCGACGTTTTTGGTTTGCAGCGCCGGGATGATGCCGCTGAAGTCCATCGGCTTCAGGGTGTAGTCCAGTTTGAGTTCTTTGGCGATAGCGGCCCACAGATCAACATCAAAACCAACGTATTTGTCACCCTGTTTGAATTCAAACGGAACGAACGCCGTGTCGGTCGCCACAACCAGTTTGTCGGCAGCCTGAGAGGACACCGCAAAAGCCAGGGTAAGTGCAGCCAGTGAAACTTTTAATACAGACTTCATAGCATTTCCTTTTATATCCACGGGGCGATCCCCTGCGAGAACGACTGGCACAATGAAAAAATCGTGCCAACTTTACAAGCTGTTGTTTTACAAAGGGGATGAAATCATACATTGCACAAAAAGCGTGGCAATGATGTCGTGTTGCACCAGCATGGAGCACCATTTTGGTGCGCTTCGTTTGGGTCAACTGACGGGGAGATATTAAGCGTAAATTCTGACGAAAAAACAATCTTCCATTAACGGTTGTGTGAGGTGATTATTACAATTTATTCACTTTTGCACCGTCTCAGGCAAAAACTGTGCACCATAAATGTGCAAAACCCTCACCAGAGGCGAGGGTTTGACAGGAAAGTCTTATGGATTACTCGATGTTAGATTCGATAAACCACAGGAACTGATCCAGGTCGCGGGATGCGGCGGTGAAGATGTCTGCGGTATCTTCATCCTTGGCTTCGCTAATCGCTTTGCGCACGTCATTGGCCACAATCGCGTAGCGGTCCGCCAGCTCTTTCAGGTGATCCTGAACAGTGTGGATATCCAGCGGGTAGCTTTTCAGCGGCGTTTTGCTGTTGATCACCTGCGTGGTCCCAAGCGCGACACCACCCAGCTGAACGGCACGTTCAGCCATCGTATCGAGGTGTGTCACCAGTGCTGTGCGGAAGCCATCCAGCATTTCATGGACGGCAATGAAGTTTGCACCGCGCATATTCCAGTGGGCCTGTTTGGTGATCAGCGAAAGATCGATGAACTGGATCACCTGGCGATTCAGCAACTCAATGGTCGCTTTTTTGTCGCTATCCGATACATCGTTACGGGTATAAAGCAGATTAGACGCTTTCGTTTTCACCAGTTTAGCGGTACTCATAATCTCATATCCTCTTGATGTTTATGTCCCAGGTAATTACGGAACTAAGTATAGCACCGGATTTTTTCTCTGCGGTCTGGCTGTGCCTATCGGTTTAATAGCAAGAAGGAGGTTGATAATTTAATTCATTGAAATTAATAGATAATTTTAAAATTGATACAGATCAATCTTAATTCGCCTGGAGGGGAATGGGTGGGGAAGGATATTTCGGTTATATGACAAACTATGTAAGAAATTATAACGGATGGCATTCTGGCCTTTATTCTGCATGGCCGTGAAGCCATGCAGAATATATGGCATTAGCCGATGTCGATTTTCTCAACTTTAGGTTCAGGGCGCATGGTGAGCGTTGACCCCATTGACGCCGCGATAATTGAGCAGAGCGCCAGCGTCTGGGTAAACGTCAGCGTTTCGCCCAGGAACACCATCCCGGAGATCGCCGCAAGGGCGGGCTCCATGCTCATCAGAGTGCCAAATATGCGCGTCGGCAGACGCGTCAGGGCAATCATCTCCAGAGAATAGGGGAGTGCCGTTGAAAGAATAGCGACCGCCAGCCCGATGGGCATGACTGACCATTGCCAGATAGACTCCGTGGCCTGCGCCATACCGATCGGCACAAAAACGATAGCCGCAATCACGGAACCCAGGGCGACCGTTGCCGGGCCATGCTCTTCACCCGCTCGCTGCCCGGTGAGTATATAGACAGCCCAGCAGGCTCCTGCTCCCAGCGCCAGCGCTGCGCCCGTGAGATCAATCTCAGAGACATTCTGGCCGAGCGGCAGCAGGAACCATAAGCCCAGAACGGCCAGCACGACCCAGATAAAATCCACCGGACGACGTGACGAGAAAAGCGCGACCGCCAGCGGGCCGGTAAACTCCAGCGCGACGGCAATCCCCAGCGGGATGGTCTGGATGGAGAGGTAGAACATATAGTTCATTGCCCCGAGGGACAGACCATAAAAAAGCAGGGGGAGACGTTGCTCTTTTTTGAAGCGCAGACGCCAGGGTTTGAAGATGACGACCAGTATCGCCGTTCCCAGCACGATACGCAGGGCTGTTACCCCGGGCGCACCCACCAGTGGAAAAAGCGATTTTGCCAGCGAAGCACCGCTTTGGATGGACAACATGGCAATAAGTATGACGGCTACCGGCAACCAGACCGACGACGTGCGGGAAAACCCAGGCATCCTTTCTCCTGTCAGCTAATGTCAAGTGGAGTAAAGGTTGCAGTGTAAAGGAAATATACAGCTACGGTTGAGACTACGTTGAAAAAAAAGACCCGTGAAATCCGTAAAATGGTTAAGCGCTGGTGGATTTATCACCTGAAAGATTAGGAATAATCTGGATGAATGTAACGGCGCAGACGCGCAATATGGGCGTTTAGTAGGAAAAATCGCATGTGATTTGAAAGAGTTAGCTGAGGTTGGAAACGTTCTGTTACAGGAAAGGCCTCATTAGACATCACGAATCACAAAGAGTTTCGCAAATTTTTTTGATATATTTAAAACTTACGGACTTACTTGAAGCACATTTGAGGTGGTTATGAAAAAAATTGCATGTCTTTCAGCACTGGCCGCTGTACTGGCTGTTTCCGCAGGTACCGCTGTAGCTGCTACTTCTACTGTAACTGGTGGTTACGCTCAGAGCGATATGCAGGGCGTGATGAACAAAACCAACGGTTTCAACCTGAAGTATCGTTACGAGCAGGATAACAACCCGCTGGGCGTGATCGGTTCTTTCACCTACACCGAGAAAGATCGTACTGAAAACGGCGCATACAACAAAGGCCAGTACTACGGTATCACTGCTGGTCCAGCTTACCGTCTGAACGACTGGGCGAGCATCTACGGTGTTGTAGGTGTTGGCTACGGTAAATTCCAGCAGACCGAAAACCAGGGTCTGAACCGCACTGCAAGCAACAGCGACTACGGCTTCTCCTATGGCGCAGGCCTGCAGTTCAACCCAATCCAGGACGTGGCTCTGGACTTCTCCTATGAGCAGAGCCGTATCCGCAACGTTGACGTTGGCACCTGGATCGCGGGCGTAGGTTACCGCTTCTAATCACTTCGGTGAGCTAATAAAAAATCCGCCCAATGTGGCGGATTTTTTTTTAGCTTTTTCCCTCTCCTTGTGGGAGAGGGTCAGGGTGAGGGCATCAGACCGCACGAGACCGCACAGCTTACTTACTCTTAATATCAAAAATATCGGTACCCAGATGGTTATAGTCAACTTTCTGTAACTTGAAGTTGGTAACGTACACTGGGGGCGCTTTCTTGTTGGAGATAAACGGGTAATCATTTTTTATCTCTTTGGCCTTAATCCCCGTCCACTGCGAGAAGAACTGCAGGAAATCATTCGCCGAGCGCCGCGCTTTGATAACGCGATGCGTTTTATCATCACTCGACAGCACCATAAACGGCACCTGGAAATTTTGCTGGAACTGGTCGTCGTGCGCCAGATACTGCACTTCTTTGCCACGCTCTTTAAACGCCAGCCCGTGATCAGAGAAATAGACCACAGAGAAGCTTTCGCCCGTATTGCGCAGCTGATCGTAAAGCTTGCTGAGCAGCTCGTCGGTTTGCGTCATGGTATAGAGATAGCAAGAGGTCTCTTTCGACTGCACAAACTCCGCGTATTTACCGCCAGTGCGATCGCAGGCCTGCGGGTGCGATCCCATCAGGTGCAGAACAATCAGCTGCGGCTGGGTGCGCGGGGTAGCAAAGACCTGCGCCGTCATCTTCAGCAGCGCCTCGTCTTTGGTGTTTTTGTCGGCTTCAAAATCGCCGCTCTTCAGGAACTGCACTTCGTCAGCACGCTTAGCAATACTGGCGATGGCGGTGTCGTATTCGCCAATTTGCCCCTGATTGGAGAACCACCAGGTCTGAAAACCGGCGCGGTTGGCCAGCGTGACAAAATTATCCTGAAACTGAGGTTTGCCATCCACCACGCGGTTCAGCGTCAGGCCGAGCGATTTCTGCGTCGAGCCGCTGGCCGCCACATAATCGGTAAACAGGGTGCCGTTGACAGAGCTGGCAAACGGTGTGTTATTCCAGTGCCCGCCGAATGCGCCCAGCGCGTCGCGACGTGCGCTCTCGCCAATCACCACCACATAGGTATGGTATTTCGGCTTAACCGCCAGCACGTTCCAGGTGTCTTTCATATTGGAAAGTTCAGCCATGCGCGCCTGCTCGTCGAGAACCTCTTTATTGTTCACGACGACGTCTTTAACGAAACGGAACACCGGATAGCCCGTATCTTTCAGCTTGAACACGCCGCCCCAGGCCAGGTTTTGCACCGGCGCAACGAAAAACGTCCCCACGCTAAACGCCAGGCACAGAGACTCCATTTTTCCCCATGATCTCTTCGCGTCTGCTTTGCGACGAACCGCGATGACGCCAAGCGCAAAGATAAAGAGGCCGACGACGTAGCTGTACCAGGGGAAGATCGTCAGGATCTCCGTCGACTCTTCCATATTGGTGGAGTGCAGCGCCAGCAGGGTGTTGAAGTTTGGCGCGCCGTAGGCCTGGCCAAACGGGAAATACATCGCAGCAATCAGCGAACAGACCCCTACCAACGCTTTCTGCACGCGCGGGGCCGCTCGCCACAGCACATGCAGGATGCAGGTGAAAGCCACTGCATAAAGCAGGCTGAAGGGATAGCCGAGCGCAAAGTTAATCAGCAGCGACTGCAAAAAGTAAAATCCCGTCCACGGGCTTAAGGCCCGGCTGCGGGTAACGATGGTATCTATCAGGGTTACATTCATAGGTCACTATCACAAAAACGCCATGTGCTCACCCTGGCGCCAAGGGTCAAAGCCTGCCGGACAGTGCGTGGAAAGGGAATGAGAGGTCCGCTTCAGCGAGCCGCAAATTGTGCAGGGCTGCAAGAAGATAGTGCGAGCGTGAATTAAGGTCAACAGTTGCTAAACAGATGTTTTGCGAAGGGGGCTGCAAATCCGCAAAAATTATCGGGAATTGGTCAGTTTACAGCGGAAGTGTGACAGAAAAATGAAGCGGCGTACCGCAACGCCGCTTAGTGGGAAGGTTTGTCGTCCTGATGCGGTTTGTTGTTAAACATATCGCACAGCATGTTCAACAGCATTAAGCGCACTTTAAAAGGAGAGTGGGTAAACACGGTCATGCACCTCTTGAATTCGTTCATGAGACCTCCTGATGTTTGATCCCTTCGATCCGTGAAGGGTGACTGCATTACATACAGATATAGCACAGGCTATATTGTATAGCTATGGCTATTTCGTTAATTTTTTGTGCTTGTGGAGGGATGGTTTACAATGTGCGCTCTCGATACCGGGCGCTGGAAGCGTCACCCCAATGAGGAAGTACAATGAACCGTCGCGCAGGTAAGCCAACCATTAAAAAAACGACGCAACTGGTGAATGTTGAAGAACATGTCGAAGGTTTTCGCCAGGTCCGTGAAGCGCACCGGCGTGAACTGATTGATGATTATGTTGAACTGATTTCCGATCTGATCCGCGAGGTTGGGGAAGCGCGTCAGGTCGATATGGCCGCCAGGCTCGGGGTTTCGCAGCCGACGGTCGCTAAAATGTTAAAACGTCTGGCCTCGGTAGGCCTGATCGAAATGATCCCCTGGCGCGGCGTGTTTCTGACGCCGGAAGGGGAGAAGCTTGCGCAGGAGAGCCGCGAGCGCCATCAGCTCGTCGAGAACTTTTTGCTGGTGCTGGGCGTCAGCCCGGAAATTGCCCGTCGGGATGCGGAAGGAATGGAGCACCACGTTAGCGAAGAGACGCTGGTGAAGTTTCGCGAATTTACCCTTAAATATGGTCCCTCCGCTGAATGAAAATCCCTGGACTGCAGGCCCTGTCACGCGATCGTTTCTTCCATCTCTTATTAATCATTGGCGCCGGGTTAAGCCTGTTTGTGCCGTTTGCGCCACAGGCCTGGTCTGCGGCGATTGACTGGCGCACCATCATCACCCTGAGCGGGTTAATGATGCTGACCAAAGGGGTCGAGCTGAGCGGCTATTTTGACGTCCTGGGGCGCAAAATGGTGCGCCGTTTTGCCACCGAGCGCAGGCTGGCCCTGTTTATGGTATTCTCCGCCGCGGTGCTGTCGACGTTTCTGACCAACGATGTGGCGCTGTTTATCATCGTACCCCTCACGCTCACCCTGCGTAAGCTTTGCGAGATCCCGGTCAGCAGACTGATCATCTTTGAAGCGCTCGCCGTTAACGCCGGTTCTCTGTTGACGCCCATCGGCAACCCGCAAAATATTCTTCTCTGGGGACGTTCCGGTCTGTCATTCGCCGCCTTTACCTGGCAGATGGCGCCTCTGGCGCTGGTGATGATGTTGTCGCTGCTGGCGGTCTGCTGGCTCGCGTTTCCGGATAAAAAGCTGCAATACCATAGCGGGACCACGGGCCCGCAGTGGCAGCCGCGGCTGGTCTGGAGCTGCCTCGGGCTGTATATCGTCTTTCTGTTCGCCCTGGAGCTGAGGTATGAGCTGGCGGGCGTCCTGCTCGTCGCCGCGGGCTTTGTCGTGCTGGCGCGGCGCGTGCTGGTGAGCGTGGACTGGACGCTGCTGCTGGTCTTTATGGCGATGTTCATCGACGTGCATCTGCTTATTCAGCTTCCCGTGCTGCAAAACGTTCTGCACAGCGTCAGCACGCTGTCGCAGCCGGGGCTGTGGCTGACGGCGATTGGCCTGTCGCAGTTTATCAGCAACGTGCCTGCCACCATTCTGCTGCTTAACTACGTTCCGCCGGACACGCTACTGGCCTGGGCGGTGAACATCGGTGGGTTTGGGCTGCTGCCCGGCTCCCTGGCAAACCTGATCGCCCTGCGCATGGCCAATGACCGTCGCATCTGGTGGCGCTTCCACCTCTGGTCGATCCCGATGCTGCTCTGGGCTGCGGCGATCGGTTTCGGACTATTCCTTCTCATATAGTGCGCAATTTGTCAGTTTTTCCTGGCAAATGTATAGCAACGTCCTAGCTTTAGTGAACGGCATAGTGTGATGCCGCTCACTGACAGGACCGTTGCTGAATTATGGCAGAAGAACAAAATCCACCTGCTGACGAGCAGGATAAAAACAATAACGAGCGTAAACGCCCGGGCAAAAAACCGTTAATTATCCTTGGCATCGTGGTCATCGTGATGGTGATCGTGGCGCTGGTCTGGTGGTTTTTAACCCGCAACGAAGAGACCACCGACGACGCCTTTACCGACGGCGACGTGGTGACCATTGCCCCCAAAACGGCGGGCTACGTTACCGAGCTTCGCGTGCGGGATAACCAGCGCGTGAAGAAAGGGGATGTGCTGGTGGTGATCGATCCTCGCGATACCACCGCCCAGCGCGATCAGGCTCAGGCTCAGCTTGGGCTGGCTATCGCGCAGCTGCATCAGGCCCAGGCGCAGCTGGCGCTCTCAAAAGTGCAGTATCCCGCCCAGCGTGACGAAGCCAAAGCGCAGGTGTTGAAAGCGCAGGCCGATCTGGCGAACGCGCAGGCAGAGTACCGGCGCCAGCGCGGCGTCGACCCGCGCGCGACCACCCAGCAAAGTATTGATTCTGCGAACGCTCAGCTGCGCAGCGCCCAGGCTGGCCTTGCCAGCGCACAGGCGCAGCTGGAAGTGGCGGAGCAGGTACAGCTGCAAATCCGCCAGCAGGAGACCAACGTCGAAGCCCGCGAGCGTCAGGTCGAACAGGCGAAAGCACAGCTGGAAACGGCCAATCTGAACCTCTCTTACACCGAAGTCCGCGCCCCGTTCGACGGCTTTGTCACCAAACGCAACGTGCAGCCCGGCACGCTGGTTCAGGCGGGCACCGCGCTGTTCTCGCTGGTCTCCCCGAACGTGTGGGTGGTGGCGAACTTTAAAGAGTCCCAGCTTGAGCGCATGAAGCCCGGCGATAAGGTTAGCGTCTCCGTGGATGCCTGGCCGGATATGGAGCTTGAAGGCCATATCGACAGCATCCAGCAGGGCAGCGGCTCGCGCTTCTCCGCCTTCCCGTCGGAAAACGCCACCGGTAACTTTGTGAAGATTGTTCAGCGCGTACCGGTAAAAATCGTCATCGATAAAGGTCTGGATCCGAACAAGCCGCTGCCGCTGGGGCTGTCGGTTGAACCGAAGGTCACCGTGGAATGACGGATCATAGCCACGATAACTGGAAGCCCGCCAGTAACCCGTGGGCGGTGGCGATTGTCGTCACCCTGGCGGTGTTCATGGAAATTCTGGACACCACCATCGTCAACGTCGCGCTGCCGCACGTGGCGGGGTCGCTCTCGGCCAGCTACGACGAATCCACCTGGGTACTGACAAGCTACCTGGTGGCGAACGGCATCGTGCTGCCCATCTCGGCGTTCCTGAGCCGGCTCTTTGGCCGCAAGCAGTTCTTCCTCATTTGCATCGTGATGTTCACCATCTGCTCGTTCCTGTGCGGCATCGCCACCGAGCTGTGGCAAATCATCCTGTTCCGCGTGATGCAGGGCTTCTTTGGCGGCGGGTTGCAGCCCACCCAGCAGTCGGTGCTGCTTGACTACTTCAAGCCGGAGGACAGGGGCAAAGCGTTTGGGCTTTCCTCCATTGCGATTATCGTCGCGCCGGTGCTCGGCCCGACGCTGGGGGGCTGGATCACCGACAACTACTCCTGGCGCTGGGTGTTCTTTATCAACATCCCGGTGGGGATTGTGACGGTGCTGGCGATCTACCAGCTGCTGGAAGATCCGCCGTGGGAGAGCAAATCAAAAGAGAAGCTGACCATCGACTGGACGGGGATCGGCCTGATCGCCCTCGGTCTGGGTTGTTTGCAGGTGATGCTCGACCGGGGCGAGGATGACGACTGGTTCTACTCGAACTTTATCCGCACCTTCGCGGTGCTGACGCTGGTCGGCATTATCGGCGCAATCTACTGGCTGATGTATGCCAAAAAGCCGGTGGTGGATCTGCACTGCATGAAGGACCGCAACTTCGCGATCTCCAGCCTGCTGATGGCGGGGATGGCGATGATCCTCTACGGCAGCTCGGTGGTGATCCCGCAGCTGGCGCAGCAGGATCTGGGCTATACCGCCACCTGGTCCGGGCTGGTGCTCTCGCCCGGCGCGGTGCTGATCGTGCTGACCATCCCGCTGGTACTGAAGCTGATGCCGGTGGTGCAGACGCGCTGGATCATTGCCTTTGGCTTTACCTGCCTGGCGGTGTCGTTCTTCTGGTCGCGCACGCTGACGCCGGATATTGACTTCGAAACCCTGGTGCTGTTCCGCAGCGCCCAGTCGATTGGTCTGGGGTTCCTGTTTGTGCCGCTCACCACCATCGCCTTCATCTCGATACCGAGACGGCTCAACGCCGATGCGGCGGCGCTGTTTACCATGTTCCGCAACGTGGCGGGATCCATCGGGATTTCGCTCTCGACGGCGGCCATCACCGAGCGCGCGCAGGCGCACAGCGCGCACCTTGCCTACCACGCCTCGCCGTTTAACGAGCAGTTCCAGCTGGCGATTCGCGAAAGCGCCCTGGCGATCCAGAACTTCACCACCCAGGTGGGCGATCCGACCGGGATTGCCACCGGGCGGATGTACCAGACGATGATCGAGCAGTCCCGCTTTTTGGCCTACATCGACGTCTTCACCATTCTGAGCGCCGTGGCCTTGCTATTGATTCCGTTTTGTTTGTTGCTCTCGCCGGTTAAGAGCGAGGGGAGTGCAGGAGCACACTGATGATACACAGACGTTTACACCCCCTGATGATAATGATGCTGCTGGTGGGCTGCGCCGTCGGGCCGGACTACCAGCAGCCTGCGCCACCCGCCGTTACGCACTGGAACGATAAGGGCGACAGCGCGGTAAAATCGCAAACCACCTCCGCCGCGACCAATCCGCGCTGGTGGAAAACCTTCGGCTCGCCGCAGCTCGACAGTCTGGTTGAACGCGCCATCGCCGGAAACCTGACGCTGCAGCAAACGGTACTGCGCATTGCCGGGGCGCGTGAACAGATTAACCAGGCGGGCGGGGCATTTTTCCCGTCGGTGAACGGCAATCTGCAGGCGACGCGCCAGCAACTCGGGCTGGAAGGGGAGCTAAAATCCCACGGCGTGTACGACCAGCTGGATAATGTCGACCCTGAACTCAGAGGCGCGCTGGGGCCGCTGACGCAGCCGATTAACCTTTATCAGGGCAGCTTCGACGCCCAGTGGGAAATCGACCTCTGGGGCAAGGTGCGCCGTCAGGTGGAAGCCGCCGAGGCGCAGCAGAAGGCCGCCATCGAACAGCGTAACGATGCGCTGGTGTCGCTGGAAGCGGAAGTGGCGCGCGCGTGGCTCCAGCTGCGCGGGGCACAGAGCATTATCGCTACCCTGAACACCCAGATTAAAAGCGCGCAGCAGACGCTGGACCTGACCGAAAGCCGCCAGCGCGGCGGGCTGTCGCCGCAGATGGACGTGGAAAACGCCCGGGCGCAGCTGGGCAATCTTGAAGCCCAGCTGCCGCAGTATCAGGCCCAGGAACGCCAGGCGATGAACGGGCTGGCTATTCTGCTCGGCAAGCCGCCGGGGGCGCTGGATAGCGAGCTGCAATCCGCACAGCCAATGCCCGCGCTGCCGGATATCGTGCAGACTGGTATACCGTCCACGCTGGCGCGCCGCCGTCCGGACGTGCGCGAAGCGGAGGCCAACCTTCATGCCGCCACGGCGCAGATTGGCGTCTCGGTGGCCCAGCTGTTCCCGAGCTTTACCCTCTCCGGACAGTTTGGCCTGCGCAACAGCGAATCCGGCTGGCTGACCGACTGGAGCAGCCACTTCTACAGCTTCGGCCCGCAGATTTCCATTCCGATTTTCCAGGGGGGTCGACTGGTCTCCAGCGTCAAGGTGGCGCGCGCGCAGCAGGGCGCTGCGGTACTGGACTATCGCCAGACGGTGCTCACCGCGCTCGGCGATGTCGAAAATGCCCTGGTGAGCTATCGCACCGACCAGCAGCGTGAGGCGGGTCTCGCGAAAACCATCGACGCACTGCAAAACGCCTTTGATCTTGCCAGCGACAGCTACCGCCAGGGGATCGCCAGCTTTATCGACGTGCTGGACGCCCAGCGTCAGCTGGCGCAGGCCGAGCAGCAGCGCGCGCAGGCGCAGGTACAAAGCGCTCTCGATCTGGTGGCGCTCTACAAGGCGCTCGGCGGCGGCTGGGAGCCGTATCAGCAGGTGCAGCTCCCGGACTACAGCGTCTTTGGCGACGCCCCGCGCGGATAGATTCAGAGGATTGGGCAAGAAACGGACAGGAACGCCACATTCGCGATGGCTGAGGGGCGGGTATAACTATCGGGTACCCAATCGACATGCGAGGATTATCTTATGCGTTATCAAAAACTGGGCAACACCGGTCTGTTTGTTTCTGAACTGTGCCTCGGCACCATGACCTTCGGCGGAGAAGGCGGCATGTGGGGCAAGATTGGTCAGCTCCAGCAGAGCGAAGCAGAACAGCTGGTGGGCCGTGCGCTGGATGCCGGGATCAACTTTATCGATACCGCGGACGTTTACTCGGAAGGGCGCTCGGAGGCGATCCTCGGCCAGGCGCTGAAAAACCTGAAAATCCCGCGCGAGAACGTGGTGGTTGCGACTAAAGTATTTGGCGAAACCGGGACGGCAGGAGTGAACTCGCGCGGCAGCTCACGCTATCACATCATCAGCAGCGTGAAGGAGAGCCTGCGCCGCCTGCAGCTCGATCATATCGATCTCTATCAGCTTCACGGTTTCGATCCGGCCACGCCGATTGAGGAGACGCTGTATGCGCTGGATAACCTGGTGCAGCACGGCCACGTGCGCTACATCGGCGTCTCGAACTGGGCGGCGTGGCAGATAGCCAAAGCGCTCGGGATTTCCGAGCGTCTGGGGCTGGCGCGTTTTGCGTCATTGCAGGCGTACTACACCATCGCCGGGCGCGATCTTGAGCGCGAGCTGGTGCCGATGATGCAGAGCGAAGGCGTCGGGCTGATGGTCTGGAGCCCGCTGGCGGGCGGCCTGCTGAGCGGAAAATATGGTCGCGACGGGCAGAGCGAAGCCGGTAGCCGCCGTCTGGCGTTCGACTTCCCGCCGGTGGACAAAGATCGCGCCTTTGACTGCGTGGACGTGATGCGCGTGATTGCCGAAAGTAAGGGCGTCTCCGTCGCACAAATCGCGCTGGCGTGGCTGCTGCACCAGAAGGCGGTGACCAGCGTCATCATTGGCGCGAAACGCGTTGAACAGCTGGACGACAACATTGCCGCCACCGGGATCCGTCTCAGCGAAGACGAGCTTCAGCAGCTTGATGCGGTGAGCGCGCTGCCGCGGGAATATCCTGGCTGGATGCTGGAGCGGCAGGGGGAGTATCGCCGCAATCAGCTCGCGCAGCAGTAACCTTTCTTTCCCCGGTGGCGCTTGCGCTTACCGGGGCTGCGTTCCCTTGTAATGACATATTAACGTTATGTCACTACACGAAATACCAATGGGCTGTTCTCTTCTTCCGCTGTTTCAGTATGCCAGCTTTACGAACGCACAGGGTGGTACCCGGGAAGAATCACTCCGGGCCAATGCGTGCGTTTCATTAATGCGCGCATCCGTGTATTAAGGATTGCCTTAATTCTCTCCAAATGATATTAATTATCATTCTTATTATAAAAATAATGGCAGTTTAAAATATCTGGCAAGGATGTGAGCTTAACGATCGATCACTTTTACGTTAGGCATGTATTAGGGAATGGGTATGAGAATTATCAAGATCTTCTGGCCGCTCACTGCGCTCCTGGCAGGGTTGAACAGTCAGGTATCACTGGCAAAATCCTCCGATGATAACGACGAGACCCTGGTGGTGGAAGCCACCGCTGAGCAGGTACTCAAACAGCAGCCGGGCGTGTCGATTATTACCAGCGAAGATATTAAAAAGAACCCTCCGGTCAACGATCTCTCCGATATTATTCGCAAAATGCCCGGTGTCAATCTGACCGGCAACAGCGCCTCGGGTACACGTGGTAATAACCGCCAGATCGACATTCGCGGCATGGGGCCGGAGAACACCTTAATTTTAATTGATGGTGTGCCGGTGACGTCGCGCAACGCCGTGCGTTATAGCTGGCGTGGAGAGCGTGATACCCGCGGCGACACCAACTGGGTGCCACCGGAACAGGTTGAGCGTATTGAAGTGATCCGCGGCCCTGCGGCGGCACGCTACGGTTCGGGCGCAGCGGGCGGGGTGGTGAACATCATTACCAAACGCCCTACCAACGACTGGCACGGTTCGCTGTCGTTATACACCAACCAGCCGGAAAGCAGCGACGAAGGCGCTACGCGTCGCGCCAACTTCAGCCTTAGCGGGCCGCTGGCTGGCGATGCGCTGACCATGCGCCTGTACGGAAACCTGAATAAAACCGATGCCGACAGCTGGGATATTAACTCCTCGGCCGGTACGAAAAACGCGGCCGGGCATGAAGGGGTGCGTAACAAAGATATTAACGGCGTTGTCTCGTGGAAATTAAATCCGCAGCAAATTATCGATTTCGAAGCCGGATATAGCCGTCAGGGGAATATCTATGCGGGCGATACGCAAAATAGTTCTTCCAGTGCCGTCACTGAAAGCCTGGCGAAATCCGGCGAGGAGACGAACCGCCTTTACCGGCAGAATTATGGCGTTACGCACAATGGTATCTGGGACTGGGGTCAAAGCCATTTTGGTGTCTATTATGAGAAAACCAATAACACCCGCATGAATGAAGGATTATCCGGTGGCGGTGAAGGGCGTATTTCGGCGGATGAAAAGTTCACGACCAATCGCCTGAGCTCCTGGCGAACCAGCGGCGAGCTTAATATTCCGCTGAATGCGCTGGTCGATCAAACGCTGACCGTGGGTGCGGAGTGGAGCCGCGATGAGCTCGACGATCCTTCCTCTACCAGCCTGACCGTGGATGACAGTGATATCGGCGGCATTTCTGGCTCGGCTGCGGATCGCAGCAGTAAAAACCATTCCCAAATCAGTGCGCTGTATATTGAAGATAATATTGAGCCGGTTCCCGGCACGAATATCATTCCCGGCCTGCGCTTTGATTATCTCAACGAGTCCGGCGGTAACTTCAGCCCCAGCCTGAACCTCTCGCAGGAATTGGGCGATTACTTCAAAGTCAAAGCGGGGATTGCCCGAACCTTTAAAGCACCAAACCTGTATCAATCCAGCGAAGGTTATCTGCTCTACTCGAAAGGCAACGGTTGTCCAAAAGATATTACATCGGGCGGCTGCTACCTGATCGGTAATAAAGATCTCGATCCGGAAATTAGCATCAATAAAGAAATTGGGCTGGAGTTCGCCTGGGAAGATTACCATGCCAGCGTGACCTACTTCCGCAATGACTACCAGAATAAGATCGTGGCCGGCGATAATGTTATCGGGCAAACCGCTTCCGGCGCATATATTCTCCAGTGGCAGAACGGCGGGAAAGCGCTGGTGGACGGTATCGAAGCCAGCATGGCGTTCCCGCTGGTGAAAGATCGTCTGAACTGGAATACCAATGCCACCTGGATGATCACCTCGGAGCAAAAAGACACCGGTAACCCGCTGTCGATCATCCCGAAATACACCATTAATAACTCGCTTGACTGGACCATCACCCAGGCGTTCTCTGCCAGCGTCAACTGGACGTTATACGGCAGACAAAAACCGCGTACTCATTCGGAAACTCGTAGTGAAGATACTGGCGGTCTGTCAGGTAAAGAGCTGGGCGCTTATTCGCTGGTGGGGACGAACTTTAATTACAATATTAATAAAAATCTGCGTCTTAACGTTGGTGTCAGCAATATCTTAGATAAACAGATTTACCGATCTTCCGAAGGGGCGAATACCTATAACGAGCCTGGCCGGGCTTATTATGCCGGTGTTACCGCGTCATTTTGATCGTAGTGTTACAGGTGTACTGCCCGCGTCAAGGCGGGCAGTGTTTAGCGGCTTAATGAATGACAGCCTGCTGTGTTACCTGCGTTTTCACCACTGATATCTAACAGCGCTCCGCGGAAGGAGGCGTTGAACATCGGCCCGTGTCCCAGGTTTGGGAAATCCCAAAAGGCGGCATTGACGCCTTTATCTTCCAGCGTGGCGAGGGTGGCATGAATTTTCGTCAGCACTCCGGCAGCATGCGTTTCCCGGTTATCGCCCGGCGTCGCCGAACCTTCCATTATCATCAGGCGCCTGGCGCAGTATTGCGACGGCTCAACCGCCGTGATGCGGCTCAGTAGCGCATCATGGCCTCTGCCCAACGACGGGCTGGCGCTGTAATACGTCCGGAAATAAGGGGAAGACAGCCATGCATCCAGCACGAACAGGCCGCCGTAGGAGTGCCCCCACAGGCCGCGACGCTGCCGCTCGATATTCAATCCCTGTTCCACCTTTGGCGCTATACGCGTTTCCAGTAACTGGCGAAAGTCGTTGCTACCCCCACTCTTACGGCTAAAACGCCCGTTGCGGGTATCCGTTTTGCCGCTTTCTGCTGCTGGCGTATAGTCGTAGGCCCTGCCGTTGAGATCGAAGGGGAGGTTGGTCTGATACCCGACAGCCACAATCACCGGCGGTGATTTTTCTGCCAGCTGTTTGAGCAGGTCGTCGTTCAGGCGGTCCATAACTGCGTTGCCGTCGAGCATATATAAAATCGGGTAGCCCGACGCCGGTGCGGCTTTATTTGGCACGGCCGTCCATACCCGATAATGGCGGCTGCCATCGGCGGAGTCGAACGAGTTGACGCTGAAATGGTAAAACGCAGAGCCTTTATCGGCGATATTCGGCCCCAGTGGCTGCATATCCGGCTTTGCGAAAGCGTGCGCATTCCAGATAAGGGTGAGACCAGAAAGAAGAGTGACAAGCGCCTTGCGTGAGCGTGTTGGGCGATACTCGCGGGCATACATCTGATGTTTATTCCTTTTCCGCAGGTGACATTTTCTTTATTCAGGAAGCCTGTACAGTTGCCTGAAAGTGTTCGCGGGTCAAGTCAACCCTGGAGTAAACCAAGCCCGTCAATCAGTGCGCCGCGCCACCATGCGTAATCGTGACCCCCGGTATACATTGCGCAATGGCTGTCGACGCCAGCGGTAAGCAACTGCTGATGCAGCCGCTGAACGTGGGGTACCGTCGAACCTTCCAGCGATCCCACGCACAGGCGGATGCGCACGCCCTGCGGCGGGGCAGAAAGCAGATGTTCGCTCACCCATGACGAATCGGTTTCGCTGAACACGTTTGGCCGGCTGGCACCCTCTGGCGTCCACCACATCGAAGGGGAGTGGCTGAGCGTCAGCCCGAACGTTTCCGGTGCGTAACGAGCGGCCATGAGCGCGCTGACCCCGCCGAGGCTCTGTCCGGCCAGCACGGTGCGCGAACGGTCTGCCCACCGCCGCTGCGGGTGTTCGGCGCGGATCGTCGGCAACAACTGGCCGGCGATATCCTTTATCAGCTCGCTGCGCCCGCCGAGTATCGCAGTTCGCTCGTGTTCATCGATATTATCGATGCCAAGTACAGCCACAGGCACGATGCGTCCGTTGTTTATGGCGGCGTCAATTGCCGCGCATACGCCAAGGTGATCGAACCAGGTTTCACCATCGGGCAGTACCACCAGGCCGAGGGGCTGCGAAACATCAACGTCCGGCAGATAGAGCCGAACCCGGCGCGATTCCCCGGCGAGAGTGCGCGCCGAGGTAAGCAATTGCCCGCTGGGTGACCCGCCGCGCCATTCGGACTGGGCGGGGGCTTTATCAAGCGCCAGCACCGACTCCTGTGTGCTTCCCCGAACGTTGATCCCCGGCGTTTTGTTTAGCGGATCGGCGTGCCCGACGAGGGTAGCAAAGCGGCCTCCGGACTGTGCAATCGTCTCGGCCGGGGTGCCGGGGGGGATTTCCACCAGCGAATAGGAGCCGCAGTAGCTTGCGGGTAAACGCAGTGTCAGAGTCCAGATATCCGTCGCGGGAAGGGCGGTCATCATCCCTTTCGCCACGTGCTCTTTATCCGTCACCCGATTCAGACGCAGGTAAACGCCCTGTAGAGGGTGCCTGGCGCGCCACAGAAATGTCACATCACGCTCGTCTTTCGCTCCGTCGACTGGCGTCACCAGCGGTACATTTAGCGACTCAGCGTCTCGCCAGAAGTCAGAAAGGTTAGCAATGTGGCCTGCTGCCAGCTGGCTGCGCAGCCTGGCGATAGCAGAGGGATGTTGTTGCATGTTCAGCATTCACTCTCTTTGAATATGAAGGGTGTCAGTATAAATAGCTAAAGCGGCTATTCCGGGAACAGCCGCTTTAGCGCGTGTTTTGTAATGTCTTACGTGCGCAATTACTCTTCCACGATTTCCCCCGTGATGTCGTGCTGGCGATGGGGAACAGAGCTGCCGACGCTGTCATGCCACAAGCGGGTGTAGAGGCCGCCGGCCGCTAACAGCTGTTCGTGGGTGCCGTATTCCGCAAGCTGCCCCTTATCGATAACGGCAATCAGATCGCAGCGCTGCGCGGTGGTCAGACGGTGCGCCACAATCAGCGCCAGGTGCTTCCCGGCGTGCGCGACGTCTGTTAACGATGACATCAATCGCTCTTCGGATGTGCGATCCAGGTGTGACGTGGCTTCATCGAGCAGCAGGATGTGAGCATTCGCCAGTTGTGTGCGGGCCAGCGCAATCAGCTGGCGCTGACCTGCGGACAGATCGGCACCGCCGTTATTCACCTGTGTGCGGAATCCCTGCGGCAGATTGCGCACCGTCTCATACAGCCCTGCCTGTTGAGAGGCAATCTCAACGTCGTCATTGGTACTGGATGGCCGTGAATAACGAATGTTTTCCGCTATATCACCACTAAACAACGCCACATCCTGATCGACCAGCCCAATCTGGCGACGGTAATCGGCAAGCGAGGCATCATCAATTATCCGATCGCCAATGCTGATCCTGCCGTGGGTGGGGGAATACAATCCGGCGATCAGCTTAATCAGCGTTGACTTACCCGCACCGCTGCGACCAACGACCGCGACGACCCTTCCCTCAGGGATTGTCAGGGTAAGTTTGTTCAGCGCGGGTTGAGGACTGTCGGGATAACTGAACGTGACCTCATCAAGATGCAGCGCGCCGGTGGCGGGCGGTGCGGAAGAGGGCTCGATGTTCTCTGTGCCTTCGGTCGCCAGCAGTTCATTGATATGTTTGCCGCTGGCCGTCGCCTGCTGCCAGGCGTCGACAATTCCTGATAACTGCTGCACTGGCCCATAGAATTGCCCCAGCAGCAGGAAGAAAGCCGCCAGCACCCCGGCGGTCATTTCGCCTTCGGCGACTCGCGATGCACCCACCAGAAGAACGGCGGCATAGGAGGCCTCGGTGCAGAAGGTCAGGAACGGGAAATAGACGGCAAGGTATTTTTGCGCACGTACGCGGGTCGCACGGAACCGATCCGATAACGCGCGCAGCCGGGCGGCTTCCTGTTCCTGCTGGCCATGCGATTGCACAACGCGCAAGCCGGAGACTTTCTCCTGCAGGGTGCTGTTGACTTTGCCTATTTCCAGCCGCGCCTGCGCATAAGCAGGGGAGCTGAGGCGGCGATAAATCCAGGTTGCCAGTGCGACCACTGGCACCGCGCTTAATGCCGTCAGCGCCAGGAGCGGGTCGAGCCAGAACATGGCGGCGGCGATGGCGAACATTGTCACCAGGCTGGTGGCTGCACCGGCAAGGCCGTTTTGCAGAAAGCGGGCGAGAGAGTCCACATCTACGGTCATGCGGGTCAGACGCGAATCGACATGCTTTTCATGCCATGGGAGACCAAGACGCAGCATATGGCCGAAGCTGCGCAAGCGCACCGTATGCTGGACTGACTCTGCCGCTCTGGCGGCGAAGACAGTCTGTAGTGAATAACAGCACCAGCTCACGGCCACCAGGCACAGGGCGAATAGGGCACTGAGGCCGATAGTCGACATATCGCCTGTGGCAACGCCGGAGTCAATGCCGCGCTGCAGCAGTATAAGTACCCCGACGCCTGCCGCCGAATCGAGGGCGATCAGCAGGGCGGCGATGACGAACATCCACGCCACGGGCTTCAGCAGCGACGTGACTTTGCGGCCTTTACCGGCCAGCGCCTGCTGTACTGCATTTTCCGGCACGCGCGTCATACGGGCGACAAAGCCTTTATCCCCCGTCTGCGCCGCATCGTCTTGTGGCGCTGGTACGGCCGGCCACAATCCGTTAGGCCCACTGTGGGAAGGCGCGAGGAAATCGCCGTCGCCGGTCATCAGCGCGCGGAACGCCGGACAGCGCGCTTCAAGTTCTGCCTGGGTTCCGGTGTCCACCACCCGGCCCTTATCCAGCACCACAATCCGGCTGGCTAACTGAAGCGTCGAACGGCGTCGGGCAATCACCAGCAGCATATGCTTTTCGTCAGCATAGCGACTCAGCGCGGTGTTGATCTCCGCTTCAGTACCGGCATCGACCGCCGAGGTGGTGTCATCGAGGATCAACACTTCCGGCGCGGTAATGAGCGCCCGTGCCAGCGCGATTCGCTGCCTCTGTCCGCCGGAAAGATTCGTACCGCGTTCGGTTAATTGGGTATCGAAACCTTTCGGCAGGGCGTTGATAAAATCGCTGGCTCCTGCTGCCCTCGCCGCGAGGCGAATGTCGTCCGCCGTTGCCTGAGGGTGCCCGTAGGCGATATTTTCCGCCACCGTACCGGCAAACAGAAAAGCATCCTCAAACACAACGCCTACCCGACGACGAAGCGCCTCCAGCCTGAGATCGCGGAGGTTCTGTCGGCCTGCGCTGGTGTTGAGCCATATCTCTCCGGCGCTGGGATCGTAAAAACGCGCCAGCAGCATCAGCAGCGTGGATTTCCCGGAACCCGATGCGCCCACTACCGCCACCGTTTCACCGGCGTGCAGGGAAAAGGAGACATCGCTGAGGATGCGTCTGCCGCCACGGTACTCGAAGCTCATATTCTCCAGTTGCAGCCCGATAACCTGACCGTTAACCGTCTCCGTCCCGTCTTCCATCTGCGAACGGGTGTCGATCAGAGCAAACACGCGCTCCACGGACGCCTGGGTGCGCTGGGCGATAACCAGAAACGATGCCAGTACACGGGTTGGCCCGGTCAGCATCGCGAGGAAGCTGGCAAACGCCACGAAGGTGCCGAGATCGATGCGCCCGTGCATAACCGACCAGCCGCCGTAGCACAGCAGGACGATTTGCCCGAGCACCGGGAGCGCCAGCATGGTGGCACCTGGCATCGCCTGCGAGATGGCCGCGCCGATGCGTACCCGCACCATCTGCCGCGACTGGCGATCCAGCCAGCGCGTTTCACGCAGCTCCGCCACGCAGGATTTTACCACTGAGATCTGCGCCAGCACCTCGCGCATATGTTCGGTGAGATTTGCCAGTCGGTCCGAGGCCAGCCCGGTTTGCGCAAAGACCCGGCGACGTGCGCGCAGCGCAGTGATAGCCAGGCATGCCAGTACGCACACGACGATGAGCGTCATGGCGGGTGACATCCACAGCATCACGGCAATGCCGGCAATGTAATAAGTGAACACCGCCAGCGGCACCGGGCACATCTGTAGCAGGGTATGCACCTGCTGCAGATCGCTGTTGGTCCGTGAAATCACCTGCCCGGTGCGCAGTGCGTCCTGGCCTGCGCCGTCAAGTTTTTGAATACTGTCGAATGCCCGTCCTCGCATGGTGTGCTGCACCCAGAGCGAGAGCTCCCCGGCATAACCGCGGCGCACGTAGTTACCGATGAAATCAAAAAAGGCAATCAGCAATAGCCCGCAGGCCAGCCACGGCAGACGAGTCGGATTGCCCGCCAGCGCGTCGTTCACCGCTTGCCTTGTCAGCAACGGCGTCAGCGCGGCCAGCAGAATGGTCGAGACCGACGCTACCACTACGATGATGCTAAGTTTCTTACGTTCCCAGCACACGCGTGCCAGGCGAACTATCCAGGACCGCGCAGGAGTGGGAGAGTGAGTCGCAGGCATTAAGCCTCCTCCGTCTGTAAACAATAGGATCCAAGTCGGATCGCTGTGCAAAAAAAAGCGCCAGCCCGATCCGGTCCCGCATTGTTACGGGCGTATCTCCTGGATGCGTGCTGGCGTATGATCGTCATGACGGCGTAGTGGCTACCCTTTCTGTACCCTCGCGATCAGGCTTTTCGCCACCTCGCTCGGACAGGGTTGCGCTGCCATTTCCGCCGCTACCTCTTCAGAGGCGTCGCGAAGCGCGCGATTGTCGAGGAAAGCATTGATCATGCTGCTCGACAGGCCGTCGTCGCCGGGGATGATCCCGCAGCCGCGTTCGACAACAGCGCGGGCATTTACCGGGCGATCGGCACCCTGGCCGAAGACGATCTGTGGAATACCGGCGTGCAGTGCCGTCAGGGTATTGCCCGCGCCACCATGATGAATGAAGCCATCTGCGCCGTTCAGGAAGGCTCCCATGGGTATCCAGTCGACCAGGCGAACATTTGAGGGCAGTGAGCGCAGATCCGACCGCGCATTGGCCGAAAGATGCAGGATGATCTCGGCATCGACTTCACTGGCGGAATCCATCACCCAGGCGATCAGGTCAAGGCCGTCGACCATCGGTTTGACGGTACCGAGACTCACCAGCAGACGTTTACGGTCGGGCGTCCTCTCCCACCACGGTTCCCACACCGCGCCGCCGTTGTACGGGACGTACTGCATGGGAATAATGGGTTCTCCGTCGTTTTCAAGAATGCTCATGCTCGGTGGTGTTACGTCGATCCAGGCCATATCGCGCGGTGCGGCCCCAACGCCGTGGCGATGATAGGCGTCCGCGAGCGAACGCGTTACGCCTTTGATATGCCAGGGCGTATGGCCGAAGCCGACGGTTTGCATTACGACCGGTATATCGTATTTGGCGGCAATCAGAGGCCCGATGACGCCGAGCGGCGGGTAGATGATGAGATCGGGCCGCCAGTGTCCGGCAAACTCCACCAGGTGGTCGGCCATCTCTTCGCTGAAGAATGAGAAGTTGCCCATTTTTGTGCCGATGTTGCTTTCTTTTCGCTGTGCCTCGCGGCGGCGATAGTCAGCTTCAGAATCAAAACCGGGTGCGGCGTCAAATACCACCAGCCCTGCTTCTGCCGCTTTTTGGGCGAATTTTCCTCCGCTGGCGATCAGCACTTCATGGCCGTTAACGCGAAACGCCTGTGCCAGAGACAGCACAGGATACAGCAGCCCATAGAGAGGCGGGCCTACAAACAAAATACGCATGAGAAAATCCCTCTCCGCTTGACGAACTAAATCAGGAAGTCGACGCAGTCATATGCCAGCAGCAGGACGTTAATTTTCGTTAAGCCTGCTTTGACAGACGCTGCGTCCTTTTTGAGTTTCATCAGCCTTACGAACGGTCCTGTCGCTGACTATTCCGTGACGTAGGCTGGTGAATCGGGAATTCCTTGTCCCGGCTTCCATTAACGCTTACGCGCCGTTGTCCTTTTGAACAGCCCAGGCGGCGTCGTGCTGCCACGCCGCGGTGTTCAGATGCATTTGTTGAGTGTGAGACCGTTCAACAAACCTGGAGAGGCTTGTTTCCTGATACCTCTGTATACCTTGCCAGATAAACCATCAGTGCAAATGCTAATGATAATAATTACTATTATCATATGTGAGTTGCAACTATAATTAAGCACTTAATGCACAATGAATCGATTATGGGAAAAATCGCAGGTGGGGCTCAGCAAAAGGGGACTCTGTGGATTTAGGCACAAAATCCCACGCTTGCGGCGGTTTACAGGCGGACCTGGTGATTCTGTGTAATTGATGGCGGGGGTCTACGATGACGCTACTTCACCAAATAGCGCTGGTTTACCTCCCGTAAATACTGGCGATGTTACTATGATGCCAGATTCACTGCTGTTTATCGTTATGGAAAACCTGCGTAATGTTAACAAAATTCCCTCCCCGACGCGTAATGACCTGTGCTGCGGCTCTGCTAATTATTTTTAGCATCGCCTTGTTCTTCTTCCTGAGAAGCCCCGAGGTTCCTGAGTATGTTACCGCTCCAGTACGCATCGGCGATATTGAAAACGCCGTACTTGCTACCGGTCGAATTGATGCGATTGAGCGGGTCAACGTTGGGGCACAGGTTTCTGGCCAGGTTAAGTCGCTGAAGGTGAAGTTAGGCGATCGTGTCACTAAAGGGCAGCTCATCGCTGAAATTGATGACGTGCCGCAGCGGAATGATTTACGCAACGCAGAAGCTGCTCTCAACGTGGTAAAAGCGGACCTTCAGGCTAAGCAGGCGCAGTTGAAGCAAGCCTCATTGCGTTTTAAGCGCCAGCGCCAGATGTTAAATGAGGATGCCAGCTCGAGAGAAGATTTCGAAACGGCTGAAACCACGCTGGCCAGTACCCGCGCTGAGCTATCGGCACTGAATGCCAAACTCGTCCAGGCGCAAATTGATGTCGACAAGAAAAAGGTCGATTTGGGTTATACAAAAGTTGTTGCTCCCATGGACGGCATTGTTATTGCCGTTGTCACCCAACAGGGCCAAACGGTTAACTCCAGCCAAAGTGCGCCGACCATTATCAAACTCGCACGTCTGGACGTGATGACAATTAAAGCCCAGATCTCTGAGGCGGATATCACGCGAATTTCACCGGGACAGAAAGCCAGATTCACCATTTTCTCTGAGCCGGATAAGCATTATGACGCCACGTTACGTACCGTTGAACTGGCACCTGAGTCGGTTATGAAAGATGATAGCCTTGCCAGCAGTAGCTCAGCCTCAGGGTCAGGCACGTCAAATGCTTCGGTGTACTACAACGCGCTGCTGGATGTCCCCAATCCAGAAAATCGGCTGCGAATTGCCATGACAGCACAGGTGACCTTGCTGGCTGGAGAAGCTAAAAATACGTTACTGGTGCCGATTCAGGCTGTGCACAAGGTGAGTGGCAACAAACAGCAGGTGCAGATATTGACCAGTGATAACCGGCTGGAAACCCGTGAGGTCAAAACCGGCATTACTAACAGTGTGGATATCCAGATCCTGGACGGTGTAAAAGTCGGGGAACATGTTGTGTTATCGCAGCCGGGTGAAAAAGCGCCCGGGGAAGGGTTTGTATCTTGAGTAATATCATAGAACTCAAGGGCATCAGCCGCACCTACAGGAACGGTGGACAGGATCTCACCGTGCTTAAAGGGATTGATTTGACTATCGCTGCTGGGGAGATGGTCGCGATCATCGGCGCCTCCGGTTCCGGTAAGTCAACCCTGATGAATATTATGGGCTGTCTCGATGTCCCTGATTGTGGCGATTACTTTATCAGCGGTCAAAATGCCGCCCAGCTTTCACCTGACGATCTGGCAAGGATCCGCCGTGAGCACATCGGTTTTATCTTCCAGCGTTATCATTTAATGCCCGACCTGAGCGCGTTAAGTAACGTTGAAATTCCGGCGATTTATGCCAACAGTGAGCGCGAAAAGCGCCGTCTGCGCGCGGCGACATTGCTTGGAAGACTCGGGCTGGAAGGTCGTGAACATCATAAGCCGGGAGAGCTTTCAGGCGGCCAGCAGCAGCGTGTGAGTATTGCCCGCTCGCTGATTAACGGCGGTGAAATCATTCTGGCGGATGAACCCACCGGCGCGCTGGATACGCAGTCCGGTCAGGAGGTACTGTCAATACTCAGTGAACTGAATCGGCGTGGCCATACCGTGGTTATGGTGACACATGATATGAAGGTAGCGCAGCATGCTAACCGTATTATTGAGCTGCGTGACGGTGAAATTATTTCTGATACCGGCAGTCGTGTTACCTCCGGGGTTGCCCTTAAACGACCTGACAGCGTTCAGCAAAGCTGGTGGCAAAGTATTGTTGACCGTACCCGTGAATCCCTGCACATGGCGTTAAAAGCGATGAATGCGCATCGCCTGCGCACGACGTTAACCATGACGGGCATTATTTTTGGTATCGCCGCGGTTGTTACGGTGGTGGCACTGGGAGAAGGCGCGAAACAGCGAACCCTTGATAATATCAAGGAGCTTGGAACCAACGTGGTGAGCATCTACCCGGGAAGGGATTTCTTTGACGACAGCACTGAAGCCATTCGTACACTGGTCCCGGCAGACGCCGAAGCATTAGCAAAGCAGGGGTTTGTTGACAGCGTCAGCCCCGAAGTTAACGCTTCCGACAACATTCGCTTTCTGGGTAAATCCGCTACCGCCACGATCAATGGCGTTGGGCGCGATCATTTTCGCGTAAACGGTATTGAACTGTTGCAGGGATCAACTTTCCAGGACGATCGAAATGCCTCGCAGGAAGTCATCATTGATGAAAACGCCCGCAAGGCGTTATTTGACGATGCGGGACTCAAGGCACTTGGGCAAATCGTTTTTCTGGGTTCCGTGCCTGCACGGGTTGTCGGCATCGCCAAAGGGAACAGCCGAAGCTATGCGCCTAATCGCATTAACGTCTGGATGCCTTACAGCACGGTGATGTATCGAATGACAGGAAAACCGGTGTTGACCAGCATCAGCGTAAGGCTTAAGGATGATGTTGCCAACGAGGCAGCGGTCAGCGCTATTTCTCAGCTTCTCACTCAACGCCACGGCGTGAAAGACTTCCAGCTTTATAATTTCGAGCAGATTCGACAATCAATCGAACGGACCTCAATGACCTTTAGCATCCTGATTCTGATGGTGGCCTGCATCTCGCTGATGATCGGCAGCATTGGGGTGATGAATATCATGCTGGTGTCGGTCACGGAACGGACCCATGAGATTGGCGTACGAATGGCGGTCGGTGCGCGTCAGGGCGATATCATGCAGCAGTTTATGATTGAGGCTGTGCTGGTATGTCTAATAGGCGGAGTGTTAGGTATTGCACTGTCGTATGCCGCCGGAGCGCTGTTCACCGCGCTGGCAGGGGGCATTTTCACCGCCATTTATTCGTGGCAGGCCGCTGCTGCCGCATTCTTCTGCTCAACTTTAATCGGCATGATCTTTGGTTATCTCCCTGCCCGCAAGGCAGCAAGGATGGATCCGGTCGTTTCACTGGCCAGCGAGTAACCCATGAAAATATTATCCCCTTTAACGGTATGCCTTGCTGTCCTGCTTAGTGCTGGCTGCGCCGACTCTCTGAAAAGCGACTATCAGCCTCCTGAGGTGAAATACCCTGCCAACTGGTATCAGGCGGATGCTGCGGAGGAGAGGATGCCGTTCGACTGGCAGGCCTTTAACGATCCAGACCTCGACGGCTGGCTGCGGCAGGTGATGGTGCGCAATAACGATGTCGCTGGAGCAGTATTGCGTGTTTATCGCGCCCGCCTGGAAGAAGAGCGGATTGGCATCACAAACGATCCGGGACTAAAAGGTTCGCTCGCGCTTGACGGTAAAAAACAGCTGAACAGCTCAGCCCACTGGAGCAGGGGCAGCGTTGCCAGTATTAATACCAGCTATGAGCTGGATCTGTGGGGCAAAATAGCGCGGCAGCGCGATGCGAAGGCGTGGGCACGTTTTGCCTCGGAAGAGGATCTGCGTTCTGCACGCCTGACGCTGCTTTCAAATGCCAGTAATAATTACTGGCGCTTAGGCTTTATTAACCAGCAGCTGTCTGTCCTGCAACAAAGCATCGACTATGCAAAAGAGACGCTGCGCCTGGCTAACGCGCGCTATGCCGCGGGCGGTGCCTCCTCTCTGGATGTTGTGGATGCTCAGCAGGGCGTGCTTTCGCAGGAAAACAGGCTGGCGGCGTTGAAGAATGAACGTTTACAGGCGCTCAATCAGCAAGCCGTTTTGCTTGGAACCGCGCCGGGCAGCGCGATAGTCGAACCGAAAACGTTACCAATGGGACCACTGCCGCAGGTCAGTGGAAAGATCCCGGTCAACGTGCTGCGGCATCGACCCGATATCAGCGCTAAAGAGTGGCGGGTACGGGAAGCATTGGCCACCGTTGATGTCCAGCGTACTGCATTTTATCCAGCGTTTAGTCTGACCGGCTCGCTTGGCACCAGCAGCAGCAGCCTTATGGCCTTCCTGGAAAATCCTGTAGGCTCTGTTGGAGCAAACCTGACCCTGCCGTTCCTGGAATGGAGAGAAAGGGGCATGGACGTGAAGATTGCCCGCAACGACTACGAGCAACGGGTTCTGGAGTTTAAACAGGAACTTTACAAGGCGATGAGTAGCATAGAAGATGCGCTTGCTTTGCGTCATCAACTCCTGGAACAGGAGACGCTTCTACGTGAAGGCCTGGAACTGGCGAAAAAATCAGAGAGGTTAAACGAAGTTCGCTATCGCCAGGGCGCGGTGCGAATTTCTTTCTGGCTTGATGCTCAGGAGAAACGCCGTCAGGCCGAACTGGCACTGTATGAAAATCGCTTTAACCAGTTAAATAATCTGGCAAAAATCTATATGGAGTTCGGCGGTTCGGTATCTTTCCCCTGAATTGCGCAGACTCATTTACGTCTGGCAGCAATATGACTTGCTGCCAGGGCGCAGTTCGCAAGACATCCCTCGTCATTATTCAAACCCATCTCACAAAAATCGTTCCTCCCCTTTGATCGAAATTTCATCTCCGGCTATATGACTAGTCATATTATTTAAATGACTAGTCATATAGGAGGCAACCATGAATCAATCACTGCCAGCCAACTTCTTATGGGGCAACTCGGTGTCGAGCATGCAGACGGAAGGGGCCTGGAATGAGGGCGGAAAGGGGATGTCGGTGTACGACATTCGCGAAGCCGGTGAAAATATCTCTGACTGGAAAGTGGCCACCGACTCCTACCACCGCTACCGGGAAGATTTCGACCTGATGCAGGATCTGGGCATGAACTGCTACCGCTTCCAGATCTCCTGGAGCCGCGTCTGCCCGCAGGGTGAAGGCGATTTTAACGACGAGGGTATCGCCTTTTACGACCGCTTTATTGACGATCTCATCGCCCGCGGCATCGAGCCGATGGTCTGCCTCTACCACTTCGACATGCCGCTGGCGCTGGCGCAGGAGTATAACGGCTTCAACGATCGC
The DNA here is from genome assembly GCF_057320665.1 of Enterobacter cloacae complex sp. 385G4. Classification (NCBI taxonomy): domain Bacteria; kingdom Pseudomonadati; phylum Pseudomonadota; class Gammaproteobacteria; order Enterobacterales; family Enterobacteriaceae; genus Enterobacter; species Enterobacter cloacae complex sp. 385G4. Next base: position 302,918 of record NZ_JBXWDD010000002.1, read on the forward strand.
CGCGTGGTGGAGGCTTTTATCCGCTACGGCAAAAAGATGATCGACTGCTTCGGCGACCGGGTAAAGTACTGGCTGACCTTTAACGAGCAGAACATCTTCCATATGCCGGAAGCGTTCCGCATTTCCGGCTATATGAAAGGCGAGAAAACCCTGCGCGAGCTGTATGAGCTTCAGCACCATGCGATGGTGGCGCACATGTCGCTGACCGAATATCTGCACCAGACGAAACCGGGCCAGCTGATGGGGGGCATGCTGGCGCACCAGCTGGTTTATCCGGCCACCTGCAAACCGCGTGATATCTTCTGCGCCCAGCAGTATGACGAGTTCCTCAACCAGAACCTGCTGCGCGTCTTCGCGGGCCAGGGCTACAGTCCGGCGGTGATGGCGGTGGTAGAGCAGGAGGGCTTCGGCGATATCTACCGCGCCGACGATCTCGCGCTGTTTGCGCGCACGAAGAACGACTTTATGGCCTTCAGCTACTACGCCAGCAAAACGCTGGACAGCGATGCGATCCCGGAAGGCACGCCGGTCAACTATTACCTGCTGCACGGCGAGAAAAACAATCCGTACCTGAAGGCCACCGAGTGGAACTGGCAGATCGACCCGCTGGGCTTTCGCACCATCATCACCCGCTATGCCAACGACTGGCGCATGCCGGTCTTCCCGATTGAAAACGGTATTGGGGTGATTGAGTCCTGGGACGGGGTCAACCCGATTGAGGACACCTACCGCATCGACTACCACCGGGCGCATATCGAGGCCATGAAGGAAGCCATATTCGAGGATGGCGCAGAGGTCATTGGCTATCTCGGCTGGGGGTTAATTGACATTCTCAGCTCGCAGGGGGACATGCGTAAGCGCTACGGTGTGGTCTATGTCAACCGCGAGAATCACGACCTGAAAGACCTTAAGCGCGTGCCGAAGAAGAGCTACGCGTGGTTAAAACAGGTTATCCATACCAACGGACGCGAGATGTAAGCCGTACGCTGCCGGGCCGTTTTTGTGACTGATTGATGGGAACACTCCGCTATGTCTGAAGCAAAAATAACACCGCACATGCAGTCTTTTGTCGACAAATTTGTTGAGTTCTCGGCGCGCCTGGCAAACCAGGTGCACCTGCGATCCCTGCGCGACGCCTTCGCCACGGTGATGCCGATTTTCATCCTCGCCGGTCTGGCGGTGCTGGTGAACAACGTGGTGTTCCCGTGGATTTTTGAGGGCGACACGCTCACACAGTGTAAGGTGTGGGGCGAGGCGATTATTAACGGCACGCTGAACATCGCCGCGCTGCTGCTGGCGCCGATGATTGCCTGGTCGCTGGCGCGCAACAAAGATTTCGACAATCCGGTCTCGGCAGTGGTTATCGCTGTCAGCAGCTTTATCATCATGATGCCGATGCGCTTACAGGTAACGCCCGTTGGCAGCGAGGTTGCGGTGAACGTCACGCAGGTGCTGACCTTCGCCAATATCGGTTCCACCGGGATTTTCGCCGGGGTGCTGATTGGGCTGCTCTCCACCGAGCTGTTCATCGCCATTTCGCGGCTGAAGGCGCTGCACATTTCGCTGGGGGAAAACGTGCCCCCGGCGGTGAGCAAATCCTTTACCGCGCTGATCCCGACGATCCTCACGCTCTCCCTGTTCGCCGTGCTGGCGGCGCTGCTGGCGAACGTGCTGCATACGGACCTGATCCACCTCATTACGACCTTTATCCAGCAGCCGCTGCGGCTGATCAATACCAGCCTGCCGGGGACGATTTTCATCTACAGCTTCGGCAACTTCCTGTTCACGCTCGGCATTCATCAGTCGGTGGTCAACAGCGTGGTGCTGGAGCCGTTTTTGCTGATTAACACCAACGAGAACATGCTGGCCTTCGCCAACGGACAGCCGATCCCGCACATCATCAACAATATTTTCGTGCCGACGTTTGGCATGGTGGGCGGCACGGGCAGCACGATCTCGCTGCTGATCGCCATCTTTATCTTCTCGCGGCAACAATCGGCGAAGCAGGTGGCGCGTCTGTCGCTGGCACCTGGCTTATTCAACATCAACGAGCCGGTGATTTTCGGCCTGCCGATCGTCTTTAACCTGCCGCTGATGATCCCGTTTGTGCTGCTGCCCGCCATCGGCATTTATTTTGCGTGGCTCTGTACCACGCTGGGGTTAATGTCCCGCTGCGTGGTTATGATCCCGTGGACCACGCCGCCGATCCTCAGCGCCTGGCTGGCGACGGCGGGGGACTGGCGTGCCGTGGTGGTCCAGTTGGCAATCATCGTATTTGGTGTATTCTTCTACCTGCCTTTCCTCAAAATTGCCGAGCGAGTGGCCTTGAAAAACAGCGGGATAGAAAACTAACAGAAAGGAAGGACGATGGCGGCGAAGTACATCACCATAGCGCGGGAAATTAAGAAACGCATTATCAGCCAGCAGTACGCCGCCAACGAACCCCTGCCGGACCAGTTTGCACTGGCGGCGGAGTTCAGCACCAGCCGGATGACTATTCAGCAGGCGATGCGCCAGCTGATCGTCGAAGGGCTGGTCTACACCCGTCAGGGACAGGGGACGTTCATCCGCAAAAACTTCCTCCAGCTCTCGCAGTGGGATCTCTCCGGCAGCGACTACTTTGGCGCGACCAAAACCTGGGCGCATCTGGGTACGGTGACGAGCCAGGTGGTGCATTTCGAACTGCGCTTCCCGAACGAAAAAGAGCAGGCGTCGCTGATGATTAACGCCGATGCGCCGATCTACGACTTCATTCGCCTGCGTTTACTGAACGGCGAACCGATGTCGCTGGATTCCACGGTGATGCCGATGAATCTGGTGCCGGGCCTGACGAAAAACCATCTTGAAGGGTCAGTGTTTCAGTACGTTCAGGAAACCCTGGGGCTGAAAATTATGGGGTCATACCGGGTCGTGCGGGCGCTAAAGCCCAGCGCGCTGGACAGAGAGCATCTGGTCTGTGAGGAAACCGATCCGGTGCTGGAGGTGGAGCAGGTCATTTATCTGGAAGATGGCACGCCGCTGGAGTATGCCCACTGCCACTATCGCTACGACCACGGCGGGATTGTTATCGTGAATAACGGATAAAAAAAAGCGGGCCTCGAAGCCCGCTTTTTTAATACGCGTGATTAATTCAGACGCACCGGCATACCCGAACGGTTCTGAATCGCCTGGTCGACGATGGTGGTTTCCACGTCTGGCTGAGAGGTCACGGACTGCACCGCGCTGTTCAGCGTAATCGGCACGATCTCGTTGTTGTTGATCTGGTCTTCGCTGGTGGACAGCGGGTTGTGCACTTCGATGTAGCGGCTGCCGTCTGGCTCAGACGTCGCTTTCACCGGTTCGTTGATGAACTGCACGCGCGTACCAACCGGCACGTTCTCGAACAGGAACTTGATGTCGTCGTTACGCAGGCGTACGCAGCCGTGGCTCACGCGCAGGCCGATACCGAAGTTGGCGTTGGTGCCGTGGATGGCGTACAGACGGCCAATGTACAGCGCGTACAGGCCCATCGGGTTATCCGGGCCGGCTGGCACAACGGCGGGCAGCGGTTCGCCCGCAGCGATGTATTCCGCGTGCATTTTAGCCGTCGGCGTCCAGGTTGGGCCCGCTTTCTTACGCTCTACTTTGGTGGTCCAGTTCAGCGGGGTGTCTTTGCCCAGCTGGCCGATACCGATTGGCAGCACGATAACGGTGTTGGTGCCTTTCGGGTAGTAATACAGACGCATTTCGGCGCTGTTAATCACGATGCCTTCATGAACGGTATCCGGCAGGATCAGCTGCTGAGGAATATTCAGCACGGTACCTGCTTTTGGCAGATACGGGTCAACGCCCGGGTTCGCTTCCAGCATGTTGGACAGGCCCAGCTGGTACTGCGCGGCGAAATACTCCAGCGGCTGAGAGTTACCCTCAGGCACCGTCACCACCTGGTTTTGACCCACCAGACGGCTTCCGTCTGTCGGCAGGGGATACGTCACCGCAGACGCGGTCTTACAAAAACCTACTACGGCTAACGCCGCCGCAAAAAGCGTTGTTAATTTCATGTTCATGTTGTGCGAGGTATCTAAGCCATTCAGGCGATGAGTTGATAAGTCTGAATCTGTGATGGGAGCGCATTATATGTGCATTCCCGCTAACAGGGAATTCAGATGTGTACGAAATCACATTTTTTTCGATTTTGTTAAAGTTTAGTGGATTGCCGCAACACGGGATCTCAATTCGGAATTGTGGCATAATGCCGTGTTTATCACACTTTTCGCAGGAATCTCTCCGTGTTAGTTACCAGCAACGTCACTATGCAGTTTGGCAGTAAGCCGCTGTTCGAAAACATTTCCGTCAAATTTGGCGGCGGCAACCGTTACGGCCTGATTGGTGCCAACGGTAGCGGAAAATCCACCTTTATGAAGATCCTCGGCGGCGATTTAGAGCCGACGCTGGGCAACGTGTCGCTCGATCCGAACGAGCGTATCGGTAAGCTGCGTCAGGATCAGTTCGCTTTCGAAGAGTTCACCGTGCTCGACACCGTGATCATGGGGCACGCGGAGCTGTGGGAAGTGAAGCAAGAGCGCGATCGTATCTACGGTCTCGCCGAAATGAGCGAAGAAGACGGCTATAAAGTGGCCGACCTGGAAACCCAGTACGGCGAAATGGACGGCTACTCCGCGGAAGCGCGTGCGGGCGAGTTGCTGCTGGGCGTCGGCATTCCGGTTGAACAGCATTACGGCCCGATGAGCGAAGTCGCGCCAGGCTGGAAGCTGCGCGTGCTGCTGGCGCAGGCGCTGTTCTCTAACCCGGACATCCTGCTGCTCGACGAACCAACGAACAACCTGGACATCGATACCATCCGCTGGCTGGAGCAGACGCTGAACGACCGCGACAGCACCATGATCATCATCTCGCACGACCGTCACTTCCTGAACATGGTCTGTACGCACATGGCGGATCTGGACTACGGTGAGCTGCGCGTATATCCGGGCAACTACGACGAGTACATGACGGCAGCCACCCAGGCGCGTGAACGTCTGCTTGCCGACAACGCCAAGAAGAAAGCGCAGATTGCGGACCTGCAATCCTTCGTGAGCCGCTTCAGCGCCAACGCCTCTAAATCCCGTCAGGCAACATCGCGTGCCCGTCAGATCGACAAAATCAAGCTGGAAGAGGTTAAAGCCTCCAGCCGTCAGAACCCGTTCATTCGCTTTGAGCAGGACAAGAAGCTGTTCCGTAACGCGCTGGAAGTTGAGGCGCTTACCAAAGGCTTTGATGAAGGCCCGCTGTTTAAAAACTTCAACCTGTTGCTGGAAGTGGGCGAGAAGATTGCCATTCTGGGCGCTAACGGCGTGGGTAAATCTACCCTGCTGAAAACCCTGGTGGGTGAACTGCAGCCGGACAACGGCACCGTGAAGTGGTCCGAGAACGCGCAGATTGGCTACTACGCGCAGGATCATGAGTACGAGTTCGAAAATGACCTGACCGTCTTCGACTGGATGAGCCAGTGGAAGCAGGAAGGCGACGACGAGCAGGCGGTGCGCAGCATTCTGGGGCGTCTGCTGTTCAGCCAGGACGACATCAAAAAGCCGGCCAAAGTGCTCTCCGGTGGTGAAAAAGGCCGCATGCTCTTCGGCAAGCTGATGATGGAAAAACCGAACATTCTGGTGATGGACGAACCGACCAACCACCTGGACATGGAATCGATCGAATCGCTGAACATGGCGCTGGAGATGTATCAGGGCACCCTGATCTTCGTCTCTCACGACCGTGAGTTCGTCAGTTCACTGGCGACCCGCGTGATCGAAATTACGCCAGAGCGCGTGGTGGACTTCACCGGTAACTACGAAGATTATCTGCGCAGTAAAGGTATCGACGGCTAATTTCCCGTCGTCTTTCACGCTGCAGATGCGTTGGCTTCACCTGTTCACCCCGGTCACTTACTTATGTAAGCTCCCGGGGATTCACAGGTTTGCCGCCTTCCTGCAGCGCGAAATACTTAGGGAAAGGCGTCGTGCCTTTATTCCCTCTCCCAGTGGGAGAGGGTTAGGGTGAGGGCATCAGGCCGCACTACATCACCCACTCGCTCCCTTCAACCCCATTCACCCGCAGCGTACGTTTTTCCCCCGCCGGTAACGACACCTTCAGCGCCTTCCACGCAGGACGATAATCCCCGCGCGCGTTGACCTTCAGGTTGATGGTTGCGCCATCACACTCCATTTCCCATTCCACCCACAGCGCATTGCCCTTCTGATAGCCCCAGCTTTCACCGTCGTCTTCAAACAGCAGCCCCGTGGTTGTGCCGACGCCTTTAACCGGGAACAGCTTCAGCTCGCGGGTCGTATCTTTTTCAGCACTCACATGCGTGATGCGCTCGCTCAACGGCAGACCGGCCCCGGCGCGCACCAGCAGCGGCAGTTTTTCCAGCGGCGCATCAAGGACGATGGATTGCCCGCCCGCATACCACGCGTGGGTGTAAAAATCGTACCAGCCCGTTTCGTTATCTGGCAGCCAGACGCGGCGCTCGCGCTGCCCGGCTTCGACGACGCTGGCGACCAGCAGGTCGCGGCCCAGCAGGAAGTCATCGCACTCTTCGAAGGTCTGCGCGTCGTGCTCGTGGTCGAGGAAGGTCGGACGCAGCATCGGCTCGTCGTCGGCGTGCGCCTGCCAGAGCAGGGTGTAGAGATACGGCAGCAGGCGGTAGCGCAGCTCAATCGCGCCGCGAATGGCAGGCGTGACGCCCGGATACATCCACGGCTCGTTCACGGTGCGATCGTCATTCCAGGAATGGATGGTAAAGCGCGGGTGCATTACGCCGTTCTGCACCCAGCGCACGAACAGCTCGGCGTCCGGCTTGTCGCCGGAGAAACCGCCGACGTCGTGCCCGACGTTGAATAATCCGGACAGGCTCATGCCCAGCCCCATGCGGATGTTATAGCGCAGGGTGTCCCAGTTAGTGCGGTTGTCGCCGCTCCAGGTCTGAACGTAGCGCTGCATTCCGGCGCAGCCGGAGCGGGAGATGAGATACGGGCGTTTTTCCGGCGCAAAGCGCTGCTGCGCTTCCAGCGAGGCGCGCATCATCAGCAGCGGCATCACCGGGCGAATATGCTTGATGGCGATCTCCTTGCCGAAGCCAAAGCAGCGGGCTTCCCCGTCCCACACTTCATACTCGTTGTTGTCGTTCCAGGTGGAGTCGATACCCATCTCCAGCAACTGCGTGGTCACGCCGTTCTGCCACCACTGCACCGTCTGCGGGTTGGTAAAGTCGAGGTGCGAGCCTTCGTCATCCCAGAAGCTGGAACGTTCCGGTGCATCGGTTTCTGAATCACGAATGAACAGGCCGCTCTCCGCCACTTCGTTATAGCGGGGATGATCCTGCAGCAGGCACGGCTTGATGTTGGCCGCAAGCTTCAGTCCCGCGTCGTGGAAGGCCTGGCTCATCGCCTTCGGCTGCGGCACCTTGTCGTAGTTCCAGTTGAAGACGTAGCGCTTGCCGTTGATGGAGGTATAGCCGGACGAGAGCTGGAACGAATCGCACGGAATGGCGTGCTCTTCGCACAGGCGGATGAAGTTCATCAGCTGATTCTGCGCGTCCGGTGCGTCGGTGTAGTGCATGGTCGAGCCGCTGTAGCCCAGGCTCCACTTCGGCCCAAACAGCGTTTTCCCGGTCAGGCGCACGAAGGCTTTGGTGACGTCCAGCGCGCGCGCGCCGGTAAAGAGGTAGTAGTCGATGTCGCCCGCTTCTGCCTGCCAGCGGCGATAGGCGGTGTGATAGTTGTCGATCTCGTTGCCCAGATCCAGCCAGCAGCTGCTCAGGTTGTCGTAGAACAGGCCGTAGCTCACGTCATCGCGGCGGGTGAGGGTAAACGGAATGTGCTTGTAGAGCGGGTCGGTGCTGGCGGCGTTATAGCCCATGGCGTCCAGGTTGCGCATCTCGTAGCGCTTGCCGTTGCGCTGCAGATCGCCCGCTTTCTCGCCCAGGCCGTAAAAACGCTCGTCCTTGCGGCGGCTGAGATAGTGCGCCACGCCATCGCCGTGGGCGTTCAGCAGGTAGGCGCTGGTGGGGCGGTCATTGACCAGCGGCTGCCACTCGCCTGCGTCATTGCGGTAGTACCACTCCAGCCACAGGGGCTGGTGGATGGTGACGCGCAGCTGCTCGGTTGCCACCGTCACTGCGTCATCCTGCTGCGTCAGGGTCCAGGCCGGGCAGGAGAAACCGCTCAAGTCGTCACGATGGCGGCCTTCCCACGGCACGTCCTGTTCCGGCGCGATGCTCCAGGTGCGGTCCAGCGCCAGCTCGCCTTTGCGCTTAATCAGCACGCGGAACAGGTTTTGTTCCAGCACATACAGGCACAGGCGGTGCTGATTATCCACCAGCAGCTCCAGATGATTCGCAGACTGCTTATCGACGGTCCAGTTTTTCAGGGTTTTCATATGCAATACATCCACTATCAGGCGCGCTTGGCGCGACGTTCAGCAATAAATGCCACCAGGAAGAGAGCGCCAATCAGGTCAAAAAAGCCCATGGCAATAAAGAGCGGGTTGAAGCCGATTTTGTCGGCGGTCACCCCGATTAACAGGGAGAACAGGAAGCTGGCGATCCACGCCGCCGAGCCGCGCATGCCGTTGACGGTCGCCATCTGGCCTTTGTCGAACGACTCCACGACCAGGGCACTCAGCATGCAGGAGATGATCTGGTGCCCGAAGCCGCCGATGGAGATCAGCACGATGGTGATATACGGGTCGCGGGTCACGGCGACGATGGCCAGCGAAATCATCAGAAACGCGCCGGTGACGGAGCTTGCCACCACCGAGTTCACGCGGGAGCAGCCGAACCAGCGGGTGTACAGGCGCGTCAGGTAGCCGCTTGCCACGCTGCCGAGGTCGGCGGCGAGGAAGGGCAGCCAGGCAAACATCGCAATCTGCTTCAGGTCCATGCCGTGCTCTTTAGCGAGGTACAGCGGCACCCAGAAGCTCAGCACCGCCCAGGCGGGTTCTGCCATAAAGGCCGGGATGGCGATACCGTAGAAGCGTTTGTTTTTCGAGACGGTTTTCAGCGCGGTCAGGAAGGGCAGCTTGAGCGGTGCGGGTTCGTTATCCTGTTTGATAAACGCCAGCTCGTCGCGGCTCAGGTTCGGGTGCTGTTCCGGGTTGTGGTAGAACGCCCACCAGAGGATCACCCACAGCAGCGCCAGCACGCCGGTAAACATAAACGCGCCCTGCCAGCCGAACGACGCGTGAGCAAAGTAGATGATAGGCGGAGCCAGCATCGCGCCGATGGAGAAGCCCACGCCTGCCCAGCCGGCGGCAACGGGACGCTCTGATTTCGGGAACCATTCGCCGATGGTTTTGGCATTCGCTGGCGTGGCGGCAGCTTCGGAAGCACCCATAAAGAAGCGCAGAATCGCGAGATGTAGCCAGCTTCCGGCACCCGCGTGGAAGATACACATCAGCGCCCAGATCCCGGCGCAGACCATAAAGCCAATCTTCAGGCCGATGACGTCAATCAGCCAGCCGCACAGGGGCTGGAAAATGGTGTAGGCGATCTGAAACGCGCCGACTATCCAGGAGTACTGCTCGGTGGTGATCCCGAGGCTCTCTTTCAGTTCCGGGGCGAGGATCCCCAGTGAGTTACGGGTGATGTAGTTAACGGTGACGCCAAGTAAAAACAGCACCAGCACGTACCAGCGCAAATTCTTAATGACGCGACGGGTTTTGCTTGTCGCAACGGTGTTATTGATGTCCTGACTCATTTTACTCTCCACAAGACGGACGGTAAGGGGACGGAGGTTCAGGTGTCACACAGATTGTTATGCCTTTGATTTCTATCCGCTTAGAATGCTTAAGTTGCTATACAACTAGTATGGAAGCTGTGTGACAAGTTCACCTTAGGGAAGAAAATGAGAGGGCAAAAGTGGATTTTGTGCAAAATTTCTCATAACTGACGTAAACCCTCTGGCATGATGGTCTTTATGTCAGTTATTGCCTGATGAATACGCTATGAAAATTTTTTCATTTCGCAAATGGAGCCAGATCACAAAATGGACAAAAGGCTAAAAATCACCGAAATCGCCGCCCGTACCCAGCTCTCCATCAGTACGGTTTCCCGTGTGCTGGCAGGCAAAGCGAATACCAGCGAAAAGGCGCGGGCTAAGGTGCTGGCGTGCGCGCGGGAGCTGGGGGTAATGGACGGCATGGCGGCGGGGCGTCTGCTGCTTAACAGCCTGGTGGTTTTTGCCCCTCAGCGTGCCTTCGACGAGCGGTCCGACATCTTTTATTACCGCGTGATCCAGAGCGTGAGCAAAGGGCTTGCCTCGCACGAGGTTCGGCTGCGCTACTGCGCGCTGGAGGAGAACGACAGCGACGCCCAGATTTTTCTGGCACGCATGAACGAGCCGGATACCCAGGCGGCCATTCTGCTCGGTATCGACGATCCGCATATCCACGATCTGGCGGTGGATGTGGGGAAACCCTGCATGCTGATTAACTGCCGGGACCGCCGCATGCGCCTGCCTGCCGTTGCCCCGGATCACCGTGCGATTGGCGAGCGGGCGGCGGAGTACCTGTTCGAGATGGGGCACCGCGAGGTGATGAACGTGCTGTGCCTGCGTCGCTACACCATGGAGCTGCGCCTGGCGGGGATCCGCGACGCGTGGCAGTCCCACAACCTGGCGTTCAAGGACAAGCGCGATCTGCTGGTGGTGCCAAGCTTCAGCGCCAGAGAGACGGAGCAACTGGTGAGCGAGTGGCTTAACCAACAGAAGGGAAAAGACCTGCCGACGGCGTTCCTGGTAGGCGGGGACTTTATGGCGGCAGGCACCATCAGCGCGCTGCAAAATCACGGTCTGCGCGTGCCGCAGGACGTCTCGGTGATGAGCATTGACGGCTTTAATCTGGCGGCGATTCAGGATGTGCCCTTAACGGCGGTGCATGTTCCCCGCGACGAGCTGGGAACGGAAGCGGTGCATATGCTCCAGCAGCGGCTGATGCGCCCGGACGCGCCGTCAGGAACATTGCTGCTGAACGGCACGCTGGCCGTGCGGGAGTCGGTACGGCGGATACGTCAGGGGAAACGACGCACCGCCGTTGAGCGGGAAGGGCTGTACGACAGTTAAGCCATGCCCAGCGCGCGCTTGCCGTGGATGTTCAGATCGTTCACGGTGAAACGGTCCTGCCAGCTTTTCTCATAATCCTCGCGCGGGAAATCGCCCGGTGACGCGCCGGTTTCCAGCGCTTCCTTGACCTTTTTCGCGTAGGCAAGGTTTTTCTCGCACATTGGCGCGGCGGGGATGTACATCACGTTGCCCCAGCCCTGCTGATTTTCCACCGGCGCGACGGAGTGGATCACGTCGCAGTGCCACCACACGGAATCACCGGCTTCCAGCGCCGGAATACTGGTCAATGCTTCGACAAGCAGCGGGTGCCACTTCTCGGAAATCGGCAGCACGCGCCCCGGCGCCACGCCGCACAGTTCGTCTTCTGGCACGTCGTCCAGCAGAGGACGCAGCAGAATGTAGGCCATTGCTTCCGGGATCGGCACCACGTGCAGCAGCCCCTGGCCGGGGATCATGTCCGACAGCGCCGTCCAGCCCTGGAAGGTGCGGAACACCGAGCACTTGGTGGTGTTATCCACGGTGTACTCTTCCACTTCGGTACGGTGTGCGGCGTTCCACGGATCGTATTTCTCAACGTTGCCGTCAAACACCCGGGCAAACACCTGCTGGTAAGCCGGCAGCAGCCAGCGCTCCAGCGCGCCGGAATCGGTATGCGCCCCCAGCCCTTTTGAAGTGGTTCCCGGCGGACGACGGCGGATGCGGTCCGGGTAAATCACGCTGACGTCAGGGTCGAACCACTGCTTGCCGTTGCTCTCGAATGTCCATAAACGGTTCAGGAACGACTGCACCTGCGCCATCTCTTCACTCTGGCGCGCCTGCATTTGTGCCTGGGACCAGTAGATCGGGTAAATCTCCGGGCGGGAGGCGGTTAAGGTGCCGAAGAAGTTGTCGCCCGGCCCTTTGTACACCTCGTCAAACTTGTTCAGATCGAGGTAGTCGAGCATCGACCGATCCCACGCCAGCGCCTGCTCGCGGGGGAAGTGACCTTTAATCACCGCGCAGCCGCGGCGCTTAACGGCCTCGCGCTGAGCGTCGGTAATCGTGCCGTTTTTCACATCTGCAAACGGAATCACCGGCCAGACGGGTTCGCCTTTATTTTTCAGGGCGTTGATCTCCGCCACGCGGGTGGCGATTTTATCGCTGAGCTTGTCGAACACCGCCTGCACGTCGCCGATCTGCGCGCGTAACTCACGTTTTAACTGACGGATTGCCGCTTTGTGGTCCGCTGGCAAGGTTTCACTGGTAAAGGTCATAACTGCCTCACATCTTTCATTCGAAAGTAAAAATGTCTACAAGTGATACTTTAAGTTAAAAATAAGTTAATGCAAGTTTAAAAACTTGACGCAAGCCACAGGACGGAAAAAGAGTGAGAGGCCGGAGCGGGGCTCCGGCGAGGAAAGGATCAGACGTCGAAAGGAGAGTGGTTGTCGAGCACGGCCTGAATGACGTTCAGCGCGCCCTGATGGTTGTTATCGTCGGTGCTGTAGCGGCTAATGTCTTTAATGCTCTGCGCCGCGTTGCCCATCGCAAAAGAGTATTTTACCAGCTTCAGCATCTCGGCATCGTTGCCGCTGTCGCCAATGCCGACGCACTCCTGCGGGGAGATTTTCCAGCGTTTCAGCAGGCGGCTGATGCCGTTGGCTTTGTGCAGGCCGGGGATAATCAAATCGACAAAACCGAAACCGCTGGTAACCGGCTTCATGATGCCGTCCAGGGAGACGTGCAGTTTATCGACCAGGTTCGGGATATCGCTGTCCGGCAGGTTCAGGGAGAACTTAAACAGCACGTCGTCGATTTCGCGGTAATCGCTGATGCGTTTTAAGCGGTGATAGTGCTTTGACATCAGCGCCACGAAGGCGTCCGGGGCTTTGTCGCTGACGTAGGCGCTCTCCAGACCGCAGGCTACAAAGTTCAGCCCTTCGTCTTTCAGCAGTTCGCCAATAACGATCTGCGACTCATGGCGGGTCAGCTCGCCGTGGAAAACCTGTTCGCCGTGGTCAAACACCAGCGCGCCGTTCTCCGCCACGAAGGAGATCTGCTCTTTCAGCTCGGGGAAGAAGGAGATGAGCTGGTAATACTGGTTGCCGCTGGCGACAACGAATTCAATATCGCGGGCTTTAAGCTGCTCAAACTGTGCCTGGAAGCGGTCACGATCGTACTGCTTGGCATCATCAAGGAAAGTTCCGTCCATATCGGTGACGATAACTTTAACGGTCATACTGTGCTCCTGGGTCACTGCGTTTTGAAACATTCTAATAACAAGGTGACGGGGAGCACAAATTTAATTTCGAATGAAAGTCAGAAAGCCGGGTGGCGGCTTCGCCTTACCCGGCCTACGGGGAGACTCTGTAGGCCCGGTAAGCGCAGCGCCACCGGGCGTTTTCTTACAGCGTATGCTCAGTACGGGCGATAATATCGTCCTGCGCATCCGGCGACAGGGCGGTGAAGAACGCCGAGTAACCCGCCACGCGCACTACCAGGTCGCGGTACTGGTCCGGGTGCTTCTTCGCTTCCAGCAGCGTTTCGCGGGAGACAATGTTGTACTGAATATGCCAGCCCTTGTGCACCTCGAAGAAGGTACGCAGCAGTACCATCAGCTTCTGGCGATCGCTGTCGTTTTCCAGCGTCGACGGATTAAGCTTCTGGTTAAGCAGCACGCCGCCGAGAATCGCCTCGGTAGGTAGTTTACCGACCGAGCCGATCACCGCCGTCGGGCCGAGGTGGTCCGTACCGGAGGCCGGGCTTGCCCCTTCTGCCAGCGGGGTGTGGGCCTTACGTCCGTCCGGCGTGGCCATCGTTGCCGCGCCGAACGGCACGTTAGCGGAGATAGACGACGTGCCCGCGTAGTAGTTACCGCCAATCGGGCCGCGGCCGTAGCGCGGGTTGTGGTACTGCTTCAGCTCCTCAATGTAGGTCTGGTAGGCGCGCGTCAGCAGCATGTCCACGCTATCGTCATCGTTGCCGTACTTCGGCGCGCCGTTGATCAGGCGCTGGCGCAGCTGCTCGTGGGTCAGCCCGTCGAAGTCATCCGCCAGCGCCGCCGCCAGCTGCTGCTGACCGATAGCGCCCTGCTCAAAGACCAGCTTCTTCACCGCCGCCAGGCTGTTGCCGAGGTTGGCGATACCCACCTGCAGGCCGGAGACCCAGTCATATTTCGCGCCGCCCTGCTTAATGCTTTTCGCGCGCTCGATGCAGTCGTCCACCAGCGCCGAGCAGAGAATGTCGTGGACGTTCTCCTCCAGCATGGTGTCTACCACGTACTCAATTTCGATAGATTTGCGGGTGTAGTAGCGGATCTGGGTATCCCACGCCGCCATCACCTCCTCGAAATTGTCGAAGTTACCGGCGGAGAGCGCTTTCTCCTGCGGCAGGAACACCTTGCCGCTGGTGGCGTCGCGGCCGCCTTCCAGCGCGGCGAGCATAACGCGGGCAAAGTTGATAAAGCTCATGCCGGTGCAGCGGTAGCCCCACTTGCCGCCCACCGCGGTTTCGATACAGCCGATGGCCGCGTAGTCGTAGGCATCATCGCGCTCAACGCCAAGCTTGATAAATTCCGGGATCACGATTTCATCGTTGTTAAATGCCGGCATCCCGAAGCCGCAGCGGATCACCTGCACGCAGGCGTCGAGGAAGTCGTTGCTCATGCCCGCGTGATAGCGCACGCTCAGGTTTGGCTGGGTAGAGCGCAGGCGACCGCAGGATTCCAGAATCGCCCAGGAGAGCGGGTTCACCGCGTCCATCGGCTCGCCGTTAACCAGCTTCTGACCACCAATGGTGACGTTCTGGTACAGCGGGCTACCGGCGGAGGCCTTGGAGTGCGAGCCGGAGCGGATCTTGTTCACTTCCAGCAGCTTCAGCCAGCAGCTGTGCAGCAGCTCGATGGCGTGCTCGCGGTCCAGACTCTGGTCCAGCTCCACGTCGCGGCGGTAGTACGGATAGAGATACTGGTCCATCCGCGCGAAGGAGACGGAGTGGCCGTTGGACTCAATCTGCAGGATCAGCTGAATGAAGTAGCACAGCTGCAGCGCCTGCCAGAATGTTTTTGGCGGCTCGTGGGCAATCACGTCGCAGTTTTCCGCCATCGCCAGCAGCTCGTCGCGGCGGCTTTCGCGGGTTTCCGTAGACGCCATCTCACGCGCCAGGTCGGCGAAGCGTTTGATGTGCAGGCTGACGGCTTCCAGCACGATATCAATTGCCTTCAGGAACTGATCGCCGTGCAGGTCTTCCAGCACCGTCAGGTTGATGCGCGAGCGGCGCTCGTCCACTTTGGCGCGCAGGCCGTCGAGACCTTTCTCCAGCACCAGCGGGAAGTTTACCGCCAGGTGCGCGTCGCCGGAGGTCATGTTGCCTTCGGCTTTGATGATGCCGGTTTCCAGCAGGCCTTTCTGCTCGTCGGTGAACATGCCGTAGCAGCGGTCCTGCACCGTCTGGCCGCGCCACCATGGGCAGATTTCATGCAGAACACGCTTGTTCTCTTCGCTCACCGCGAAGCCTGCACCCGGACGGTCCGCCAGATCGTCAATCTCTTTCTCAATCCAGGAGACGGTATATTCCGGGAAAATCGGCGCGGCGCGCACTTCGCTTGCCTGGTTGCCGATAATCAGCTCGTCGTGCTTGATCCAGATGGTGCGTTCCGCCAGGTGATGTGCCAGGGCCAGCGCGCGACGCACCGGGATCGGCTTGTCCATGTGCTGCTGGTACATTTCGGTGTAATGCAGCGCGCGCTCGGTACAGACCGGCGGCTTGACGATATGCACCAGCGCCATTTTATGCGCTTTAATACGTTCGCTGAGGGTGTTGAGATTCAGGGTGGTCATAGGTTTATCCTCGTAAGGTCGCGGTTAACCCTTTCTGGCAGGCATACTGCTGCGCGAAATCCAGCAGGGCAGGGTTATCCAGCGGTTTGTCAGGGGCAGAGTAAGGTTGGCTGAGCAGGGTGTATTTGTTCATGCCCAGCGTGTGATACGGCAAAAAATGAATATCATCGACGCCGAGTTCGTCGGCGGCGAAGTTGGTAATGGCTGTGATGGACGCTTCATCGGCGTTAAAGCCCTGGATCAGCGGCACGCGGATGGTGATCTTTTTCCCGGCAGCGGCGAGGCGCTTCAGGTTGTCCAGGATCCGTTTGGCCGAACCGTCGGTCCACTGTTTGAACACCGCTCCATCGACGTGCTTAAGGTCGGCAAGGAACAGATCGACGTACGGTAATGACGGCTCGATATAATGCCACGGCACGTGAAGGCAGGTTTCGACGGCGGTGTGGATACCCTGTTCGTGGCTGGCCTTGAACAGGGCGTGCGCCAGCTCCGGGTTCATAAACGGCTCGCCGCCGGAGAGGGTGATCCCGCCGCCGCTGCGGTCATAAAAGGGTTTGTCGCGCAGCACGGTGGCCATGATCTCGTCCACCTGCTTCTCTTCACCGCAGACGGTAAGCGCCTGTGTCGGGCAGCAGTCGGTGAGGGCGTTAAGCGTCTCTTCACCCAGCTTTTCGCGGTGGATGACCAGGCCATTGAGTGCGCGTTCGATACAGCCTGGTGCCGCCAGCTGACACAGGTCGCAGCCTTCCAGACACAGGCGCGCGTCAAACAGCACGTCCCGGCTGCGCGAGCGGCTTTCCGGGTTCTGACACCAGCGACAGCCCAGCGAGCAGCCTTTCAGGAACACCACGGTTCGAATACCGGGGCCGTCGTGGGTGGAATAACGCTGAATATTGAAGATCATATTTTTGCCCTCAAGTTGCATATGAAGATTAAATGACTTTCGAATGAAAGTTATCTTGATGCAGGTCAACTCTTGAGCAGGTTTTATTGTGATAGGGTAAGTGCAGGCTAATTTTTGAGGGTGACATCATGGAACTTTATCTCGACACATCTGACGTTGCGGCAGTCAAAAAGCTGGCGCGTATCTTCCCGCTGGCGGGCGTGACCACCAACCCAAGCATTGTGGCGGCAGGAAAAACGCCGCTAGATGAGCTGCTGCCCGCGCTGCACGACGCGTTGGGCGGTAAGGGCCGTCTGTTTGCGCAGGTAATGGCAACCACCGCCGAAGGGATGGTGGAAGACGCGCGCAAGCTGCGCGCTATCATTAACGACCTGGTGGTGAAGGTGCCGGTGACCGCGGAAGGGCTGGCGGCGATCAAAATGCTGAAAGCAGAAGGGATCCCGACGCTGGGGACGGCGGTGTATGGCGCCGCGCAGGGGATGCTGTCCGCCCTGGCCGGAGCAGAGTATGTGGCCCCTTACGTTAACCGCGTGGACGCGCAGGGCGGGGACGGGATCCAGACCGTGATTGAACTGCAGCACCTGTTGGCGCTGCACGCGCCGCAGTCAAAGGTGCTGGCCGCGAGCTTTAAAACCCCGCGTCAGGCGCTGGACTGCCTGCTGGCAGGGTGCGAGTCCATCACGCTACCGCTGGACGTCGCGCAGCAGTTTATTACTTCCCCTGCGGTGGATGCGGCGATCGTGAAGTTTGAGCAGGACTGGCAGGGAGCGTTTGGACGGACGTCTATCTGACGGGGGCGGCCTGATGCCCTCGCCCCAACCCTCTCCCACAGGGAGAGGGAGCAAACACCAAAACGGCAACCTGAAGGTTGCCGTTTGCTTTAACCTCCGCACACCTCACACCCCGGATTGCGCATCAGCTTCATCTCGCGGAACTGGCAGGTCATCGCGTCATACATCACGATTTTCCCCGCGGCAGGCGTGCCGTAGTGTGCCAGAACTTTAATCGCTTCCATTGCCTGCAATGAGCCAATCACGCCGACGAGTGGTGCCATCACGCCCGCCTCGACGCAGGTCAGCGCATTCTCGCCAAACAGACGGCTCAGGCAGCGGTAGCAGGGTTCACACTCGGCGTACGTGAAGACGCTGATTTGCCCCTCCATGCGGATCGCCGCGCCGGAGACCAGCGAGGTTTTGTGGGCA
This sequence comes from Enterobacter cloacae complex sp. 385G4, assembly GCF_057320665.1. NCBI lineage: Bacteria > Pseudomonadati > Pseudomonadota > Gammaproteobacteria > Enterobacterales > Enterobacteriaceae > Enterobacter > Enterobacter cloacae complex sp. 385G4. The sequence goes on from NZ_JBXWDD010000002.1 coordinate 320,937, forward strand.
AAACAGCCCGCGTTCAGCTGGTTACGGACCGCGACGTTATCGGTGCAGTCGAGCACCAGATCGTGCTGCGCAATCTGCGCGAACAGCGCGTCGTCATCCAGCATCGCGTCAATCAGGGTGAACTGAACGTTGGGGTTGATGCGCGCCAGCGCCGTGCGGGCAGAGTCCACTTTCGGCTGGCCAACCGTCGCGTCGCTGTGCAGCGTCTGGCGCTGCAGGTTGGACACCGAGACGGTATCGAAATCCAACAGCGTCATCCTGCCCACGCCCGCCGCCGAAAGATACTGCGCGGCGGCGCAGCCCAGCCCGCCGAGACCGACGACCAGCACATTGGCTGCCTTAAGCGCTTCCTGGCCCTCAAAGTCAAACCCGCGCAGCACGATCTGGCGGTTGTAGCGCATCATCTCCTGGTCGCTCAGCTCCACCGTCATGTCAGCCTCCGAACAGGTGGTTAAAGCTTTCTACCTCAACCCATTCGCCGGCTTCCACGTTGCCGCGCTCGCGCTCCAGCACGATAAAGCAGTTGCCCTGGCTGAAGGAGCTGAAAATGTGCGAGCCCTGATGTCCGGTGGTGCTCACTTCGAGCTCACCGTCCGCGCCGCGTGCCAGAATGCCGCGCTGGAAATCGAGACGACCCGGTGATTTTTTCAGGCGCGTAGCGGCACGCACGCGCAGGCGTTCCGGCAGCGGGCTGGCTTTGTTGCCGGAAAGCTTCGCCAGGAGCGGGATCGCCAGCTGGTAGAAGGTGAGTGCCGCAGAGACCGGGTTACCCGGCAGGCCGCAGAACCAGCTGTGCGGAAGCTTGCCAAACGCGAACGGTTTGCCCGGCTTAATCGCCAGCTTCCAGAAGGCGATTTCGCCCAGCTCTTCAAGAAGGGTTTTGGTGTAATCCGCTTCGCCCACGGAGACGCCGCCGGAGCTGATGACCACGTCGGCGGATTTGTCCGCCTCGATAAACGCCGCGCGCAGTTTTTCCGGGTCGTCTGGAATAATCCCGAGGTTAATCACCTCGCAGCCCAGCTGCTCGAGCATCAGGTGTACCGCCAGGCGGTTGGTGTCATAAATCTGGCCGTCCTGCAGCGGCTGGCCCGGAAGCTGCAGCTCGTCGCCGGTGGAGAAGACCGCCACGCGCACCTTGCGGACAACGTCAACTTCGGCGATGCCGAGCGACGCCAGCACCGGCAGTTCACCTACCGTCAATTTCTGCCCGGCGGCAAAAACGGTCGCGCCGAGGGTGATGTCTTCGCCCGTGAGGCGGATGTTCTGGCCCGCTTTAACGTTCGCGGTAAAACGCACGCCGTCGTCGGTCTGCTCGGTCTCTTCCTGCATCACCACGGCATCGCAGCCCTGCGGAACCGGCGCGCCGGTCATGATGCGCACGCAGGTGCCCGCTGGCCATTCGCCGCCAAACGGCTGGCCCGCAAAGGCTTTACCCGCCACCGGCAGGGCGTTACCCGTCTGGAGATCCGCCAGGCGCACCGCGTAACCGTCCATCGCGGAGTTATCGAACCCCGGCACGTTCATCGGCGAGACGATATCGCGCGCGGCAATACGACCAAAACAGCGCACAAGCGGCAGCGTCTCAACGTCATGCAGCGGAGAAATACGGTCAAGCATCTGCGAGAGTGCCGTCTCAAGCGGCATCAGTCCGGCGGTAAAATCCATGGTGGGCTCCTGCGGAGTAACAACGAAAGCGCCCATTATGGCAGAAAAGTGCGGCTAACTGTATGACCCGATGGGTGTACGCTTTACATCACTGTTGCGTCTTTCTATATTCAAAAATCATCTGAAGTTTCATCGACGATAATGATATTTATAGAAAAAGCCGCGAATCAGGCTAACGGGTGATGCGAATGGTTAATGCGGTAATCGCAATTCATGGCGGCGCAGGGGCAATCACCCGTGCACAGCTTAGTCCCGAGCAGGAAAAGCGCTACATTGACGCGCTGTACGCCATTGTGGAAACGGGCCAGAAAATGCTGGAAGCGGGCGAGAGCGCGCTGGATGTGGTCACCGAGGCGGTGCGCCTGCTGGAAGAGTGTCCGCTCTTTAATGCCGGAATAGGTTCGGTTTTTACCCGGGATGAAACCCACGAGCTGGACGCCTGCGTGATGGACGGCGTCACCCTGAAGGCGGGCGCCGTGGCGGGCGTGAGCCATCTGCGAAACCCGGTGCTGGCGGCGCGTCTGGTGATGGAGGAGAGCCCGCACGTTCTGCTGGCGGGCGCCGGGGCGGAAAAATTTGCCTTTGAGCACGGAATGGAACCGATATCGCCGGATCTGTTTTCCACGGAAGAACGCTATCAGCAGCTGCTGGAAGCCCGTACGGCGGGCATAACGCAGCTTGACCATACTGCGCCGCTGGATGAAACCACAAAAATGGGCACGGTCGGCGCGGTGGCGCTCGATAAAGCCGGTAACCTCGCGGCGGCGACGTCAACGGGCGGCATGACCAACAAGCTGCCGGGACGCGTCGGCGACAGCCCGCTGCCCGGCGCTGGCTGCTATGCCAATAACGCCACGGCGGCGGTGTCGTGTACCGGCACCGGGGAAGTGTTTATTCGCGCCCTCGCGGCCTACGACATCACCGCGCTGATGGATTACGGCGGTTTAAGCCTGAGCGAGGCCTGCGAGCGCGTGGTGATGGAAAAATTACCTGCCCTGGGCGGCGTCGGCGGGCTGATTGCGGTCGATCGTGAGGGCAACGTGGCCCTGCCTTTCAACAGCGAAGGCATGTACCGCGCCTGGGGTTATGCCGGTGATGAGCCGAGCACGGGCATCTATCGTGAATAAGGGGGCAGCGCGTGCCGCACACTGAAGAACTGGACAACCGCGAGGTGCTGGCTGTCCATCAACTGAATATTGCGTTTCAGGAAGAGCGGCAGTTCATCCCCGCAGTACAGAATTTATCGTTCTCGCTCAGGCGCGGCGAGACGCTGGCTATTGTTGGCGAATCCGGCTCCGGTAAATCGGTCACCGCGCTGGCGCTGATGCGCCTGCTGGAACAGACGGGCGGGCAAATCAGCAGCGAGAAAATGCTCCTGCGCCGCCGTAACCGTCAGGTCATCGATTTAAACGAGCTGAGCGGCGCGCAGATGCAGGGCGTGCGCGGGGCGGATATCGCGATGATCTTCCAGGAGCCGATGACCTCGCTCAACCCGGTGTTCCCGGTCGGGGAACAAATTGCCGAGTCCATCCGGCTGCATCAGGGGCTGAGCGGCGATGAGGCGCTCAAAGAGGCCCGACGGATGCTGGAGCTGGTGCGCATTCCGGAGGCGCAGGCCATTCTGGGGCGCTACCCGCATCAGCTTTCCGGCGGCATGCGCCAGCGGGTGATGATAGCCATGGCGCTCTCCTGCCGTCCGGCGGTGCTGATCGCCGATGAGCCGACGACGGCGCTGGACGTGACGATTCAGGCGCAGATCCTGCAGCTCATCAAAGTGCTGCAGCAGGAGATGGAGATGGGGGTTATTTTCATCACCCACGATATGGGCGTAGTGGCTGACATCGCCGATCGGGTGCTGGTGATGCATAAGGGCAATGCTGTGGAAACCGGTGCGGTCGAGCAGATTTTCCATGCCCCCGAGCATCCTTACACCAAAGCGCTGCTGGCGGCGGTGCCGCGGCTTGGGGCGATGAACGGCAGCGATTTGCCGCGCCGTTTTCCGCTGATTTCCCTGGAGGCGACAGAGCCGCAGGAGAATGAAGGCGAGCAGGACACCGTGGTGTCGGGCAAACCGATACTCGAAGTGCGCAATCTGGTGACCCGCTTTCCGCTGCGCAGCGGAATTTTCAACCGCCTGAAGCGCGAAGTGCATGCGGTGGAAAACGTCAGTTTTGATCTCTGGCCGGGTGAAACGCTGGCGCTGGTAGGAGAGTCCGGTTGCGGGAAATCCACCACCGGGCGGGCGCTGCTCAGGCTCGTGGAGACCCAGGAAGGGACGATAACCTTTAACGGTGAACGTATCGACACCCTGCCAGATAATAAATTACAGGCGATACGGCGAGATATTCAGTTTATCTTCCAGGATCCGTATGCCTCTCTCGACCCGCGCCATACGGTAGGGTACTCAATTATGGAGCCGCTGCGGGTGCATAACCTGCTCGACGGCGAGGCGGCGCAGCGTCGCGTGGCCTGGCTGCTGGAGCGCGTTGGCCTGAAGCCGGAACACGCCTGGCGTTATCCGCACGAGTTTTCCGGCGGGCAGCGGCAGCGTATCTGCATCGCCCGCGCGCTGGCGCTGAACCCGAAGGTGGTGATTGCGGATGAGTCCGTCTCGGCGCTGGATGTCTCGATCCGGGCGCAAATTATCAACTTACTGCTGGATTTACAGCGGGATATGGGGATTGCCTTCCTGTTTATCTCGCACGATATGGCGGTGGTAGAGCGTATCAGCCACCGCGTGGCGGTGATGTTTATGGGGCAGATCGTGGAGATTGGCCCGCGAAGGGCGGTGTTTGAGAATCCGCAGCACCCCTACACCCGCAAGCTTATTGCGGCGGTCCCGGTTGCCGATCCCGCGCACCGCCACGGCCAGCGCGTGCTGCTGCAGGATGAGATGCCGAGCAACATTCGTAAACGCGGCGAAGCCGTGGAGCGCGTCACGCTGCGTGAGGTTGGTCCGGGTCACTTCGTGGCTCCGCCGCGCCAGGACAATGCCTTCTCACGGTTATAACTTACAACAGGCAGGAGAACACAATGGTTACATTTGTAGCGCGTAAATGGTTGTTAGCCGCGAGCGTGACGGCAGCCCTGGCCGCTGCCCCCGCGTTCGCCGCCAAAGACGTGGTGGTTGCCGTCGGCTCCAACTTCACTACGCTCGATCCGTACGACGCCAACGACACGCTCTCCCAGGCGGTGGCGAAATCGTTCTATCAGGGGCTGTTTGGTCTCGACAGAGAGATGAAGCTGAAAAATGTGCTGGCGGAGGGGTACACCGTATCCGACGACGGGCTGGTCTATACCATCAAGCTCCGTTCCGGCGTGAAGTTCCAGGACGGGACTGATTTCAATGCGGAGGCGGTAAAGGTCAACCTCGACCGTGCCAGCAATCCTCAAAACAGCCTCAAGCGCTATAACCTGTATAAAAATATCGCCAGCACCGAGGTAGTCGACCCGGCAACGGTAAAAATCACCCTGAAAGAGCCATTCTCCGCGTTTATCAATATTCTGGCGCATCCGGCGACGGCGATGATCTCGCCCGCCGCGCTGAAAAAGTACGGTAAAGAGATCGGCTTCCACCCGGTGGGAACCGGGCCGTACGAGCTGCTCACCTGGAACCAGACCGATTTCGTGAAGGTGAAAAAATTCGCGGGATACTGGCAGCAGGGGCTGCCGAAGCTGGACACCATCACCTGGCGCCCGGTGGTGGATAACAACACCCGCGCGGCAATGCTGCAAACCGGCGAGGCGCAGTTTGCCTTCCCCATCCCGTATGAGCAGGCCGCCATTCTGCAGAAAAACAGCAAGCTGGAGCTGGTTGCCAGCCCGTCTATCATGCAGCGCTACATCAGCATGAACGTCACGCAGAAGCCGTTCGATAACCCGAAGGTGCGTGAAGCCATCAACTATGCCATTAACCGTCAGGCGCTGGTGAAGGTCGCTTTTGCGGGTTATGCCACCCCGGCCACCGGCGTGCTGCCGCCGTCTATTGCGTATGCGCAAAGTTATCAGCCGTGGCCGTACGATCCGGCCAAAGCGCGCGAGCTGCTGAAAGAGGCGGGTTTCCCGAACGGCTTCAGCACCACGCTGTGGTCGTCGCATAATCACAGCACCGCCCAGAAGGTGCTGCAGTTCACCCAGCAGCAGCTGGCGCAAGTGGGGATTAAGGCGCAGGTGACCGCGATGGATGCCGGGCAGCGTGCGGCAGAAGTGGAGGGGAAAGGGCAGAAAGAGAGCGGCGTGCGGATGTTCTACACCGGCTGGACGGCCTCGACCGGTGAAGCCGACTGGGCGCTGTCGCCGCTGTTCGCCTCGCAGAACTGGCCGCCAACCCTGTTCAACACCGCGTTTTACAGCAATCCGCAGGTGGACAAAGACCTGGCCGATGCCCTGAAAACCACCAAACCGGAAGAGAAAGCCCGCCTCTACAAGGACGCGCAGGACATTATCTGGAAAGAGTCGCCGTGGGTACCGCTGGTGGTGGAGAAACTGGTCTCAGCCCATAACAAAGCGCTGACCGGGTTCTACATCATGCCGGACACCGGCTTTAGCTTTGACGATGCGGATTTAAAATAAACCTCATGCTGAATTATGTTTGTAAACGTCTGCTGGGGCTTATCCCGACGCTGCTGATAGTGGCGGTGCTGGTGTTTTTGTTTGTCCACATGCTGCCGGGCGATCCGGCGCGTCTGGTAGCCGGGCCCGAAGCGGATGCCACCGTCATTGAGCTGGTGCGTAAACAGCTGGGCCTCGACCAGCCGCTGTATATGCAGTTTCTGCACTATATGTGCAACGTTCTGCAGGGCGACTTTGGTATTTCAATGGTGTCGCGGCGTCCGGTGTCGGAGGAGATTGCCAGCCGCTTTATGCCCACGTTCTGGTTAACGATTGCCAGCATGGGCTGGGCGGTGGCGTTTGGGCTGGGCGCGGGGATTATTGCGGCCGTCTGGCGCAACCGCTGGCCGGACAAGCTCGGCATGGCCCTGGCGGTGACCGGCATCTCCTTCCCGGCATTCGCGCTGGGGATGCTGCTGATGCAAATCTTCTCCGTTGAACTGGGCTGGCTGCCGACCGTCGGGGCCGATACCTGGAAGCATTATATTCTGCCCTCCATGACGCTGGGCGCTGCCGTTTCGGCGGTGATGGCCCGCTTTACCCGCGCCTCGTTCGTGGACGTGCTGAGCGAAGATTATATTCGCACCGCGCGGGCGAAAGGGGTCAGCGAGAAGTGGGTCATTCTCAAGCACGGGTTCCGCAATGCGATGATCCCGGTGGTGACGATGATGGGACTGCAGTTTGGTTTCCTGCTGGGTGGCTCTATCGTCGTGGAAAAGGTCTTCAACTGGCCGGGGCTGGGGCGCCTGCTGGTCGATTCCGTCGAGATGCGCGACTACCCGGTGATTCAGGCAGAAGTCCTGCTTTTCTCGCTGGAGTTTATTCTTATCAACTTAGTGGTGGACGTGCTTTACGCCGCCATTAATCCGGCCATCAGGTATAAGTAAGATGCGATTGTTGAACTGGCGGCGTCAGGCCGTTTTGAACGCGATGCCGGGGCTGAAACCGGAGCATGTCCGCACCCCGTGGTCCGAATTCTGGCGACGTTTTCGCCGTCAGCCGGTCGCAATGGCGGCGGGGGTGTTCGTGCTGGTGCTGATTGCGGTGGCGATCGTTGCGCCTTGGGTAGCGCCGTTTGATGCGGAAAACTACTTTGACTACGACCGCCTGAACGACGGCCCCTCAATGCTGCACTGGTTCGGCGTGGACTCGCTTGGCCGCGATATCTTCAGCCGCGTGCTGGTGGGGGCGCAAATTTCTCTCGCCGCCGGGGTAGTCGCGGTGCTGATCGGCGCGGCTATCGGTACCGTGCTGGGGCTCGTCGCCGGGTATTATGAAGGCTGGTGGGACCGCATCATCATGCGCATCTGCGACGTGCTGTTTGCTTTCCCCGGCATTCTGCTGGCGATTGCCGTGGTGGCGATCATGGGCAGCGGCATGGCCAACGTTATTATCGCGGTGGCGGTCTTTTCGATTCCGGCCTTTGCCCGCCTGGTGCGCGGCAACACGCTGGTGCTGAAACAGCAGACGTTTATTGAATCCGCCCGCAGCATGGGGGCCAGCGATACCACCATTCTGTTCAGCCATATTCTGCCCGGGACGGTGTCGTCCATCGTGGTCTATTTCACCATGCGTATCGGCGTGTCGATTATTTCGGCGGCCAGCCTGTCGTTTCTGGGGTTAGGGGCACAGCCGCCGACGCCGGAGTGGGGCGCGATGCTGAACGAGGCGAGGGCCGATATGGTGATTGCGCCGCACGTGGCGATTTTCCCGAGCCTGGCGATTTTCCTGACCGTGCTGGCGTTTAACCTGCTGGGGGATGGGCTGCGCGACGCGCTGGATCCGAGGATAAAGGGGTAGTGCAGTGAAATGTGCCGGGTGGCGGCTACGCCTTACCCGGCCTGTAAAAGATGTGCAGTGAGATTAAACCCGGCTACCCCACAGGTCATACTCGTCGGCGTTTTCAACTTTGACGCGAATAATATCACCCGGCTTAACGTTGGTTTCGCCGTTCAGGTACACCGCGCCGTCGATTTCAGGGGCGTCCGCCATGCTGCGACCAATCGCGCCTTCTTCGTCCACTTCGTCGATGATAACCATGATCTCACGGCCCACTTTCTCCTGCAGACGTTCAGCAGAGATCTGCTGCTGCAGTTGCATGAAGCGGTTCCAGCGCTCTTCCTTAACCTCTTCCGGCACCTGATCCGCCAGCTCGTTGGCGGTTGCGCCTTCCACCGGGCTGTACTTGAAGCAGCCGACGCGGTCCAGACGGGCTTCTTTCAGGAAGTCGAGCAGCATCTGGAAGTCTTCTTCGGTTTCACCCGGGAAGCCGACGATAAAGGTGGAGCGCAGGGTCAGATCCGGACAGATTTCACGCCACTGCTTGATGCGCGCCAGCTGGCGGTCAACGGAGCCAGGGCGTTTCATCAGCTTGAGGATACGCGGGCTGGCGTGCTGCAGCGGGATATCCAGGTACGGCAGAATTTTGCCTTCCGCCATCAGCGGGATGACGTCGTCAACGTGCGGGTACGGGTAGACGTAGTGCAGACGTGTCCAGATACCGAGCTTAGCCAACTGCTCGCACAGGCCCACCATGCTGGTTTTCACCGGCTCGCCGTTGTGGAAACCGGAGCGGTGTTTAACGTCTACGCCATAAGCTGAGGTGTCCTGGGAGATGACCAGCAGCTCCTTCACGCCCGCGTCGGCCAGACGTTTCGCTTCCGCCAGCACTTCGCCAATCGGACGGCTCACCAGATCGCCACGCATGGACGGGATGATGCAGAAGGTGCAGCGATGGTTGCAGCCTTCAGAAATTTTCAGGTAGGCGTAGTGACGCGGCGTCAGCTTCACGCCCTGTTCCGGCACCAGGCTCAGGAACGGGTTGTGCTTTGGTTTTGGCACGTAGTGATGAACATGTTCCAGCACCTGCTCGTAGCTGTGCGGGCCGGTGATCTCCAGCACCTTCGGGTGCACTTCGCGGATTTGGTCCACTTTCGCGCCCAGGCAGCCGGTAACAATCACTTTGCCGTTTTCGGTCAGCGCTTCACCGATGGCTTCCAGTGACTCCTGGACCGCGCTGTCGATAAACCCGCAGGTGTTAACGATCACCATATCGGCGTTGTCGTAGCTTGGCACCACGTCATAGCCTTCGGTGCGCAGTTCGGTCAGGATGCGTTCGGAATCCACCAGGTTTTTCGGGCAGCCCAGGGAGACGAAGCCGATTTTCGGCTGGTGCGTAACATTGCTCATAGGTTAAAAATTCATCAATTATGGAGTTATCAGGGCGGGATTTTACAGCGTATCGCGGGGGATTTATACACTCTTTGCAAGGCGGATGCGCCAGGCCGAGGTTGTAACATTGTAAATAATGTTAATCAGTTAAGAATAATTGATCTCAGGCATTAAACTGTACAAAAAATGACCTTATTCTGAATGTGCAACATGGCTGACAGAGGAGGAAATAGCATGTCCGTTGACAGACTGAAACGCGATCTGCTTAACAAGCTGATCAACGCCCGAATCGACCTGGCCGCCTATCTGCAGCTCAGGAAGGCAAAGGGCTATATGTCAGTCAGCGAAAGCGAACATCTGCGTGATAATCTGTTTGAACTGTGTAATTTCATGCGTGAAAAAGCACCGACCCTGAAGGCGGAATACGATGAATGCGAGCTGATGGCGCTGCGTCGCGCCGCTGAGGTGCTCTCCATTGCAGGGGTATGTTTGATGAACGGACGCCACGACTGCCCAAATTTTATCGCTGTTAACGCGGAGAAGCTTGAAAACTGCCTGACAACGCTCTCTCTTTGCATCATGTGTCTTAACAAGCACAAGACGCTTGCACAGCACTGAGTTCGGGGGGAGGCAACTCCCCCCATCTGATTAAGCTTTTGTAAAAGTGGTAACGCGCCCGGAGGTAATGGCTAATCTTTATGCCATATGCCGAAAAAGGAGCGCTTTATGCCTCGATCCTCGTTGATTTTCCTGCCTGCATTGTTCATTCCGTTTTCGCTTCTTGCTGCGCCAGAGGCGGTAAAGGTTGAGGTGCTGCAAAACCGACTCGATCACCCCTGGTCGATGGCGTTCCTGCCGGGTAATGACGGTTTACTGGTCACTCTTAAGGGCGGGCAGCTCAAGCGCTGGCAGGCCGGGAAAGGACTTTCCGATCCCATTGTCGGCGTGCCGAAGGTGTGGGCGAACGGCCAGGGAGGACTGCTGGACGTGGTGCTGGCGCCTGATTTTGAAAAGTCGCGCCGCGTCTGGCTGAGCTACGCCGAAGCCGGGCGTGACGGCAAGGCCGGAACGGCGGTGGGCTATGGCCGCCTGAGCGACGATCTTTCCCGCATCGAGGGATTTCAGGTAGTGTTCCGCCAGATGCCGAAGCTCTCAACCGGTAACCATTTTGGTGGGCGACTGGTGTTCGACGGCAAAGGGTATCTCTTCATTGGACTCGGCGAGAACAACCAGCGCCCGACGGCGCAGGATCTGGACAAGCTGCAGGGTAAAGTGGTGCGCCTCACCGAAGACGGTAAAGTGCCGCCGGATAACCCCTTTGTGAACACCTCCGGCGCGCGGCCGGAAATTTGGTCCTACGGCATTCGTAACCCGCAGGGGATGGCGATGAACCCGTGGAGCGACACGCTGTGGCTGAACGAGCACGGCCCGCGCGGCGGGGATGAAATCAACATCCCGGAGAAGGGCAAAAATTACGGCTGGCCGCTGGCGACGCACGGCATAAACTACAGCGGGCTGAAAATCCCGGAAGCCAAAGGCGAGCACGTTGAGGGAGCCGAAAAGCCGCTGTTTGTCTGGAAAGTGTCGCCCGCGGTCAGCGGCATGGCGTTCTATAATAGCGACGTGTTCCCGCAGTGGAAAAACAAGCTGTTTATCGGGGCGCTAAAGGAAAAGGACGTTATCGTGCTGAGCGTGGACGGCAATAAGGTGACGGAGGACGGGCGGATCCTGGGCGACCGGGAGCAGCGTATTCGCGATGTGCGGGTGGGGCCGGATGGCTATCTGTATGTCCTGACCGACGAAACGGACGGGCAGCTGTTAAAAGTCAGCCCGTCCGGTGCGTAATCAGGTGACCGGGATCATAACCACGTTACGGTACGCCGGGCGCTCGCCAAGCTGCTTAAGCCAGCGGTCAAGGTTCGGGCGCGGCGTCCATTTCAGACCGAGGTTAGTCAGGTTCCAGACGAACGGCGCTACGGCAATGTCCCCCACGCCGAACGTATCGCCGGAGAACCAGGCGTGCTTCGCCAGCTCATCGTCCATCATCGCAAACAGGTTTTCGCAGGCATCCTGCGCGGCATGAATGGCGGGGTAGTCGCGCTCGGCTTCAGGGGTTCTCACCAGCCCCATCAGGATCACGCGGTGAACGGGAGAGAGCGTCTGATTTGCCCAGTCCATCCACTTCTCACCCTGCGCGCGCTGCGCCGGGTTTTCAACCCACAGGCGGCCAAGACCGTACTGGGCGGCGAGGTAACGCACAATGGTGTTGGACTCCCAAAGCGTTGCGTCTGTTTCGTCATCGCGCAGCAGCGGCACCAGGCCGTTCGGGTTCATCGCCAGATAGTCGGCCTCTTTGTTCACGCCGAACGACATGCCAGCCATGATTTGGTTAAACGGTAAATCCAGTTCCTCCAGCGTCCAGAGCACTTTCTTAACGTTGGTCGAATTATTCCTGCCCCACAGCGTAATCATATTTACTCCTGATGAGTGTGAATCCGGGTCGGCTTTTTGCCATGGTGAGATAAACCTAACAATTACGCAACAGAAGACAAAAAAATCGCCTGAATCAAAGCGTAAATGAATGTTATTGCATAAACTTTAATAACTTTACCCTCGTTGGGTTTCTTTAACCGTTTTAGTGCGCTATTACTCATCGCTTCTTGCGACACGGTGATGTGACGTAATTTTTGAATGGACACTCGGGTGGCATTTATGACGCGAAAAATGACTTCTCTGCGCAGCCTGGCGGCAGGCTCTGCGCTCCTTTTCCTGTTTGCACCAACACTCTACGCGGCTGAACAGGCTGCGCCCGAAGCGCCGCCTGTGGACGCGCGCGCCTGGATCCTGATGGACTATTCCAGCGGTAAAGTGCTGGCGGAAGGCAATGCGGATGAGAAACTCGATCCGGCCAGCCTGACCAAAATCATGACCAGCTATGTGGTCGGGCAGGCGTTAAAAGCGGGCAAGATCAAGCTGGACGATATGGTCACCATCGGGAAGGATGCCTGGGCGACAGGCAACCCGGCGCTGCGGGGCTCGTCGGTGATGTTCCTGAAGCCAGGCGATCAGGTCTCCGTCTCCGATCTGAACAAAGGGGTAATCATTCAGTCGGGAAATGATGCGTGTATCGCGCTGGCCGACTACGTTGCCGGCAGTCAGGATTCTTTCATTGGTTTGATGAATGGCTATGCGCAAAAGCTCGGCTTAACCAACACCACCTTCAAAACGGTCCACGGCCTGGATGCGCCGGGACAGTTCAGTACCGCGCGCGACATGGCGCTGCTGGGAAAAGCGCTGATCCACGACGTGCCGGATGAATACGCCATCCACAAAGAGAAAGAGTTTACCTTCAACAAAATTCGCCAGCCGAACCGCAACCGCCTGCTGTGGAGCAGCAACGTTAACGTGGACGGAATGAAGACCGGCACCACGGCCGGCGCGGGCTACAACCTGGTGGCCTCCGCGACGCAGGGCGATATGCGCCTGATCTCGGTGGTGCTGGGCACCAAAACCGACCGCATCCGCTTTAACGAGTCAGAAAAACTGCTGACCTGGGGCTTCCGCTTCTATGAAACCGTGACGCCGATTAAACCGGATGCCACGTTCGTCAGCCAGCGCGTCTGGTTTGGTGATAAGAGCGAGGTGAATCTGGGGGCGGGTGAGGCCGGTTCCGTGACCATTCCACGCGGTCAGCTGAAAAACCTGAAAGCAAGCTATACCCTGACCGACCCGCAGCTCACCGCGCCGCTGAAAAAAGGCCAGGTGGTCGGGACGATTGATTTTCAGCTAAACGGCAAGTCGATTGAACAGCGTCCGCTGATTGTGATGGAAGCGGTGGAAGAGGGCGGCTTCTTCAGCCGGATGTGGGATTTCGTGTTGATGAAATTCCATAGCTGGTTTGGCAGCTGGTTTAGTTAAGTTTTATGCCGGGTGGCGCTGCGCTTACCCGGCATAACCTCAATACATCAACTTCACCTGCTGTGCCTTTGCATGGGCCACAATCTCGTCATCGGGGCGGCAATCGCTGACGATGGCGTCAAACTGCGCCAGCTCGCCCATTCTTGCCGAACGCACCTTGCCAAACTTGCTGTGATCGACCACCAGCACATGATACTGCGCGGCATTTAACGCCCAGTGCTTGACCGGCAGCTCCTCCAGATTAAAGCAGGTTGCACCCTGGCGCACATTGACGCCCGCGGCGGAATAAAACGCGATGTCCGGGCAGAGGTTGCTGAGCGTGTCCTGTAGATTGAGCGGCTTAAAGATGGCGTTGCTGGCGTGAAACTCGCCGCCGCAGAGGATCACCCGGCACTCGGGTTTCTCCTGAAGCGCCAGAAAGGTGTTCAGGGAGTAGCACACGGCGGTAAAGGGAATGCTGCTGTCGATGGCTTCGATAATCCACGGCGTGGTGGTGCCGCAGTCAAAAAACAGCGTCTGGTGCGGCTGAACCAGCGTAGCCGCAAGGCGCGCGGCTTTGCGCTTCTCTTCAACCAGACGCGTCTTCTGGTCGCTGATCAGATAATGGCTGGCGCTGCGCGGCTCAAGGACGATGTACCCGCCCAGCAGTACCACGGGGGCGCTGTCGCTGTTCAGATCGCGACGAATGGTCATCTCTGAGACGCCGAGGAGGTTGGCGGCTTCCTTCAGATGCAGCTTATCGCTGCGCTTCAGCGCCTGCAGCAGCTGAGCAATGCGGTCATCGCGACGTGTTTCCATAGTTCCTCGGGATAAAAAAGTGAGCCCCCGCAGGGCGGGGGCTCAGTGTAACCTGTCCGGTTGGGATTAGTCACGTATCCAGCCCTTACGGATCGGGATGGCAAAAATGGCGCGATAGAGCGAAGAAAGCCCGCGGTAGAGCGCCTCACCGAAGAGATTCCACAGGATAGCCGCGCTCACGCAGCCAATCAGCCCCACCAGGAAACCGCCTACCATATCCAGCGGCCAGTGGACGCCAAGGTAAACGCGCGACCAGGCGATAGCCACAGCGACCACCATGAGCACCGCACCCGACCACAGGCGATGCCAGAACAGGAAAGCCAGCGCGAAGGTGAAGATAACCGTACCGTGATCGCTCGGGAAAGAGTCATCCGGCGCGTGGTGCAGGAAGGTGTAGCCAATGCGATCGACAAAAGGACGATCGTGCGGGAACGCGTGGCCGAGAAGATAGCTGACCAGCACGCTTACCCCGAGCGCCATCGCGACTTTGATCACCAGCTGGCGCTGTGCCTTAACCTGGCTGCGCGGCCCCCACAGCCAGAGAATGGCAGCCAGCGCAGGCACGATGCTGATAAGGTCTTTCGCCAGAAAGGTGGCAAAATCAATCATCCACTCTGGCGAGGCCGAGGTGGCGTTGATCAGATAAAACAGCTGATAATTCAGATTCTCTAGCATAGCGTAATCACTCTTTTGCAAACCGGGTGGAAACCAGCCCGTAGACCGCCACCTGGGAAAACCAGACCCACCACCCGGCCCACAGGTTGTGAGAGAAAAAATGTGCCCCGCGCATCACCTGGCCGAAGCCCATCGCCAGACCCAGAACCGCGCCAAGGACCACAAAGCTCCAGGCGAGACGCGGACGCTCGCGCCAGAAGGCAAAAAACAGCCCCATCACCATAAAGCCGCTGGAAGAATGGCCACCCGGGAAGCAGCGGCCCGGACCGCTGTCTGCCGGAACGGCGCTGAACAGGGGGTAAGACACGGCCTGACCGCCATATTCCTCCAGATCCCACGGGCAGCTGTGGTGGCTGATGCTTTTCAGCACGCCAACCACCAGCGCGCCAAGCCCCATCAGCAGCGCGGCTGTGACAAGCCTTGCGTTACGTTTGTAAGCGCCGTAAAGCAGCGCCACGGCGCCTAAGGCAATCGCAATATACTTCGCCAGACGATGGTTCAGCAGATCCAGCAGGTGGTCTTTCTGCAGCGGGAAAGTCTGTGTCGCCGCGTCATACCAAAAACCGGTAATCCATCTGTCGAGCGCTTCATCGCGCGATAGCCACGTAAACACCACGGCAAGCGCTACTAGCACCAAAAGCTGATAACCATAAAAGCGGGACGGTAAGCGGTAAAGCTGTTTTGTCTTATTAGTCTGTAAGTTAGACAATTCTGAACGGCTGGAAGTGAGTGCCATAATTAGGGATCATTGACGAGTAATCGCGCTATCATAAATCTGTCAACTTAAGGAAACCTTAAACGAAGACGATATGTGCTTTATTTCTGTTTCTCCTCGATAAATCACTATCTCGGATTGCGGCATTTCATTACACTCGTCGCGATTTTGTCATTATAAAGAGATTGCATGTTAAACCGTTCTTCTTCTGGTTCACGTCTGGGTCGTCAGGCGTTGCTTTTCCCTCTGTGTCTGGTGCTCTACGAATTCTCTACCTATATCGGCAACGATATGATCCAGCCCGGTATGCTGGCCGTTGTGGAGCAGTACAACGCGGGAATCGAGTGGGTGCCGACCTCCATGACCGCCTATCTGGCTGGCGGCATGTTTTTGCAGTGGCTGTTAGGCCCGCTGTCGGATCGTATTGGGCGCCGTCCGGTGATGCTGACGGGCGTGGTGTGGTTTATCGTTACCTGCCTCGCCACGCTGCTGGCGCAAAACATTGAACAATTTACCCTGCTGCGTTTCCTGCAGGGGGTGAGCCTGTGCTTTATCGGCGCCGTGGGGTATGCCGCCATTCAGGAGTCGTTTGAGGAGGCGGTGTGTATCAAAATTACCGCGCTGATGGCGAACGTGGCGCTGATCGCCCCCTTACTCGGGCCGCTGGTGGGGGCCGCGTGGGTGCACGTTGCGCCGTGGGAAGGGATGTTTGTGCTCTTTGCTGTTCTCGCCGCCATCGCGTTCTTCGGCCTGCACCGCGCGATGCCGGAAACGGCTACCCGTCTGGGCGAAAAACTCTCGCTGAAAGAGCTGGGCCGGGATTACAAAGCAGTGTTGCAAAATGGCCGCTTTGTGGCGGGGGCGCTGGCGACCGGATTCGTTAGCCTGCCTCTGCTGGCGTGGATCGCGCAGTCACCGGTTATTATCATCAGCGGCGAAAAGCTCAGCAGCTACGAGTACGGCCTGCTGCAGGTGCCGATCTTTGGCGCGTTGATTATCGGTAACCTGGTGCTGGCCCGTCTGACGTCTCGCCGCACCGTGCGTTCACTGATTATCATGGGCGGCTGGCCGATTGCGGCAGGGCTGATTCTGGCTGCGGTAGCGACCGTCGCGTCATCCCACGCCTACCTGTGGATGACGGCGGGGCTGAGCATTTATGCCTTCGGAATTGGCGTGGCGAACGCTGGCCTGGTGCGCCTGACCCTGTTTGCGAGCGAGATGAGTAAAGGTACGGTCTCTGCGGCGATGGGCATGCTGCAGATGCTGATTTTTACCGTCGGTATCGAGGTGAGCAAGCACGCTTACGCGATGGGCGGCAACGGGTTGTTCAGCCTGTTTAACCTCGCCAACGGCGCGCTGTGGGTTGGCCTGATGGTGGTGTTCCTGAAGGACAAACGCGTCGGAAACGCCCTGCAACCATAATCTTTTTTCCCTCTCCCCATTGGGGAGAGGGCCTGGGTGAGGGGCGAGGCCGCCAGACCGCACGCGGTCAATTAAACGGTGCCTCCCCGTTCAAAACCTTCTCAATCACGTTTAAAACGCCTTCCTCGTTATTATGCGGAGCTTCAAAGCGCGCCTCCGCTTTAATATGCGGCTTGGCATTTGCCATCGCAAAGCTGAACCCGGACTGACGCAGCATCTCCACGTCGTTGCCGCTGTCACCAAAGGCCACCACGTCGCTGTCCTCGATGCCCCAGCGCGTTTGCAGGATGCGCAGGCCGTTGGCTTTATGCACGCCGGGGATAATCAGGTCAATGCTGCCGTGACCGGTGGTGACGGGCACCATAATGTCACTTAGCTTTTCATGCAGCAGCGCCTGAATGCGCGGAATTTCGTCATCGGAAACGTTGAGCCCGAACTTGAAGAAGATGTCGTTCAGGCTGTTGAAATCCTGCACCCTTTCGAGACGGTGATAATATTTTGACGCGATATCAATGAAGGCATCGTCATAGGCCTTAAGCGTGTAGGCGCTGCCTT
The DNA here is from genome assembly GCF_057320665.1 of Enterobacter cloacae complex sp. 385G4. Lineage (NCBI taxonomy): Bacteria > Pseudomonadati > Pseudomonadota > Gammaproteobacteria > Enterobacterales > Enterobacteriaceae > Enterobacter > Enterobacter cloacae complex sp. 385G4. Next base: position 338,467 of record NZ_JBXWDD010000002.1, read on the forward strand.
TCCCGCAGGCGATAATCTCAATGCCGGGGACGTCGTTTAAGACGGTGGCCACGGTGCTGAAATGCGCTTTTGTCAGCTCGCCGTTGAACACATCTTCCCCGGCATCGACCACCCAGCCGCCATTTTCGGCAACAAAGGCAATTTCATGCGCGATCTCCGGGAAGAACGAGATCAGCTGGTAATACTGGTTGCCGCTGGCGACCACAAAGCGAATGCCTTGCTCCTTCATGCGCGCATACTGCGCCAGAAAGCGCGGGCGGTTATAGGTCTTGGCATCACTCAGGAATGTGCCATCCATGTCGACGGCGATCAGTTTAACGCTCATATCCCTTCTCCATTGACGTTTGTTCCGTTTCCGGCTTTGCCACCGCGCGCGCCACCAGCGCCGCGATAATCACCAACCCTAACACCACCAGCATGGCGCTGCGCAACCCGTAGTGCTCACCAAGGAAACCGAGCAGCGGCGGCCCGACCAGGAAGGCGAGGTAGCCCGTGGTCGCCACCACGCTGACGCGGGTCGGGGCATCCGGGCCGGTGTCGCTGGCGGCCGAAATAGTCAGCGGGAAGCCGAGCGACGCGCCCAGACCCCAGAGGATCACCGAGACCCCGGCAATCCAGTCCACGTCCACAAAGACGATCATCGCGATACCCAGGCCGCCGAGCAGGGCGCTGGCGCGCACTACCGCGACGCGGCTGTAGCGGTCGATAAACCAGCCGCCGGTGAAGCGCCCTACGGTCATCCCCAGCGTAAACCCGGCGTAAATCAGCGAGCCGGAGGTCGGACTAAAGCCGTGGCCGTCCACCATCAGCAGCGGCAGCCAGTCGTTGGCGGAGCCTTCCGCGAACGCCATCGCCAGCACCACCACGCCGATGAGCATCAGCTGGAAATCGCGGTAGAAGGGCAGCCCTTTTTCCGTCGAATGCTGTTCTTCAGCGGAATTCTTGCCGGTACCGTTCGGGATCGCCCGAATGCCGGTCAGGATCGGAATGATGCATACCAGCGCCGCCAGCAGGATATGCAGATTCGCGCTCATGCCAAAGGCCGTCAGCGCCATGCCGACGCCCGCGCCGGCGAGCGTGCCGAGGCTGTAAAAGCCGTGCATCATGGGCAGCACGGTTTTGTTCATCTCGCGCTCGACCGCCGCCCCTTCAACGTTAATCGCAACCTCTGCCGAGCCGAAGCTGCCGCCAAATACCGTCAGCCCCAGGGCAAACAGCACCGGCGAGGCAAACCACAGCGCCACGCTCAGCACTACCATCCCGAACACCGCGAAGCACATGGTGGTGCGGATCACCGCCCGCGTGCCAAAGCGCTTCACCAGCCACGCGGAGCAGAGGATGCCGCTCATGGAGCCTATCGACAGGCCGAACAGCACGATGCCCATCTCCGCGGTGGAGACGGACAAAATATCGCGTATGGCGGGCGTGCGTGTGGCCCAGGAGGCCATCAGCAGACCGGGAATAAAGAAGAACATAAACAATGCCCACATGCGTAGTCGCAGGGCGTTGCGGGAAGAGGTCAGCGTCATTGGGGTAGCACCAGAAGTACAACAGTAGCGACAACACTAGCAAGTTTGTGTACATTTGTACACAAACCAGGTGAGGGATTTATGAGCAGACCACCGAACGATCCGCATCGACGTGAAAAAATTCTCCAGGCGACGCTGGACACCATTGCCGAACACGGTATTCACGCCGTCACGCACCGCAAAATCGCCACCTGCGCGGGCGTGCCGCTGGGGTCAATGACCTACTATTTCGACGGCATGGAGCCGCTGCTGGAGGAGGCCTTCACGTGGTTTACCCGCCAGATGTCGCAGCAGTACCGGGATTTCTTCGCGGGCGTCACCGGGCCGGAAATGGCGTGTGAATCCATCACCACCCTGATCCACAGCTCGCAGGTGACCACGCCGCACAACATGGCGCTGATGTATCAGCTTTACGCCTTTATGCACCGCAGCGCGGCGCTCAAAACGGTGATGCAGGACTGGATGAAGATGAGCCAGACCACGCTGGAGCAGTGGTTCGACCCGGTCACCACCCGCGCGCTGGATGCCTTCATCGAAGGGATGACGCTGCACTATGTGACTGACCGAGAGCCATTAAGCCGGGAGGAAATTCGGGCGATGGTGGGGAGAATTGCGGGCGAGGGAAACCCTTAGGCATCACTCGCCCTGCCTGTTTTACCTGTGTTCGATTTTTTTCCCGCTGGCGTCCACGACGGCTTCGCCATCCTCTTTCGTAAACGCTCCTTTCTGCGCGTCCGGCAGAATGTCGAGGACAACTTCAGACGGGCGGCACAGGCGGGTGCCCAGCGGCGTGACCACAATCGGACGGTTAATCAGGATCGGGTGTTGCAGCATAAAGTCGATAAGCTGGTCGTCGCTGAAGATATCTTCGGCCAGGCCGAGCTGTTCATAGGGCTCCACGTTTTTGCGCAGCAGATCCCGCACCGAAATCCCCATATCGGCAATCAGGGTGGTCAGCTTATCGCGCGACGGCGGGGTTTCCAGATAGAGGATAATCTCCGGCTCCGTGCCGCTGTTGCGGATCATCTCCAGCGTATTGCGCGAGGTGCCGCAGGCTGGGTTGTGGTAAATGGTGATGTGGCTCATATCAGTGGCTCATTACAGTGTGAAGGAGAGACGTAGCGCCAGCGCGGCGAGCGTCACAAACAGGACCGGCAGCGTCATGATGATGCCCGTCCGGAAATAGTAGCCCCAGGTAATCGTCATCTTTTTCTGCGCCAGCACGTGGAGCCAGAGCAGGGTGGCGAGGCTGCCGATAGGCGTGATTTTCGGCCCCAGATCGCAGCCAATCACGTTGGCGTAAATCATCGCGTCCTTGAGCAATCCCGTCGCCGTACTGCCCTCAATGGAGAGCGCGCCAATCAGCACCGTGGGCATATTGTTCATTATGGATGACAGGAACGCGGTGATGAACCCGGTTCCCAGCGTGGTGGCCCACAGTCCGTGTCCGGCCAGGCTATTCAGCACGCCAGTAAGATAATCCGTCAGCCCGGCATTGCGCAGGCCATACACCACCAGATACATCCCGAGCGAGAAAATAACAATTTGCCAGGGTGCGCCGCGCAGCACTTTTCCGGTGTTTATTGCATGTCCCCGTTTTGCAATAGCGAATAAAATCAGCGCGCCGACGGTGGCGATGGCGCTGACCGGAATGCCGAGAGGTTCAAGCACAAAGAAGCCAACGAGCAGAAGCAGTAGCACGATCCAGCCCGTTCTGAACGTCGGGAGATCGTGAATGGCCCGCGCGGGCTCCTGAAGTTTCGCCAGGTCATATTCCGGGGGAATTTCCTTGCGGAAGAAAAGATGCAGCATCACCAGCGTTGCAACAATCGCGGCGATATCAACGGGGATCATCACCGAGGCGTATTCGCTGAACCCCAGCTTAAAGAAGTCTGCCGACACGATGTTGACCAGGTTGGAGACAATCAGCGGCAGGCTGGCGGTATCGGCGATAAAACCTGCCGCCATCACAAACGCCAGCGTGGCCTGCTTGCTGAACCCCAGCGCCAGCAGCATTGCGATGACGATAGGCGTCAGGATCAGCGCCGCGCCGTCATTGGCAAACAGCGCCGCCACGGCTGCGCCCAGCAGCACGATATAAGTAAACAGCAATCGCCCGCGACCGTTTCCCCAGCGGGCAACGTGCAGCGCCGCCCACTCGAAAAAGCCGGACTCATCCAGCAGCAGGCTGATAATGATGACGGCGATAAACGTCGCCGTGGCGTTCCAGACGATATTCCAGACCACAGGTATATCGTTAATGTGAATTACCCCGCTGGCCAGCGCCAGCACGGCGCCAATGGTCGCGCTCCAGCCGATACTGAGCCCTTTGGGCTGCCAGATGACCAGTACCAGCGTAAACAGAAAAATTGCCCCTGCCAGAAACATCGCTTACTCCGTTATATCTGATTTCATGAATATGTTTTGATTAGCATGAGCCCGGGAGTCGGTTTTTCAGCTTCATGCGCGTCTCTTCCCGCAGGCAGTTCCAGCTGGTGTCGATGACGGCTGCCGCCCACGCGGGCATGTTGGGAGAGAGACGGTAATGGACCCATTTACCCTCGCGGCGGTCGATAACCAGCCCGGACTCGCGCAGCAAGGCCATGTGGCGGGAGACTTTCGGCTGCGGTTCGCTGGTGGCGGAGCAGAGATCGCAGACACACAGCTCGCCCGCTTCACGGAGCAGCATGACGATGGCGAGTCGCGTTTCGTCGGAGAGGATTTTGAAGAGCTGGAGCGGGTGGATCATGGATGTTCCTGAGGGTAGATTAAATCATATTCGTTTAATCATATATGTTTTGGTGGGAAGAGAGAAGGTCAGATTACAGGAAGGGGAATTTCAGGCAACAAAAAACCCATCAACCTTGAACCAAAACGGCGTGGTTGATGGGCTCCACAAATTGGGGACATCAAAGAAAAGCAGTGGCACTAGTTATGACTGCCCCCTGCTAAAAAAGTTCTGCGCGTTACAAAAATTTTTTCATTACGCGCAAACTTAGGAGTTATCCGAGTCCCGGCCAGATGATGATAATCAGCGTACCCGCCAGCGTCAGCAGTACGTTCGCGATAGCATAGGTGCCTGCATACCCCAGCGCTGGGATGTTGCTGCGCGCTGTATCGCTGATGATTTCCATCGCCGGGGCACAGGTACGCGCCCCCATCATTGCCCCGAACAGCAGGGCGCGGTTCATACGCAGCACGTAGGCGCCGAACAGGAAGCAGATCACTACCGGCACCAGGCTGACGATAAGTCCGGAAACCAGCATCTGCCAGCCGACGGCGCCCAGGCTGTGGCCGATGCCGCTGCCTGCGCTCAGGCCGACGCCCGCCATAAACACCATCAGACCGAACTCTTTCACCATGTTCAGCGCGCCCTGCGGAATGTAGCCGAAGGTCGGATGGTTGGCTCGCAGGAAGCCCAGCATGATCCCGGCGAACAGCAGACCGGCAGCGTTACCGATGCCGAAGCTGAAGTTGCTGAACTGGAAGGTAATCATCCCGATCATCAGGCCAACGATGAAGAAGGCGCAGAAGGCCAGCAGGTCGGTGACCTGGCTGTGAATGGAGATAAAGCCGATGCGGTCGGCAACGGTTTTTACGCGTCGCGCGTCGCCGCTGACCTGCAGCACGTCGCCTTTGTTGAGCACGACGTTATCGTCGATGGGCATCTCAATCTGGCTGCGGATCACCCGGTTGAGGAAGCAGCCGTGGTCGGTCAGCTTCAGCTGCGCCAGGCGGCGGCCCACGGCGTTATGGTTTTTCACCACGATCTCTTCGGTGACGATGCGCATGTCGAGCAGGTCGCGGTCGAACACCTCTTTGCCGTTACGGAAGCTCGGGTCGAGACGGGCGTGGGCGTCCGGGTAACCCACCAGCGCGATGTCGTCGCCCATCTGCAGCACCGCGTCGCCGTCCGGGTTCGCCAGAATGCCGTTGCGGCGGATACGTTCGATGTAGCAGCCGGTCTGGCGGTAAATCCCCAGTTCGCGAAGATTTTTGCCGTCTGCCCATGCCACCAGCTCCGGCCCGACGCGGTAGGCGCGGATAACCGGGAGATAGACTTTACGTTTGGAGTCGGTATCCAGACCGCGCTCGCGGGCGATTTGCTGGGCGCTGGTCTGCAGATCCTGGTGCTGCAGTTTTGGCAGGTAGCGTGCGCCAACGATCAGGCTCACCAGACCAATCAGATAGGTCAGGGCGTAGCCCAGGCTCAGATGGTCGAGGGCGGTAGAGAGCTGCGCGCCCGCCATGCCGGAATGCCGCAGCGTATCACCGGCGCCCACGAGCACGGGGGTGGAGGTCATGGAGCCGGCCAGCATACCGGCCGTAAGCCCGATATCCCAGCCAAACAGTTTGCCCAGTCCTAACGCGATCAGCAGCGCGCTGCCGACCATCACCAGCGCCAGCATCAGATAATTTTTGCCGTCGCGGAAGAAAATTGAAAAAAAGTTAGGTCCCGCTTCTACGCCAACGCAAAAAATAAACAGCATAAAACCTAAGTTCAGCGCGTCCGTGTTAATGCTGAAGTGCTGCTGGCCTAATAATAAGGAGACGACTAAAACGCCAATGGAATTACCGAGTTGAACCGAACCCAGACGCAATTTACCCAGGCAAAGACCCAGCGCCAGTACCACAAATAATAACAGGATGTAATTCCCATTTAACAAATCTGCGACGTTTATATTCACGGAGGCTAACTTCTTGTTTACCAGTAAGTTGTTGAATGAAAGGACTTTTTGGGCTACTGTTTTCTGGATCAGGGAAAAGCGCTAACGCTCCCTGTTTCCTGCTTTATTCCCTAAAACATTAGCTGGCGTGTAGTTTAATCGCATTAGCTACTGACAGCTACTGATTATCGCATCACCCTGTGCGTACTTTGGCATGGATTGCCGCACTGCTTTATCTGACTGGGCGTCTACCCGACGAATGTGTATTTGATAGAGATAAGTCAGGAGGATAGTTTGAATATGAAACGAAACTGGGCGGGGGTGATCAGCTGTTTTTTGCTGTTCACGGTCGTGTGCATGTCGCTCGCATTTAATGTAAAGGGCGCGTTCAGGGCGTCCGGGCATCCTGAGCTGGGGTTGCTCTTCTTCACGTTGCCTGGGGCTGCCGCCAGTTTTCTCTCCCGTCAAGGGGAGGTGGTGAAACCGCTGCTCGGCGCCATGCTCGCTGCACCGCTGTGTCTGCTGATGATGCGCCTGATGTATATTTCAACGCGGAGTTTCTGGCAGGAGCTGGCGTGGTTGCTGAGCGGCGTATTCTGGTGCGCGCTTGGCGCGCTGTGCTACCTGTTTGTGCGCAGCCTGGTTCAGCACCGACGGCACCGCAAATAAAAACGCCCTCAGGGTGAGGGCGTCTCTTCATTACTGCTCGGCAAACAGGCCCAGATGCTCTTTGGCGTAGGCCTCAAAGTCGGTGCAACCGCCGATGTGTTTCTGATCGAGGAAGATCTGCGGCACGGTTTCAACCGGCTTACCGACGGTTTTTTCCAGGTCGGCCTTGGTGATGCCTTCCGCGTGGATGTCCACATAGCGGAAGTTGAAGTCATCGCGCTCTTCGGTCAGTTTCTCAGCCAGCTCTTTCGCGCGCACACAGTAAGGGCACCCTGGACGACCAAAAATTACTGCAAACATTTCTCTCTCCTCAAAAAACAAGCCTGACGGCGAATGACACGTATAGTGCCCCATAACCCGCCGTCATTAAAGAAGGTTTCGCCTGTCGTTATAATACCTATGAGCTATGTTTCGCCAATTACACCGCGCACATCATTGCCTATACTGGCTGCCATACGTATTAAGCAAGACTAAAGAGAGACAAGATGACGCCAACCATAGACCTGCTCCAGTCCCACCGCTCCATTCGCCACTTTACCGATGAGCCGATTACCGAGGCGCAGCGTAATGCGATTATCGACAGCGCAAGAGCCACCTCCAGCTCCAGCTTTTTGCAGTGCAGCTCGATTATCCGCATTACCGATAAAGCCATGCGTGAACAGCTGGTGACGCTCACCGGCGGGCAGAAGCATGTGGCTCAGGCAGCCGAGTTCTGGGTGTTCTGCGCCGACTTTAACCGCCACCTGCAGATCTGCCCTGAGGCGGAACTTGGGCTGGCCGAACAGCTGCTGCTGGGCGTGGTGGATACCGCGCTGATGGCGCAAAACGCCTTTACGGCCGCGGAATCGCTGGGGTTAGGGGGTGTCTATATCGGCGGGCTGCGTAACAACATTCAAAGCGTGACCGACCTGCTGAAGCTGCCAAAACACGTGCTGCCGCTGTTTGGCCTCTGCCTCGGCTGGCCGGCGGACAACCCGGATCTCAAGCCGCGCATTCCTGCCGCGATGCTGGTGCATGAAAACCATTACCAGCCGGTCGATCAGGATGTACTGAATCAATACGACGAAGAGCTGGCGAACTACTACATGACGCGCGGCAGCAATAACCGTCGCGACACCTGGACGGATCATATTCGCCGCACCATCATCAAAGAAAACCGCCCGTTTATTCTTGAGTATCTGCACAAGCAGGGCTGGGCAACGCGATAGTCCATTCCTCCTGCGCCTGCCTGCATATATGATATGCAGGCTTTTTCCATGTCTTCAGAGAGGTGCAGGGTGAAAATTGCCATATTGTCCCGGGACGGAACGCTCTATTCATGTAAGCGCCTGCGAGAAGCGGCGGCGAAACGCGGGCATCAGGTTGAGATCCTCGACCCGATGTCCTGCTATATGAACATCGACCCCGCCGCCTCGTCGATTCACTACAAAGGCCGCAAGCTGCCGCACTTTGATGCGGTGATCCCCCGCATCGGCTCCCAGATTACCTACTACGGCACGGCCGCGCTGCGCCAGTTCGAGATGCTGGGCAGCTATCCGCTCAACGAATCCGTCGCCATTTCCCGCGCCCGCGACAAGCTGCGCTCCCTGCAGCTGCTCGCCCGACAGGGGATCGATCTTCCCGTCACGGGCATTGCCCATTCACCGGACGACACCAGCGATCTCATCGATATGGTGGGCGGCGCGCCTTTAGTGATCAAGCTGGTGGAAGGCACGCAGGGCATTGGCGTGGTGTTAGCGGAAACGCGTCAGGCGGCGGAGAGCGTGATCGACGCCTTTCGCGGGCTGAATGCGCACATTCTGGTGCAGGAGTACATTGAAGAGGCGAAAGGGCGCGACATTCGCTGTTTCGTGGTGGGGAACGAGGTCGTGGCGGCCATCGAGCGCCAGGCCAAAGAGGGCGACTTCCGCTCTAACCTTCACCGCGGCGGCGTCGCGCGGGTAGCCGAAATTAGCGAACGCGAACGGGAAATAGCCGTGAAAGCGGCGCAAACCCTGGGGCTGGACGTAGCGGGCGTGGACCTTCTTCGGGCGACGCGCGGGCCGCTGGTGATGGAGGTGAACGCCTCCCCGGGGCTGGAAGGTGTGGAAAAAACCACAGGGGTCGATATTGCGGGTAAAATGATCTCATGGATCGAGCGTCATGCCACGCCGGGTTACTGTCTGAAAACGGGCGGTTAAATGGATTACCGGGCGCTTTTTGAGTACCCTATGCGAAGTTTTTACTAAAGAGGCTGCACAGCGATGGATTTACAGGTCGTACCTACACTGGATACGTTACGTCAATGGCTTGATGATGCTGGGATCACCTTCTTCGAATGTGATTCCTGCCAGGCGCTGCATCTGCCTCATATGCAGAATTTCGACGGCATTTTCGATGCCAAAATCGATCTGATTAACGACGTGATCCTTTTTTCCGCGCTGGCCGAAGTGAAGCCTTCTGCGCTGCTGGCGCTGGCTTCCGATCTCTCGGCTATCAACGCCAGTTCTTTGACGGTGAAAGCATTTCTCGATATACAGGACGATAATCTGCCAAAACTGGTCGTTTGCCAGTCTTTATTCTCCGGGGCGGGGCTGTCGTTCAAGCAGTTCGCCTGGTTTATGCGCCTGAGCGAAGAGCAAATTTCCATGGTTATGATGGAAGCCAATGCACATCATCTGCTGTATAGCGCGGAAGACGATGCTGAGAATAATGATGCATCTCCCAATTTTCTTCACTAAGCCTGTCTGACTTTTGCGCAGTCGCTGCCATAGCGGCTGCAGAAGGCCATTTTTTCTGCTGCCTTTAACCTTTCTTTAAAGAATTATTCACCTCCCTGAAGGCCGTTTCGGCTTATCACGTAGACTTAACCTGCATAAAAAATTGATAAAAGGCGTTTTTTCGTCTGGGCTATAGCCGGAGACACGGGCTACAGTTATTCTTGCGATGCTTAAAAAAGCGAGCGGATCCTGCCGGGTAAAGAGGTTTCTTTTTATTTTGAGCAGAGCGACAAACTATGCATGATTTTTGCATATATCCAGATTGCACAGTTTAGTTCGTTTGTTAACGAGCTTTCAGAAGGAATAACACTATGATCGCCTTGAATAAAAAATGGTTATCGGGTCTGGTTGCGGGTGCTCTGATGGCCGTCTCTGCCGGCACGCTCGCTGCGGAACAAAAAACGCTGCACGTATACAACTGGTCTGACTATATTGCGCCGGACACGGTCGCTAATTTTGAAAAAGAGACCGGCATTAAAGTGGTCTATGACGTTTTCGATTCCAACGAAGTGCTGGAAGGAAAGCTGATGGCAGGCAGCACCGGTTTTGACCTGGTCGTACCTTCCGCAAGCTTCCTGGAACGTCAGCTGACGGCGGGCGTCTTCCAGCCGCTGGACAAGAGCAAGTTATCGAACTGGAAAAACCTCGATCCGGAAGTGCTGAAGCTGGTGGCGAAGCACGACCCGGACAACAAATACGCCATGCCTTACCTGTGGGCGACCACCGGTATCGGCTACAACGTGGATAAAGTCAAAGCCGCGCTGGGCCCGGACGTTAAGCTGGACAGCTGGGACGTGGTGCTGAAGCCGGAAAACCTTGAGAAGCTGAAAAGCTGCGGCGTCTCCTTCCTCGATGCGCCGGAAGAGATTTTCGCCACCGTGCTGAACTACCTGGGCAAAGACCCGAACAGCAATAAAGCCGATGATTACACCGGCCCGGCGACCGATCTGCTGCTGAAGCTCCGTCCAAACATTCGTTACTTCCACTCTTCCCAGTACATTAACGACCTGGCGAACGGCGACATCTGCGTCGCGATTGGCTGGGCAGGGGACGTATGGCAGGCGGCAAACCGCGCGAAAGAGGCGAAAAACGGCGTGAACGTCTCCTACTTCATTCCGAAAGAGGGGGCGCTGGCCTTCTTCGACGTCTTTGCGATGCCGGCTGACGCCAAAAACAAAGACGAAGCGTATCAGTTCCTCAACTACCTGATGCGTCCTGAGGTGATCGCCCACATCAGCGACCACGTTTACTACGCCAATGGTAACAAGGCCTCCGTGCCGCTGGTGAGCGAAGAAATCCGTAATAACCCGGCTATCTATCCGCCAGCGGACGTGTTCGCCAAGCTGTTCACCCTGAAGGTTCAGGATCCAAAAATTGACCGCGTACGTACCCGCGCGTGGACCAAGGTGAAGAGCGGTAAATAAGTTACCGTGAGTCGTAGGCCGGGCAAGCGTTAGCGCCCCCGGCAACAGGCGCACCGTTCTGGTGCGCCTGCACCATGATTTGATCTCTACCGGAGAGCACCCCGTGAATGACGCGATCCCCCGCCCGCAGGCGAAAGTCCGTAAAGCGCTGACCCCGCTTCTTGAAATTCGTAACCTCACCAAATCTTTCGATGGCCAGCATGCCGTGGACGACGTCAGCCTGACTATCTATAAAGGCGAAATATTCGCGCTACTGGGCGCATCGGGCTGCGGTAAATCGACCCTGCTGCGTATGCTGGCCGGTTTTGAACAGCCTACCGCCGGGCAAATTATGCTCGATGGCGTGGATCTCTCCAGCGTGCCGCCGTATCAGCGCCCGATTAACATGATGTTCCAGTCCTACGCGCTGTTTCCGCACATGACGGTGGAGCAAAACATCGCCTTTGGCCTGAAGCAGGACAAGCTGCCGAAAGCCGAAATCACCGCGCGCGTGGCCGAAATGCTGAGCCTGGTGCATATGCAGGAGTTCGCGAAGCGTAAGCCGCACCAGCTTTCCGGCGGTCAGCGTCAGCGCGTGGCGCTGGCGAGAAGCCTGGCGAAACGCCCGAAACTGCTGCTGCTCGACGAGCCGATGGGCGCGCTGGACAAAAAGCTGCGCGACCGTATGCAGCTCGAAGTGGTCGATATCCTCGAGCGCGTGGGGGTGACCTGCGTGATGGTCACCCATGACCAGGAAGAGGCCATGACCATGGCCGGGCGTATCGCGATCATGAACCGCGGGAAGTTCGTGCAGATTGGCGAGCCGGAAGAGATTTACGAGCATCCGACCACCCGCTACAGCGCGGAGTTCATCGGATCGGTCAACGTTTTTGAAGGGCTGCTGAAGGATCGTCAGGAGGATGGTCTGGTCATCGAATCACCGGGGCTGCAGCATCCGCTTAAGGTCGATCCTGACAGCTCGGTGGTGGATAACGTGCCGGTCTACGTGGCGCTGCGCCCGGAGAAGATCATGCTCTGTGACGATCCGCCTGCCGATGGCTATAACTTTGCCGTCGGGGAAGTGGTGCACATTGCCTATCTGGGCGATCTCTCCATTTACCACGTGCGCCTGAAAAGCGGACAGATGCTCAGCGCGCAGCTACAGAACGAACATCGCTACCGCAAGGGGCAGCCGACCTGGGGCGACGAAGTGCGCCTGTGCTGGGACGCGGACAGCTGCGTCGTGCTGACGGTATAAGGAGCGATCATGAGCACACTTGAACCTCCAGCCCGCGTCAAAAAACCGGGCGGCTTTGCCCACTGGCTGACGCGCCTTAAGATGAACCACGGGCGCAAGCTGGTAATCGCCATGCCTTACGTGTGGCTGATCCTGCTGTTCCTGCTGCCTTTCCTGATCGTCTTTAAGATCAGCCTGGCGGAGATGGCGCGGGCGATCCCGCCATATACCGATCTGTGGGAGTGGGCCGACGGGCAGCTGACGCTGACGCTGAATCTGGGCAACTTCCTCCAGCTCACCGAGGATCCGCTCTATTTCGAAGCCTATCTGCAGTCTCTGCAGGTGGCGGCGATCTCGACGCTCTGCTGTCTGGTAATGGGCTACCCGCTGGCGTGGGCCGTGGCGCACAGCAAGCCGTCAACGCGCAACATCCTGCTGCTGCTGGTGATCCTGCCGTCGTGGACATCGTTTCTGATACGCGTTTACGCGTGGATGGGGATCCTGAAAAACAACGGGGTGCTGAATAATTTTCTGATGTGGCTTGGGGTCATCGATCAGCCGCTGACCATCCTGCACACCAACCTTGCGGTCTATATCGGCATTGTGTATGCCTATCTGCCGTTTATGGTGCTGCCGATTTACACCGCCCTGACGCGGATTGACTACTCGCTGGTGGAAGCCTCGCTCGATCTCGGCGCGCGTCCGCTGAAGACTTTCTTCAGCGTGATTGTCCCGCTGACCAAAGGCGGAATCATTGCCGGGTCGATGCTGGTGTTTATTCCGGCGGTCGGAGAGTTTGTGATCCCGGAACTGCTCGGCGGGCCGGACAGCATCATGATTGGCCGCGTGCTGTGGCAGGAGTTCTTCAATAACCGCGACTGGCCGGTGGCGTCGGCGGTGGCGATTATCATGCTCCTGCTGCTGATCGTCCCGATCATGTGGTTCCATAAGCATCAGCAGAAACAGATGGGAGATCGCGGATGAACAACTTACCGGTAGTACGCTCCCCGTGGCGCATTCTGATCCTCTTTATCGGCTTCACCTTCCTGTATGCGCCGATGCTGATGCTGGTGATCTACTCGTTTAACAGCTCTAAGCTGGTGACGGTCTGGGCGGGCTGGTCGACGCGCTGGTACAGTGAGCTGTTCCACGACGACGCAATGATGAGCGCGGTGGGGCTGAGCCTGACCATTGCCGCGCTGGCGGCCACGATGGCCTGCGTTCTGGGCACCATCGCCGCGCTGGTGATGGTGCGCTTCGGGCGTTTTCGCGGCTCAAACGGTTTCGCCTTTATGATCACTGCCCCGCTGGTGATGCCGGACGTCATTACCGGCCTGTCGCTGCTGCTGCTGTTCGTGGCCTTGGCGCACGCCATCGGCTGGCCAGCGGATCGCGGCATGCTCACCATCTGGCTGGCGCACGTCACCTTCTGTACCGCGTATGTGGCGGTGGTGATCTCCTCGCGCCTGCGCGAGCTGGACCGCTCCATTGAAGAGGCGGCGATGGATCTCGGCGCCACGCCACTAAAGGTCTTTTTCATCATTACCCTGCCAATGATTATGCCGGCGGTGATCTCCGGCTGGCTGCTGGCGTTCACGCTCTCCCTCGACGATCTGGTTATTGCCAGCTTTGTCTCAGGGCCGGGCGCGACGACGCTGCCGATGCTGGTCTTCTCCAGCGTGCGCATGGGGGTGAACCCGGAGATCAATGCTCTGGCCTCTATCATCCTCGGCGTGGTCGGAATTGTCGGATTTATCGCCTGGTATTTGATGGCGCGCGCGGAAAAACAGCGCGTGCGCGATATCCAGCGTGCAAGACGCGGCTGAAGGATTTAATATTTCCGGTGATGTGCCGCGCATGACGCGGCACTGTTTTTCAGGGAAGTAAAACATTGGGATTAGTAAAAAAATCACGTATTACGCACGCTCGTCCTAACGTTCCTGCGCTGGTTCAGGTGGCGGCGCTCGCCATTATTATGATCCGCTGCTTGGACGTGCTGATGATTTTGAATACGCTGGGCGTGCGCGGCATCGGGGAATTCATTCACCGCAGCGTGCAGACGTGGAATCTGACGCTGGTCTTTTTAAGCAGCCTGGTGCTGGTGTTTATCGAGATCTACTGCGCGTTTTCGCTGGTCAAAGGGCGAAACTGGGCGCGCTGGGTCTATCTGCTCACCCAGGTGACCGCCGCAAGCTATCTGTGGGCCGCCTCGCTGGGCTATGGCTATCCTGAGCTGTTCAGCATTCCGGGTGAGTCGCGACGTGAGATTTTCCATGCGCTGGTCATGCAAAAACTGCCGGATATGCTGGTGCTCTGCCTGCTTTTCGTTCCGGCGTCCAGTCGACGGTTCTTCCGACTGCAATAATGTGTATAATCGCAGCCCTCGTTTTCCTTAAGGTTTTCATATGCAGTGCGCACTCTATGACGCCGGACGCTGCCGCTCCTGTCAGTGGATAGAACAACCGGTTTCTCAACAACTCACCGCCAAAATGGCCGACCTGCAACAGCTGCTGGCAGCGCACGCGGTGGGCGAGTGGTGCGCACCCGTCAGCGGCCCGGAGCAGGGCTTTCGCAACAAAGCCAAAATGGTGGTCAGCGGCAGCGTTGAAAAACCGCTGCTGGGGATGCTGCACCGCGACGGCACGCCGGAAGACTTAACCGACTGCCCGCTGTATCCCGACTCCTTTGCACCGGTCTTTGCCGCACTCAAGCCGTTTATTGCCCGGGCAGGGTTAACGCCTTATAACGTGGCCCGCAAGCGCGGCGAGCTGAAATACCTTCTGCTGACCGAAAGCCAGATCGACGGCGGCATGATGCTGCGCTTCGTGCTGCGCTCTGAAACTAAGCTTGAGCAGCTGCGCGCGGCCCTGCCGTGGCTGCAGGAACAGCTTCCTCAGTTAAAGGTGATTACCGCAAACATTCAGCCGGTGCATATGGCGATCATGGAAGGGGAGAAAGAGGTTTTCTTCACCGACCAGCACGCGCTGGCGGAGAGCTTCAACGGCGTACCGCTGTGGATCCGCCCGCAAAGCTTCTTCCAGACCAACCCGACCGTGGCAAGCAGCCTGTACGCCACCGCACGCGACTGGGTGCGCGCGTTAAACATCCATCATATGTGGGACCTGTTCTGCGGCGTGGGCGGTTTTGGCCTGCACTGCGCCACGCCTGAGATGCAGCTCATCGGCATTGAGATCTCCGCCGAAGCGATTGCCTGCGCAAAGCAGTCCGCCGCCGAGTTGGGGTTAACCAATGTGCACTTTCAGGCGCTGGACTCCACGCAGTTCGCGACCGGGCAGGGCAACGTGCCGGAGCTGGTGCTGGTTAATCCGCCGCGTCGTGGGATTGGCAAATCCCTGTGCGACTACCTGAGCCAGATGGCGCCGGAATACATCGTCTATTCAAGCTGTAACGCACAGACCATGGCGAAAGACATCGCTCAACTGCCGGGCTATCGCATTGCACGCGTGCAGCTTTTCGATATGTTCCCGCATACCGCGCATTATGAAGTCCTGACGTTGCTCGTGAAATCTTAAACAAAATGTGAACTCTGCCCGCCCATAAAATCAGGTAAGCTTACGTCATAAGAGATGAATAAAGGCTTACCCATGAAGCAGATCCTGCTGGTGGAAGACGACCACGATATCGCGGCGCTTCTGCGGCTCAACTTAGAAGACGAAGGCTACGCCATCACCCACGAGCCCGACGGGGGCAACGCCCTGCAGCGCCTTGAAAAACAGCCGTGGGATGCGGTGATCCTCGACCTGATGCTGCCCAACGTTGACGGCCTGGAGATCTGCCGCCGCATCCGCCAGATGACCCGCTACCTGCCGGTGATCATCATCAGCGCCCGCAGCAGCGAAACCGACCGCATCACCGGGCTGGAAACCGGCGCCGATGATTATCTGGCAAAACCCTTTTCAGTGCAGGAACTGATTGCCCGCATCAAAGCGCTGTTCCGCCGCCAGCAGGCGATGGGGCAGGCGCAGGCTGACGGGCAAATTCAGGCGCACGGACTGACCATCGATCCCCTGGCGCGCAGCGTGCTGCTTCACGGCCAGGTGGTGGATCTCACCCCGCGCGAATTCGAACTGCTGTACTTCTTCGCCCGCCATCCCGGCGAGGTGTTTTCCCGTCTGGCGCTGCTGGAGCAGGTGTGGGGCTATCAGCACGAAGGCTACGAGCACACCGTCAACACCCATATCAACCGCCTGCGCATCAAGATTGAGAAGGACGCCGCCGAGCCGGAGATAATTCGCACCGTCTGGGGCAAGGGTTACAAATTTGCGGAGCCAAACCATGATGCGCCGCTTTAGCCTGAGCCAGCGCCTGACGCTGCTGTTTGTCCTGCTGATGATGCTCTGCGCTACCGTCGCCTGCGCGGTACAGCTCTACAGCAGTATGCAGTACGGCAACGCGATGGTGCAGCGGTTGTCGGGCGGCCTGGCGCAGCAGATCGTCCAGCGGGAACCGATTCTGGACGCGCAGGGCAGGGTTGACCGCACCGCGCTGAAGCCGCTGTTCGACCGGCTGATGACCTTCAACCCGAGCGTTGAACTGTACGTTATCTCGCCGGACGGCGAAATCCTGGCCGATGCCGCACCGCCGGGCCATATTCAGCGGCAAAAAATCGACCTGGCACCGGTTCAGACCTTCCTGAGCGGTACCGCCATACCGGTACTGGGCGACGACCCGCGCAGTCAAAATAAAAAAGTGTTCAGCGCCACGCCGCTGCGGCAGGACGGCGAGCTTAAGGGCTACCTGTACATCATTTTGCAGGGCGAGGAGTCGAACGCGCTGGCGGAAATGGCCTGGCATAAGGCGCTCTGGAGCACGGTGCTCTGGTCATTGCTGTGGGTCGCGCTGTTTGGCCTGCTGGCGGGTCTGCTGGTCTGGTACTGGGTAACGCGTCCGGTTAAGCGCCTGACGGAAGAGGTCACCGGCCTGGAGCAGGACAGCATTAGCGCAATCAGGTTGCTCGCAGCACAGTCGCCGGATGCCGCAGCCAATGACGAAGTGGCGCTCCTGCGCAACAGTTTCATCGAGCTGGCGCGGAAAATTACCCGCCAGTGGGACCAGCTGGCCGACAGCGATCGCCAGCGCCGGGAGTTTATCGCCAACATTTCGCACGATCTTCGCACGCCGCTGACCTCGCTGCTGGGCTATCTTGAAACCCTGTCGCTCAAATCCGCCACCCTGACGCCGCAGGAGCACCAGCAGTATCTCGCCACCGCGCTGCGTCAGGGACAAAAGGTACGACATCTTTCCCAGCAGCTTTTCGAGCTGGCGCGCCTTGAGCACGGCGGCATTAAGCCGCAGCGCGAGCGTTTCGCGATGGGAGAGCTGATTTCCGACGTGGCGCAGAAGTTTGAGCTTACCGCCCGCACGCGCGAGGTGAATCTGCATATTGACGTGCCGGGCCCCTTGCCGCTGGTCAATGCCGATGTGTCGATGATCGAGCGCGTGGTGACCAACCTGCTCGATAACGCGATGCGTCATACGCCCACTGGCGGGGAAATTCGTCTGGCGGTCTGGCAGGAGAATGAACGGCTTCAGGTCGAAGTGGCAGACTCCGGAACGGGCGTGGATGCCTCGCTGCGCGACGATCTGTTCCAGCGGCCTTCGGCGCTGAATACCCAGGCATCGCGGGAGAACCGCGGGGGGTTAGGGCTGTTAATCGTTAAGCGAATGCTGGAGCTGCACGGCGGCGGGATCAGGCTGATGGAGTCCGTGAGCGGGGCGCGGTTCAGGTTCTTTGTGCCGCTGTGAGAAATTGCCGGGTGGCGCTGCGCTTACCCGGCCTACAGACCACCCCCGTAGGCCAGACCACCCGGCAAAAAGAGATTACTGCGGGAACCACTGCTCGCTGATTTTCTGGTACGTGCCGTCTGCTTTAATCGCCTTCAGCGCGCCGTTCAGTTTTTCCAGCAGGGCTTTGTTATCCGGGCGTACCGCGATGCCGAGGCCTGTACCGAAGTACTGTGGGTCGGTCACTTTCTCGGTCGCCGTACCCAGCTGCGGGTTGGTTTTCAGCCATTCGTTTACCACGGCGGTGTCGCCGAAGACGCCGTCGATACGGCCATTTTTCAGGTCGATAATCGCGTTCTGGTAGCTGTCATAGGCCACGGTTTTCACTTCAGGATGTTTGTCCTGCAGGTATTTCTGGTGTGTGGTGCCATTTTCCATCCCGATGCGTTTGCCTTTCAGCTCGTCAAAGGACTTATAAGCCCCTTTCTTCGCAATCACCACCGCCGAGTTGGCGTAGTACGGGTCGGTGAACGCGACCTGCTTGCTGCGCTCCGGCGTGATGTCCATCCCGGAGATCACCGCATCATATTTCTTGAATTTCAGCGACGGGATCAGGCTGTCGAAGGCATGGTTGGTAAAGGTGCAGTCGGCCTGCATCTGCTTGCACAGGGCTTTCGCCAGGTCGATATCGAAACCGACGATCTGATTGCTGGCGTCCAGCGATTCAAACGGCGGATAGGTGGCCGAAACGCCAAAATTGATTTTATCAGCAGCGGATGCGCCAGCGGCGAAGGTGGCGAGTAGTGCGGCCAGAACTAACTTTTTCATTGTAATGCTCCCGTCTGTCTATCTTGTCATTATGCGCCGTGTCTGCGGCATGGATGTACAATGCCAGTTAATGAATTTATATGCAATAAATATGATTAAATATTGTGTGTGGTATAAAAAAAAGCGGATAAGCCATCGGGTTATCCGCTCTGGTAATTACGTTTTATGCACTCGCGTGGTTAATTTCTGCGCTCAAACGCTAACGCTTTACGCTCAATCAGTCGCATCATCAGCGTCAGCAGACCGTTCACCACCAGATAGACCACGCCGGCTGCACCGAACACCATCACGTCATAGGTGCGCCCGTACAGCAGCTGCCCGTGACCCATCACTTCCATCAGGGTGATGGTGTAGGCCAGAGAAGTACTCTTAAACACCAGCACCACTTCGTTGGAGTAAGAGGAGAGAGCGCGCTTGAAGGCGTACGGCAGCAGGATCGCCAGCGTGTCTTTTTTGCTCATGCCCAGCGCCCCGCAGGACTGCCATTGTCCTTCCGGGATGGCACGGATCGCCCCGTAAAACAGCTGGGTGGTATAGGCCGCGCTGTTCAGCGAAAGGGCAATCAGAGCGCAGAGCCACGGCTCAGAGAGCAGGTGCCAGATAACCGGATACGCCTGCAGTGACGGGAACTGGCCCGGACCGTAGTATATCAGGAAGATCTGCACCAGCAGCGGCGTACCGGTAAACAGGGTGATGTAGCCGCGCACGATCCACACCAGCACCGGCGTTTTCAGCGTCAGGATGATGGTGAAGATGAGCGCCAGGATCAGCGCCACAATGATGGACGCCACGGTCAGCGTCAGGCTGGTGTGCAGCCCTTTCATCAACTCCGGGAAATATTCAAGCATCAGCCTGGTCTCCGTTCAAAGCGCGTCGCACGCAGGTCAATACGCTTGAGGATGTACTGACTGAGCAGCGTGATTACCAGGTAGATAGCCGCCGCCACGATGTACCAGGTAAATGGCTCCTGAGTACGGGTGGCGATGCTTTTGGTTTGCAGCATCAAATCGTTCACGCTGATCAGGCTCACCAGCGCGGTATCTTTCAGCAATACCAGCCACTGGTTACCCAGGCCCGGCAGGGCGTGGCGCCACATCTGCGGCATCACCAGACGGAAGAAGATCGCTGCTTTCGACATGCCCAGCGCCTGACCGGATTCCCACTGCCCCTGAGGTACCGCTTTCAGCGCACCGCGCAGGGTTTGCGACGCGTACGCGGAGTAGAGCAGGGAGAGGGCAATCACGCCGCAGAGGAACGGGCTGACGTCAAAGTTGTCAATCTGCATCTGCACCGGTATCTGCGCAAAGCCAAGATTGAGGGTGAAGCCGTCCGACAGCGTGAGCAGCAGCTGTGAGGAGCCGAAATAGATGAACAGGACCACCAGAATTTCCGGTAGCCCACGCAGTACGGTGACCAGCGCGGAGCCCGCCCAGGCGACGGGGAACCATTTTGCTGATTCCCACACCGCAAAGAACATCGCCAGCACCAGGCCGATAATCAGTGCGCAAACGGCAAGGCCGACGGTCATCCCGGCGGCGCTTGCTAAAGGAAAAATTTCATTCATCAGGAATTACTTCTGGAACCATTTTTTGTAGATGGTTTCGTAGGTGCCGTCTTTCTTCACTTTTTCCAGCGCAGCGTTGAATTTCTGCTGCAGCTCGGTGTTGCCCTGACGAACGGCAATCCCCAGACCGGTACCGAAGTAATCTTTATCGGTCACTTTGTCGCCCACTGGCGCCAGTTTGTCGTTGGCTTTCAGCCACTCGGTCACGACAGCGGTATCACCAAATACGCCGTCGATACGGCCATTCTGCAGATCCAGCTTCGCGTTCTGGTAGCTGTCGTACGGAACGGTGGTGATTTCCGGATGTTTATCCATGATGAACTTCTGGTGCGTGGTGCCGTTCTGCACGCCGACTTTCTTACCTTTCAGCTGATCGACAGAGGTGAATTTACCTTTCTGACCAATAAACAGGGCGGAGTTGTCGTAGTAAGGGGTGGTGAACAGCACCTGCTTTTCACGCTCAGGAGTGATGTCCATACCGGCCATGACGGCGTCAATACGGCGGAACTTCAGGCTTGGGATCAGGCTGTCGAACGCCTGATTGCTGAAGGTACAGGTTGCGTCGATCTCTTTACACAGGGCGTTTGCCAGGTCTACGTCGAAGCCAACAATTTTGTTGTTCGCATCGATGGACTCAAACGGAGGGTAGGAGGCTTCCGTGGCGAAACGAATGGTCTGGGCTGCGGTAGCGGAAAGGGTAACGCCAGCAAGCAGCACGGCAAGTAATACTTTTTTCATTATATTTCCCCTGACACAATCAATGAGATAAATAGTTTTTGAAGGCATCGGTTTGCGGGTTCGCGAAGCAGCTCGCGTCACCTTGCTCAACGATATACCCGTTTTCCATGTAGACCACACGGCTGGCGGTTTTACGCGCCACTTCCACTTCGTGGGTAACAATGACCTGCGTAATATTGGTTTCCGCCAGCTCGCGAATGATGCTGACGATCTGGGCGGTGATTTCCGGGTCCAGCGCCGCGGTCGGCTCATCAAACAGCAGTACCGCGGGCTCCATCATCAGCGCGCGGGCAATCGCCACGCGCTGCTGCTGACCCCCAGAGAGGTGCAGCGGATAGCGGTCGCTGTAGGGCTTAAGGCGCAGACGCTCCAGCAGCTTTTCAGCACGCGTGATGGCCTGATCTTTGCTTAACCCCAGCACGCGGCACGGGGCTTCAATCAGGTTTTGCAGCACCGTCAGGTGCGGCCAGAGATTGTATTGCTGGAAGACCATGCCGACGTTTTGACGCAGTTCGCGTATAGCTTTATCTGACGGGGTTTTCGCGAAATCAAAATGGTTACCGGCGATAGCCAGCGTACCGGAACGGGGCATTTCAAGCAGATTAAGGACGCGCAGAAGGGAGCTTTTGCCTGCACCGCTTGGGCCAAGCAAAACCAGCGTTTCGCCTTCCGGGCAGTTCAGCGTGATGTCAAACAGCGCCTGGTGTGCGCCGTAGAAGCAGTTAATGCCGTTTAGTTTAATACTCATCGGGGCAGTCTTTACTCATCCAGGCAATCTATAGCAATTGAGGCCGCAGATAGTACCGTTGACAGAATAGTTATGCAATATTTCTGCGTTAAAAGTTAAATATAACCCGTATTTCCTCTTAAACATAGCACAAAATAGCGAATGGCAAGGTCGGCGAGTATAAATGTCGGCATTCCGCGTGAAATGCCGGACATTTTACGGGGGTAACATTTTTATCACTAATGATCTAGCGGTTCTCAATTGACTGGCGCAGCGTGCCGGCCGGGGCATGAACGCTGCCGCCGATATAGCGCACATCGTCCACCGCCCAGCACTGGCCTTCACGGATCATCAGCACTTCGTCCTGCCAGGTTTGGGTTCCCTGGGTCAGCTTCACGCGCAGCGGAATGTTCCGCGCATCGGTGTTCGGGATGGTTGACGCGCTGGCCACCTCGGCGCTGTCCGGCAGCGTGGTGCGGCTGGAGAACGGATCGGATTTCAGCAGGGCGTTATGCTGTGGATCGCGGGTGGCGTCGTTAAGCAGTTTTGCAAGATTATCGCTCAGGTACGGGCGCAGGGCGGTGAGATCATTTCCGCGATGCTGAATGCGGTAATCATAGAACTGTTGCGCCACGGTATCCGGGCCGCCGTCTATGCAGGGGCCGCTGCGGGTACCTATATCCTTAAAGGCTGGCGTGACCGTGGTAGTACAGGCGCTGAGCACCAGCGCACAGGGCACTAAAAGTGTTAAAGCAGAGTAGCGCATGTTGATTTCCTTATTTATTAACTATCCTTTCAATCATAGCGTAACGAACCGATAATGCTGTTGCTAACGCATTGAACGCTAAAGAAGGAGAGAAAGTATGCAGTTTTCAACAACGCCAACCCTGGAAGGACAGACCATTACCGAGTATTGCGGCGTGGTCACCGGCGAAGCGATTCTGGGCGCGAACATTTTCCGGGATTTCTTTGCCGGGATTCGTGACATCGTCGGTGGACGCTCTGGCGCGTACGAAAAAGAGCTGCGTAAAGCGCGCGAAATTGCGTTTAAGGAGCTGGGCGAGCAGGCCAAAGCGCTGGGTGCAGATGCCGTTGTAGGAATCGATATTGATTATGAAACCGTCGGCAAAGATTCGAGCATGCTGATGGTGAGCGTAAGCGGCACGGCGGTGAAAACCCGTCGATGAAGCGCTCGCTTTCAACGCTCCTGCTGGCGATGTTGCTGGCAGGATGCGTCCAGGAAAAAGGCATTGTTGATAAAGGTGCCTACGAGCTGGATACCCGCCATCAGGCGCAGGCGGCCTACCCGCGCATAAAGGTGCTGGTGATCCACTACACCGCCGACGACTTCGACACCTCGCTGGCCACGCTGACGGACAAAAACGTCAGCTCCCACTATCTCATCCCCGCAAAACCGCCGACGCCGGACGGGAAGCCGCGCATCTGGCAGCTGGTGCCGGAGAGCGAGCTGGCCTGGCATGCGGGCATCAGCTTCTGGCGCGGCACCAACCGCATCAACGACACGTCTGTCGGCATTGAGCTGGAGAACCGCGGCTGGCAGAAGCGCGACGGTGTGAAAGTTTTCGCGCCGTTTGAGCCTGCGCAAATCGCGGCGCTTATCCCGCTTGCGAAAGACATTATCGCCCGGTACGACATTAAACCGCAGAACGTGGTGGCGCATGCTGATATCGCGCCCCAGCGTAAGGACGATCCCGGCCCGCTGTTTCCCTGGCAGGCGCTGGCGAAGCAGGGGATTGGGGCCTGGCCCGATGCCGGGCGCGTGAACTTCTATATCAATGGTCGTCCGCGCTATCAGGAGGTAGATCGTGCAGCCCTGCTCGACCTGCTGATGCGCTATGGCTATGAGGTGCCGGACAACGCCACGGATCAGCAGCAGCAACGCGTTATCACCGCCTTCCAGATGCACTATCGCCCGCAGGTATGGAACGGCGTCGCGGATGTGGAAACGATGGCCATTGCAGAAGCCCTTTTAGAGAAATACGGGCAACGGTAAACCTTCGGTTTGCGCCCGAATGCGCGTTTTCCCCTTATTTGTGCTTGAGATTAATCTTAAGTACAAACTCAATTCATTTTTAGTAAATTGACTTAAAATTATCCGGATTTAAGATAGACACATAGCTTGCTAAGTAAATAAAAAAATATTGCTGGCGGCAGGCATTCTTATTTTCTCCTTGAGCCTTTCATCAGGAAAAGATTGTTGGTTTTTCGGTTTTAATACCGCGGCCATGCTATGTCTAATAAATCTAATCTTAAATGGGTATAACAATGTTAAGCATTTACGGTAAAAAATTACGTCCACAACCTGAAATGGAAGCCATTATTTCTGCCACTGAAGGTTTTGAAGAGAAAACCTTAAAGAAATGGCAGAAAATTTCCACGGCTGACTCTCAGTATATTCATATTATCGTCAGCGGCGAAGTCGAATTCCGTCGTGAATCAGACGAACTCTGCATGTTTACCGTCACCGGACAGTGCGTGTTTGGCCTCTCCGCTATTTTCTATCAGTCAGCCCATATGTACGGCCTGGTCCGCGCAAACACCGTGGTACGCAGCATCAAAAAAGAGGCCTTCGCGCAGCTTATGACCGAGAAAAATCTGTGGCCTGAATTGACCAAAGTGCTCTCCTGGTACATCTGCCTGCTGAGCAAACGCGATGATGTTCTGGTCGCCCGTAGCGCCTATTCTGTGGTCCGCGAATTCCTCTACGAAATTAATGAGCTGATTGTTCACCAACAGCGCGATATTAATATCTATGACTATATTCAGGAATATACCAACCTGGCCCGCAGTACCATTATTAAAATCCTCTCCGACCTGAAAAAAGGTCAATATATTGTGGTGGAGAAAGGTCGTCTGCTTAACCTCACCACGCTGCCTGAAAAATATTAACTACTCCAGCCGGTCTCCTTTTTTACTCAAAGGAGACTGGACGTGATCGTTATGCAACAAACTGCTTTGCGATTGATCCTGCGTTTCGTCAACCGGCGGCGCGGGAATTTTGCCTTGAGAATAATCCTGCTCTTGTTCTTTTAACGCCTGCTTAAACAATTCGGCTAACGAAGCATCTTCACTTCCCGACGACGCGGTGGCGTTTTCGTGCGCCTCGGTACCCGGCAGGGTATCACGCGAGGTATCGTGCCCGGCATCCTGCGGCACGGTGCTGTCAGGGGCCTGCTGCCAGTCAGCATCATCTGTGCTTATCGGCAGATCCTGCATGGGCGGCATCTCTTCCCGTACCGGCGCCGGTTTAGGATGCGGATGCGGGAACGGTTTACTCACGTACACATAATGCATATCGGAAAGCTGCGTTTCCGGTTTAGCGACGCTCGCTTTTACCGGTTCAGGGGCCGGGTGGCGCAAATTCCAGTAAATATGCGCGTACAGCCCTGCCATGACCAGGGCGCACAAACCCAATACCCATAAAAAGGTATGACCGCAAATTTTTCTCAGGCTGGGGAGGCGGTACGAAAACCAGATCGCCTCTCCGGTGGTATAGCTGCGCTGAGCCGCAAGACAGATGGTAGACATTAGGAATGCTTCTCCTGCGTGTTGGCGTCCGGTGTGGCATGCGTGGCCTGAATCAACACGCTCGGCGTGGTATGGGTTTCACGCATTAACTGCATCAGCGTATCTTCCCCTGGAATACCATCCACATGCAGATGCATTTTTTGCTGGAACTCGCGGGTGCGTTTCATCATCTCAGCCGTCCAGGTCTGAGCATGGGTTTCAGGCTGGCCAAGAGCCAGACTCAGCGCCTGATCCAGCCAGCCCATGTCTTTCGCATCGCTGGCGGCGCTGATGGCATCTTTGCCTTCCGGCGTCAGGCGATGCAGCTGGGTAAAGTTACCGGTGGCATGCTGGTTAAACCAGCTGCGGCTCACCTGCCAGGTGCGGTTATTCATCAGCAGATCCATCGAGTCATCGCCTACGCGGGCGACAACAGCGTAGTTAAGGTGGTTACCGGTTTTGAGTTCACTGACCCACGGATAACCCTCCTGTGCCAGCGTATCCGGTGACGCGTTGCCCTGTTTACACATCAGATTGACCTTCCCGGCGTTCTGACACAGCGCATCATCCGCGGAGGCGTCATACCCCCACATCAGGTACAGCTGGTGCATCGCATCCGGCTGATTAACCATTTCATTGTCGATAACCGGCACGACAGGCGCGTCGGCTTTTGACTTCTGCTGTTTCCAGCTCGCCGGTACGGGAAGCTGAATCGGCAGTTTTGCATTGATTGAGGCGGTTAAATACCATCCGCAGGCGGCGAACAGAACCGAGGCGAACAATCCCACGGTCGCCAGGCGCTTACCGTGTTTTTTCGCCGGGAGGATCTCGCCTGCCGCCAGGCGTAAATGACGCGGGCTGACCTGCGCTGCACGTTCGGTCCAGGCCGCGAGCATTGACAGGTGCGCCAGTTCATTCAGTTTGCTGATGTTGCCTTTGGTCAGCTCGTGCATCTTGCGCACGCGCGCCGGGGTTAGCGGCGAATTCTCGCACCCGTGTTCTTCACACTGCGCCTGCACATAGCTGAGAAATTCCCGGCAGGTCAGGGGACGCAATGTATGACGGGTATGGGCATATTCGCTAAGTTCAGATGGGTGTAAGAGGGCGGCTTCCTGATCCGCGCTGCCCATCAGCACGATGGACAGACGGAACTCCAGCTCCTGAGCACGCGTAAGCAACATCCCCAGCACCTCACGGCAGGTCTCCTTCATCGCTTCCGCGTGACGGATGACCAGGGTTTTGCTGCGGTTTTTTCCGCCCTGCCACTGATGCAGCACGGCATCCACCGCCTGAATGCGGCTCTTGCTCTCTTTCGTTCCTGGGTTGAGCTTGTACAGCAGGCTACTGGCACTCAGCTTAGGAAACGCGTTGATGGCAATGGCGCCAGGAAGGCTGGCCTTCAGCGCATCGCTGAAGTGGCCCAGCAGCGATGCGTCGTTGCAAAAGAGCCCGATAATTCCCGCCACCTGGCTTTTCTCTTTCAGCAGGTTGAATACGTCCTGATGATAAGGCACCAGAAAATCGCCGGAGAAACCCGTGATTGTTCTGAATGGCGGTTGTTTAAATTTAAAGTGGCTCTGATACATAACGACTTACCGTCTCTGATTAGGAATAGCAACAGGACGAGAAAGTAAAGCAACGCCACAGGGTGGTCAATTTGCGCACAGGGTAAAAATATCCAGTTGCAATGACCTAACATCCCGATTTTATTTGGTCAATAGTTTTTTTTATTAAAGTTAATGGCGAAGTCGATGGTCGTATTTACGGCAGTTAATTACTATTTTTCACACATATTGGCGCAGCCCGACGCTGCTTATTTCCGCTTTGCTAAAGGCCAGATGAAAAATGAGGTTCTCATTTCTGTCACGGTGGATAACGCCTTGTATTATGTTTGTGCTGTTAATTTTTTGCGGCCAGCAAGGCTATCTGACGTTTAAAGATTATAAAAAAGTTACGAATAAGTTGGCTAAGTCTGATGAACAGCCGCTGAAAAATCGTCGTGAAGAAAAGACATTTACTCTGTTCACGGCTGCGGTGCGTCAGGATAACTTACCGGCTGCCGCGAAAGCCCCGCTGGCAGCGGAAATTGAAGGAATTGTCAGCAGTGACGATGCCTGGCTCTCCTTTGCGGTGATTAAAACCCCGGCAGGCCAGCGCAGCTATCGTGAAGGCGAGCCGCTGACCGGTTTTAACGATGCTTTTATTCAGGAAATTAACAAAGACAATGTGGTGGTTAATTACGAAGGTGCTACGCAGGTACTGGCGTTAAATAAGCCTGACTATTTTAAGGGCGGCGTTGATAGCGGCCCGGTAACCAAATCGACGAAAGATGCAGGCGCGGAAAGCGTGCATCTGGATGATTATCTGGTGTTAAAACCGGTAATCGAAAAAGGCCAACTGGAAGGCTACAACATCAATCCAAGGAATGCCTCAGCGTTCTTCAGCCATTCCGGGCTGGAAAAAGGCGACGTGGCTGTGAAAGTCAACTCTGTCGATATGACCGATGAAGCAAAGGCAAAAAGTATTATTGCCAACTGGTCGAAAATGAAAGAAGCGGAGGTCGTCGTCAGACGTCACGCTCACCTTGAAAATATTCGGGTTAATGTTCTAAACAACTAACAAGTGTACAGACATGAAGAAATTTCCTTGGGCGTGCGTGGCGCTGACCGCATTGTCGTTATATTCCAGTTCGCTGCTTGCAGCCAACTTTAGCGCGAGCTTTAAAAATACCGATATCCGCGAGTTTATCGATACGGTAGGCCGCAATCTTAACAAAACCATTCTCGTCGACCCGTCCGTTCAGGGTACGGTGTCGGTCAGAACCTATAACGTGCTGACGGAAGATGAGTATTACCAGTTCTTCCTGAGCGTGCTGGACCTGTACGGTCTGTCGGTGA
Source organism: Enterobacter cloacae complex sp. 385G4 (assembly GCF_057320665.1). Taxonomy (NCBI): domain Bacteria; kingdom Pseudomonadati; phylum Pseudomonadota; class Gammaproteobacteria; order Enterobacterales; family Enterobacteriaceae; genus Enterobacter; species Enterobacter cloacae complex sp. 385G4. The sequence goes on from NZ_JBXWDD010000002.1 coordinate 366,758, forward strand.
TCCCGATGGACAACGGCATGGTCAAAGTGGTGCGCTCAAGCGTAGCCCGCACCGCCGGGGCCCCGCTGGCAGACAGCAAAAATCCGGGCAAAGGCGATGAGATCATCACCCGCGTCGTGCGCATGGAAAACGTGCCGGTGCGTGAGCTGGCGCCGCTGCTGCGCCAGCTGAACGATGCCACCGGTATCGGTAACGTGGTGCATTTTGAGCCGTCGAACGTCCTGCTGTTAACCGGGAAAGCCTCGGTGGTGAACCGCCTGGTGGATCTGGTGCAGCGCGTCGACAGAGACGGCATTCAGCGTCGCGAAATCGTGCCGCTGCGCTTTGCGTCCGCCAAAGAGCTCTCCGACATGTTGAACAACCTCAACAACGAAGAGCAGAAGGGGCAGAACGCGCCGCAGCTCGCCACCAAGGTGGTAGCGGATGACGAGACCAACAGCCTGGTGATCAGCGGTTCGGAAGATGCGCGCATGCGCACCCGTTCCCTGATCCATCAGCTGGATCGCGAGCAGAACAACGAGGGGAATACCCGCGTCTTCTACCTCAAATACGCCAGCGCCACCAAAGTGGTTCCGGTGCTGACCGGTATTGGCGAGCAGCTGAAAGACAAGGCGGGTGCGCCGAAGTCGAAAACCGCCACGGCGGCCAGCGATCTGAATATTAGCGCCGACGAGTCAACGAACTCGCTGGTGATCACCGCGCAGCCTAACGTGATGAACTCCCTGGAGAAGGTGATCGACAAGCTCGACATTCGCCGTCCGCAGGTGCTGGTGGAAGCGATCATTGCTGAAGTGCAGGACGGAAAGGGCCTGGATCTCGGCGTGCAGTGGACCAGCAAGCACGGCGGCGTGCAGTTCGGCTCAACCGGCCTGCCTATCAGCCAGATTAAAAACGGCACCATGAAGGGGGCAAGCTTTACCGGCCTGGCGACCGGTTTCTTCAACGGCGACTTCGGCGCCCTGATGACCGCGCTCTCCACCGACGGTAAAAACGACATTCTCTCCACGCCGAGCGTAGTCACGCTGGATAACAAAGAAGCGTCGTTTAACGTGGGCAAGGACGTGCCGGTCCTTGCCGGTTCGCAGACCACCAGCGGCGACAACGTCTTCAATTCCGTTGAGCGTAAGACCGTCGGTACCAAGCTGAAAATTGTGCCGCAGATTAACGACGGTGACATGATCCACCTGAAGATTGAGCAGGAAGTCTCCAGCGTAGACAACAGCGCGACGGAAGACGCCAGCCTCGGCCCGACCTTCAACACTCGCACCATTAATAACGAAGTGATGGTCCACAGTGGCCAGACGGTGGTGCTCGGCGGCCTGATGGAAAACGTCACCAAGCAGTCGGTTTCCAAAGTGCCGCTGCTCGGCGATATCCCGCTGGTGGGCCAGCTGTTCCGCTACACCTCGCAGGACACGTCGAAACGCAACCTGATGGTGTTTATCCATACCACCGTCCTGCGTGACGACGACAACTACAGCGCCGCGTCGAAAGAGAAATATGACCAGATCCGCGTTCGCCAGATGCAGCGCGTGGAGGAGAAAAAGCTCGGCATTATTGAGCCAGCGGATAACGCCATTCTGCCCGCGTTTCCGTCTGCCGACACTAAGACGGCCACCCATGCCGCACCGGTGAAAACCAGCGCGACACGCAATCCGTTTAAAGAGTAAGGCGGAGGGGCAACGTGGACGAACTGAGTAAAACACTGTGTAGCAGCAGCTACGCAAAAGATAACGGCGTTTTATTTTATAACAATGACGTCTATATCCGTGATGACACCCCGGCATTTGCACTGCTGGAAGTGCGCCGGGTGCTGGGACGCGCGTTCGTCCCGGTCACCCTCACGCCGGAAGCGTTTGACGAGATGCTGGCCAAAATCTGGCAGCAGAGCAGCGGCGTCTCGCAGCAGCTGGTGGACGATATGGACGCCGATATCGACCTGATGGCGTTAACCGAGGAGATCCCGGATAACGAAGATCTGCTCGATAACGACGAAAACTCGCCGGTAATCCGCCTGATCAACGCCATTCTCGGCGAGGCGGTGAAGGACGGCGCGTCGGATATTCATATCGAAACCTTCGAGCGCACGCTGAGCATTCGCTTCCGCGTTGACGGCGTGCTGCGCCCGGTGCTGCAGCCTGCGCGCAAGCTCGCGCCGCTGCTGGTATCGCGCATCAAGGTCATGTCAAAACTCGACATCGCCGAGAAGCGCCTGCCGCAGGATGGCCGTATCTCCCTGCGCATTGGTCGCAAGGCGATCGACGTGCGCGTCTCGACCATTCCGTCCCAGTACGGCGAGCGCGTGGTGATGCGTCTGCTCGATAAAAGCAATCTTAAGCCTGACATCAACAAGCTGGGCCTGATTGATGAAGAGCTGGAGAAGCTGAAAGGGCTGATTGACCGTCCGCACGGCATTATCCTGGTCACCGGGCCGACAGGCTCCGGTAAAAGTACCACCCTGTACGCCATTCTTTCGGCGCTGAACGGTCACGAACGCAACATTCTGACCGTAGAAGACCCGATTGAATACGAGCTGGAAGGGGTGGGACAGACGCAGGTTAACCCGCGCGTGGACATGACCTTTGCCCGCGGGCTGCGCGCCATTCTGCGTCAGGACCCGGACGTGGTGATGATCGGGGAAATTCGTGACGGTGAGACCGCGCAAATTGCGGTGCAGGCGTCGCTTACCGGTCACCTGGTCATGTCTACGCTGCACACCAACAGCGCCGCAGGGGCGATAACCCGCCTGCGGGATATGGGGCTGGAATCCTTTTTAATCGGTTCATCGTTGCTCGGTGTCATTGCCCAGCGTCTGGTGCGTCGGCTGTGTACGCACTGCCGGACCACCAGTCCGCTGGATGCCAATGAAAAAGCGCTGTTCAGCTTTATGGACGCGCCGCCAAAAGCAATCTACCGCGCGGTGGGCTGTGAACACTGCCGCCAGAGCGGCTATCAGGGCCGGGCCGGTATTCATGAGTTCCTGGTGGTGGACAGCACCATGCGCCGCGCCATTCATGAAGATAAGGACGAAATGTCTATCGAGACGCAGCTCTTTAAGCAGGCTTACAGCCTGCGTGAAAACGGGCTGCTGAAGGTGATTAGCGGCGTGACCTCGCTGGAAGAGGTGATGCGAGTGACCGCCGAGCGCGGGGGGGATGCGTAATGGCCTTCTACGCCTGGACGGCAACGGACGGCGCGGGGAAAACCCAGCGCGGCACGCTGCAGGCCGAGGGGCAAAAGCAGGTTCGCCAGTGGCTTCGCGAGCAAAAGCTGATGCCCGTCAGCATCAACGAAACCCGCGAGGCGGCGGCGTCCGGTAAAGCGAAAACCGGCGCAAAGCTCTCCACGCCGGTGCTGTCGATGTTTACCCGCCAGCTTTCGACGCTGGTCAACGCCGCGCTGCCGCTGGAAAGCGCCCTGAAGGCTATCTCGAAGCAGACGGAGGACAAAAAGCTGGCGGCGATGGTGGTGGAGATCCGCGAGAAAGTAGTGGAAGGCCACACGCTGTTCGACGCGTTTAGCCAGTTCCCGCGCACCTTCGACAAGCTCTACTGCACCCTGGTGATGGCCGGCGAAAAAACCGGCCACCTGGGCGACGTCCTGGAGAAGCTGGCGGAGTACAACGAGCAGCGCCAGAAGATGAAAAGCAAGCTGACGCAGGCGATGGTCTACCCGATTACCCTGACCGTGGTCGCCATCGCGGTCATCAGCATTCTGCTGGTGGCGGTGGTGCCGCAGGTGATCGAGCAGTTCACCCACATGAAGCAGCAGCTGCCGATCACCACCCGCACGCTGATTGCGGTGAGCGATTTTCTGCAGGCGTACGGGATCTACATCGTGGGGATCCTCGGTGGCGGGTTTGTCGGCTTTAAGACCTGGCTGAGAAACGCCAAAAACCGTTTTCGCTGGCACAGCTGGCTGGTGAACGGCTCGCCGATCAAAAAGCTGGTATGCGCCATCAACAGCGCCCGCTACATCCGTACCCTGAGCATTTTGCAGGCCAGCAGCGTGCCGCTGCTGGAGGGGATGTATATCGCGATGGACGGTATCGAAAACCTCTATGCCCGGCAGGTGCTGGAGCAGGCGGCGGACACCGTGCGCCAGGGGGCATCACTCTATGCCGCGCTGGAACATGCGAAATTATTCCCGCCAACCATGCTGTATATGATTGCCTCCGGCGAAGAGAGCGGGGAATTAGGGAATTTAATGGACCGCGCGGCGGAAAACCAGGAATCGGCATTGCAGCATCGAATTACATTAACGCTGTCGGTATTTGAACCGGCGCTGGTGGTATCCATGGCGACGATTGTTTTATTCATCGTGCTGTCAATATTACAACCGCTTCTGCAACTTAATAATATGGTAGGTTAAATCATGACTTTAAAACGTAAAAACCTGGCGCGTCAGGCGGGTTTCACCTTGCTCGAATTAATGGTGGTCATTGTTATTCTTGGCGTACTGGCGAGCATGGTGGTGCCAAACTTAATGGGCAATAAAGAAAAAGCAGATACGCAAAAAGCAACCAGCGATATTGTCGCGCTCGAAGGTTCGCTGGATATGTATAAGCTGGATAACCACCGCTACCCGACAACCGAGCAGGGTTTACAGGCGCTGGTAACCAAGCCTGAAATCGCGCCAATCCCGAACGGCTACCGTGCTGATGGCTATATCCGTCGCCTGCCGCAGGACCCGTGGGGCGGAGATTATATTCTGGTTATCCCGGGCGAACACGGCGCGGTCGACGTCTTCTCCGCCGGTCCGGACGGTGAAGCCAATACCGCCGATGATATTACGAACTGGTCTCTGGATAAGAAAGAGAAATAATGAATAAACAACGCGGCTTTACGTTGCTGGAAATTATTCTGGCGCTGGTTATATTTGCCAGCTGCGCCATGATGGTGGTGTCAACAATACCTTCACGCAGCGGTGCGGATATATTTGGCCAGCAATTAAAAGCCCTCGTTGATTATGGTTCAGACCGTGCGGTGATGGACGGAAATATCGTCGGGCTGGTCATCACGACGGATAATTATCAGCTGGTGACGCTCGAGGATAAAAACGGCGAACGTCACTGGGTGCCGTTATCCGCCGGGCGTATTACCACCAAGGGCGATTTCCCGGAAGAGATGCACGTTTCGCTTTCGCCCCAGCGCCTTGCCGCCACGGTAAGCGCCGATCCGCAGGTGCTCTTTTTACCGGACGGCGAAATCAGCCGCTTCACGCTGACGCTGCAAAGCTATGACAAACAGCACCATTTCCGCGTGGTGTCGCAAGGCGCTGCGCCTGTATCGGTAGAGAACGATGGCTAACGGCAAAAAGCAAAAGGGGATGACGCTGCTGGAGGTGATGGTCGCGCTGGTGATCTTCTCCACCGCCGCGCTGGCGCTGATGAATTCGGTCTCCCTGAACGTGCGTTTCACTCACGGCCTGGCCGACACGCTTCAGGCCAGCTGGGTGGCGGAAAATCAGCTGGCGGAAGCGCAGCTCACGAAAACCGACTTCCCGGACGCCGAGACGCAGGGGACGGAAATCATGGGCGGGCGCAGCTGGAACTGGCGCAAGCAGCGGGTGAAAACCGCCGACAACGGCTGGGCGAACGCCATTCGCGTCTACGCGGAAGGGGACGACAGCCAGCCGGTTATCGCTTTGCAAATCGTTCCGCCGGGAGAGAGCAAGTGAAAAAAACGCGACGCCAGCGCGGGTTTACCCTGCTGGAGATCATGATTGCCCTGACCATTTTCGCGGTGATCAGCACCCTGGCCTGGCAAATTCTGGACGGCACAATGCGCACCAGTTCGGCAACCGACGCCAGCGCCGCGAAGCTCAATCAGCTGCAGCGGGCCTGGAATCTGATGGAGCGCGATTTCTACCAGCTGCAGGCGCGCGCCCCGCGTAACGAGCCGGATCTGTTTCGTCAGGTGGATGATGCGCTTGAGCTGACCACGCTGAATGGCGTGAGCGGAACGATCCAGCTGGAGCGTGTGCGCTGGCGCCTGGAAGAGGGGCGTCTGTATCGCGACGTCTGGCCGGTGATTGATGGCCCGGTGGACGCGAAGCCCGATGAAGTGCCGATTGTCAGTGAGGTGAAATCGCTGCAGTGGCGTTTTTACCGTCAGGGCTGGCAGAAAAGCTGGAGCGACCCGGCGCATCTGCCGGACGGCGTGGAGCTGACGCTGACCATGGAAAACGGCGATATATGGCGCTGGGTCTTTACGACCCCGGGCGACCTGCCTGAGGCGGCTGCGCCAGAGACCGCGCCTGCGCCGCTGCCGGCACCGGAAGCAAAATCATGAGTGCATTACGTAAACAGAAAGGGGTAGCGCTGCTGGTGGTGCTGATCCTGCTGGTCATGATGTCGGCGCTGGCCGCCAAAATTAGCCAGCAGTTCTGTCGCAATCTGCAGAAAACCCATTATCAGGTCAGCCAGCAGCAGTTGCGCTGGGCGATGCAGGCGCAGGAGAAGGTGGTGAAAGATCGCCTGCAGACCGATACCACCGGTGAAAACAAGGCTCTGAACCTGGACGGCGACTGGCACCAGCCGCTGGAGACGCGGGGCGAAGATTACACGGTGGTCAGCCAGGTGGAAGACGCGCAGGACTGCTTTAACGTCAATAACCTGCTGGCCGCAGAGAAAATACTACAGGGGCAAAACGCGCCCGCCGTGCCGGAAAAACCGCGCAACGAGCAGATTGTTGAACAGATCCTGACGGAAAGCGGCATCAGCCACACTACGGCAGAAGAGGTTTATCAGCAGTTGGTGGACTATCTCGATGGCGACGCGACGACGGCCAAAGACGGTGCAGAGAGCGATGCCTGGGCGGGCGTCTTGCCCGCCCGACAGCCCGCGAACCAGATGATGCGCACCATTGCGGAGATCAAACAGCTGCCCTCGTTCCCGGTAGCGGCATACCCGAAGGTGAGCAAGCTGCTCTGCGCGCTGCCGGACTCTGCCAGCAAGGTGGATGTGAACACCCTGAAACCGGAACAGGCCGCCTTACTGGCCGCGCTGTTCCCCGGAAAATTAACGGAAGATGATGCCGTTCGCCTGATTGATTCGCGTCCAGAAACCGGCTGGGAAAATATGGAAACCTTCAGCAAAGCGCTGGAGCAGACCTTCCCGCAGTTGAAAGACGATCTCCCGCAGGTGGCTGAGCTTCTCTCCATCAGCAGCCGGTATTTCCGCGTGAACTATACCGGCAATACCGATGAATTAACGCTTCGCGTGGTTAGCCAGCTTCAGGTCAATAACGAGGCCGGTGAGATCGTGACGTGGCAACGTCGTTACCGAATGATTGAATAAGAAAAGTAGATCGCTATGAAACAGGTACTTTTTGTTCGTCCCGATAACCGCGAGGGCGGGAAAATAATGGGGTGTGTCTCCGGCAGCCAGCAGGTTGAGACGCTGGAGAGCCTGGACGCGCTGGCGGAGCATCCGCTGGCGGCCCGTGTTTGTCTGCTGCTGCCCGCCAGCAGCATGATCTTCCGCCATTTTACGCTGCCGAAGAAAGTCGCCTCTCAGGCGACGGCATTCTCCTGGATGGCGGAAGAGACGCTGATTGGCGAGGTGGATAATCTCCACTGGACGGTGCTGAACAAAAAAGGCGCTGAGGTTGATGCGGTGGCGATAGACGCCGATCTGCTGCGCGGGTGGTTAAGCCGCTGTCAGGAGGCGGGGTTAAAAGTGATCCAGGTGCTGCCGGATGCCTGGTTGCTGCCCGTGACGGCTGGCGGAAGTACTCTTGTCGCTCAGGACGACGGCTACTGGCTACGTTTATCACCGCATGTTGCCAGCGAAATGGAAGCGAGCCTGCTGCCGCTTCTGATGCAGAAGGCCGGAGAGGGGGAGGTGTGCTGTTACGGCGAAGCGCCTGCTGGTGTGGACGTCGACATCGCCCAGCCCTGGCAGCATCCGCTGGTGCTGATCCAGCCGCAGTGGCAGGCCTGTCGCGTGAATCTGCTTCACGGTGAATTCAGCCTTAAGGCCGGTAACGGGCGTGGCGCGAAAAGCATGAAAGCCGCAGTGGCGATTGCGGGCCTGCTGTCCGTTGGCCTGCTGCTGGGGCCGCGCATTGCAATGGCCTGGATGCTGGTGCAGCAGGAAAACCAGATACAGGAGGAGATCCTCCAGGTGTATAAGCACCATTTCCCCAGCATGCGTCACCAGACCAATATCAAATATCACTTTGGTCAGAACGTCAAAAAACAGAGTAAGGGGATCTTCCTTCAGCTGGACGAGCTGGCGGCCGCCCGGCAGTCAGTGCCTGCGATGGAAATCGATCTGCTGGAATACGATGCGCAGCAAAACACGCTGACGCTGAGCGTCAGCGCGCAAAACCAGCCCGCGTTGCAGGCGTTTGTTAACCAGACCCGTGAGAATTTCGATTTTACCTTACAGCCTGTTTCAACCACCGAACCCTATACCGCCATGATCGCAGGGAAACATAAATGAAAGAGCGAATCGCGCAGCTGAAATCACGCTACCAGAACTACAGCGCCCGGGAGAAAGTTATTTTAAAACTCTGCATCGTTGCCCTGCTTGGGGCTGCGGTGTATTACGCAGGAGTCATCCCTTTGGATAATATGATTCAAAATAGTAAATCGACGCTTAAAAGACAAAAAGAGACGCTTAACTGGATGCGCAATGAAATTGATAAAAATCATCTTCAGGTTCAGTTAGTCAAAACGGATAATCCACGCACGGTGGTCGAGAAAAGCGCTAATGAAATTAACCTGTCGCTGACGGACGTGCGCCAGGAGGGACAAACTTTATCGTTCGTGGTTAATCGGGTAAATGTTTATGAATTAAAAAACTGGCTGCGCGAAATTAATCAGACCTCCGGCGTCAGATTGCAAAAAATAAACCTCACGCCGGTTGACCATCTCAGCGATGTAAAAGCGCAGGTGCAGCTCACCTGGGCAAAAAACGCATGAATACCTTCTCGCTGATCCGGGAGGCCTGCCCGGTTAGTTTTCCGATAATGAGTGCGATCCTGGGCGGGATTATGGGCAGTTTTCTTGGCGTTGTTGCCGAGCGCCTGCCTGGGATTGTGATGGATGAAGAGGGAAGCGGCAATCTGCTCTTTCCTGCCTCACACTGTCCGGTGTGCCAGCACACGCTTGCTGCATGGGAAAATATCCCCCTGGTCAGCTGGCTGTTATTACGGGGACGCTGCCACCAGTGCGGCACGACCATCCCGCTGCGGTTATTTTTAATCGAATTTTTCTCGGCGCTGTTTTTTGGCGTTACGGCCTGGTGCATGCCGGACGTTCAGGGGTTGTTTTCGCTGTGGTTACTCGCGCTGTTTTTACTGCCTCTGGCGATGATCGACTGGCAGCATCAGCTTCTCCCGGACTGCCTGACCCAACCGCTGTTGTGGGCAGGTCTCTTACTCCATGCATTTGACCACAGATTGCCGTTGCAGGACGCGCTGTTCGGTGCGGTAGCGGGCTATCTGTCGCTCTGGCTGCTCTACTGGGCCTTTCGCCTGCTGACCGGGCGGGAAGGGCTGGGCTACGGCGATTTTAAGCTGCTGGCGGCCTTAGGCGCCTGGTGCGGCTGGCAGGCGCTGCCTTCAATTGAACTTGCCGCAGCGTTGAGCGGTATCGCGGGCTATTTCGCGTTAAATAATTTAAATAAAAATAACCTCACTATTTCTTTCGGACCCTATCTGTCATTTGCTGGAATAGTCGTGTTTATTGGACAGCAGTTTGCTTTCATATTTTAAATATACAGGTCAAGTTTTTTTATAAGTTTTTTTGACGGTGGAAGAGAAGGATGTCTCTTTGCGCTCAGTGTATCGTAAAAGATATAAGCTACACGGAATTTGGGCTTGTATCTTTTTATGGAGGAATACAACGCAGCAAAACTTTTTTTTCACGGTTGTCAGGTTGGTTTAATACGCATTATGCAAAACAAATCCATGTTCTCAAGGAAGGCATGGTTTATTAACGTTACGAATAAATTTATCAGGAAATAAAAATGAAATTTATGAAGCCTAAATATCTGGCGCTCTTTATTGCAGCGGCTACCAGCTCTGCATTTGCAGCGGCGCCAGGCACTCCGTCTATTAGCAGCGGCAATGATAAATTTGCGCTTGTAGAAGTCGATCAGGCGGCACAGGACTATAACAGCCTCGTTAAAGTTCACCCTGACGGTGTGGATGTGAAGGTTGAGTGGAACGTCTGGAGCGGCGACGCGCCAACCTCTGCCAAAGTCTTGCTGGACGGCCAGACCGTCTGGTCCGGCGCGGGCAGCGCATCTGGCTCTGCGACCTTCAAAGTGAAAAAAGGCGGACGCTACCAGGAGCAAGTGGAACTCTGTAATGCCAGCGGCTGCACCAAAAGCGCCAGCAAGCTGATTATCGTTGCGGACACCGACGGTAGCCACCTGCTGCCGCTGAACGCGCCGATGCAGGAAAACAACAAAACCTTCGCGCAGCATACCGATAAAGTGGTCGGCGCCTACTTCCCTGAGTGGGGCGTGTATGGCCGCAACTTCCCGGTGGATAAAATCCCTGCGGCTAACCTGAACCACATTCTGTACGGCTTCATTCCCATCTGCGGCGGCGACGGTATCAACGACAGCCTGAAATCCATTGAGGGCGGCAACAGCTTTGAAGCCCTGAAACGCGCCTGTAACGGCCGTCAGGACTACACTGTGGCTATCCACGACCCCTGGGCTGCTCTGCAAAAACCGCAGGCCGGTGTCTCCGGATGGGATGACCCGTACAAAGGTAACTTTGGTCAACTGATGGCGCTGAAAAAAGCCCACCCGGGCCTGAAGGTACTGCCGTCTATCGGCGGCTGGACCCTGTCAGACCCGTTCTATCAGATGAACGATCCGGCCATTCGCGCACGCTTCGTCTCCTCCGTGAAAGAGTTCCTGCAGACCTGGAAGTTCTTTGACGGCGTGGATATCGACTGGGAATTCCCGGGCGGCGGCGGTGAGAACGCAGCATTGGGTAACCCGCAGCAGGATAAGGCAACCTACACTGCGCTGATGCACGACCTGCGCGCAATGATGGATGAGCTTTCTGCACAAACCGGCCGTACCTACGAACTGACCACGGCGATTGGTTCCGGTAAAGATAAGATTGAAGATGTGGACTACACCACGGCACAGCAGTATCTCGATCATATCTTCCTGATGAGCTACGACTTCTACGGCGCGTGGAGCAACACGGTTCTGGGCCATCAGGCGGCGCTGCACGCGCCGGCATGGCGTCCTGACACGGACTACACCACCGAAAACGGCGTGAACGCGCTGCTGCAGCAGGGCGTACAGCCTGGCAAAATTGTGGTGGGTGCGGGCATGTACGGTCGCGGCTGGACCGGCGTACACGGCCAGACGGGCAACAATCCGTTCACCGGTACCGCAACGGGTCCGGTGAAAGGTACCTGGGAACCGGGCGTGGTGGATTACCGTCAAATTGTGAACGAGTACAAAGGCAAGCCAGGCTGGGAATACGGTTATGACGCTGACGCAGAAGCGCCTTACGTCTTCAACAAGTCAACCGGCGACCTGATCTCTTACGAGGATGCGCGCTCCGCTGCGGCAAAAGGCAAATACGTTCTGGCCAACCACCTGGGCGGTCTGTTCTCCTGGTCTATTGACTCTGACAACGGCGACATTCTGAATGCGATGAACGAAAGCCTGCTGGGCGGCTCGACTCCGGTTGAACCGGTGGTCACTAACCACGCGCCAATCGCGTCATCTGCCGATCAGAACGTCTCTGGCCCGGCAACCGTCACGCTTGATGGCTCTGCTTCCAGCGATCCAGACGGCGATGCGATCACCTACAAATGGACCCAGATCTCTGGTCCATCGGTGGCCCTCACCAACAGCACCAAAGCGAAAGCAACCTTCAACGTTGCGGCAGCGACCAGCGACCAGACCATGGCGTTCCGCCTGACGGTAACGGATGCAAAAGGGCTTAGCAACGCGATTGACGTGCAGGTTGTGAACAAAGCGCCGAAAGCGAACCAGGCACCCGTGGTGAACGCCATGGAAGCGGTGACGCTGCAGGCCGGTGAAACCTACGCTCTGCACGCGCAGGCTGCCGATCCAGACGGTGATGCACTGACTTACGCCTGGAGCGTTCCGGCGGATATGCACGCGACCGGTACTGATACCGCGAACGTGACCATCACTGCGCCAGAAGTGACCGCAACCTCTACCTACACCCTGAGCGTAGTGGTAGGCGACGGTAAAACCAGCGTGCAGTCTAACGTACAGGTGACAGTGAATCCGAAACCGGCTGACGTTACGCCACCGGCTGATGAGGTTACCCCACCTTCTGACGAGGTTACCCCTCCGGCTGATGACGTGGCTCCGCCATCCGAGGAAGGCACTGCAACCGGTAGCTGCGACGCGCCTGTCGATGCTAACGCCAGCAAATATGTCGCGTGGGATGCCAGCAAAATCTACAACAATGGCGATACCGTCAGCTTCGACCATCTGGTGTGGAAAGCGAAGTACTGGACCCAGGGCAACCAGCCTGGCTTCGGTGTGGATGCGTGGGAGCTGGTCAGCAACGTGAAGATGAACTGGCGTTCTGACCTCGTTTATAACGGCGGCGAAACCACCACCTACCAGGGCAACGTATACCGTGCCAAATGGTGGACACGTGGTGATAACCCGGCTAACAGCGATGTCTGGTTGAAAGAAGGTCCATCAACCGACTGCAAATAATCTGGTCCGGTAAACACTCACCATCCCCGACGGGGTGGTGAGTGATTCAAAATTCATTTTACAGGATGTTGCTAAGGAGAAATAACCGACGCTTACAGCAGGTGAAAATGAAAAAGTTAATGTTGTTGTTATTGATAATAAGCCAAAGCGCACTGGCAAACTGTTGGGACAGAGCCGCACATTATTATCATGTCGATCCTTATTTATTGTATGCCATAGCCAACGTTGAATCCGGTATGAATCCGTATGCGGTTGGGCAAAATCATGACGGCACGCGTGATGTCGGGCTAATGCAAATTAATAGCACTCACTTTACTGCGCTGGAAAGGCAAGGAATTGACGAATACCGACTGATGACCGAGCCCTGCACCTCCATTATGGTCGGCGCTTCCATCTTGTCCGGGATGATTAAGGTGTACGGCTATAACTGGGAAGCGGTAGGTGCCTATAACGCCGGATTGAAAAAAGAGAATTATCCGCAGCGGATGAAATATGCCCATAAAGTTTGGGCGAAATATCAGCAGTTGAAATTAGCTGCACGTTATTAAAGTTTTTTATTTTTGAAGAGTTCCTCAGGGTGTTCTTCGAAAAGTGAAAACAGCTGTCTATGGTTTATTTATTAATGGATTAATACATAAGCCGGGATTTAACTTTAACTTTAATTAACAGGAATACTGAAATGAATAAAAGGACGTTACTGAGTGTACTCGTTGCCGGCGCATGCGTAGCACCGTTTATGGCGCAGGCTGCCTCTTTGCAGGCGACCACCAGTGAACCATACACCATGAAAGCCAGCGATCTGGCGAAGAAAGAGCAGGAGCTCACTAACTTCCCGCTGATGACCTCCGTTAAAGAGACGATTCAGACCCTGGATAACGCGCAGGTCGAAATGATTGAGCCAGGCCGTGCGGCGAACCCGGACAACGTTAAGCGCGTGGAAGGGATCGTGAAGGCCAGCGACTGGGATTATCTCTTCCCGCTGCGCGCTCAGGCCTATACCTACAGCAACTTCCTGAAAGCCGTAGGTAAATTCCCGGCGCTGTGTAAGACCTATAACGACGGTCGCGACAGCGATGCGATCTGCCGCAAAGAGCTGGCCACCATGTTTGCCCACTTTGCCCAGGAAACCGGCGGCCACGAAAGCTGGCGTCCGGAAGCCGAGTGGCGTCAGGCGCTGGTCCACGTGCGTGAAATGGGCTGGAGCGAAGGGCAGAAGGGCGGCTATAACGGCGAATGTGACCCGAAAGTATGGCAGGGCCAGACCTGGCCGTGCGGTAAGGATAAAGACGGCGACTTCCTGAGCTACTTCGGTCGCGGTGCGAAGCAGCTGTCCTACAACTACAACTACGGTCCGTTCTCCGAAGCAATGTACGGCGACGTGCGTACCCTGCTGGATAAACCTGAGCTGGTGGCGGATACCTGGCTGAACCTGGCGAGCGCGATCTTCTTCTTCGCCTACCCGCAGCCGCCAAAACCAAGCATGCTGCAGGTTATCGACGGCACGTGGCAGCCGAACGATCACGATAAAGCCAACGGTCTGGTCCCTGGCTTCGGCGTGACCACTCAGATCATTAACGGCGGTGTTGAGTGCGGCGGCCCGACTGAAATTGCTCAGTCTCAGAACCGTATCAAGTACTACAAAGAGTTCGCGAACTACCTGAAAGTGCCTGTTCCGGCCAATGAAGTGCTGGGCTGCGCCAACATGAAGCAGTTCGACGAATACGGTGCCGGCGCCCTGAAGATCTACTGGGAGCAGGACTGGGGATGGAGCGCGGATACGCCAGACGGTAAGACCTACTCGTGCCAGCTGGTGGGCTACCAGACGCCGTTCAGCGCGTTCAAAGACGGCGACTATACCAAGTGCGTGCAGAAGTTCTATAACGTCAATATCGTGAACGATGACGGCTCTGCCGTAACGCCGGACGAAACCCCGGTAACGCCAGCGCCAACGCCAACGCCTTCAGAAGATGAAACGCCGGCACCAGCTCCAGCGCCAACGCCGGATGAAACCCCGGCTGAACCTGTTGCGGTGAACCACGCGCCGGTTGCGCAGATTGCGGGTCCAATCGGTGCCGTTGAAGCGGGCGCACAGGTTTCTCTGAGCGCGGAAGGCTCTACCGACGCGGACGGCAACAAGCTGACCTACACCTGGCATTCTCAGGATGGCCAGACTGTGACCGGCGAAGACAAAGCGGTGGTGACCTTCAAGGCGCCTGAGTCCGCAACGGCGCAGCAGATTGAAATCAGCCTGACCGTCAGCGATGGCGAGCTGACCAATACCACCACTTACCTGCTGAACGTTAAAGCGAAAGCGGCAACGCCATCAGGTGACCAGGGTGCTTACCCGGCGTGGAGCGCGAACAGCAAGTACAACGCAGGTGATATCGTGAACAACCACGGTAAACTGTTCCAGTGCAAACCGTTCCCGTACAGCGGCTGGTGTAACAACGCCCCGGCATACTATGAACCAGGAGCAGGTCTGGCATGGGCTGATGCCTGGACGGCTCTGTAAAAGCAAACGGCAACCGAAAGGTTGCCGTTTTAGTATTTGCACTTTCCCCTCTCTTCGGAAGGGCGAGCGGATGTAGGCCCGGTAAGGCGAAGCCGCCACCGGGCAAAAAGGCTAGCGGTGCAACTTCCCATGATCCCGTAACCACGCCGCCGTGCGCACAATGCCTTCATCCAGCGTCACAATCGGCTTATATCCCAGCTCAGTCTCCGCGCGCGTGATATCCAGCGTAAAATCAAAGTTAAGCTTCGACACGCCGTAGTGCGTCAGCGCGGGCTCTTTGGCGGATTTACTGCCAAAACGCTCCATGCTGCGGGCGATCATGTCCAGCATCGGGTAGGGCACGGAACGGATACGGCAGTCGATCTGCAGTTCATCAATCAGCCGCTGCACAATGCTGCGCAACGAGCACGGTTCGCCGTTGGTGATGTTATAGGCGCGACCGGAGATAAGCTTGTCGCAGTCCGGCTGGCTTGCCAGCCACATGGCGTGGACGGCATTTTCGTAATAGGTCATGTCCACCAGCGCATCGCCGCCGCGCGGCAGCAGCACGCTGCCGTAGTGGTGCATCATTTGCGCCAGACGCGGAATAAACACTTTGTCGTGCGGCCCGAAGAGGCTTTGCGGGCGCAGGACGGTAAAACGGGTATGCGGGTTTGACTGCGCCAGCAGGTCGATGACCTCTTCGCTGGCCGCCTTGCTGCGGGCAAACTCGCAGGCAAAGCGAGCAGGGCGGAAATCTTCCTGCACGTCACGATGGTGGTGGTAGTCGAAATAGAGTGACGGTGACGAGATATGGATAAAGTTACGCACGCCCCAGGCGACGGCCCATTCGCCCAGACGACGCGTGGCGCGCACGTTGGCGAGATCGAAGGCTTCCTGGGTTCCCCACGGGGAGGTAAAACTGGAGCAGTGCCACAGCGTGTCGATACCGGCGAGCATCACCTTCGCCTGCGAGGAGACCAGCTCCGTCAGGTCGGCATGGACGAACTCCGCGCCCATTTTTTGCAGCAGTTTCCCCATCGCTTCGTTGCGACCGGTGGCCCTGACGCTGATGCCCTTGTTGCGCAGAAATTCGACCGCATTTCGGCCTAAGCCGCTGGTCGCCCCGGTAACCAGTACCTTCATATCAATCCACTGTGTTGAAAAGAATTTCGTGCGCATTCTTTCGTGAATTACGATGTGTTGCAATGGGAAAGGTGAAAGAAAGAGGGTTTTATTAACTTATTTTCGTCTTTTGTTCTGCCAGTTGCGCAATGCGTTTTGCCATTCCCCGGAAGATAAACAGATGGGCGGGGATCATAAACAGCCAGTAGAACAGACCCGGCATCCCGTGCGGGTGCCACCAGGCGCGAACGTCCAGTTCCCGATGATCGCCTTTGTCCTTGAGCGTAAAGCAGAGCCGCCCCAGCCCCGGCGCCTTCATGCCGAACAGTAGCGCCAGCTGTTTTTCCGGCTCGACGACGATCACCTTCCAGCTGTCGACCGCATCGCCTGGCGCAAGATACGGATGCGCCGGGCGGCCTTTCGCCAGCTGGTGGCCCACCAGCAGATCCATCGCACCGCGCGTCTGCCAGAGGATATTGCCGAAGAAATAGCGCTCTTTGCCGCCGATCTGGTTCACCACCTCCCACAGCGCGTGAAGGCTGGCAGAGGTTTTTACCGTGCAGCCCGCCTGCTTCGGGTAATAGCCGTACTCGGGGCGCCAGCGGGCAAAGGCCTGCGCGTCGTAGCCCCAGTCGCTGGAGTTCACCAGCTTCTCTTCTTCTTTCAGCGTATGGCGCACCGCGTCGTCAAAGCGGATCAACGCCTGGGGGATCAATGCGCGCAGCGCGCGATCGTCCGCCAGCAAATCGTGCTTTAGCCCCTGGATCAGTGCTTTGGCAGTCGTCGGGGGAACCGAGGTGATCACATTCAAAAACCACACTGAAATCCAGCGGGTCGGGAAGGGGATGGGGATCAGCCAGCGGCGGCGTCCGCTGACGCGCATGAAATGTTCGAACTGCTCCTGATAGCTCAGCACTTCAGGGCCTGCCGCCTCCAGCACGCGGTGTTGCTCTGCCGGGTGATCCAGCAGGGCCACCAGATAGTGGAGCAAATTCTCCAGCGCAATCGGCGTGGTGCGCGAGCGCACCCAGCGCGGCGGGGTCAGCACCGGCAGGTTGTAGACCATATCGCGCATTACTTCGAAGGCGGTGGAACCCGCGCCGACGATGATCCCGGCGCGCAGTTCGGTGACGGGAATATTCGCCCCGCGCAGCGTGTCTGCCGTCAGCTGGCGGGCGCGCAGATGGTCGGACTGCTCGTGTTCGGGTGCCTGGAGCGAGCTTAAAAAAATCACCTGCTTCACCGGCGTTTGCAGCAGGGCATCGCGGACGTTCATCGCCACCTGACGTTCGTGGGCGATAAAATCCCCGCCTTCGCCCATGCTGTGGACCAGGTAGTAAAGCGTGTCGACCCCTTCCAGCAGCGCGGGGAGTTCCTTCGGCCAGTTGAGATCGACGTTGTGACAGGTCACGCCAGGCAAACCAAGCTTTTGCAGGCGCTCGGTATTGCGTGCCGCTGCCCGCACCTGATGCCCCTGCTGGCTTAATGCAGTGGTGAGGTGCTGACCGATATATCCGCTGGCGCCAAGCACCAGAATACGTTGCGGCACATGATGCTCCTTAACGCTGTAAAAACGCCTGCCAGTGTTTCACCACGTCCGCCAGCTGTTCGCGGCTCACGTCGAGATGCATCACCAGGCGCACGACCGGGGAGGCGTTGATCAGCACGCCACGCGCTTTCATAAATTCACCCAGCGCAGCGGCGTGCTCGTCGCCCACTCGCACAAAAAGCATGTTGGTGTCGTGACGCATCACGTCCGCGCCGATCTCGCGCAGCTGCGTTGCCATCCACGCGGCGTTGTCATGATCGTCCTTGAGGCGCGCCACGTTATTTTTTAATGCGTACAGTCCGGCAGCCGCCAGAATGCCCGCCTGACGCATGCCGCCGCCGGTCATTTTACGCCAGCGGTTGGCGCGCTTGATGTAGTCTGTGCTGCCGACCAGCAGCGAACCCACCGGCGTGCCCAGCCCTTTCGAGAGGCAAATGGTGAACGAGTCGCAATATTGGGTGATGTCCTTCAGCTCGCAGCCGTACTCCACCACGGCGTTAAAGATGCGCGCGCCATCGACGTGCAGGCCGAGCCTGCGCTCGCGAGTGAATTCCCACGCCGCTTTCAGGTATTCGCGCGGCAGCACTTTACCGTTGTGGGTGTTTTCGAGGCTGAGCAGCCGGGTGCGGGCGAAGTGAATATCGTCAGCTTTGATTTTTGCCGCGACTTTATCCAGCGGCAGGGAGCCGTCCGGCGCGGCGTCAATCGGCTGCGGCTGGATGCTACCGAGCACCGCTGCGCCGCCAGCTTCGTACAGGTAGTTATGCGCACCCTGGCCGACGATATACTCTTCGCCGCGCTCGCAGTGGCTGAGCAGCGCCACCAGGTTAGCCTGCGTGCCGGTCGGCAGGAACAGCGCGGCCTCCTTGCCGCTCATCTCTGCCGCAAAGCGCTGCAGTTCGTTGACCGTCGGGTCATCGCCGTAGACGTCGTCCCCGACCGGGGCGGCCATCATCTCTTCGAGCATGGCGCGGCTCGGGCGGGTAACGGTATCACTACGCAAATCAATCATTTCACATCCCTTTATTTTAAGAGGTTATGCGAAACGTTTTACCTGAGCCAGTTGGTTTTTGCCAGTTCGATCACTTCGTCACCGCGTCCGCTGATGATGGCGCGCAGCATGTAAAGGCTAAAACCTTTGGCCTGTTCCAGCTTGATCTGCGGCGGGATCGCCAGCTCTTCTTTGGCGACGACGACGTCAACCAGTACCGGACCGTCGATGGAGAAGGCGCGCTGCAGGGCTTCATCCACCTCTGAGGCTTTCTCCACGCGAATACCGGTGATGCCGCACGCTTCGGCGATGCGGGCAAAGTTGGTGTCGTGCAGTTCGGTGCCATCCGTGAGATAGCCTCCTGCCTTCATCTCCATCGCCACGAAGCCCAGCACGCTATTGTTAAAGACCACGATTTTCAGCGGAAGCTTCATCTGCACCACCGACAGGAAATCCCCCATCAGCATACTGAACCCGCCGTCGCCGCACATCGCCACGACCTGACGCTCCGGTGCCGTCGCTTTTGCCCCCAACGCCTGCGGCATGGCGTTGGCCATTGAGCCGTGGTTGAACGAGCCGAGCAGGCGACGTTTGCCGTTCATCTTCAGGTAGCGCGCCGCCCAGACGGTGGGCGTGCCGACGTCGCAGGTAAAAATGGCGTCGTCGTCCGCAAAATGGCTGATCTGCTGCGCCAGATACTGCGGATGAATGGCTTTGTCGCTCGGTTTGGCGAGGTCGTCCAGCCCCTTGCGCGCGTCGCGGTAGTCGCTCAACGCTTTATCGAGGAATTTGCGGTCGGTTTTCTCTTCCAGCAGCGGCAGCAGGGCGGCAAGGGTGGATTTAATATCGCCCACCAGCGCCATATCGACCTTGCTGTGCGCGCCGATGCTGGCCGGGTTGATATCAATCTGAATGATTTTGGCATCCGTCGGATAGAACGCGCGGTACGGGAACTGGGTGCCGAGCAGGATCAGCGTGTCGGCGTTCATCATGGTGTGGAAGCCGGAAGAAAAACCGATCAGCCCGGTCATGCCCACATCGTACGGGTTATCGTATTCGACGTGCTCTTTGCCGCGCAGGGCGTGGACGATCGGCGCTTTGAGCTTACCGGCAAATTCCAGCAGCTCTTTATGCGCGCCCGCACAGCCGCTGCCGCACATCAGGGCGATATTGCTGGAGTAGCGCAGCAGCTGCGCCAGCTTTTTCAGCTCCTCTTCGGCTGGCGTTACCACCGGCTGCGGAGCGTGATACCAGTGGGTGCTGGCCCCTTCAGGCGCAGCCTTGAGCGCCACATCTCCCGGGATAACGACCACGGAAACGCCACGGTTTAGCACGGCTTTGCGCATGGCGATCGCCAGTACCTGCGGGATCTGCTCCGGGGATGAAACCAGCTCACAGTAGTGGCTGCATTCACGGAACAGCTCCTGCGGATGCGTCTCCTGAAAATAGCCGCTGCCGATTTCGGAAGAGGGGATATGGGCGGCAATCGCCAGCACCGGCACGTGGTTACGATGGCAGTCGAACAGGCCGTTGATCAGATGCAGGTTGCCAGGCCCGCACGAGCCTGCACACACGGCCAGTTCTCCTGTGAGCTGCGCTTCGGCACCGGCGGCAAAGGCAGCGACCTCCTCATGACGGGTCGGCATCCATTCGATGGTTTTCATCTTGTTCAGGCTGTCGCTAAGCCCGTTCAGGGAATCGCCGGTCACGCCCCAGATACGTTTTACGCCAGCCTGTTCGAGCGTTTTCGCTATATATGCAGCCACGGTTTGTTTCATGGTTGTCCGTCTCCTTTTTGTGATATCGCTTACAAGCTTAGAAGAAAGTCACTGTATTGCCCGTCAAATCACCCCATTTAAAAGGTGCTTTTCAGGCGCCACGCTTCGGCATAATCTGGTGATGCCTCAGTGAAAACAGGAATCATTTCAAATGGTTAAGTCATTGTTAATTGCTGTTAATGAAAAGCTATCGTGCGACGATCTCGGCAAACTCTTGTTACGACTTGCCGTCGGTGGGCTGATGCTTTTTCACGGTTTGCATAAGCTGTTTGGCGGCGTGGGATTTATCAGCGGCATGCTGGTAGAGAAAGGGCTGCCGGGATTTATTGCCTACGGCGTGTTGATTGGCGAAGTGGTGGCACCGATCCTGATTATTGTCGGGCTCTTTACGCGCCCGGCCGCGCTGGTGCTGGCGTTTACGATGATCGTGGCATGGCTGATGGTGGGAACGAGTGAAACGTTCGCTCTCGATAAGGTTGGGGCATGGGCGATTGAAAGCCTGGTGTACTTCTTTATTGGCTCGCTGGCAGTCGCGTTTTTAGGGGCAGGGCGGTTTGCGGTAGGGAAAGCTCCAGCGTGGCGGTGAGGATAACAAAAGCCCGGTGGCGCTAGCGCTTACCGGGCCTGTGAAGAGCAAACCTGTACAAAGTAGGCTGGGTAAACGCAGTGCCACCCGGCAAAGAAGGGGGCACCGCAGCGGATTACGCCAGCACCAGATCCCCCTGCGGATGACAGGAACATGCCAGCACATAGCCCTCGGCAATTTCCGCGTCGGACAGCGTCATGGTGCTGGTGACGGTATATTCCCCTGAAACCACTTTCGTTTTACAGCAGCCGCACACGCCCGCACGGCAGGCCGCGACTACCGGCACCTTGTTGCTTTCCAGCGCTTCCAGCAGCGTGGTGCCCACGCGGCCAAAGAAGGTCTGTGCGGGCTGCAGTTTGGTGAACTGAATCCCGCTGGTTGCCGCTTCCGCCACCGGCGTGAAGAACTGCTCTTTGAAGAAGCGGGTCACGCCAAGCGCTCTAACTTCTTTCTCCACGATATCCATGTACGGCGCCGGGCCGCAGGTCATCACGGTACGGTTCGTAATGTCCGGCACGCTTTGCAGCAGCTCGCGGCTCAGGCGACCGGGCACAAAACCGTGGGTCGCGTTGTGTTCCGCCACCAGCGTCACCGGATAATCACGCCACTCCTCGGCAAAAATCACATCTTCCGGAGAGCGCACGCTGAAGATTGTCTGCACGTCGGCCTGCGGGCGGTTCTTCGCCAGCCAGCGGCGCATCGACATGATCGGCGTTACGCCGCAGCCCGCCGCCAGCAGCAGGAATTTATCGTCTGCCTTGTCGTCACAGGTGAAATCCCCCTGCGCGTCAGACAGCCAGATGTAATCCCCGCGCTCCACGTCACGGGTCAGCCACTGGGAGCCTGCACCGTCATCAATGCGGCGGATAGTGAGCGTAATGTACTCGCTCACGCCCGGCGTGGAGGAGATCGTATAGGCGCGAAGCGTGTCCGCCGAGTTGCGAACGCTGACCAGCGCATACTGGCCCGCACGGTACGGATAGTAGTCGTGGCAGAGCAGCGACAGCGTCCACACATCCGGCGTCTCCTGATGGATGTGATGAACCTGCATCCGCCACGGACATTGTGAGGTTGGCATGGTCATGAATCGCTCCTTACGCGCTCAGCAGTTGTTTCATATCATCTTCAACGTTGGTCACGGAACGCAGACCGAATTTTTCATTGAGCACCGCCAGCAGGTCCGGCGTCAGGAAGCCTGGCGCGGTCGGGCCGGTTACGATGTTGGTCACGCCGAGAGAGAGCAGGGTGAGCAGGATGACAATCGCTTTCTGCTCAAACCAGGAGAGCACCAGGGACAGGGGCAGGTCGTTGACGCCGCAGCCGAGTTTTTCTGCCAGCGTGACCGCCAGAATGATGGCCGAGTAAGCATCGTTGCACTGGCCTGCATCAATCAGGCGCGGCAGGCCTTCGATGTTGCCGAAGTCCAGCTTGTTGAAACGGTATTTACCGCACGCCAGGGTCAGGATCAGGCAATCATCCGGCACGCTGGTGGCGAAATCGGTGAAGTAGTTACGCTCGCCGCGCGCGCCGTCGCATCCGCCAACGAGGAAGATGTGGCGCAGCTTTTCACGGCTGACGAGGTCAATCAGAGAATCTGCCGCAGCCAGCAGCGTTTCGCGACCGAAGCCAACGGTGATCAGATGTTCGATTTCGCTGTACGGGAAGCCCGCCATCTGCTGCGCCTGCTCGATAACCGGACCGAAATCGTCGCCTTCAAGGTGGCTCACGCCCGGCCAGCCGACGATGCTGCGGGTCCAGATGCGGTCGTCATACGCGCCCACGGTAGGGTCGATGATGCAGTTTGAGGTCATCACGATAGGGCCAGGGAAGCGGGCGAACTCTACCTGCTGATTCTGCCAGCCGCTGCCGTAGTTACCCACCAGATGCTTGAACTTGCGCAGTTCCGGGTAGCCGTGGGCGGGCAGCATTTCGCCGTGGGTATAGACGTTAACGCCGGTGCCTTCGGTCTGCTTCAGCAGGTTGTAGAGATCTTTCAGGTCGTGGCCGGAAATCAGGATGCATTTGCCTTCGGTCGCTTTGACGTTGACCTGCGTCGGGGTCGGATGACCGTAAGTGCTGGTTTCACCGGCATCCAGAATGCTCATGACCCTGAAGTTCATCTGGCCGATTTCCATTGCGCACTTGAGCAGGGCGTTCATGTCGGAAGGCCAGGTGCCGAGCCACGCCATAATTTTGTGGTACTGGGCGTAAATGTCGTTATCTGACTTCCCGAGAACGTGCGCGTGTTCCATATAGGCCGCTGCACCTTTCAGGCCGTACAGGCACAGCAGACGCAGGCCGAGGATGTTCTCGCCAATCGCCGCTTTGTCCTTATTAGGGGTAAATTCTGCGGCCTGGCGCTGTAGCTCGCCGAGGTCCTCGCTCACCAGCTGAAGCTCCGCCATTGGGTTGTCCACGCGGGCACTGGTATCGGCATTCAGGCACTGCGCTTTCAAAGCTTCGCGCAGGGCAATCGCTTCGCGGGCATAGCCGACGATGCGCGGAGAATCGAAGTTGACGTTAGTCAGGGTGGAGAAAAACGCGCGCGGCGCGAAGCTGTCGACGTGATGGTCGACAATGCCGTATTCACGGGCTTTGAAGGCCCAGGCGGAAAGACCATGCAGGGCGGCTATCAGCAGATCCTGCAGGTCTGATGTTTCTGCGGTTTTACCGCACATACCCTGCGCGTAAGAGCAGCCGTTGCCTGCCGGGGTACGGATGGTTTGTTCACATTGCACACAAAACATAATCACACCTGTAAAAGTTATATTTAATATACATGTTTAAGGGTATGCCTGTGCCAGAACGGTGAAAAGAGCTTTCTGCGACAAAATAGAGGGAGATTGATTTAGCGCAATTTTGGCGGCAGGAGCCCTACCGCCACAGAGGTATCAGGCAGAGAAAAACGCCATCAGGACGGGAACCAGCAGGCTCAAAATAAAGCCGTGAACGATGGCTGCGGGCACCATCTCCAGCCCGCCCGAACGCTGGAGGACCGGCAGGGTAAAGTCCATCGACGTGGCGCCGCACAGGCCCAGTGCCGTCGAGCGGCTGCGGCGAACCAGACCCGGGATCAGCATGATGGCAATCAGCTCTCGCGCCAGATCGTTAAAGAAGGCGGCGCTACCGATCACCGGGCCGAAGGATTCGGTCAGCAGAATACCGGAGAGGGAGTACCAGCCAAACCCGGAGGCCATCGCCAGGCCGGTTTTTAGCGGCAGATCGAGAATAAAGGCATTAATCACGCCCGCGACCATGGAGCTGACGACAACCATAACGGCAACGATCATTCCCCGACGGTTCAGGACAATCTGTTTCAGCGTCATACCGTTATTTCGCAGCTGAATACCAATCAGGAACAGCAGGAAGATCAGGGTATATTCGCTGGCGTCCGTCGCGTGCTGCAAAAATGTCCATCCGGTAAGGCCCAGAAGAAATCCAAGCACCACGACGCCGCAGAGCTTTAATGATTCCAGCGCCATTGCAATTCGGGAGGGAAGCTTTTCCTGGTGGTGATTATTTTTCCACGGAATAGTGCGTTCCAGCCACAGCAGGGCGGCAATATTGCAGAGCAAAATAACCACCACGGTGACCGCAGAATAATGCAGGATGGAAAGTAAATTTGTCGCCAGATTATCCAGGAAGGCCAGGCTGATCCCCATAAAGAACAGAATGACGTAAACAATCCAGCTGAGAAAACGGTTAATAAGCTTTAAGGCCGATTCATGACGCAGCGGAATAAGATAGCCCACAATCAGGGGCAGCAGAATAATGAGGAGTCCTGAAAACATGAACAGCCGGTCCTTTTGAGTTTCTGTTAAGCGCCAGAGACACTACCCAATAAAGGCTGCTCAGTAAAGCGGCAAAGAAAGCCGGGCGGCGGCTACGCCTTACCCGGCCGACAAAGTGCACACTCACGTAGGTCGGGTAAGCGTTAGCGCCACCCGACATTACAGGCCGCAATGAATTAATCGCGTTTTTCCAGCAGAGAGCGGTACAGCACGCCGCCCAGAATACCGCCGACGATCGGCATCACCCAGAACAGCCACAGCTGCTCAAGCGCCCAGCCGCCCTGGAAAATGGCGACGGCGGTGCTGCGCGCCGGGTTAACGGAGGTGTTGGTCACCGGAATGGAGATCAGGTGGATCAGCGTCAGCGCCAGACCAATAGCGATGGGCGCGAAGCCTGCAGGCGCGTGTTTGTCGGTTGCACCGTGGATCACCAGCAGGAAGCCTGCGGTCAGTACAATTTCAATTACAATGGCAGAAAGCATGGAATAACCGCCCGGAGAGTGTTCGCCAAAGCCGTTAGAGGCGAAGCCGCTGGCCGCCGCGTCAAAGCCTGCTTTACCGCTGGCAATGACGTACAGCACGCCCGCCGCAATAATACCGCCAACCACCTGCGCCACGATGTAGCCAATAACCTCTTTCGCCGGGAAACGCCCGCCCGCCCATAAGCCTAATGTCACCGCCGGGTTAAAATGACCGCCGGAAATATGCCCCACGGCGAAAGCCATGGTTAATACGGTTAAGCCAAATGCCAGCGCGACGCCGACAAAACCAATACCTAATTCCGGGAATGCTGCTGCCAGAACGGCGCTACCGCAGCCACCAAATACCAGCCAGAATGTACCAAAGCATTCTGCTGCCAATTTTCTAAACATAACCACCTCAAAATAATTTTCCACGCGTTTTCCCGCGCGCGGGATATATCGCCATAAAGGGATGACGACTCAAAGAGCCCGTATTTTAAAAACCAACAACATCCCTTCGCCACTTAAATAAATTCGGTTAATTTGATTTAAGGCAATGTGATGTTAATCCTTGTTCAAATCAGCGGTAAATAGAGCATAGTTCAAATCTCACAAGGGTGAATGTTCTGCTGTCGTGCCAGGGTTCCTGCCGCTATACTGCTGATAACTTAAAGGAAAAAGTGATCATTTCGCGGGGGATTTATGCTTCTCGAACGTGTGGAAATTGTCGGGTTTCGCGGTATTAACCGCCTGTCGCTGCAGCTGGAGCAGAACAACGTCCTGATCGGCGAGAACGCGTGGGGTAAGTCCAGCCTGCTTGATGCGCTGACGCTGCTGCTTTCACCCGAAGACAAGCTGTATCACTTCGTCCACGATGATTTCTGGTTCCCGCCCGGCGATATCGCGGGCCGCGAGAAGCACCTGCATATCATCCTGACGTTCCGTGAATCCGAACCCGGCCGTCACCGCGTGCGTCGCTTCCGCCCGCTGTCGCCCTGCTGGGTGCCCTGCGACGACGGTTTCCACCGGATTTTCTATCGGCTGGAAGGTGAGATGGCGGAAAACGAGGGGGTACTGACCCTGCGTGAATTCCTCGATGAGAAAGCCAACCCTATTCCGCTGGAGAATATCGACGATCTGGCGCGTCACCTTATCCGCCTGACGCCGGTGTTACGCC
Organism: Enterobacter cloacae complex sp. 385G4; assembly: GCF_057320665.1. NCBI lineage: Bacteria > Pseudomonadati > Pseudomonadota > Gammaproteobacteria > Enterobacterales > Enterobacteriaceae > Enterobacter > Enterobacter cloacae complex sp. 385G4. The sequence goes on from NZ_JBXWDD010000002.1 coordinate 393,398, forward strand.
TGCGCGATGCGCGCTTTATGCGCCGTATTCGTAACGGCACCGTACCGAATATGCCGGAGGTGGAAGTCACCGCCCGCGAGCTGGATTTCCTGGCGCGAGAGCTGGTGTCGCGTCCGCAAAACCTCACCGATGGTCAAATTCGTCAGGGGCTGTCGGCGATGGTGCAACTGCTGGAGCACTATTTTTCCGAGCAGGGCACCTCGGAGTCGCGCCATCGTTTGATGCGCCGCCGTTCTCATGATGAACAGCGCAGCTGGCGCTATCTCGACATCATCAACCGGATGATCGACCGGCCCGGCGGGCGTACCCATCGGGTGATTTTGCTGGGGCTGTTTTCAACGCTTCTGCAGGCGAAGGGCACCGTGCGTCTTGACCGGGATGCCCGCCCGCTGCTGCTGGTGGAAGATCCGGAAACGCGCCTGCACCCCATCATGCTCTCCGTGGCGTGGCACCTGCTGAATCTGCTGCCGCTCCAGCGGATTACCACCACCAACTCCGGTGAGCTGCTATCGCTGACGCCGGTGGAGCACATCTGCCGTCTGGTTCGCGAGTCCTCCCGCGTATCCGCGTACCGCCTCGGGCCCGGCGGGATGAACGCCGAAGACGGGCGGCGAATCGCGTTTCATATACGCTTTAATCGCGCCTCGTCGCTCTTCGCCCGCTGCTGGCTGCTGGTGGAGGGGGAAACAGAGACCTGGGTCATCAACGAACTGGCGCGCCAGTGCGGCCACCATTTTGATGCAGAAGGTATTAAGGTGATCGAATTTGCCCAGTCGGGATTAAAACCGCTGATAAAATTTGCCCGCCGAATGGGAATTGAATGGCATGTGCTGGTGGACGGCGACGAAGCGGGGAAAAAATATGCCTCAACCGTGCGCAGCCTGCTGAACAACGAGCGAGAAGAAGAACGGGACCATTTAACGATGCTGCCCGCGATGGACATGGAGCATTTTATGTACCGTCAGGGCTTTGACGACGTATTCCACCGCATTGCGATGGTGCCGGTCGACGTCCCGATGAAAATGCGGCGCGTGATCGCCAAAGCTATTCACCGTTCGTCGAAACCGGACTTAGCCATTGAAGTGGCGACGGAAGCGGGAAGGCGGGGCGTAGAGGCGGTTCCGACCCTGCTGCGGAAAATGTTCTCCCGCGTGCTGTGGCTGGCACGCGGAAGGGCGGATTAACGTTCGGTCGCCTGTTTCACCTGCTGAATCAGGCTATCCAGCAGCGCGTAGCGGCGACGGTATTCGGCGCGTTTTTTGCTCGCGATCTCTTCTACGGGTTTACGCGGCATGGCAAGCGGCAGCATAAAGTGGCCGCTCTCCTGTTTTTCCCCACCGAGGGAACTCCAGAAGCCGTCGTAATCGGCCAGCAGTTTTCCCTCTTTTTTCTTGCGGTAGCGCCAGCTGCGGTAAATATGGGTGGCGTTACTGACGGCAACAATCTGCGCGACCGGGAATGCGGCGCCGAATGTCATGGCGGCTTCAACCAGCAGGCGTTTCGGGAACAGACCGTGGCAGGCCTTTGTCGCTTTTTGGATCAGTTCATGAGGAACATGCGCTTTCGCGCCCTGCAAACCGCCGATGAACAGCGTCGATTTTCCTTCAAACTGGCAGAGCGTAAAGGTTAGCTCCGCCAGCACCGTATTCTGAACGTCGCAGAAGGTGAGGGTGGCCTCTCCCTCTTTATCCAGAAACGCATCGGCACACAGGCGGACGGTAAATTGCTGTTCATCTTTCCCGGTTAAGGTCAGCAGCGTAGTCCCCTGCGTCGAAAGATAGCCCTTCAGGAGCGTGGCCGGAAGCTGGCGGCTCATGGCCTGATAGTGCCAGTTCAGGGATTCCAGCGCGTGCTGGCGATTCATCTTCACCGTCAGCCAGGGACGATGCAGCCGACACGGCAGACCGGGCTGCACCTGCAGCATCTGCATCAGACGCGGCTGCTTAGCGAGGTTTGTTAACAGGCGAGAGGTGCTCACGGGCGTCGCCAGAGAACGCAGCATGAACTTACGGCGATAGGCGGGGTTCTGCCATGCAAGGCCGGGCGCGATCTTGCCGAACGCCAGATTTTTGAAGAGCTGCCAGCCGGATGTCGGCTGCGTCAGGTTTGGAAGAGGTGTATCGACGATAGAAGACATGATAAATCCTGAGTCTTTTGGAATACCGCTATTTCAGCAGGGGAAATATCAACGTCTTGTAAACAAATTAAGGTGATTTCGGAGAACAGGGGTTTCGTTAAGGAGTCGTTTAGATAGAATCAACGTTTATTATTGCCAGAACATTTATTTGGAATATTTATGAACCTCAAGGGAAAACGCAGAACGCTGTTTCTGCTGCTGGCGCTGGTGATTGTAGCCGGTGGATTCTGGTTATGGCAGGTGCTTAACGCGCCTGTGCCGCAGTACCAGACGCTGATCGTCCGTCCGGGTGAACTGCAGCAAAATGTCCTTGCGACGGGCAAACTTGATGCGCTGCGCAAAGTTGACGTCGGCGCTCAGGTCAGCGGCCAGCTGAAAACGCTGTCGGTAGAGATTGGCGACAAGGTGAAAAAAGGCCAGCTGCTTGGCGTTATCGATCCCGAGCAGGCTGAGAACCAGATCCGCGAAGTGGAAGCGACGCTGATGGAGCTGCGCGCGCAGCGCGCGCAGGCGCAGGCAGAGCGTAACCTGGCGCAGGTGACGCTGACCCGCCAGCAGGCGCTGGCGAAAACCCAGGCTATCTCGAAACAGGATTTAGACACCGCCGCGACTGAACTGGCGGTGAAACAGGCGCAGATTGGCACGATCGACGCGCAAATCAAGCGTAATCAGGCCTCGCTGGATACGGCGAAAACCAATCTTGATTACACAAAAATCGTCGCGCCGATGGCCGGGGAAGTGACGCAAATTACCACGCTGCAGGGCCAGACGGTGATTGCCGCCCAGCAGGCGCCAAACATTCTGACGCTGGCGGACATGAGCACCATGCTGGTGAAGGCCCAGGTCTCCGAGGCGGACGTGATCCATCTTAAGCCGGGGCAGAATGCCTGGTTTACCGTACTCGGCGATCCGCAGACCCGCTACGAGGGCGTGCTGAAAGACATTCTGCCGACGCCGGAAAAGGTTAACGACGCCATTTTCTACTATGCGCGTTTTGAAGTGCCAAACCCGAAGGGCGTGCTGCGCCTGGACATGACCGCGCAGGTGCACATCCAGCTGACCGGCGTGAAGAACGTGCTGACCGTTCCGCTCTCCGCGCTGGGTGAATCCGCCGGGGACAATCGCTACAAGGTGAAAGTGCTGCGCAACGGTGAAACGCGCGAGCGCGAGGTGGTGATTGGCGCGCGCAACGACACCGACGTGGTGGTGGAGAAAGGGCTGGAAGAGGGCGAGGAGGTTGTTGTCAGCGAAAGCCTGCCCGGAGCCGCTAAATGACCGCGCTGCTTGAGCTGAAGGACATTCGTCGCAGCTATCCGTCGGGCGACGGCCCGGTGGAGGTGCTGAAGGGCATCTCTCTGCGCGTCGAAGCGGGCGAGATGGTGGCGATTGTAGGCGCGTCGGGTTCCGGTAAATCGACGCTGATGAACATTCTCGGCTGTCTGGATAAACCCACCAGCGGTACGTACCGCGTGGCCGGGACGGACGTCTCGACGCTCGACGGCGACGCGCTGGCGAAGCTGCGCCGGGAACACTTTGGCTTTATCTTCCAGCGTTACCACTTGCTCTCTCACCTGAGCGCGGCGCAGAACGTGGAGGTTCCCGCGGTGTATGCGGGCGTTGAGCGGAAGAAACGCCTTGAGCGCGCGAAGGCGCTGTTAACGCGCCTGGGGCTGGCGGAGCGGGTGGAGTACCAGCCGTCGCAGCTGTCCGGCGGCCAGCAGCAGCGCGTGAGTATTGCCCGCGCCCTGATGAACGGCGGGCAGGTGATCCTCGCGGATGAACCGACCGGGGCGCTCGACAGCCACTCCGGCGAAGAGGTGATGGCAATCCTGCACCAGCTGCGCGATCAGGGCCACACGGTGATTATCGTTACCCACGATCCGCAGGTAGCGGCGCAGGCCGAACGCATTATAGAGATCCACGACGGCGAGCTGGTGAGCAACCCGCCGCCGCGTGAGTCCCGCGCGGCGGCACCGAAGGAAGCGCTGCCTGCGTCGACCGGCTGGGCGCAGTTCTCCAGCGGCTTTCGTGAAGCGCTGACCATGGCCTGGCTGGCGATGGCGGCCAACAAAATGCGCACCCTGCTGACCATGCTCGGCATCATTATCGGTATTGCCTCGGTGGTGTCGATTGTGGTGGTGGGCGACGCGGCCAAGCAGCTGGTGCTGGCGGATATCCGCGCCATCGGGACCAACACCATTGACGTTTATCCCGGCAAAGACTTCGGCGACGACGAGCCGCAGTATCAACAGGCGCTCAAGTATGACGATCTGGCGGCGATTCAGAAGCAACCGTGGGTGAACTCCGCCACGCCTGCGGTCTCGCAAAACCTCCGTCTGCGCTACGGCAACATCGACGTGGCGGCCAGCGCCAACGGCGTGAGCGGCGACTACTTCAACGTCTACGGCATGACCTTCAGCGAAGGCGCCACCTTCAACGCCGAGCAGCTGGCGGGGAGGGCGCAGGTGGTGGTGCTGGACGCCAACTCGCGCAGGCAGCTCTTCCCCAATAAAGCGAACGTGGTGGGCGAAGTGATCCTCGTCGGCAACATGCCTGCCACGGTCATTGGCGTGGCGGAAGAGAAGCAGTCGATGTTCGGCAGCAGCAAGATCCTGCGCGTCTGGCTGCCGTATACCACCATCTCCGGGCGGATTATGGGCCAGTCGTGGCTTAACTCCATCACCGTGCGCGTGAAGGAGGGCTACGACAGCGCGCTGGCGGAACAGCAGCTGGAACGGCTGTTAACGTTGCGCCACGGGAAGAAGGATTTCTTCACCTGGAATATGGACGGCCTCTTGAAAACGGCGGAAAAGACAACACGTACTCTTCAGCTGTTCCTGACGCTGGTGGCGGTGATCTCGCTGGTTGTTGGCGGTATCGGGGTGATGAATATCATGCTGGTGTCGGTAACTGAACGCACCCGGGAGATTGGCATCCGCATGGCGGTTGGGGCCAGGGCCAGCGACGTGCTTCAGCAGTTTTTAATTGAAGCGGTGCTGGTATGCCTGGTGGGCGGCGCGATGGGCATTGCGCTCTCGATGATGATTGCCTTTGCGCTCCAGCTCTTTTTACCCGGCTGGGAGATTGGTTTCTCGCCGATGGCGATACTCACCGCGTTTTTGTGTTCCACCTTTACCGGGATTTTGTTTGGCTGGCTGCCTGCGCGCAACGCGGCGCGGCTGGATCCGGTGGACGCGCTGGCTCGGGAATAACCTGAAAATAAAAATGCCAGCCGATCGGGCTGGCATTTTGACTGCGTGATGTACACAATAAAACAGAGAGCTATGCAACCGTTTCTGCTTCAACGGGTACGATTAGGCTTGCATGATTGCCTTTTGGTCCCTGGTGTACATCGAACCGGACGGACTGCCCGGCTTTGAGCGTCCTGTAACCATCCATCTGAATGGTGGAATAGTGAGCGAAGATATCTTCGCCGCCGCCTTCGGGGCAGATGAAGCCAAACCCCTTGGCGTTGTTGAACCACTTAACAGTACCCATTTCCATGCTTCGACATCCTTCGTAAATCTTATAAATTAAGATGGAATGAACCGGTGGTGGAGTGGGGGCTGTTCAAAACCTCGCCATCTCACGCTTGTACAATTTAGATAAACGAAAGACGTCGTCAAGCGTTTGGCGCTGGAGTTGGGACAATAATCAACCAAAGTTTGAAGCAGTTAACGCTATTGCAACAGTTTGTGACAGACATCGCGGATGACAGTAATAGATGATTGTTATCTAACATCTGAGGTAGATTCAAAGTGGTTATGCAAAATGGGTAAGAGCAACGACTGGCTGGATTTTGACCAGCTGGCGGAAGATAAAGTGCGCGACGCGCTAAAACCGCCATCTATGTATAAAGTTATGTTAATGAACGATGATTACACGCCGATGGAATTTGTTATTGACGTGCTACAAAAGTTCTTTTCTTATGATGTAGAACGTGCAACGCAACTGATGCTTACCGTTCATTATCGTGGCAAAGCTATCTGCGGCATTTTTACCGCCGAGGTGGCGGAAACCAAAGTGGCGATGGTGAACGACTATGCGAGGGAGAACGAGCATCCGTTGCTGTGTACGCTGGAAAAGGCCTGATAAGGCATAAAATTGGGGGAGGTGCCTATGCTCAATCAAGAACTGGAACTCAGTTTAAACATGGCTTTCGCCAGAGCGCGTGAGCACCGACATGAGTTTATGACCGTCGAGCATTTACTGCTCGCACTGCTTAGCAACCCATCTGCCCGCGAAGCGCTGGAAGCCTGCTCCGTGGATCTGGTGGCGCTACGTCAGGAACTCGAAGCCTTCATCGAACAAACCACACCGGTGCTGCCAGCCAGTGAAGAGGAGCGCGACACGCAGCCGACGCTCAGCTTCCAGCGCGTGCTGCAGCGAGCGGTATTCCACGTCCAGTCTTCCGGACGTAGCGAAGTGACTGGCGCAAACGTCTTAGTCGCCATCTTCAGCGAGCAGGAGTCACAGGCTGCCTATCTGCTGCGCAAACACGAAGTCAGCCGCCTCGACGTGGTTAACTTTATTTCTCACGGAACGCGCAAAGACGAGCCTAACCAGGCATCGGATTCCAGCAATCAGGTCAATAACAATGAAGAGCAAGCAGGCGGGGAGGATCGTATGGAAAACTTCACCACCAACCTTAATCAGCTTGCTCGCGTTGGCGGCATCGACCCGCTGATTGGCCGCGATAAAGAGCTGGAGCGCGCGATTCAGGTGCTGTGCCGTCGCCGCAAGAACAACCCGCTGCTGGTGGGCGAGTCAGGCGTGGGTAAAACGGCGATTGCCGAAGGTCTTGCCTGGCGCATTGTGCAGGGCGACGTGCCGGAAGTGATTGCCGACTGCACCATCTACTCGCTGGATATTGGCTCGCTGCTGGCGGGCACTAAATACCGCGGTGATTTTGAAAAACGCTTCAAGGCGCTGTTAAAACAGCTGGAGCAGGACACCAACAGCATCCTGTTTATCGATGAGATCCACACCATCATCGGCGCAGGTGCGGCTTCCGGTGGCCAGGTGGATGCTGCAAACCTGATCAAACCGCTGCTTTCAAGCGGCAAGATCCGCGTGATGGGCTCCACGACGTACCAGGAGTTCAGCAACATTTTTGAGAAAGATCGCGCGCTGGCGCGTCGTTTCCAGAAAATCGACGTCACCGAGCCGTCGGTTGACGAAACGGTGCAGATCATCAACGGCCTGAAAACCAAGTACGAAGCGCACCACGACGTGCGTTACACCGCGAAAGCGGTGCGTGCGGCGGTGGAGCTGGCGGTGAAATACATCAACGACCGTCACCTGCCGGATAAGGCGATTGACGTGATTGATGAGGCCGGGGCGCGTGCGCGCCTGATGCCGGCCAGCAAGCGTAAGAAAACCGTTAACGTGGCGGATATCGAGTCCGTGGTCGCCCGCATCGCGCGTATTCCTGAGAAGAGCGTTTCTCAGAGCGATCGCGATACGCTGCGCACCCTCGGCAATCGCCTGAAAATGCTGGTCTTTGGTCAGGATAAAGCCATTGAGGCCTTAACCGAAGCGATCAAGATGGCCCGTGCCGGCCTGGGGCATGACCACAAGCCCGTTGGTTCCTTCCTGTTTGCCGGTCCGACCGGCGTGGGGAAAACCGAGGTGACGGTTCAGCTCTCCAAAGCGCTGGGCATTGAGCTGCTGCGCTTTGATATGTCCGAGTATATGGAGCGTCACACCGTCAGCCGTTTGATTGGTGCACCTCCGGGCTACGTGGGCTTTGACCAGGGCGGCCTGCTCACTGACGCGGTGATCAAGCATCCGCATGCGGTCCTGCTGCTCGATGAAATCGAGAAAGCGCATCCGGACGTGTTCAACATCCTGTTGCAGGTGATGGACAACGGGACGCTGACCGATAACAACGGGCGCAAGGCGGACTTCCGCAACGTGGTGCTGGTGATGACCACTAACGCCGGGGTACGTGAAACCGAGCGCAAATCCATCGGCCTGATCCACCAGGATAACAGCACCGATGCGATGGAGGAGATCAAGAAGATCTTCACGCCGGAGTTCCGTAACCGTCTGGACAACATTATCTGGTTCGATCACCTGTCTACCGAGGTGATCCATCAGGTGGTGGATAAGTTCATCGTCGAGCTGCAGGTTCAGCTGGATCAGAAAGGCGTGTCGCTGGAAGTGAGCCAGGAAGCCCGCAACTGGCTGGCCGAGAAAGGCTACGACCGTGCGATGGGTGCCCGTCCGATGGCGCGCGTGATTCAGGACAACCTGAAGAAACCGCTGGCGAACGAGCTGCTGTTTGGCTCGCTGGTGGACGGCGGCCAGGTGACCGTGGCGCTGGATCAGGCGAAGAACGAGCTGACGTACGATTTCCAGAGTGCGGCGAAGCACAAGCCGGAAGCGGCTCACTGAGTTAAACGTTAAACGTAAAAACCGGGCGAATGCCCGGTTTTTTTATGCCTGCCAGGGTAAAAGCAAAACGACAACAGTGTTGTCGTTTTTAGTGTTTTCTCCCCTCCCTGTGGGCTGAGGAATCCCCAGTAAATTTTTTCCTGAACCGATGAACATTGCTTCAGAGAAATGAATAACTTACAGCGATGTCCTGGTCCGGCTGTAAATCGCTGAGGCGTTTGCCTTCCGCTCGTCCCCGACAAGCCGGAAGGAATAAGCCCAAGGCACCGCGAAGCGGCGATTGAGCCGCCCTGGCACGTTCACAGGTCATGTCATTACAGAGTAGCAAGGAACATAAAGTGAACGGAATGACCACCAGAGCCGTATGTTCCCCCTCACCCCAGCCCTCTCCCTCAAGGGAGAGGGGGTCGTCCGTGCTGGTATTATTTTGTGGGGATCCCTCAGCCCTGTGGGAGAGGGCTGGGGTGAGGCATCAGGCCAAGGTAAAAGCAAAACGGCAACAGGGTTGTCGTTTTTAGTGTTTTCTCCCTCTCCCTGTGGGAGAGGGTTGGGGTGAGGGCATCAGGCCGCAGAGGAATTTTGCGAGGCGCTTTCCAGTTTCTTTCGACGTTAGTTGCTGGATAAATCCACAGTAATAAAATGGCGGCGCACCTGCAAAATCAGGTGCCGGGATTGGCGTCCTGAAAGTGTGCACAAACAATCTTACGTGCATAAAGGATCACATATGACTGATATTAATAATTTCGCCCAACTTTACACCGAACTCTCCCTCAACCCCGATCTCCCCACCCTGGCCGAGCGCTGCAAACTGCTCACCGAAATCCTCCTCGACTGCAAATCACTCCCGCAAACGCAGCCCGTTTGCCGCTGTCTCGGAGCCTACCTGGAAGAGGTAAAAACCGGCCTCACAGAATCAATGCGTGATTTTCAGATAGTGGAATTTGAGAAAGAAGCGGAACAACCGCGACAAAAGGAGTGGCTGCTGGAAGATACAGATACAAAGTGTGATTACTGCCGGGCGTTGAATCATGTGCTGCTGGTGTCGCATTTTGACCGCGATATGCTGCCGCACCTGACGGGATTACTCCATGACATGGCTCATTCTATGGCGGGGGATTTAATCGCTCCTGTACAACCATGGATGACAATACATCTTCCGATGCAACAACACTAACGCCATAAATAAAAAAGGCCGGGATTAACCCGACCTTTTATATATTCATCTGCCATTACAGGCGAAAAAATTAGCGACTACGGAAGACAATGCGGCCTTTGCTCAGGTCGTACGGGGTCAGTTCAACAGTCACTTTGTCGCCCGTCAAAATGCGGATGTAGTTTTTGCGCATTTTACCGGAGATGTGCGCAGTTACCACGTGACCGTTTTCCAGCTCTACGCGAAACATGGTATTAGGCAACGTATCAAGTACGGTACCCTGCATTTCAATATTGTCTTCTTTGGCCATCTAATCCTCTGGGGTATCACTACCAAGTTTTGAACCGGCAAGATAATGCCGAAATTCATCAATTAAGTAAAGAATTGCGCGATTAAAACGCAGCAAAACAGTTTCGGCGCATTGCCCAAGCGTCACGGTACAACCGAACAGGAAGCGCATTCGTAAAGGGGAGACGACAAGATAAACGTCAGGACGTTATCTGAAGCGAGGGTCCCAAACGGCGGCGGGGCAACAGGCAGAAGCTACTCTGCGGCATAATTATAACACCCTCACAAAAAATATGCGGAAAACATTTAAGCATTGGGCATAAAGAGCGTTCTGGGGATCCAGAAGTCGCGCGGGAGCTTCTCCTGACGGCAGGCGTCCAGATGCTCAATATACTGTCGTCGCGGGATGTCAACTGCACCGAGAGAGGCCGTGTGCTCGTTCAGCACCTGACAATCGATCAGGCGTCCGCCGCGCTGGGCAAAGGCCTCGCAGAAGACCAGCAGCGCGGTTTTCGAGGCGTTAACCGCACGGGAGAACATCGATTCGCCGCAAAACAGCGTACCTTGCGCCACACCGTACATGCCGCCAACCAGTTCCCCCTTTTCCCAAACCTCAATGGAGTGGGCGTAGCCAAGCTCATGGAGCTGGTGGTAGGCGTTGACGATATCGCGGGTGATCCACGTCCCTTCATGGCGATCTTCGGCACAGCCTTCGATCACCTGCCCAAAGGCGTGATTCAGCGTGACGCGATATGGGGATTTAGCATGGAAACGCTTCATGCTGCGGCTCAGATGGAACTGCGCTGGCCATAGCACGGCGCGCGGGTCGGGAGACCACCATAAAATCGGGTCGCCGGGAGAAAACCACGGGAAGATGCCACGCTGGTAGGCCATTAATAGCCGCGCAGGGCTAAGGTCACCGCCAAGGGCCAGCAGCCCGTTGGGCTCACGCAGCGCTCCCTCCGGCGAAGGAAACGCGATGTTATGACGAGAAAGCTGGACCAGGCGCATGACAGCAAAACTCCAGTACGCGAGTGAGGACGCTACAAATATAGTCTACAGACGCTGTTTGAACTGGTAGTAGCGACCCTGTTTCGCCAACAGCTCTGCGTGACTACCTTGCTCAATAATGTGTCCGTTGTCCATCACAATTATCCGATCAAAACTTGCCAGCCCGCGCAGGCGGTGCGTCACCATCAGGACGGTTTTTCCTGCCATAACGTTTGCCAGTAAATCAAGGATTTGACTCTCGGTTGTCGCATCAAGCCCTTCTGTAGGTTCGTCGAGCAGCATCAGAGGTGCATCATGCAGCAGCGCACGCGCAATGGCCAGACGGCGCAGCTCTCCGCCGGAAAGCTGACGACCGCCTTCTCCCAGCCAGCTGTTCAGTCCTTCGTCCTCAAGCAGCTTTTGCAGTCCGACCTGCTCCAGTACGGCGCGAAGATCATCGTCCGAAGCCTCTGGCGCGGCCAGCAGCAGATTATCGCGCAGGGTGGCGCTAAACAGATGCACGCGCTGTGGAACAACGCTCACGGTCTTGCGCAGGGCCTGCTCGCTGAAATCAGTCAGCAACGTGTTATTAAAACGAATCTGACCGTGCTGTGGGTCCCAGGCGCGCGTCAGCAGCTGCAGCAGCGTCGACTTACCGCAGCCGGTACGGCCGAGGATCGCAATCCGCTGCCCTGCATTAACGGAAAGATTGATACCCTCCAGCGCGTTCTGCGCCTGTTTGTCATAGGCGAAGGTCACGTTATCAAGCGTCAGCGCCACCTGCTCAGGCACGGTGGTTTGCCCGGCACTGAACGTGACTTCAGGCTCCTGTTCGGCAATCTGAGTGATGCGCAGGGCAGAGGCAATCACCTGTCCAAGATGCTGGAAAGCGCCCGTCACCGGGGCCAGTGCCTCAAATGCGGCCAGCGCGCAGAAAACAAAGAGGGCAATAAGAGGGCCTGGCTGGGTATTACCCCCAATCCCGCCGGATGCCAGCCACAGCATGGCGATCACCGCCACGCCGCCGATTAACACCATCAGCGCCTGCGAGAAGGCCGTCAGTTCCGACTGGCGGCGCTGGGCTTCATGCCAGTTCAGCTCCGTACTTTCCATTCGGGCACGGTAGCGCTTGCTGGCACCAAAAATGGTCAGCTCCGCCTGGCCCTGAAGCCAGGAGGTCAGCTGCTGGCGGTAATCCCCGCGCAGCCGCGTCAGGTTTTCCCCGGTGGATTTCCCGGCGCGATAAAACAGCGGCGGCAGAATGATAAGCGTCAGCAGCATAATTCCACCCAGCGTCAGCGCAACGGGAACATCCAGAACGGATAGCCCCAGCGTAACTACCACAATCACCACAAACGCGCCCACTATCGGGGAGATCACCCTCAGGTAAAGGTGGTCCAGCGTGTCGACATCCGCAACGACACGGTTCAGTAATTCGCCCTGGCGAAAACGCGCCAGCCCGGCAGGGGAGAGGGGAAGCAGTTTGCTGAAGGTGTAAATGCGCAGGTGCTGCAGGACGCGGAACGTCGCGTCGTGGCTGACCAGCCGCTCGAAATAGCGTCCGGCAGTACGGGTAATGGCGGTACCCCGCACGCCTGCCGCCGGCAGCATATAGTTGAAGCTGTATAATCCGGCGAACCCGGCTACGGCGGAGGCCGACAGGAACCAGCCGGAAAGCGTGAGCAGGCCGATGCTGGCAAGCAGCGTTACAATCGCCAGCACGATCCCCAGCGTCAGCATCCACTTGTGGCGTTTATAGAGCGCAAGATAAGGCAGCAGAGCACGCATCAGATGTCCTCCTGACGGTTCGCCAGCAGGGCGGCGAACGGCCCCTGCGCGGCAACAAGCGCGGCGTAATTGCCTTGCTCAACAATATGACCGTTTTCCATCACCCAGATCTCATCCCAGTCAGCAATGCCTTCCAGCTGATGGGTAACCATCAGGGTGGTTTGCTGCAGGGAAGCGGCGCTCAGGGCCGCCATGACGCGCTGCTCGCTGTGTGAATCCAGGCTGGCAGCAGGCTCATCCAGCAGCATCAGCTGGCACGGGTTCAGCAGCGCACGGGCGACGGCCACGCGCTGTGCCTGGCCGACAGACAGCCCGGCAGACTGATCGCCTACCACGGTATCGACACCCTGCGGGAGCAGCGGCAGAAATTCACTGACCCACGCGCGGTCGAGAACGGACTGGAGTTCATCTTCACGAGCATCCGGGCGTGCCAGGAGCACGTTTTCGCGCAGCGTGGAAGCAGGTAGCTGAGGGTTTTGTCCGACCCAACTGAGCTGCTTACGCCAGGCGTCGGGATCGAGATTACGCAGTTCAGTTTTGTTTATCCGCAGCGAACCGGTGTAGGCCATAAAACCGGATAACGCATTCAGTAGCGAACTCTTCCCTGAACCGCTGGTGCCGACCAGCACCACGCGTTTTCCGGCGGGCAGGCTAAAGTCCAGCGGGCCAGCCAACACTTTTCCTTCCGGCGAGAGAATGCAGAAGTCGCTCGCGTCGATGGTTACCGGCTCTTTAGCGTTCAGCGCCACGTCACCGCGCTCCGGGTGCGCCAGCGGCGTCTCCAGGAAGGTTTTCAGGCTGTCGGCCGCGCCAACGGCCTGCGCTTTGGCATGATAGAAGGTCCCCAGGTCGCGAAGCGGCTGGAAAAACTCCGGAGCCAGGATGAGCGCGAGGAAACCTGCAGAGAGGGTCACCGCCGTGCCGTAGTGGCCGAAATCCAGCGCGCCGAGATAGGAGAAACCGAAATAAACCGCCACGAGGGCAATCGACAGCGAGGTAAAGAATTCCAGCACGCCGGACGAGAGGAACGCCAGGCGTAACACTTCCATCGTGCGCTGGCGGAAGTCCTGTGATGCCAGGCGAATGTTCTCGGTTTCCGCTTCACCGCGACCAAAAATACGCAGGGTTTCCATCCCGCGCAGACGATCGAGGAAATGTCCGCTCAGCCGGCCCAGCGCCAGGAAGTTGCGGCGGTTGGCATCAGCCGCACCCATGCCGACCATCGCCATAAACAGCGGGATTAGCGGGGCGGTCCCCAGCAGGATCAGCGCCGCCACCCAGTTAACCGGGAAGATGGCAATAACAATCAACAGCGGCACAAAAACCGCCAGCGCCATCTGCGGAAGATAGCGCGCGTAGTAATCGTGCATATCGTCGATCTGCTCAAGGATCAGCGTCGCCCAGCTTCCGGCCGGTTTACCCTGGATCCACGCGGGCCCGGCTTCCTGCAGGCGGTCGAGCACCTGACGACGGATCTCGTAGCGGATATGCTGTCCGGCGTGGAAGCCGACACGTTCACGCAGCCACACCACCCAGGCGCGCAGGACAAAAACCAGGATCAGAACAATAAAGGGCAGCAGGAGCGCTTCGCGGGGAATGTTCTCCATGATCATGTGATTAAGAATGCGGGCCAGCAGCCATGCCTGGGCAACAATCAACAGACCGCTAACGAACCCCAGAAGACGGGAGATCGTAAGCCAGCGGCGGGAAATAACGCTTTGCTGTTTCAGCCAGCGTGTTAACTCTTGTTGACGGGTTTTTTCCATTGCGTATTTTGCAGGTGACGTTATAAGAAATTAGACATCTGCATGTTACACGCGAGCAAAAATAAAGGCGACCTGTGGCCGCCTTTATTTACGTTTGTTACTGACTTGTAAAGATTATTTACCTTGTTCAGCCAGTCCGTCGAGGTAGCGTTCAGCGTCCAGCGCGGCCATACAGCCGGTGCCCGCAGAGGTGATCGCCTGACGATAAATATGGTCCATCACGTCACCGGCAGCGAACACGCCCGGGATGCTGGTCTGGGTCGCGTTACCGTGAATGCCGGACTGCACTTTGATATAGCCGTTTTCCAGCTCCAGCTGGCCTTCGAAGATCGCGGTGTTCGGGCTGTGGCCGATTGCGACAAACAGGCCCGCCACTTCCAGCGTTTCGACGTTATCGGTGTTCTGGGTATCACGAATGCGCAGACCCGCAACGCCCATCTGATCGCCGGTGACTTCTTCCAGGGTACGGTTGGTGTGCAGAACGATGTTGCCGCTCGCCACTTTATCCATCAGGCGCTTAATAAGGATCTTCTCGGCGCGGAAGGTGTCACGACGGTGGATCAGATGCACCTCAGAGGCAATGTTCGCCAGGTACAGCGCTTCTTCCACCGCGGTGTTACCGCCGCCGATAACCGCGACTTTCTGGTTACGGTAGAAGAAACCGTCGCAGGTCGCACAGGCAGAGACGCCGCGGCCTTTGAACGCTTCTTCAGACGGTAGGCCGAGGTAGCGGGCAGAGGCGCCGGTGGCAATGATTAGCGCATCGCAGGTGTATTCACCGCTGTCACCCGTCAGGCGGAACGGACGGTTCTGCAAATCCACTTTATTAATGTGGTCGAACAGGATTTCGGTTTCGAATTTGGCGGCATGCTCGTGCATGCGTTCCATCAGCAGCGGCCCGGTCAGATCGTTCGGGTCGCCCGGCCAGTTTTCCACTTCCGTGGTGGTGGTCAACTGACCGCCTTTTTCCATGCCGGTGATCAGAACCGGCTGCAGGTTTGCGCGTGCAGCATAGACCGCCGCGGTATATCCCGCAGGTCCAGAACCAAGGATTAACAACTTACTGTGTTTGGTCGTGCCCATGAGATCCCCATTGTTGTTGGCAGGCAATGGGCTGGATTGTAGGGAATTTGTTGCCGTAAAAAAAGAGCACTGGGATTTTGCTTTCGATATATGCAATAGCTGCGCCCGATGAATACAGTGCCGTTACGTCACATTTTCTACTGAAAACCGCTCGTTTATAAAGCAGTAAAATGAGGATTAATACCCCCCCGTAATGAATATCCGGCATCTTGTACTAAAAAACGATGTTTTGCTTTGACAATCCCCTGCGCATTTGCGAAAACATTCAAGGAAGAAAAAAAACCGCGTTAACCGTATGCCGCATAGGCATGCACGTAAATGCCATTTTTACCGTGTCAGTGAAATCTACGCATGGCGTGGACAGACGCCATACGTGATGTCGGTGACAGCCTTCGGGCAGCGGTCTTCTTACCAACAGAACCCGAATCCGCATCGCGTCTAATACATAACCAGGCGATGTGATGACTAACGGGTACAGGCTCTGAACAGTGATGTGCACAGGGTCCAGGCAGGAGTAGGGAAGGAATACAGAGAGACAATAATAATGGTAGATAGCAAGAAGCGCCCTGGCAAAGATCTCGACCGTATCGATCGTAACATTCTTAATGAATTGCAAAAGGATGGGCGTATTTCCAACGTCGAGCTTTCAAAACGTGTGGGACTTTCCCCGACGCCGTGCCTTGAGCGTGTGCGCCGACTGGAAAGACAGGGTTTTATTCAGGGCTATACGGCTCTGCTGAACCCGCATTATCTGGATGCCTCACTTCTGGTATTTGTTGAGATTACTCTGAATCGTGGTGCGCCGGATGTGTTTGAGCAATTTAACGCCGCTGTACAAAAACTTGAAGAAATTCAAGAGTGTCATCTGGTGTCCGGTGATTTCGACTACCTGTTGAAAACCCGTGTGCCTGATATGTCCGCCTACCGTAAGCTGCTGGGGGAAACCCTGCTGCGTCTGCCAGGCGTGAACGACACCCGTACCTATGTGGTGATGGAAGAGGTCAAACAGAGCAATCGTCTGGTTATTAAGACGCGCTAACACGGAACAGGTGCAAAATCAGCGTAGTTTGATTACACTCCTGTTAATCCATACAGCAACAGTGCCGGGGAGCCCCGGCGCTGTTGTCCGTTTTAGCAAACAGGCAGGATATGCCTGATACCTGGAGAGCCTTTCTTGAGCCAGGAATACACTGAAGACAAAGAAGTCACACTATCGAAGCTAAGCAGCGGACGTCGTCTCCTCGAGGCTTTGCTGATCGTTATTGCCCTTTTTGCCGTCTGGCTGATGGCAGCCTTACTCAGTTTCAACCCCTCCGATCCCAGCTGGTCGCAAACCGCGTGGCATGAGCCTATCCATAATTTAGGCGGCGTACCCGGAGCCTGGCTTGCGGACACGCTCTTTTTCATTTTCGGTGTGATGGCCTACACCATTCCCGTCATAATCATTGGCGGATGCTGGTTTGCATGGCGTCATCGTCAGAACGATGATTACATCGACTATTTTGCAGTTTCCCTGCGCCTGATTGGCGCCCTGGCGCTGATCCTCACCTCCTGCGGGCTGGCGGCGATTAATGCCGATGATATCTGGTACTTCGCCTCCGGTGGGGTGATTGGCAGCCTGCTGAGCTCTGCGCTACAGCCGATGCTTCACAGCAGCGGCGGTACGCTGGCGCTGCTCTGCATCTGGGCGGCCGGGCTGACGCTGTTTACCGGCTGGTCATGGGTGAGCATTGCCGAAAAGATCGGCAGCTTTATTCTGACGATACTGACCTTCGCGAGCAACCGTACCCGCCGCGACGATACGTGGGTCGATGAAGAAGAATATGAAAATGAGTACGAAGAGGAAGACGATGCGCCGGTGCAACGTCGTGAATCTCGTCGTGCCCGTATTCTGCGCGGTGCCCTGGCGCGTCGCCAGCGCGTTGCTGAAAAATTTGCCAACCCGCTTGGACGTAAAACCGACGCGGCGCTCTTCTCCGGTAAGCGTATGGATGAAGACGAGCAGGTGGAGTACCGCGCAGCGGGTAGTGCAGTCGATCCTGATGATGTGCTTTTCTCCGGCAACCGTGCGATGCCGGGTGATTTCGATGAATACGATCCGCTGCTTAACGGCCATACCGTTACCGCGCCGGTTGCCGCGGCCGCAGCCGCAACGACAGCATCACAGGCGTATGCCGCGCCTGTCGAAGCCGTGATGCCATCCGCGCCGGTTCCGCCTCCGGAATCCGCTATTCAGCAGCCTCAGGTTGCCTGGCAGACCGCGCCGGGTGTCCACACGCCGGAGCCTGTTATCGCGCCGGAACCAGAGAGCTATATCCCCGTGCAGCAGGAGCAGTGGCAGCAGCCTTATCAGCCGCCGCAACCTGAGTATGAACAGCCGCACTATGAGCAGCCTGTGGCCCAGCCTTATCAGGAGTACGTGCCTGAACCGGTTGAACCTGTGCAGCCTTATGTCGAGCCTCAGCCTGAACCTGAGGTGGTGGAAGAGGTGAAACCGTCTCGTCCGCCAATGTACTATTTTGAAGAAGTTGAAGAACGCCGTGCTCGTGAGCGCGAACAGCTGGCGGCATGGTATCAGCCTGTGCCTGAACTGGTGCAGGAACCTGCTCCAAAAGCCCCGTCGGTTTCGGTTCCACCGGTCGACCCGACGCCTGCTGTTGCCCCCGTAGCGGAAAGCGTGAAGCAGGCTACCGCAGCCGCAGCGGCGGCGGCACCTGTCTTTAGCCTGGCAACGGGCGGTGCGCCGCGTCCGCAGGTGAAAGAGGGAATTGGTCCGCAACTGCCTCGCCCTAACCGCGTCCGCGTTCCAACCCGTCGTGAGCTTGCCTCCTATGGGATCAAGCTGCCTTCCCAGCGGATGGCCGAAGAGAAAGCGCGTGGGACGGACTACGAAGATGATGCTGATGAAATGCAGCAGGACGAGCTGGCGCGCCAGTTCGCCGCGCAGCAGAATCAGCGCTACGGCGAAGACTATCAGCATGATGAACCGATGCTGGAAGACGAAGATGACGCGGCTGAAGCTGAATTAGCGCGTCAGTTTGCGGCAACCCAGCAGCAGCGTTACTCAGGTGAACAGCCAGCGGGTGCGAACCCGTTCTCATTATCGGATTTCGAGTTTTCGCCGATGAAAGATCTGGTGGATGATGGCCCGAGCGAACCTCTGTTCACCCCAAGCGTGATGCCTGAAGCAGAGCCTGTGCGTCAGCCGCCAGCGCCGCAGGCACAGACTTACGCGCAGCCGCAGCAACCTGTTCAGCAGCCGTATGCGCAACCGCAGCAGCCACAACAGCAGCCGCCGCAGTACCAGCAGCCAGCACCGCAGCCGCAGGAGAGCCTGATTCACCCGCTGCTGATGCGTAACGGTGATAGCCGTCCGCTGCAGCGTCCGAGCACGCCGCTGCCGTCGCTGGATTTGTTGACGCCGCCACCGGCTGAAGTCGAGCCGGTTGATACGTTTGCCCTGGAGCAGATGGCCCGTCTGGTGGAAGCCCGTCTGGCAGACTTCCGCATCAAGGCGGACGTGGTGAACTACTCGCCGGGTCCGGTGATCACCCGTTTCGAGCTGAACCTGGCGCCGGGCGTCAAAGCCGCGCGTATTTCTAACCTCTCCCGCGACCTGGCGCGTTCTCTGTCGACCGTGGCGGTACGTGTGGTGGAAGTGATTCCGGGTAAACCGTACGTTGGCCTTGAGCTGCCGAACAAGAAACGTCAGACCGTTTACCTGCGTGAAGTGCTGGATAACACCAAGTTCCGCGATAACCCATCTCCGCTGACCGTGGTGTTGGGTAAAGATATCGCCGGCGACCCGGTAGTGGCAGACCTCGCGAAAATGCCTCACCTGCTGGTAGCGGGTACCACCGGTTCCGGTAAATCGGTCGGCGTGAACGCCATGATCCTGAGCATGCTCTACAAAGCGCAGCCTGAAGACGTGCGTTTCATCATGATCGACCCGAAAATGCTCGAACTGTCGGTCTATGAAGGCATTCCGCACCTGCTGACGGAAGTGGTCACCGACATGAAGGACGCCGCCAACGCCCTGCGCTGGAGCGTCAATGAAATGGAGCGTCGCTACAAGCTGATGTCGGCGCTGGGCGTGCGTAACCTGGCCGGTTATAACGAGAAGATCGCCGAGGCGGCGCGCATGGGCCGTCCAATCCCGGATCCTTACTGGAAACCGGGTGACAGCATGGATGCTCAGCATCCTGTGCTGGAGAAACTGCCTTATATCGTCGTGCTGGTGGATGAATTCGCTGACCTGATGATGACCGTCGGGAAGAAAGTGGAAGAGCTGATCGCGCGTCTGGCACAGAAAGCGCGTGCGGCAGGTATTCACCTGGTGCTGGCGACCCAGCGTCCGTCCGTGGACGTTATCACCGGTCTGATTAAGGCGAATATACCGACCCGTATTGCGTTTACCGTTTCGAGCAAAATCGACTCCCGTACCATTCTTGACCAGGGCGGCGCTGAGTCGCTGCTGGGAATGGGTGACATGCTGTACTCCGGCCCGAACTCCACCTCTCCGGTGCGCGTACACGGCGCGTTTGTTCGCGACCAGGAAGTACACGCCGTGGTGCAGGACTGGAAGGCGCGCGGACGTCCGCAGTACGTTGACGGCATTACCTCCGACAGCGAAAGCGAAGGCGGCGGTGGTGGCTTTGACGGCGGCGAAGAGCTGGATCCGTTATTCGACCAGGCGGTTAATTTCGTTACTGAAAAACGCAAAGCGTCCATCTCTGGCGTGCAGCGTCAGTTCCGCATCGGCTATAACCGCGCGGCGCGCATCATCGAGCAGATGGAAGCGCAGGGCATTGTGAGCGAGCAGGGGCACAACGGTAACCGTGAGGTGCTGGCTCCGCCGCCGTTTGATTAACCTTCAGCGATTGCAAAGAAGGGTAAATCAGCAAAAATTAAGCATATTCTTCTGTCGCCTGCCTTCGGGCAGGTCCAGAATAGAAACGGAAACCCCATTTTCGGGAAGACGTATTTTAAGGAATAACAATGAAAAAAATCGCCATCGCCTGTGCATTACTCACCAGTTTTGTAGCCAGCAGCGTCTGGGCTGATGCAGCCAGCGACCTTAAAAGCCGACTGGATAAAGTAAGCAGCTTCCACGCCAGCTTCACGCAAAAAGTGACGGACGGCAGCGGCAACGCGGTGCAGGAAGGACAGGGTGATTTGTGGGTGAAACGCCCCAATCTGTTTAACTGGCATATGACCCAGCCGGATGAGAGCATCCTTGTTTCTGACGGTAAAACCCTGTGGTTCTTCAACCCGTTTGTTGAGCAGGCCACTGCGACCTGGCTGAAAGACGCGACCAGCAATACGCCGTTTATGCTGATCGCCCGCAACCAGACCAGCGACTGGCAGCAGTACAACATTAAACAGAACGGTGATGAATTTGTCCTGACGCCGAAAGGCAGCAACGGCAATCTGAAGCAGTTCACCATCAACGTAAGCACCAACGGTACCATTAATCAGTTCGGCGCGGTTGAGCAGGACGATCAGCGTAGCAGCTACCAGCTTAAGTCTCAGCAAAACGGCGCCGTTGACGCATCGAAATTCACCTTTACCCCGCCGCAGGGCGTAACGGTGGACGACCAACGCAATAAGTAAGAGGCGTGAGTGAGCAACCTGTCGCTCGATTTTTCAGATAATGCGTTTCAACCTCTGGCCGCCCGTATGCGGCCAGAAAATTTAGCGCAGTACATCGGTCAGCAGCATCTGCTGGCTGCGGGGAAACCCTTGCCGCGCGCTATTGAGGCGGGGCATCTGCACTCCATGATCCTCTGGGGGCCGCCCGGCACCGGAAAAACCACGCTCGCTGAAGTGATCGCCCGCTATGCCAACGCGGACGTTGAGCGTATCTCGGCGGTAACGTCTGGCGTGAAGGAGATCCGCGAGGCGATCGAGCGCGCGCGTCAGAACCGCAATGCCGGACGCCGCACCATTCTCTTTGTCGATGAAGTCCACCGCTTCAACAAGAGCCAGCAGGATGCTTTCCTGCCGCACATTGAAGACGGGACGATCTTCTTCATCGGCGCCACCACGGAAAATCCATCGTTTGAACTCAACTCGGCGCTGCTGTCCCGCGCCCGCGTCTACCTGCTTAAATCCCTGACCACGGAAGATATCGAAAAGGTTCTGACGCAGGCAATGGACGACAAATCGCGCGGCTACGGCGGGCAGGATATCGTTCTGCCTGACGACACGCGACGTGCGATTGCGGAGCTGGTCAACGGCGATGCGCGCCGCGCGCTGAACACGCTCGAAATGATGGCTGATATGGCCGAAGTGGACGATGCGGGCAAGCGCGTATTGAAGCCTGAACTGCTCACCGAAATTGCCGGCGAGCGCAGCGCGCGTTTCGATAATAAAGGCGACCGTTTCTACGACCTGATCTCGGCGCTGCATAAGTCCGTACGCGGCAGCGCGCCGGATGCGGCGCTCTACTGGTACGCACGTATCATTACCGCAGGTGGCGATCCGCTATACGTTGCGCGCCGCTGTCTGGCGATTGCGTCAGAAGATGTTGGCAATGCTGATCCACGCGCCATGCAGGTTGCGCTTTCAGCCTGGGACTGCTTCACCCGCGTAGGCCCGGCGGAAGGCGAACGCGCCATTGCGCAGGCGATTGTCTATCTGGCCTGCGCGCCGAAAAGCAATGCGGTCTATACCGCGTTCAAAGCGGCGATGTCGGATGCGCGCGAGCGCCCGGACTATGATGTGCCGGTTCATCTGCGCAATGCGCCAACCAAACTGATGAAAGAGATGGGTTACGGGCAGGAGTATCGCTACGCCCATGATGAGCCTAACGCCTACGCTGCCGGGGAGGAATATTTCCCGCAGGAGATGGCACAAACGCGCTATTATCATCCCACAAACAGAGGTCTTGAAGGCAAGATTGGTGAAAAGCTCACCTGGCTCGCCGGACAGGATCAAAATAGCCCTATAAAACGCTACCGTTAGTTCAATCGTTGCGGTAATGTTGGCAATTGTATCCTTGTGACCGCAGGCTGTGGTCACATTTCCTATTTTAATTCGATAAGCACAGGATAAGCATGCTCGATCCCAATCTGCTGCGTAATGAGCCAGACGCAGTCGCTGAAAAACTGGCACGCCGGGGCTTTAAGCTGGATGTAGATAAGCTGCGCGCTCTTGAAGAGCGTCGTAAAGTACTGCAGGTACAAACTGAAAATCTGCAGGCAGAGCGTAACTCTCGATCGAAATCCATTGGCCAGGCGAAAGCGCGCGGGGAAGATATTGAGCCATTACGCCTGGAAGTGAACAAGCTGGGTGAAGAGCTGGGTCAGGCGAAGGCGGAGCTGGACGTTCTTCAGGCCGAAATTCGTGACATCGCTCTGGCTATCCCGAACATTCCTGACGACAGCGTGCCTGTCGGCAAAGACGAGAACGACAACGTTGAAGTGAAGCGCTGGGGTACGCCTCGCGAGTTTGACTTCGAGGTGCGCGATCACGTGACGCTGGGCGAAATGCACGCGGGCCTGGACTTTGCCGCTGCGGTTAAGCTGACCGGCTCTCGCTTCGTAGTGATGAAAGGTCAGATTGCCCATCTGCACCGCGCCCTGGCGCAGTTCATGCTGGATCTGCACACCGAGCAGCACGGCTACAGCGAAACCTATGTTCCGTATCTGGTTAACCACGATACGCTGTACGGTACGGGCCAGCTGCCGAAATTTGCAGGCGATCTGTTCCATACTCGTCCGCTGGATGAAGAAGCAGACAGCAGCAACTATGCGCTGATCCCAACCGCGGAAGTGCCGCTGACCAACCTCGTGCGTGATGAGATCATTGACGAAGACGATCTGCCAATCAAGCTGACGGCACACTCTCCGTGCTTCCGTTCAGAAGCCGGTTCTTACGGTCGCGACACCCGTGGTCTGATCCGTATGCACCAGTTCGACAAAGTCGAGATGGTGCAGATTGTCCGTCCGGAAGAATCCATGGACGCGCTGGAAGAGATGACTGGCCATGCGGAAAAAGTGCTGGAGCTGCTGGGCCTGCCGTATCGCCGCATGGCGCTGTGCACCGGTGACATGGGCTTTGGTGCCTGCAAAACCTTCGACCTGGAAGTCTGGGTGCCCGCACAGAACACCTACCGTGAAATCTCCTCCTGCTCTAACGTCTGGGATTTCCAGGCGCGCCGCATGCAGGCACGCTGCCGCAGCAAATCTGACAAGAAAACCCGTCTGGTGCATACCCTGAACGGTTCTGGTCTGGCTGTTGGCCGTACGTTGGTTGCTGTGCTGGAAAACTACCAGCAGGCAGATGGCCGCATCGAGATCCCTGAAGTGCTGCGTCCATACATGAAAGGCCAGCAGTACATCGGCTAATTCTTTGCCTCACAACAAAAAAGCGCCTTCGGGCGCTTTTTTTATGCCTCTGAATTGACACGACGCAATACCCCCTCCCTCTAAAGTAGTAATACTCCTCCGAATGAAAGTCAGCATAAGACGCTGATAACGAAGAAATTCGTTATTTACAAAACTATATAGCGGTTCGTGCCGCCTCTTTTTTCTTTGTGAGCAACCAAAGTGAGTCTCTATGAAAATCAAAGCGCCTGAAGCGTTAATGGCTGCCGAGGTCACTCGCCGTGGGTTGATGAAAACCACGGCAATAGGCGGCCTGGCTGTAGCCAGCAGCGCCTTCACGCTCCCTTTTACCCGGCTGGCGTCGGCGGCGGACGCACTATCCGCAGCCGCAGCTCCGGAAAAAGTGGTGTGGAGTGCGTGTACCGTAAACTGCGGTAGCCGTTGTCCGCTGCGTATGCACGTGGTGGATGGCGAAATTAAGTATGTCGAAACCGACAACACCGGGGACGATAACTACGAAGGGTTACACCAGGTTCGCGCCTGCCTGCGGGGTCGCTCCATGCGTCGCCGCGTCTACAACCCGGATCGTCTGAAATACCCAATGAAGCGTGTCGGTAAGCGTGGGGAAGGGAAGTTTGAGCGCATTAGCTGGGACGAAGCCTACGACATTATCGCCACCAACATGCAGCGCCTGATCAAAGAGTACGGCAACGAGTCCATCTACCTGAACTATGGCACCGGGACGCTGGGTGGCACGATGACCCGCTCCTGGCCACCGGGTAAAACGCTGGTCGCGCGTCTGATGAACTGCTGCGGCGGTTATCTCAACCACTACGGCGACTACTCTTCTGCACAGATTGCCGCAGGTCTGAACTATACCTACGGCGGCTGGGCCGACGGCAACAGCCCGTCCGATATCGAAAACAGTAAGCTGGTCGTCCTGTTCGGTAACAACCCGGGCGAAACCCGCATGAGCGGCGGCGGGGTGACGTACTACCTCGAACAGGCCCGCGCCAAATCTAATGCCCGCATGATCATTATCGATCCGCGCTATACCGACACCGGTGCCGGGCGCGAAGATGAGTGGATCCCCATTCGTCCTGGTACCGATGCGGCACTGGTTTCCGCGCTGGCGTGGGTGATGATTACTGAAAACCTCGTCGATCAGCCGTTCCTTGATAAATACTGCGTCGGTTATGACGAGAAAACGATGCCAGCCAGTGCCCCTGCCAATGGTCACTACAAGGCATATATTCTCGGCCAGGGCAGCGACGGCGTAGCGAAAACGCCGGAGTGGGCCTCCACCATCACCGGTATTCCGGTCGAGCGCATTGTTCAGCTGGCGCGTGAGATTGGTTCAGCTAAACCGGCCTACATCAGCCAGGGCTGGGGACCGCAGCGTCATGCGAACGGTGAAATCGCCACCCGCGCTATCTCTATGCTTTCAATTCTGACCGGCAACGTCGGCGTTCATGGCGGTAACACCGGCGCGCGCGAAGGTTCTTATGAAGTGCCGTTTGAGCGGATGCCGACGCTGGATAACCCGGTTCAGACCAGCATCTCCATGTTTATGTGGACTGACGCGATCGAGCGCGGCCCGGAAATGACCGCGCTGCGCGACGGCGTTCGGGGCAAAGACAAGCTGGATGTGCCGATCAAGATGATCTGGAACTACGCCGGCAACTGCCTTATCAACCAGCACTCGGAAATCAACCGCACCCATGAAATTCTGCAGGACGACAAGAAGTGCGAGATGATTGTGGTGATCGACTGCCACATGACCTCCTCGGCAAAATATGCCGATATTCTGCTGCCGGACTGCACCGCGTCTGAGCAGATGGATTTCGCGCTGGACGCTTCCTGCGGCAACATGTCCTACGTGATCTTTACCGACCAGGCCATCAAGCCGCGCTTCGAGTGCAAAACCATCTATGAGATGACCTCAGAACTGGCGAAGCGATTAGGCGTCGAACAGCAGTTTACCGAAGGGCGTACTCAGGAAGGGTGGATGCGCCATCTGCACGAGCTCTCTCGTAAAGCAATTCCCGATCTGCCGGACTTCGACACCTTCCGCAAGCAGGGCATGTACAAGCAGCGTGACCCGGAAGGGCATCACGTGGCGTATAAAGCGTTCCGTGAAGATCCGCAGGCGAATCCGCTGACCACGCCGTCGGGCAAAATCGAAATTTACTCCGAAGCGCTGGCAAAAATCGCATCTACCTGGGAGCTGCCGGAAGGAGATGTTATCGATCCGCTGCCGATCTACACGCCGGGGTTCGAAAACTATAACGATCCGCTGACGGCGAAATTCCCTCTGCAGCTGACCGGTTTCCACTACAAGGCGCGCGTGCACTCCACCTACGGTAACGTTGACGTACTGAAGGCCGCCTGCCGCCAGGAGATGTGGATCAACCCGATGGATGCCAAAGCACGTGGTATCCGTAACGGGGATCGCGTGCGTATCTTTAACGGTCGCGGCGAGGTACACATTGAAGCCAAAGTGACACCGCGCATGATGCCTGGCGTAGTGGCACTGGGGGAAGGGGCCTGGTACAGCCCGGATGCCAACCGCATCGACCAGGCAGGCAGTATTAACGTCCTGACCACGCAGCGTCCGTCGCCGCTGGCGAAAGGCAACCCGTCTCACACAAACCTTGTCCAGGTTGAAAAGGTTTAAGGAGTAACCGATGACAACCCAGTATGGATTTTTCATTGATTCCAGCCGTTGCACCGGGTGCAAAACCTGCGAGCTGGCCTGTAAAGATTATAAAGATCTCACCCCGGACGTGAGCTTCCGCCGAATTTACGAATACGCCGGGGGCGACTGGCAGGAAGATAACGGCGTCTGGCATCAGAACGTCTTTGCCTATTACCTGTCGATTGCCTGTAACCACTGTGAAGATCCGGCCTGCACCAAGGTGTGCCCGAGCGGGGCGATGCACAAGCGGGAGGACGGTTTTGTGGTGGTGGATGAAGATGTCTGCATCGGCTGTCGCTACTGCCATATGGCGTGCCCGTACGGCGCGCCGCAGTACAACGCCGCTAAAGGACATATGACCAAGTGCGACGGCTGCCACAGCCGCGTAGCGGACGGCAAAAAGCCAATCTGCGTCGAGTCCTGCCCGCTGCGCGCGCTGGATTTTGGTCCGATAGAAGAGCTGCGTCAGAAACACGGTCAGCTTGCCGCAGTGGCACCGCTGCCGTCCGCGCACTTCACCAAGCCGAATATTGTCATTAAACCTAACGCCAACAGCCGTCCGACGGGTGACACCACCGGCTACCTGGCAAATCCGAAGGAGGTGTGAGATGGGAAGTGGATGGCATGAATGGCCGCTGATGATCTTCACGGTCTTTGGGCAGTGCGTAGTGGGCGGCTTTATTGTTCTGGCGCTGGCGCTGTTAAAAGGGAACCTCAATGCCGAACAGCAGCAGCGTTTGGTGTTGAGCATGTTTGGCCTGTGGGTGCTGATGGGGATTGGATTTATCGCCTCTACGCTGCACCTGGGCTCACCGATGCGCGCGTTCAACTCCCTGAACCGCGTGGGGGCGTCGTCGCTCAGTAACGAAATTGCCAGCGGGGCAATCTTCTTTGCCGTCGGCGGGCTGGGGTGGCTGCTGGCTGCGTTGAAGAAATTGCCTGCGGGCCTGCGCAGCCTGTGGCTGATCGTCACCATGGTACTGGGCGTGGTGTTCGTGTGGATGATGGTGCGCGTCTATAACACCATCGATACCGTTCCTACCTGGTACAGCGTCTGGACGCCGATGAGCTTCTTCCTGACGATGTTTATCGGCGGGCCGCTGCTGGGCTACCTGCTGCTGCGTGTGGCGGGGGTAAACGGTTGGGCAATGCGTCTGCTGCCAGCCGTTTCGCTGCTGGCGCTGGTGGTGAGCGCGATGGTCGCCCTGATGCAGGGGGCTGAGCTGGCAACCATTCACAGCTCTATCCAGCAGGCTTCTGCGCTGGTGCCGGACTACGGTTCGCTGATGGCCTGGCGTGTGGTGTTGCTGGCAGCTGCGCTGGTGTGCTGGATCGGCCCTCAGCTTAAAGGTTATCAGCCTGCACTGCCGCTCCTGTCACTGGCTTTTGTGCTGGTGCTGGCAGGGGAGTTAATTGGTCGCGGTGTGTTTTACGGCCTGCATATGACGGTCGGTATGGCTATCGCCAGCTAATTTCATTTTTCGTTATAAAAAGCCGGGACATAGCGCCCGGCTTTTCTTTTTTTCATTCATGAAATTTTTCGACTGTCGTTTTGTTTTAATTTCGGTCATTAATAAATAAAAACAGATACATAATTAATATCTATAGCAGGCGCTGCATTAGCAGGATAAGTTTTTTAAATCGACAGGGAACATATTGTGCGAGCCGGCTAAATCTGTGGATTGACTTTGTTTTTGCCAGTGGCATGATGCGCACGAAATCTGAACTTCCTCACGGTTTTTAATCCATGACCACCTATACCCGGCCAGTGCTCCTGTTGCTCTGTGGCCTGCTTCTGTTGACCCTGGCGATCGCCGTGTTAAACACGCTCGTCCCGCTGTGGCTCGCCCATGAAAACTTACCGACCTGGCAGGTGGGTATGGTCAGCTCGTCCTTTTTCACCGGGAACCTGTTGGGCACATTATTAACCGGTAGCCTGATTAAGCGTTTTGGCTTTAATCGCAGCTATTATCTGGCCTCGCTGATTTTCGCTGCCGGGTGCGCCGGTCTGGGTCTGATGGTGGGCTTCTGGGGCTGGATGGCATGGCGCTTTATCGCCGGCGTCGGCTGCGCGATGATTTGGGTGGTGGTTGAAAGCGCGCTGATGTGCAGCGGTACCTCCCGCAACCGCGGACGTCTGCTGGCGGCCTATATGATGGTTTACTACGTCGGTACCGTGCTGGGTCAACTGATGGTCAGCAAGCTGCCAACCGATCTGATGAGCGTTCTGCCGTGGGTAACGGGCATGGTGCTGGCCGCGATCCTGCCGCTGCTCTTTACGCGCATTGTGAACCAGAACAGTGAACATCAGGAAGCAACGCACGTCTGGCCGATGCTGAGACTGCGTCAGGCGCGTCTGGGGGTTAACGGCTGTATTATCTCAGGGATTGTACTCGGCTCGCTCTATGGCCTGATGCCGCTCTATTTGAACCATCAGGGCGTGAGCGATTCCGGGATTGGTTTCTGGATGGCGGTAATGGTCAGCGCCGGTATTGTCGGGCAGTGGCCAATTGGTCGCCTGGCGGATCGTTTTGGACGCCTGCTGGTGCTGCGCGTTCAGGTCTTCGTGGTGATCATGGGATGCCTTGCGATGCTCAGCAACGCCGCGATGGCGCCTGCACTGTTTATTCTCGGGGCCGCAGGATTCACGCTTTACCCGGTCGCAATGGCGTGGGCCTGTGAGAAAGTAGAACATCACCAGCTTGTGGCAATGAACCAGGCGCTATTATTAAGCTATACCATCGGTAGCCTTCTGGGACCGACATTTACCGCGATGCTGATGCAGAATTATTCCGACAATTTGCTGTTTATTATGATTGCCAGCGTGTCGTTTATTTATCTCCTGATGCTGCTGCGCAAAGCGGGCGAGCATCCAACCCCTGTGGCGCACGCCTGATTAAATAAAAGCCTGTCGATGACAGGCTTTTTTGTCCCTGTCACATATAAGACTTTTACGCATTGTTTGTTTTCTCCGCCTGGCGATAATTCAAATGAGTTCTACCACAAAAGGCAACAATCATGTCTATACGTCGTTTTTCCACTACCGCACTTGCCGTAGTGTTGTCTTTAACGTTTGCAACGGCTCCGGTCATGGCTAATCCTGGAAACGGGAATGGCGGTGGTCATGGAAACAGTGGCGGACAAGGTAATGGCGGCAATCATGGTAACGGGAATTCTGGTAATTCCGGTAACCATGGTAATAAGCAAAATAGCGGAAAGGAAAACCCTGGAAAATCGGATAAGAGCTTCAAAAACAGCAAAGATGTCGGTAATGACGTCGACGCTCGCGTGAGCTTCGATCATGCCCGCCACCTGGCATTGAATTATGGCTTAACGGGCTATGAGTCTCTTCCTCCGGGGATTGCGAAAAACCTCGCACGCGGTAAACCGCTTCCTCCGGGCATTGCGAAGAAGACCGTACCAGCCTCTATGCTCGGCCAGCTTCCTTCCTACCCGGGCTATGAATGGCGTGTAGTCGGGGACGATCTGGTCTTAATTGCGCTGAGTACGGCGATTGTGACCTCCGTAATTAACGGCGTCTTTAAATAGAATATAAAAAGGCCCGGTTCTTACCGGGCCTTCTCTTTAATACATGACCTTGTGGCCGTACTGCTCAAGAATACCTTTCACGCGTTCCATCGTCTCTTTTTTCGGCGGCTTCACGCCATCAAGCTTGTACTCTTCGCCCATCGCCACCCATTTATGTTTACCCAGTTCGTGATAGGGCAGAAGCTCAATTTTCTCGACGTTGCCCATGTCGCGGGTAAATTCACCCAGGCGATGTGCGGAGTCATCGTCATCTGACCAGCCGGGAACAACAACGTAGCGGATCCAGGTTTTGATGCCTTTATCGGCGATGTATTTGGCAAACTCCAGCGTACGGTGGTTAGAAACGCCAACCAGATTCTGGTGGATCTCATCGTTCATCTGTTTGAGATCGAGCATCACCAGATCGGTCACGTCGAGCAGTTCATCAATGACCGGATCGTAGCGGCGCACAAAGCCGTTGGTGTCGAGACAGGTATGAATGCCTTCTTTATGGCAGGCGCGGAACCAGTCGCGGACAAACTCAGCCTGAAGAATAGCTTCACCGCCGGACGCGGTCACGCCACCGCCGGATGCGTTCATAAAGTGGCGGTAGGTCACCACCTCTTTCATCAGATCTTCCACGGTGACTTCTTTACCGCCGTGCGTGTCCCAGGTGTCGCGGTTATGGCAGTACAGGCAGCGCATCAGGCAGCCCTGGAAAAAGGTAATAAAGCGGATACCCGGGCCATCGACGGTGCCACAGGATTCAAAGGAGTGAATGCGACCAATAGTTGACATTGCGGTGATATCTCCGAATTTGGCCCATCCGGGGGCCTGTGTAGTTGCACAGCTCAAAGGCTATGTCGAGTCTGTTTTGGCTGTTATCCATAAAGTATAGATAGCGGACAAAAGAGACTGGTGAAGCGAGGGTGTTAAAAAGGCCCCACTTGCGTGGAGCCTTTATTGTACGCTTTTTAACGCGTGATTTCAGTCAATTCCACTTACATGGACTGAGTGAAAGTACGGGTGATAACGTCCTGCTGCTGTTCTTTCGTCAGGGAGTTAAAACGTACTGCGTAGCCAGATACGCGGATGGTCAGCTGAGGATATTTCTCAGGATGTTCCATCGCGTCGAGCAGCATTTCACGGTTCATTACGTTCACGTTCAGGTGCTGACCACCTTCGATGGACGCTTCGTGGTGGAAGTAACCATCCATCAGACCCGCGAGGTTAGTTTTACGCACTTCGTCGTCTTTACCCAGGGCGTTTGGCACGATAGAGAAGGTGTAAGAGATACCATCTTTCGCGTAAGCAAACGGCAGTTTAGCAACGGAGGTCAGAGAAGCTACAGCACCTTTCTGGTCACGACCGTGCATTGGGTTAGCACCTGGGCCAAATGGCGCGCCAGCACGACGACCGTCTGGAGTGTTACCGGTTTTCTTACCATACACAACGTTAGAGGTGATGGTCAGAACAGACTGAGTCGGGATAGCGTTACGGTAGGTAGTGAGTTTCTGAATTTTCTTCATGAAACGTTCTACCAGGTCAACCGCCATGTCATCAACGCGAGCGTCGTTGTTACCAAACTGCGGGTATTCGCCTTCGATTTCGAAGTCTACGGCCAGGCCGTCTTCGTCACGAATTGGTTTAACTTTCGCGTATTTGATTGCAGACAGGGAGTCAGCCGCAACGGACAGACCTGCGATACCACACGCCATGGTGCGGATAACGTCACGGTCGTGCAGCGCCATCAGAGAGGCTTCGTAGCTGTACTTGTCGTGCATGTAGTGGATAACGTTCAGCGCGGTCACGTACTGCTTAGCCAGCCAGTCCATGAAGTGGTCCATGCGCTCCATGACTTCGTCATAGTTCAGCACGTCGCCTTTGATTGGCTCAGACTTAGGACCAACCTGCATTTTCAGTTTTTCATCAACGCCGCCGTTGATAGCGTATAGCATGGTTTTCGCCAGGTTTGCACGCGCACCGAAGAACTGCATTTGTTTACCAACAACCATTGGGCTCACGCAGCAAGCGATAGCGTAGTCGTCGTTGTTGAAGTCCGGACGCATCAGGTCATCGTTCTCGTACTGCAGAGAAGAGGTGTCGATGGACACTTTAGCGGCGAATTTCTTGAAGTTCAGAGGCAGTTTTTCAGACCACAGAACGGTGATGTTCGGCTCCGGAGAAGGACCCATGGTGTACAGGGTATTCAGGAAGCGGAAGCTGTTTTTGGTAACCAGCGTACGGCCGTCAACGCCCATACCGCCGATTGATTCGGTTGCCCAGATTGGGTCACCAGAGAACAGTTCATCATATTCTGGGGTACGCAGGAAGCGAACCATACGCAGTTTCATGACCAGGTGGTCAATCATTTCCTGAGCGTCTTGCTCGGTGATTTTACCTGCTTTCAGGTCACGTTCGATGTACGCATCCAGGAAGGTGGATACACGGCCGAAGGACATTGCTGCACCGTTCTGAGACTTAACAGCGGCCAGGTAGCCGAAGTAGGTCCACTGAATAGCTTCCTGAGCGTTGGTCGCAGGACCAGAGATATCGCAGCCGTATTTAGCCGCCATCTCTTTAATCTGACCCAGCGCGCGGTGCTGTTCAGCAATTTCTTCACGCAGACGGATAGTCGCTTCCAGGTTTACGCCGTTTTCCAGGTCAGACTGCAGGGAAACGAACTGCGCGTATTTGTCTTTCATCAGGAAGTCGATACCGTACAGCGCAACGCGACGGTAGTCACCGATGATACGGCCACGGCCATAGGCATCTGGCAGACCAGTCAGAACGCCAGATTTACGGCAGTTCAGAATGTCTTTGGTATAAACATCGAATACGCCCTGGTTATGGGTTTTGCGGTATTCGGTGAAGATTTTTTTCAGCATTGGGTCCAGCTCGCGGTTATACGCTTTGCAGGAACCTTCAACCATTTTGATACCACCGAACGGGATGATGGCGCGTTTCAGTGGTGCTTCAGTCTGCAGACCAACAATTTTCTCAAGGGCTTTGTTGATGTAGCCAGCATCGTGAGAAGTGATGGTGGATGCAACGGAGGTGTCAAAATCAACTGGCGCGTGAGTGCGGTTTTCCAGTTTAACGCCTTCCATTACGCTGTCCCACAGCTTGGTGGTCGCGTCAGTTGCGCCAGCCAGGAAGGATTCGTCACCTTCATACGGGGTATAGTTTTTCTGAATGAAGTCACGGACGTTGACTTCATTCTGCCAGTCACCTTTCGCAAAACCTTCCCAGGCTGTGGCTAACTTTTCATTAAGCTCGGACATGTAACACCTACCTTCTTAAGTGGATTTTTTATTTACTGCCTGAGACAACCATTAATGATGGTCGCCGCCACGCAGGTAAATGACCCAGTATGTCAACCCAACTAACAGACCCCCACCGATAATGTTCCCGATAGTGACGGGGATCAGGTTATCAGTAATGAAATTCATAATAGTCAGGTGAGAGAAACTTTCCGGGGATGAACCAACTGCGGTCCAGAACTCCGGGCTTGCAAAGTTGCGGATAACAATCCCCATCGGGATCATGAACATATTCGCAATACTGTGCTCGAAGCCGCTGGCAACAAACATCGCAACCGGCAGAACCATAATCATGGCTTTATCCATCAGGCTACGGCCAGAGTAGCTCATCCAGACCGCCAGGCAGACCATCAGGTTTGCGAGGATGCCGAGAGCAACGGCTTCGATAAATGTGTGATGCATTTTGTGGTCAGCGGTTTGCAGGACATTAAGCCCCCAGCCACCGTTGGCGGTCATATACTCGCCAGAGAGCCACATCAACAGAACAAAGAGCAGACAGCCAATCAGGTTACCAACGT
Organism: Enterobacter cloacae complex sp. 385G4; assembly: GCF_057320665.1. Lineage (NCBI taxonomy): Bacteria > Pseudomonadati > Pseudomonadota > Gammaproteobacteria > Enterobacterales > Enterobacteriaceae > Enterobacter > Enterobacter cloacae complex sp. 385G4. Next base: position 427,399 of record NZ_JBXWDD010000002.1, read on the forward strand.
AGACGTTAAGCCAGTTGCGCGCCAGTTGACCCCAGGTAATTCTTCCGCTGGCTTTCGCCACAACAATCAGCACCGTTGAGGTGAAGAGGTCGGCGCCGCAAATGACGCAGAGAATCAGACCCAGTGAGAAGCAAATGCCGCCAATCAGTTTGGCCATGCCGAAAGGCATTCCGGCAGTACCGGTGGTGGCGGTGATGTAGAAGACGAAAGCGATAGAGATGAACACACCTGCAGTGATCGCCAGATAGAACGTCTTCATCGGGTGTTTCGTTGCTTTATAGACACCCGCTTCTTCGGCAACTTTTGCCATCGCGGCGGGGAGTAAAAGATCAAAAGGGTTGTCAGCTTTCACACTAACTCTCTCTTTATTAAGTCGGCGACGAGATACTAACAAAGCATTATAGAAGAGAAATTGATATAGATCATATCTCGCCTGGCTTATAGGCCCGCAGTATGTATGGTTTCACAGCAAATGCGGAGTAAGTATTTGATTATCCGTATAAAAATAAATTTTAAAAGTTATGAAAAGAGTTGAATTTTTTCGTTCGGCCCCCTTCGAAACAGTTAATTAATATGGAGTAATTACCATAAAAAGTAACAATAAAGCCCAGGCAAATATTATTATATTTACCCGTGTTTAACTTTATTATTACAATCAACAATCATTGCCGAAGAGAATAAAAAACGGGGCAATGAAATTGCCCCGTAATATAGCCCAGACGATTGAATACGCCTACTGCCGTTAATGTTATATGCGCTTATTTTGACCAGTAAGCAGCTTTTGCTTTCTGCAGTTTTTCATAGGCCTTCAGCAGAGACTGATGCGCCGGGAAGGCTTTCAGATCGCTGTCAACCGCCTGCAGACCGTAGAACGGCTCTTCACCGCTCAGCGCCGCGCTGGCGGCTTCAACCGCTTCAGCACCGTACATACGTACGAAAGCGTTCAGGTACTGCAGTGGCTCGCGATCGTCTTCCTGCGCAAGCAGCAGCAGGGTTTGCAGGCAGCGGTAATAGTTGGTGCGCTCGGCGGAGAAGACCGACTGGTTAAACTCCATGGTCCATTCTGTCCAGGCCAGAGCCTGATCCAGATCGCCGCCCGCGAGGGCCAGCATCGCTTTCAGTTCACCGATGCGCAGCGTGTACCAGCCGTTGTCTTTCCCGGTCGCCAGACCCAGCAGCTCGCGCACGCGGGTAAAGTCATCGTGGCCTTCATCGTCCAGCTGGGCTATCAGGTTGAGATAATCTTCTTTTTCCCACTCGCTGCCCGGCAGGGAGAGTAGGGTTTCACGCAGGTGCGCGCCCATGCTGTTGTTTGCGAGCCACAGATCTTCCGCCGGATAGATATCAGACATGCCAGGCACGATGATGCGGCACGCGTAAACGCCCAGGTGCTCGTAATCGGCAATGTACACTTCCTGGTCTTCCGCGTTAAAGATCGCCATCAGCGTCGCGAACTCTTCTTCCGTGGTACCGGCAAAGCTCCAGTCCACGAACGGATAGTCCGCGTCCTGCTTGAACATATCCCAGGAGATCAAACCGCTGGAGTCGATGAAGTGGGTTTCGAGGTTGGTGTGCTCGGCCACTTCTTCATCGTCAAACGTTGGCGGGGTGAATACGTCGAGATCTTTCAGGCTACGGCCCTGCAGCAGCTCGGTCACGGTACGCTCCAGCGCCACGCCGAAGTCAGGATGCGCGCCGAAGGAGGCGAAGCAGGTTCCGTTAGTCGGGTTAAACAGCACGACGCAGATAACCGGATATTTACCGCCCAGCGAGCCGTCATACGCAAAGATTGGGAAACCTTCGGCTTCCAGTTTGGCGATGGATTCCACCACCCCCGGGTAGCGCGCCAGCACGTCTGCCGGAATTTCAGGCAGGCTGATGGATTCGGCGATAATGCGGTTTTTGATATGACGCTCGAAGACTTCAGAGAGACCCTGCACGCGCGCTTCATTACGGGTGTTACCGGCGGACATACCGTTGGACACATACAGGTTGCCGACGATGTTCATCGGAATATGCACGGTCTGCTCGTCAGACTGACGGGTGAACGGCAGGGCGCAGATCCCACGCTCTTCATTCCCAGACTGCAGATCGATCAGCATGCTGGCGGTCAGTTCGTTTTCCGGATCGTAGAAGGCACGCAGACGGGCATCCAGAATGCCTTCCGGCAGTTCATCGTCTTCGGTCAGCGGGAACCATTTTTCGTTCGGATAGTGAACGAACGGGCCGTTGGCGATGGTTTCACCCAGCCAGAAGTCAGCGAAGAAGTAGTTGGTGGACAGACGCTCAAAATACTCACCCAGCGCAGAGGCCAGTGCCGCTTTTTTCGTCGCACCTTTACCGTTGGTAAAGCAGAGCGCGCAGTCTTTGTCGCGAATGTGCACGGACCAGACGTGAGGCACCGGGTTCAGCCAGGAGGCTTCTTCGATGTTAAAGCCCAGGTCGGTCAGTTTCTGCTGGAAGCGAGCGATGGAATCTTCCAGAGCGGCGTCTTTGCCGGGGATAAACGTTTGAGTCATGGCGTTCACTTTTATCGTACGTAAAGCGCGCAATGATACGGGTTTTGCGTGACGGGTGCTATCTCCGGCGAAAATAAATGGCTGGGCTATGCTTAGTAGCAGTAACTGACTGTTAAGGCATAGAAAAATGAAAGCATTTGATCTCCAGCGGATGGCGTTTGATAAAGTTCCACCTGAATTTCTGGGCGAAGTGGCGCTGCGCAGCCTGTATACCTTCGTACTCGTCTTCCTGTTTCTCAAAATTACCGGCCGTCGTGGCGTTCGTCAGATGTCGCTGTTTGAAGTGCTGATCATCCTGACGCTGGGCTCGGCGGCGGGGGACGTCGCGTTTTATGACGACGTGCCGATGGTGCCGGTGTTTATCGTTTTTGTTTCCCTCGCCTTGCTTTACCGGTTGGTGATGTGGCTGATGTCAAAAAGTGAAAAGCTGGAAGATCTGCTTGAAGGGAAACCGGTCGTTATTGTCGAGGACGGTCAGCTGGCCTGGGAAAATGTGCAAAGCGCCAATATGACCGAGTTTGAGTTCTTTATGGAGCTGCGCCTGAATAGCGTTGAACAGCTCGGACAGGTGCGGCTGGCGATCATGGAAACCAATGGGCAAATCAGCGTCTATTACTATGCTGATGACGACGTTAAGCCCGGCCTGTGTATCCTGCCGGATATGTTAGTAGAACGGTTCAGGGTGATACCTGAAACCGGGGAGTATGCATGTATAAAATGTAGTCATGTTGTGGGGATGCATGCGGGCGATCATCAATTATGCCCTCGTTGTGCAAATCCGGAATGGACAAAGGTTAGCCGGGCTAAACGCCTCGTCTGACAGCGATTTTGTCGGTTTTGTGACGACGAGGCGGCAGATTGTTTTGTGTGACGAAGGGCACATTTCCCCGGTCATTAGTTTTAGACATTGCGGCGCGTGTCACTGAATGATAAAACCGATATCCACAGTTATAACTTATGGCTTTTAGCGTGGTGAGGGGAAATGGCTCAAGTCTTTAATTTCAGTTCAGGTCCGGCAATGTTACCGGCAGACGTGCTCAAACAGGCTCAACAGGAGCTGTGTGACTGGAACGGTCTGGGTACGTCGGTGATGGAAATCAGCCACCGTGGTAAAGCGTTTATTCAGGTGGCGGAAGAGGCAGAAAAGGATTTTCGCGATCTGCTGAACATTCCCTCGAACTACAAAGTATTGTTCTGTCACGGCGGCGGACGCGGCCAGTTTGCGGGCATCCCGCTCAATCTGCTGGGCGACAAAACCACCGCTGATTACGTCGATGCCGGCTACTGGGCAGCCAGTGCGGTAAAAGAAGCGCACAAATACTGCACGCCGAACGTTATCGACGCCAAAGTGACCGTTGACGGTCTGCGCGCCGTGAAGCCGATGAGCGAGTGGCAGCTGTCTGACAACGCCGCGTATCTCCACTACTGCCCGAACGAAACCATCGACGGCATCGCCATTCACGAAGAGCCAGACTTTGGCGACAATGTCATTGTGACGGCGGACTTCTCTTCAACCATTCTGTCCACTCCGCTGGACGTCAGTCGCTACGGCGTCATTTACGCAGGTGCTCAGAAAAACATCGGTCCTGCTGGGCTGACTATTGTCATCGTCCGTGAAGACCTGCTGGGGAAAGCCCATAAGTCCTGCCCGTCGATTCTCGATTACACCGTCCTGAATGACAACGACTCAATGTTCAACACCCCACCTACGTTTGCCTGGTATCTCTCCGGCCTGGTCTTCAAATGGCTGAAGCAAAACGGCGGCGTGGCGCAGATGGACAAGATCAATCAGCAGAAAGCCGAACTGCTGTACGGCACGATCGACAAGAGCGATTTCTACCGTAACGATGTGGCGAAAGCGAACCGTTCGCGCATGAACGTGCCGTTCCAGCTGGCGGACAGCAACCTGGACAAAGTGTTCCTGGAAGAGTCCTTCGCCGCAGGTCTGCATGCGCTCAAAGGTCACCGTGTCGTGGGCGGCATGCGTGCCTCCATTTATAACGCCATGCCGCTGGAAGGCGTTAAAGCCCTGACCGATTTCATGATCGACTTCGAACGTCGTCACGGTTAATTTGCTGTTTTTCACCCCCGCAGCGTCCCTGCGGGGTTTTTATTATGTTGAGTTGAGAGTTTAGTTTTCATGGAATCCCTGACGTTACAACCTATCGCGCGGGTAGATGGCACCATCAATCTGCCTGGTTCAAAAAGTGTCTCGAACCGTGCTCTGCTGCTGGCAGCTCTGGCAAACGGCACCACCGTCCTCACCAACCTGCTGGACAGCGATGACGTGCGCCATATGCTCAATGCGCTGAAAGCGTTGGGCGTTCATTACACACTCTCTGACGATCGCACCCGCTGCGAAGTGACCGGCAACGGCGGCGCGCTGCAGGCGAGTGAAGAGCTTGAGCTGTTTCTGGGTAACGCGGGTACCGCGATGCGTCCGCTGGCGGCGGCCCTGTGCCTCGGGAGCAATAACATCGTGCTGACCGGCGAGCCGCGCATGAAGGAGCGTCCGATCGGCCATCTGGTAGATGCCCTGCGTCAGGGCGGCGCGCAGATTGAGTATCTGGAGCAGGAAAATTACCCGCCACTGCGTCTGCGCGGGGGCTTTACCGGCGGTACCGTCGAGGTTGACGGCAGCGTCTCCAGCCAGTTCCTGACGGCGCTACTGATGACCGCGCCGCTGGCCCCGCAGGATACGGTTATCACGATTAAAGGTGAGCTGGTCTCCAAACCGTATATTGATATTACGCTGCATCTGATGAAAACCTTCGGCGTTGAGGTTGAAAACCAGTCTTATCAGCGCTTTGTCGTGCGTGGGGCGCAGCAGTACCAGTCGCCGGGTAACTACCTGGTTGAAGGCGATGCTTCATCCGCGTCCTATTTCCTTGCCGCTGGCGCGATTAAAGGCGGTACGGTAAAAGTGACCGGCATTGGCCGCAACAGCGTGCAGGGCGATATTCGTTTTGCTGACGTGCTGGAAAAAATGGGCGCGGTTGTCACCTGGGGAGATGATTTCATCTCCTGTACCCACGGTGAGCTGAACGCCATCGACATGGACATGAACCATATCCCGGATGCGGCGATGACCATTGCCACGGCGGCGCTGTTTGCCAAAGGCACCACCACGCTGCGCAACATCTATAACTGGCGCGTAAAAGAGACGGACCGCCTGTTCGCGATGGCAACCGAGCTGCGTAAAGTCGGCGCTGAGGTAGAAGAGGGCGAAGATTACATTCGCGTTACCCCTCCGGCAAAACTGAACTTTGCTGAAATCGGGACCTATAACGATCACCGTATGGCGATGTGTTTCTCGCTGGTGGCGCTGTCCGATACCCCTGTGACCATTCTCGATCCGAAATGTACGGCGAAAACCTTCCCGGACTATTTCGAACAGCTGGCGCGCATTAGCACCCTGGCATGATGAAGTCTTGCCGCATCACCTGATGCGGCATTTCCTTACGCTTCCTGACGATCTTTCCCGCTCATTTCTTCTACACTCTGCTTCTATCATTCCGTAATTTGCACGCAAAGGTAACAGTTGCGCACGTTGGCGCGTATAATGCGCGGCGTTCATGTTAACGGTATGCCTTATTTAAGGAGAAAAAGATGACGGCAGTTGCCCCGGTAATCACCATTGATGGGCCGAGTGGCGCAGGGAAAGGTACTCTGTGCAAAGCGATGGCGGAAGCATTGCAATGGCATCTTTTAGATTCGGGAGCAATCTATCGCGTGCTGGCGCTGGCTGCGCTGCATCATCACGTGGATGTCGCCTCTGAAGAAGCGCTGGTACCGCTGGCTGCGCATCTGGATGTGCGTTTTGTTTCTACCGATGGCAACCTGGAAGTGATCCTGGAAGGGGAAGACGTGAGCGGCGAAATCCGTACGCAGGAAGTCGCTAATGCGGCCTCCCAGGTGGCGGCTTTCCCACGCGTTCGCGAGGCGCTGCTGCGTCGCCAGCGAGCGTTTCGTGAAGCCCCGGGTCTGATCGCTGATGGACGCGACATGGGAACCGTGGTCTTCCCTGATGCGCCAGTAAAAATCTTCCTTGACGCCTCTTCGGAAGAACGTGCTCAACGCCGTATGCTTCAGTTGCAGGAAAAGGGGTTTAGTGTTAACTTTGATCGCCTTTTATCCGAGATAAAAGAGCGCGATGACCGCGATCGTAACCGCGCCGTCGCACCGCTTGTTCCTGCAGAAGATGCATTAGTTCTGGATTCAACCAGTTTAACTATTGAGCAAGTGATTGAAAAAGCGCTACAATATGCGCGCCAAAAACTGGCACTCGCGTAATCGCGACCGATTTAGCAGTACCCCCGCTGCAATGGATTGACGGCGGGTATGTGAAACAACCCCATCCGGCACGGAGCCAGGTGGACGTTAATATTAACCTGAAGATTAAACATGACTGAATCTTTTGCTCAACTGTTTGAAGAATCCTTAAAAGAAATCGAAACCCGTCCGGGTTCCATCGTTCGCGGTGTTGTTGTTGCTATCGACAAAGACGTAGTACTGGTTGACGCCGGTCTGAAATCTGAGTCCGCCATTCCGGCTGAGCAGTTCAAAAACGCCCAGGGCGAGCTGGAAATCCAGGTTGGTGACGAAGTTGACGTTGCTCTGGACGCAGTAGAAGACGGCTTCGGCGAAACCCTGCTGTCTCGTGAGAAAGCTAAACGTCACGAAGCATGGATCACGCTGGAGAAAGCTTACGAAGAAGCTGAAACTGTGGTCGGTGTTATCAACGGCAAAGTTAAAGGTGGCTTCACTGTTGAGCTGAATGGTATTCGTGCGTTCCTGCCAGGTTCACTGGTAGACGTTCGTCCAGTCCGTGACACCCTGCACCTCGAAGGCAAAGAGCTTGAGTTCAAAGTAATCAAGCTGGACCAGAAGCGTAACAACGTTGTTGTTTCCCGTCGTGCCGTTATCGAATCCGAAAACAGCGCAGAACGCGATCAGCTGCTGGAAAACCTGCAGGAAGGCATGGAAGTCAAAGGTATCGTTAAGAACCTCACTGACTACGGCGCATTCGTTGACCTGGGCGGCGTTGATGGCCTGCTGCACATCACCGACATGGCGTGGAAACGCGTTAAGCACCCAAGCGAAATCGTGAACGTGGGCGACGAAATCACTGTTAAAGTGCTGAAGTTCGACCGCGAGCGTACTCGTGTATCCCTCGGCCTGAAACAGCTGGGCGAAGATCCATGGGTAGCTATCGCTAAGCGTTACCCAGAAGGTACTAAACTGACTGGTCGCGTAACCAACCTGACCGACTACGGCTGCTTCGTTGAAATCGAAGAAGGCGTTGAAGGCCTGGTGCACGTTTCCGAAATGGACTGGACCAACAAAAACATCCACCCATCCAAAGTTGTTAACGTTGGTGATGTAGTGGAAGTGATGGTTCTGGATATCGACGAAGAACGTCGTCGTATCTCCCTGGGCCTGAAGCAGTGCAAAAACAACCCATGGCAGCAGTTCGCGGAAACCCACAACAAGGGCGACCGTGTTGAAGGTAAAATCAAGTCTATCACTGACTTCGGTATCTTCATCGGCCTGGATGGCGGCATCGATGGCCTGGTTCACCTGTCTGACATCTCCTGGAACGTTGCAGGCGAAGAAGCAGTTCGTGAATACAAAAAAGGCGACGAAATCGCTGCAGTTGTTCTGCAGGTTGACGCAGAGCGTGAGCGTATCTCCCTGGGCGTTAAACAGCTCGCAGAAGATCCGTTCAACAACTGGGTTGCACTGAACAAGAAAGGCGCAATCGTAAACGGTAAAGTGACTGCAGTTGACGCTAAAGGCGCAACCGTAGAACTGGCTGACGGCGTTGAAGGTTACCTGCGCGCTTCTGAAGCTTCACGTGACCGCGTTGAAGATGCCACTCTGGTTCTGAACGTAGGCGACGACGTTGAAGCTAAGTTCACCGGTGTTGACCGTAAGAACCGTGCAATCAGCCTGTCTGTTCGTGCTAAAGACGAAGCTGATGAGAAAGATGCAATCGCAACTGTTAACAAACAGGAAGATGCAAACTTCTCTAACAACGCAATGGCTGAAGCTTTCAAAGCAGCTAAAGGCGAGTAATATCAGGTTCTCAGCATCATTTGAGCTGTAACGCATTTACAGCGCGAAGGATGATGAGCAGACTTGACAGATTGCAGGATTCGTCCTGTAATCAATAACAAAGGGCGGCTACGGCCGCCCTTGTTTAATGAGCTGTTCAGCTAATTGGTTTGAAAGGAACCGGAGGAATCATGACCAAGTCAGAATTGATTGAAAGACTTGCCAGTCAGCAACCGCATATCCCTGCCAAGGCAGTGGAAGATGCCGTAAAAGAGATGCTGGAGCATATGGCCTCCACTCTTGCCCAGGGCGAGCGCATTGAAATCCGCGGTTTCGGTAGTTTTTCTCTGCACTATCGTGCTCCACGTACCGGGCGTAACCCGAAAACTGGTGATAAAGTCGAGCTGGAAGGTAAGTACGTTCCACACTTTAAGCCGGGTAAAGAACTGCGCGATCGCGCCAATATTTACGGCAACTGAGTTTAGCCAGCCGGTTAAACTGGGTTCGAAAGAAAGCACCTGCGGGTGCTTTTTTTGTCTCCGTCACTTTCATTCTGAAGGTGTCTCGCATTTTAAGTTGCGTTTTCTGCAACGCGCTAAAAACCTTGCAGCGCTTGCTGTAGATTGCATTTTTCACGCCTGACACCCCGCTCGATCTGCCCGCATACTGCCACCCAGAAACAGGGAGGTAGCAATGGGAATTCCCGCTTTAGGTATCTGCGCCATTCTGGCGATAGCCCCGTTACTCTGGTTACCTGAACTGCCATCGCGTTATACCATCTGGATAATGATGGCTGGCGCAGTTGCACTGGCCGCACGCCAAAACGTACGGCTGAAGTATGTGGGGTTGACGCTGTTATTTTGCGTGTGGGGCATTCTGGCCGCGCAAGAGAGCGTCTGGCCGATGCAGCATTTAACCGCAGGTGCCGTACAGGCCGAGGTGGAGATCGCCGCGACTGATGGTGCCACTGTGCATCAGGGAAAAATACTCACCGTTGATGGCCATCGCTGGTGGGCGTCAACAGGCGTAACGCTTTATGGTCATTATCTGCCGCAGAAAGCGTGTGCCGGTCAGCGCTGGGCGATGACGCTCCGGCTCAGGCCTGTACACGGCGAACTGAACGACGGAGGGTATGACCCCCAGCGCAGCGCTATTGCCCGCCATCAAACGCTAAGTGGGCGTTTTACCCATGCAGAACTCATCGATGGACGCTGCAGCCTGCGAGCGCAATACCTGACATCGCTGCAAAACCGACTTTCAGTTTATCGCTGGGGCGCGGTTATCCTCGGGCTGGGCATGGGAGAACGTCTGGATGTCCCCAGGGAAATAAAAGACCTGATGCGTGAAACCGGCACGCTGCATCTGATGGCGATTTCGGGTCTGCATATCGCGCTGGCGGCCTCCATCGTCTGGTTTCTTGTGCGCGGGCTTCAGTTTTTATTACCTTGCCATCGGGTCAACTGGCAAATGCCTCTGCTGGCAGGGTTATTCTTTGCTGCTTTCTACGCCTGGCTGACCGGTCTGCAACCGCCCGCGCTACGCACGGTCATCGCACTTGCTGTACTGGCGGCGCTGCGGATCGGTTCCCGGCAATGGTCTCCATGGCAGGTGTGGATCTGCTGTGTCGCGGCGATCCTGATAAGCGATCCCTTAGCCATACTTTCGCAGAGTCTGCTTTTGTCTGCATTTGCCGTCGCCGCGCTGATTTTCTGGTTTCAGTGGTTGCCGCTTCCTCACTGGCAGTGGGCTCGCCGGATACGTCCGCTGCTGAACCTTGTCTATCTGCAGGTCGGCATGCTGTTACTTCTCATGCCGCTACAGGTTCTGATTTTCCATGGCTTTAGCATTTCATCGTTGATCGCCAACTTCTTTGCCGTGCCGTTGGTGACGTTTGTCTGCGTACCGCTGATTTTACTTGGCATGCTGCTCCATCTGCTGCCGCTGGCGGGGCTGGAAAGCGGCATCTGGTATGCAGCCGATAAGACGCTTGCCGGGTTGTTCTGGTTGCTGATGCGCCTGCCAGACGGCTGGCAGAGTGTGGACCAGCGCTGGCAGTACATGACGTTACTGCCGTGGCTTATCCTCATCGGCTGGCGTTTCCGCGCCTGGAAAACCGTTCCTGCCGTTTGTCTGGCGGGAAGTGTCTTGCTGGCTTCTCCCCTCTGGCGAACGGCGAAAAGCGACGCCTGGACGCTCCATATGCTGGACGTGGGGCAGGGGCTGGCAATGGTTATTGAACGACAGGGAAAAGCCATTCTTTACGATACCGGGCTTGCCTGGCCGGGCGGGGATAGTGCACAGCGGTTAATTATTCCATGGCTGCGCTGGCATCATCTGCAGCCGGAAGGCGTTATTCTCAGCCATGAGCATCTCGACCATGCGGGAGGTCTTGTATCGCTGCAAAAAACATGGCCCGAAATGTGGGTAAGAAGTCCGTTGCACCAGACTGGGCATCGTCCCTGCTTTCGCGGGCAAAGATGGCAATGGCAGGGGTTAACGTTCACCGTCCACTGGCCCACTGAAAATTATCCGGCTCAGGGTAACAATCACTCCTGCGTGGTAAAAATTGACGACGGCGAGCAGAGCGTTCTGCTGACGGGAGACATTGAAGCACAGGCAGAACAGGCTATGCTTAGCCATTACTGGCAGCATCTGACGTCCACCCTCATACAGGTACCTCATCACGGCAGCAATACCTCGTCTTCATTGCCGCTGGTACAGCGCCTGGAAGGGGAGATTGCGCTGGATTCAGCGGCCCGCTATAACGCATGGCGATTCCCGTCGGCTAAAGTAGTCCGGCGCTATCGAAAAGAGGGATATATCTGGCACGATACCCCCCATTCCGGGCAAATATCGGTGACATTTTCGCACCATCGCTGGCAAATCCGGCGCGTGCGGGATCAATTTTTACCCCCCTGGTATCATCAGTGGTTTGGCGCGCCCGTAGATAACGGGTAGAATATGCGGCTATTTCAACAAATGCTGGTTTTTTGAATGCATAACGACAAAGATCTCTCCACGTGGCAAACCTTCCGCCGACTCTGGCCGATGATTGCTCCCTTTAAAGCAGGCCTGATCGTGGCGGGTGTAGCGTTAATCCTCAACGCAGCCAGCGATACTTTTATGTTATCGCTCCTCAAACCGTTACTGGACGACGGTTTTGGTAAAACGGATCGCTCAGTGTTGCTATGGATGCCTCTGGTGGTTATCGGGCTGATGATCTTACGTGGTATCACCAGCTATATCTCCAGCTACTGTATCTCCTGGGTTTCCGGGAAAGTGGTTATGACCATGCGCCGTCGTCTGTTCAGCCACATGATGGGCATGCCGGTTTCATTCTTTGACAAGCAATCCACCGGGACGCTGCTGTCTCGTATTACCTACGATTCAGAGCAGGTTGCCTCCTCCTCTTCAAGCGCGCTGATTACCGTCGTGCGCGAAGGAGCGTCGATCATCGGTCTGTTTGCAATGATGTTCTATTACAGCTGGCAGCTGTCGCTGATCCTTATCGTGCTGGCACCGGTCGTGTCCATTGCTATCCGCGTCGTCTCAAAGCGCTTCCGCAATATCAGTAAGAATATGCAGAACACCATGGGGCAGGTGACGACCAGCGCAGAACAGATGCTGAAAGGGCACAAAGAAGTGTTGATCTTCGGCGGTCAGGAAGTTGAAACCAAACGCTTTGACAAAGTCAGCAACAAAATGCGTCTGCAGGGGATGAAGATGGTCTCGGCCTCTTCCATCTCTGACCCGATCATTCAGCTGATTGCCTCACTGGCGTTGGCGTTCGTTCTTTATGCGGCAAGCTTCCCGAGCGTAATGGAGACGCTGACGGCGGGTACTATCACCGTAGTCTTCTCCTCGATGATTGCCCTGATGCGCCCGCTGAAATCCCTGACCAACGTGAACGCCCAGTTCCAGCGCGGGATGGCCGCCTGCCAGACGCTGTTCAGCATTCTGGATTCTGAACAGGAAAAAGACGAAGGTACACGCGAGGTAGAGCGCTCGCGTGGCGACGTGGAGTTCCGCAACGTGACCTTCACCTATCCAGGCCGCGAAACGCCGGCTCTGCGCAATATCAACCTGACGATTCCGGCAGGTAAAACCGTTGCGCTGGTAGGCCGCTCCGGCTCCGGTAAATCCACCATTGCGAGCCTCATCACTCGTTTCTACGATATTAACGAAGGTGAGATCCTGCTGGATGGTCACGACCTGCGGGAGTACACCCTGCAGTCGCTGCGTAACCAGGTTGCGCTGGTTTCTCAGAACGTGCATCTCTTCAACGATACGGTTGCCAACAACATTGCTTATGCGCGCACTGACGAGTACAGCCGCGAGCAGATTGAGAACGCCGCGCGTATGGCGTATGCAATGGACTTTATCAACAAGATGGATAACGGTCTGGATACGATCATCGGTGAAAACGGGGTACTGCTCTCCGGCGGTCAGCGCCAGCGTATTGCCATTGCGCGCGCGCTGCTGCGCGATAGCCCGATACTGATCCTGGACGAAGCAACATCTGCACTGGATACGGAATCTGAACGCGCGATTCAGTCGGCGCTGGATGAACTGCAAAAGAACCGTACGTCGCTGGTGATTGCGCACCGTCTGTCCACTATTGAGCAGGCAGATGAGATCGTCGTGGTTGAGGACGGCATCATTGTTGAACGCGGAAGCCATGCCGATCTGCTGGAACATCGTGGCGTTTACGCCCAGCTTCATAAGATGCAGTTCGGCGAATGATTGCACGCATCTGGTCAGGTGAATCCCCGCTGTGGCTGCTGCTTTTGCCGCTCTCCTGGCTGTACGGCCTGGTAAGCGGCATTATTCGCCTGTTTTACCGTCTGGGGATCAAGCATGCCTGGCGCGCGCCGGTTCCGGTAGTCGTGGTGGGTAACCTCACGGCGGGCGGCAACGGCAAAACGCCAGTGGTGATCTGGCTGGTGGAGCAGTTGCAAAAACGCGGCATCCGCCCCGGCGTGGTGTCGCGTGGGTATGGTGGTAAAGCGGCGCACTACCCATTGCTGCTGTCGGCGGAAACCACTACCGCAGAAGCGGGTGATGAGCCAGTATTGATTTTCCAGCGTACCGGTGCGCCGGTTGCGGTCTCCCCGGTGCGCAGCGACGCCGTGCAGGCCCTGCTTGCTGAACACGCGGCACAGATCATCATCACTGACGACGGCCTGCAGCATTACGCTCTGGCGCGTGATAAAGAGATTGTAGTTATCGACGGCGTTCGTCGTTTCGGCAACGGCTGGTGGCTGCCCGCTGGCCCCATGCGTGAACGGGCTTCGCGTCTGAAGTCCGTTGATGCGGTGATTGTTAACGGCGGTGAAGCAAAGTCGGGTGAAATTCCTATGCGTCTGTTACCGGGAATGGCGGTCAACCTGGTGACGGGTGAACGCCGGGCGGTTGCAGAACTGCCTTCGCTGGTGGCTATGGCGGGTATTGGTCATCCGCCGCGCTTCTTCGCGACGCTGGAACAGTGTGGCGCCCGGCTGGAAAAACGCGTTCCGCTGGCTGACCATCAGGCGCTGGTGGCAGAGCAGGTTGAGGCGCTTACCGCGCCTGGCCAGACGCTCATTATGACCGAAAAAGATGCGGTGAAATGCCGTGCCTTTGCGAAAGATAACTGGTGGTATCTGCCCGTTGACGCTGAACTCAGCGGCGAACAGCCGGAACAATTGCTTAAGGAACTGATTGCGTTGGTGCAGTAGAGGCTTACGCGGTTCTGGTGGCGCTTTGACTGACAGGAAAACGCATGTCTTTACCGCAACTCTCGCTTTCAGCCGCACGTCATTTACACCTTGCCGCGCAGGGGCTGCTCAAAAAGCCCCGTCGCCGCGCGCAGCCTGCCGATATCCTCTCTACCGTCCAGCGCATGTCGCTGCTCCAAATCGACACCATTAACATTGTCGCCCGTAGCCCTTACCTGGTGCTGTTTAGCCGCCTGGGGAGTTATCCTCCGCAGTGGCTGGATGAGGCGCTCTCCAAAGGGGAGCTGATGGAGTACTGGGCTCACGAAGCCTGCTTCCTGCCCCGTAGCGATTTCGCCCTGGTGCGTCACCGTATGCTTGCTCCGGAAAAGATGGGATGGAAATACCGGCAGGCGTGGATGGAGGAACATGAGGCCGAAATAGAGCAGCTTATCAGCCATATTGAGGAAAACGGCCCCGTTCGATCCGCCGATTTTGAACATCCGCGCAAAGGTGCAGGCGGATGGTGGGAGTGGAAGCCGCACAAGCGTCATCTTGAAGGGTTGTTCACGTCAGGCAAAGTCATGGTCATTGAACGGCGTAATTTTCAGCGCGTTTATGATCTGACGCATCGCGTGATGCCTCACTGGGACGACGATCGGGATCTGCTTACTCAGGAGGCGGCCGAGGCCATCATGCTGGAGAACAGCGCCCGCAGCCTGGGCATTTTCCGTCCGCAATGGCTGGCAGACTATTACCGCCTCCGTCAGCCTGCGCTGAAGCCTCTGCTGGAGATGTGGCAGCGCGAACAGCGAGTTGTTCCCGTTATGGTGGAAACGCTGGGAGAAATGTGGCTGCATGCGGATCTTGTCCCTCTGCTGCCCGAGGCTCTGGAGGGGAAACTCCGGGCGACCCACAGCGCGGTATTGTCGCCGTTCGACCCGGTTGTCTGGGACAGAAAACGCGCCGAGCAGCTGTTTGACTTCAGCTACCGGCTGGAATGCTATACCCCGGCGCCAAAGCGGCAATACGGCTACTTTGTTTTACCGCTGCTGCACAAGGGACAACTGGTCGGACGCATGGATGCCAAAATGCACCGCAAGACCGGCACGCTTGAAGTCATTGCCCTTTATCTGCAAGAGGGCATCAGGGTCACGGCGAGCCTGGAAAAAGGGTTAACGTCCGCCATTAGCGAGTTCGCGCGCTGGCAGGAGGCTCGCGACGTAACGCTTGGCCGGGTACCTGACGGGTTATTCACATCCTGTCGAAGTGGCTGGGAAACAGGCACGCCCTGAAAAGGGAATGTGTTAAGCTTTAGCGATTACCCATACGGAGGAACTATGGATCACCGTTTACTTGAAATTATTGCCTGCCCGGTATGCAACGGCAAACTTTACTACAGCCAGGACAAACAGGAGCTGATCTGCAAGCTGGACAGTCTGGCCTTCCCGCTGCGTGACGGCATTCCGGTACTGCTGGAAAATGAAGCCCGTTCCCTGGTGGCAGAAGAGAGCAAACCATGAGTTTTGTTGTCATTATTCCTGCACGTTATGCCTCAACGCGTCTGCCGGGTAAACCGCTGGTAGATATCAACGGCAAGCCGATGATTGTGCATGTCCTTGAGCGGGCGCGTGAGTCCGGTGCCGACCGCATTATCGTTGCAACCGATCATCCTGATGTCGCCCGTGCGGTTGAGGCCGCAGGCGGTGAGGTGTGCATGACCCGCGCCGATCACCAGTCCGGCACCGAGCGTCTGGCTGAAGTGGTTGAGAAATGTGGTTTCAGTGACGATACGGTCATCGTAAACGTGCAGGGCGACGAGCCGATGATCCCGGCCGTTATTATCCGTCAGGTGGCGGAAAACCTGGCGCAGCGTCAGGTCGGTATGGCGACGCTCGCGGTGCCTATTCACCACGCTGAAGAGGCATTCAATCCGAATGCGGTGAAGGTGGTGATGGATGCCGAAGGCTATGCGCTCTATTTCTCCCGCGCTACGATTCCGTGGGATCGCGATCGCTTTGCGCTCTCTAAAGAGACCATCGGTGATTCTTTCCTGCGTCATATTGGGATCTACGGCTATCGCGCCGGCTTTATTCGCCGCTATGTAGCCTGGGCACCGAGCCCGCTGGAGCATATCGAAATGCTGGAGCAGCTTCGCGTGCTCTGGTATGGCGAAAAAATCCACGTTGCCGTTGCCCGCGAAGTACCGGGAACGGGCGTTGATACGCCGGAAGATCTTGAGCGCGTCCGCGCCGAGTTGCGCTAATCCCGCCTGCATCCCTCCTTTCGGAGGGATGTCCTCTCCCCGCAAATTCCCCTTTCTTTACCCTAATTGATCTCTTCCGGGTGACATCTTCACGCTGTGCGCTCATTATAAAAGCAGTAGTCTTAATGGGGGTAATCTCATATGGAACAGCTGCGTGCCGAACTTAGCCATCTGCTGGGTGAGAAGTTAAGCCGGGTCGAATGCGTGAGTGAAAAGGTCGATACCGCGCTCTGGTCGTTGTATGACGGCCAGGGCAACCCGATGCCGCTGATGGCACGAAGCTTCTCGTCGCCGGGCGTCGCCAGGCAGCTTGCCTGGAAAATGTCGATGCTGGCACGGGAGGGAACCGTCCGTATGCCGACCGTGTACGGCGTGATGACCCACGAGGAACATCCCGGCCCGGACGTACTGCTGATTGAGCGTTTACGCGGTGTGCCGGTAGAAGCGCCCGCGCGTACGCCGGAACGCTGGGAACAGCTGAAAGATCAGATTGTTGAGGCGCTGCTGGCCTGGCACCGACAGGATAGCCGAGGGCTTGTTGGTCCGGTTGACAGCACCCAGGAAAACCTGTGGCCGCTGTGGTATCGCCAGCGGGTGGAAGTGCTGTGGGGGACGCTTAACCAGTTCAACAATACCGGCTTGACCATGCAGGACAAACGTATTCTGTTTCGCACCCGCGAGTGCTTACCGGCGCTGTTCGACGGCTTTAACGACAACTGCGTGCTGATCCACGGCAATTTTACTCTGCGCAGTATGCTCAAAGACTCCCGCAGCGATCAGCTCCTGGCGATGCTAGGGCCGGGGATCATGCTCTGGGCACCGCGGGAATATGAGCTGTTCAGGCTCAGCGACAGCGGGGCGGCGGAAGGTTTACTGTGGCACTACCTTCAACGCGCGCCCGTTGCAGAGGCGTTTCTCTGGCGTCGCTGGCTTTATCTGCTCTGGGACGAAGTGGCGCAACTGGTCAACACCGGACGTTTCAATCGCGCCAACTTCGATCTGGCGGCTAAATCACTCTTGCCCTGGCTCGCCTGACGAGCCTTTCAGCCACTGCCAGAGGCGTCCGAGCGTCTCGTAGCCAACGCGATCGCTATGCATCAACCACATCGGAGAGGGGATCACCCGTTCCCATGGGTTGAGCGGCGCGCTGATGGCCATCTGGTTTGCCGGTGCGGGAAGCGGGTGCAAACCTTGCTTCTCGAAGAAAATCATCGCTCTTGGCAGGTGCGAGGCGGAGGTCACCAGTAAGAACGGAACATCGCCAATCGCCTGCTTCACCGCGGCAGCCTCTTCCTCGGTATCCTTTGGGCTGTCCAGCGTGATGATAGAGGAACGCGGTACGCCGAGCGATTCCGCGATTCTGGCCCCCGCTTCAGCCGTACTCACCGGGTTGGTTTTGGCCGCTGCGCCGGTGAAGATCATTTTTGATCCCGGATTCGCCAGCCACAGGCGAATACCTTCGTTTAGCCGCGGCAGGCTGTTGTTGATCAGGTTCGAACTGGGGGCCCAGTCAGGGTCCCAGGTATACCCGCCGCCCAGCACAACGATGTAATCAACTTTCTGGTTTCCCTGCCACGTAGGGTACCTGTTTTCGATGGGGCGCAGCAGTCCATCCGCCACCGGCTGCAGGCTCAGCAGCAGCAGGACCAGCCAGCCGAACGTAATAAGCGTTTTGCCACTCTTCTGAAAGCGACTAAACCACACCAGCGCCAGCCCCAGCGCGATGATGATAAGCAGCAGCGGAAGGGGAAGCATCATCCCTCCAACGTATTTCTTAAGGGTAAAAAGCATCCTTTTTGGTTCCTTTTTTGACCATACAGCAGATGATTACCGGTGATATTACACCAGAGAGGTTCATTCTCCGCGCGGGTGTGACAAAATAGCGGTTTTGCAGTTAGCGAGTGGAACTCTCCCAATGCGGGATCGCAATTTTGATGACATCGCGGAAAAGTTTTCGCGCAACATTTATGGCACCACGAAAGGGCAGCTCCGTCAGACGATCCTCTGGCAGGATCTGGACACTATTCTGGCGACGTTCGGTGGTCAAACGTTGCGCGTGCTGGACGCCGGTGGTGGTGAAGGGCAGACGGCGATAAAAATGGCTGAACGCGGTCATCACGTCACGCTTTGCGATCTTTCTGCTGAAATGGTCGCCCGCGCGACGCGTGCGGCAGAAGAGAAAGGTGTGAGCGACAACATGCATTTTATACAATGCGCCGCTCAGGACATCGCGCAGCATTTGGAAACCCAGGTTGATCTGATATTGTTTCATGCGGTGCTGGAGTGGGTTGCCGATCCGCAAAGCGTGTTACAAACCCTGTGGTCAATGTTACGTCCGGGCGGTACGCTGTCGCTGATGTTCTACAATGCTAACGGCTTCCTGATGCACAACATGGTGGCAGGGAACTTCGACTATGTTCAGGTCGGGATGCCGAAAAAGAAAAAACGCACGCTTTCCCCGGACTATCCGCGCGATCCGCAGCAGGTTTACGGCTGGCTGGAAGAGATTGGCTGGCAGATCGTCGGGAAGACGGGCGTCAGGGTGTTTCATGATTATCTGCGTGAAAAACACAAACAGCGTGACTGTTTTGACACCTTAACAGAATTAGAAACGCGGTATTGCCGCCAGGAGCCGTTCGTCAGCCTTGGCCGCTATATTCACGTCACCGCGCACAAGCCGCAGATGCAAGGATAACCTATGAGTGAATTTTCCCAGACAGTCCCCGAACTGGTTGCCTGGGCCAGGAAAAACGATTTCTCCATCTCGCTGCCGGTAGACAGACTCTCTTTCCTGCTGGCGGTTGCCACGCTGAACGGCGAACGGCTGGATGGTGAAATGAGCGAGGGTGAATTGGTGGATGCGTTCCGCCACGTCAGTGATGCGTTTGAGCAAACCAGCGAAACCATTAGCGTGCGTGCCAATAACGCAATCAACGATATGGTGCGTCAACGTCTGCTGAACCGCTTTACCAGCGAGCAGGCGGAAGGAAACGCCATCTATCGCCTGACGCCGCTGGGCATCGGCATCACCGACTACTACATTCGCCAGCGCGAATTTTCCACGCTGCGTCTCTCCATGCAGCTCTCGATCGTGGCGGGTGAGCTTAAACGTGCCGCTGACGCGGCCGATGAAAACGGTGACGAATTCCACTGGCACCGCAACGTTTACGCGCCGCTGAAATACTCGGTGGCCGAGATTTTCGACAGTATCGATCTCACTCAGCGTCTGATGGACGAGCAGCAGCAGCAGGTGAAAGATGATATCGCGCAGCTGCTGAACAAAGACTGGCGTGCGGCCATTTCCAGCTGTGAACTTTTATTGTCAGAAACCTCCGGTACGCTGCGTGAGCTGCAGGATACGCTGGAGGCCGCAGGGGACAAGCTGCAGGCCAACCTGCTGCGCATCCAGGATGCGACCCTGGCGCACGACGATCTGCATTTTATCGACCGTCTGGTGTTTGATCTGCAGAGCAAACTTGACCGCATTATCAGCTGGGGCCAGCAGTCGATCGATCTGTGGATCGGCTATGACCGCCACGTGCATAAATTTATCCGTACCGCGATTGATATGGATAAAAACCGCGTCTTTGCTCAGCGTCTTCGTCAGTCGGTACAGACCTACTTTGATGCACCGTGGGCGCTGACCTATGCCAATGCCGATCGTCTGTTGGATATGCGCGACGAAGAGATGGCGCTGCGCGATGAAGAGGTCACCGGTGAACTGCCGCCGGATCTGGAGTACGAAGAATTCAACGAAATTCGTGAGCAACTTGCGGCGATGATCGAAGAACAGCTCGCCGTCTACAAAACCAGACAAGCGCCGCTGGATCTTGGGCTCGTGGTGCGCGACTATCTGGCGCAATATCCGCGCGCGCGCCACTTCGACGTTGCCCGCATTGTGGTAGACCAGGCGGTGCGCCTGGGTATCGCGCAAGCAGACTTCACCGGACTGCCGCCGAAGTGGCAGCCAATTAACGATTACGGAGCCAAGGTACAGGCGCATGTCATTGACAAATATTGAACAAGTGATGCCAGTTAAGCTGGCACAGGCGCTGGCGAATCCGTTATTTCCGGCGCTGGACAGCCAGCTGCGTGCCGGTCGTCACATTGGCCTGGACGAGCTGGATAATCACGCCTTTTTGATGGACTTCCAGGAGTACCTGGAAGAGTTTTACGCCCGCTATAACGTGGAGCTTATCCGCGCGCCGGAAGGCTTTTTCTATCTGCGCCCGCGTTCCACGACCCTGATCCCGCGCTCCGTGCTCTCCGAGCTGGACATGATGGTTGGCAAAATTCTTTGCTATCTCTACCTCAGCCCGGAACGCCTGGCAAATGAAGGCATCTTCACCCAGCAGGAGCTGTACGATGAACTGCTGACGCTGGCGGATGAGAGCAAGCTGCTTAAGCTGGTGAATAACCGTTCGACGGGGTCGGATCTTGACCGTCAAAAATTACAGGAAAAGGTTCGCTCTTCCCTGAACCGTCTGCGCCGTCTGGGGATGGTCTGGTTTATGGGCCACGACAGCAGCAAATTCCGCATCACGGAATCGGTCTTCCGCTTCGGCGCCGACGTGCGTGCGGGCGATGATGCGCGTGAAGCGCAGCTTCGCATGATCCGCGACGGTGAAGCGATGCCGGTGGAAAACCATTTGCAGCTCAATGATGAGCATGAAGAGAATCTGCCGGATAGCGGGGAGGAAGAGTAATGATTGAACGCGGTAAATTTCGCTCACTGACGCTGATTAACTGGAACGGCTTCTTTGCCCGAACCTTCGATCTGGATGAGCTGGTCACGACGCTCTCAGGTGGTAACGGGGCGGGTAAATCCACCACCATGGCGGCGTTTGTAACGGCGCTAATCCCCGACCTGACGCTGCTTCACTTCCGTAACACCACCGAAGCGGGCGCGACAAGCGGCTCCCGCGATAAAGGCCTGCACGGTAAGCTGAAAGCGGGCGTCTGTTATTCCGTGCTGGACGTCATCAACTCCCGTCACCAGCGCGTGGTGGTGGGCGTACGTCTGCAACAGGTTGCCGGCCGCGACCGTAAAGTGGATATCAAACCGTTCGCCATTCAGGGGCTGCCAACCTCCGTACAGCCGACCGCGCTGCTGACGGAAACGCTGAATGAACGCCAGGCGCGCGTCCTGACGCTGCAGGAGCTGAAGGACAAGCTTGAAGCCATCGAAGGGGTGCAGTTTAAGCAGTTCAACTCGATTACTGACTATCACTCACTGATGTTCGATCTGGGCGTGGTGGCGCGCCGTCTGCGCACCGCTTCAGACCGTAGTAAATACTACCGTCTGATCGAAGCGTCCCTGTACGGCGGTATCTCCAGCGCCATTACCCGTTCCCTGCGTGACTATCTGCTGCCGGAAAACAGCGGCGTGCGTAAGGCCTTCCAGGACATGGAGGCGGCACTGCGTGAAAACCGCATGACGCTGGAAGCGATTCGCGTTACCCAGTCTGACCGCGACCTGTTTAAACACCTGATCAGTGAAGCGACCAACTACGTGGCGGCGGACTATATGCGCCACGCCAACGAGCGCCGCGTCCATCTCGATCAGGCATTAGAATATCGCCGCGAACTGTTTACCTCCCGTAAACAGCTGGTGGCCGAGCAGTACAAGCACGTCGAAATGGCGCGCGAGTTGGGTGAGCACAACGGTGCCGAGGGCGACCTGGAAGCCGACTACCAGGCCGCCAGCGATCACCTGAACCTGGTGCAGACCGCGCTGCGTCAGCAGGAAAAGATCGAACGCTACGAAGCGGACCTCGATGAGCTGCAAATTCGTCTCGAAGAGCAAAATGAAGTAGTGGCCGAAGCCGCCGAGATGCAGGAAGAGAATGAAGCCCGCGCCGAAGCCGCCGAGCTGGAAGTGGACGAGCTGAAAAGCCAGCTTGCGGACTACCAGCAGGCGCTGGACGTGCAGCAGACGCGTGCGATTCAATACAACCAGGCGCTGCAGGCGCTACAGCGTGCGAAAGAGCTGTGTCATCTGCCGGATCTGACGCCGGAAAGTGCCGACGAGTGGCTGGACACCTTCCAGGCCAAAGAGCAGGAAGCCACCGAGAAACTGCTCTCGCTTGAACAGAAAATGAGCGTCGCGCAAACGGCGCACAGCCAGTTTGAACAGGCTTATCAGCTGGTAGTTGCCATTAACGGCCCGCTGGCGCGTAGCGAAGCCTGGGACGTTGCCCGTGAACTGCTGCGCGACGGCGTCAACCAGCGCCATCTGGCCGAGCAGGTGCAGCCGCTGCGTATGCGCCTGAACGAGCTGGAACAGCGCCTGCGCGAGCAGCAGGAAGCCGAACGTCTGCTGGCCGAGTTCTGCAAGCGTCAGGGTAAACATTACGATTTCGACGAGCTCGAGGTGCTGCATCAGGAACTGGAAGCGCGTATTGCGGCCCTGTCCGATACCGTATCAAATGCCAGCGAACAGCGTATGACGCTGCGTCAGGAGCTGGAGCAGCTTCAGTCCCGTTCGAAGGCGCTCCTGCAGCGTGCGCCGGTCTGGCTGGCAGCGCAAAGCAGCCTGAACCAGCTCAGCGAACAATGCGGCGAGCAGTTCGAGTCCAGCCAGGAAGTGACCGAATACCTGCAACAGCTGCTGGAGCGCGAGCGCGAAGCCATTGTTGAACGTGACGAAGTGGGTGCCCGCAAGCGTGACGTCGATGAAGAAATCGAGCGCTTAAGCCAGCCGGGCGGGTCAGAAGATCCGCGTCTGAACACCTTAGCCGAGCGTTTTGGCGGCGTACTGCTGTCTGAGATTTACGATGACGTTGGCCTGGACGATGCGCCGTACTTCTCCGCGCTGTACGGTCCATCCCGCAACGCAATTGTGGTGCCGGATCTGTCGCTGATTTCTGAGCAGCTCGCAGGGCTGGAAGATTGCCCGGAAGATCTCTATCTGATCGAAGGGGATCCGCAGTCGTTCGATGACAGCGTCTTCAGCGTTGACGAGCTGGAAAAAGCGGTGGTGGTGAAAATCGCCGATCGCCAGTGGCGTTACTCCCGCTTCCCGGAGCTGCCGCTGTTTGGCCGCGCCGCGCGCGAAAGCCGCATCGAGAGTCTCCACGCCGAGCGTGAAACGCTGTCTGAACGCTTTGCCACTCTGTCGTTTGACGTACAGAAAACCCAGCGTCTGCACCAGGCGTTCAGCCGCTTTATCGGCAGCCATCTGGGCGTGGCGTTTGAAGCCGACCCGGAAGCGGAAATCCGCAAGCTCAACACCCGCCGTGGCGAGCTGGAGCGCGCGATTGCCAGTCATGAAAGTGACAACCAGCAGAGCCGCGTCCAGTTCGAACAGGCGAAAGAGGGCGTCGCTGCCCTTAACCGCATTCTGCCGCGCCTGAACCTGCTGGCGGATGACACGCTGGCCGACCGCGTGGATGAGATCCAGGAACGTCTGGATGAAGCCCAGGAAGCCGCGCGCTTCGTGCAGCAGCACGGCAACCAGCTGGCGAAGCTGGAGCCCGTCGTGTCTGTACTGCAGAGCGACCCGGAACAGTTCGAGCAGTTAAAAGAAGATTATGCCTGGTCGCAGCAGGTGCAGCGCGAAGCACGTCAGCAGGCGTTTGCCCTGACGGAAGTGGTGCAGCGTCGTGCGCACTTCGGCTACTCCGATTCGGCTGAAATGCTGAGCGGTAACAGCGACCTGAATGAAAAACTGCGCCAGCGCCTTGAGCAGGCGGAAGCGGAACGTACCCGCGCTCGCGAAGCGATGCGCAGCCACTCCGCTCAGCTGAACCAGTACAACCAGGTGCTGGCCTCGCTGAAAAGCTCCTTCGACACCAAGAAAGAGCTGTTAAACGACCTGCAGAAAGAGCTGCAGGACATTGGCGTTCGTGCCGACAGCGGGGCGGAAGAACGCGCGCGCATTCGTCGTGATGAGCTGCATAGCCAGCTCAGCAATAACCGCGCGCGTCGTAATCAGCTGGAGAAAGCGCTCACCTTCTGCGAAGCGGAAATGGATAACCTGACCCGCCGCCTGCGCAAGCTGGAGCGCGACTATCATGAAATGCGCGAGCAGGTCGTGACGGCGAAAGCGGGCTGGTGCGCCGTGATGCGGATGGTGAAAGACAACAACGTTGAACGTCGCCTGCACCGTCGCGAGCTGGCATACCTTTCTGCCGATGAGCTGCGTTCGATGTCGGATAAGGCGCTGGGTGCGCTGCGTCTGGCGGTGGCGGATAACGAACACCTGCGCGACGTGCTGCGCATGTCAGAGGATCCGAAACGTCCTGAACGTAAAATCCAGTTCTTCGTTGCGGTTTATCAGCACCTGCGCGAGCGTATTCGTCAGGACATTATCCGTACCGACGATCCGGTCGAAGCCATCGAACAGATGGAAATCGAGCTGGGCCGCCTGACGGAAGAGCTGACCTCCCGCGAGCAGAAGCTGGCGATCAGCTCCCGCAGCGTGGCGAATATCATTCGCAAAACCATTCAGCGCGAGCAGAACCGTATCCGCCAGCTGAACCAGGGGCTGCAGAGCGTCTCGTTTGGTCAGGTCAACAGCGTGCGTCTTAACGTCAACGTGCGGGAAGCCCACGCGACGCTGCTGGAAGTGCTCTCTGAGCAGCACGAGCAGCATCAGGATCTGTTCAACAGCAACCGTCTGACCTTCTCCGAAGCGCTGGCGAAGCTGTATCAGCGCCTGAATCCGCAGATTGATATGGGCCAGCGTACTCCGCAAACCATCGGTGAAGAGCTGCTGGACTATCGTAACTACCTGGAAATGGAAGTTGAGGTAAACCGTGGTTCAGACGGCTGGCTGCGTGCGGAATCCGGAGCGCTGTCGACCGGTGAAGCCATTGGTACCGGGATGTCGATTCTGGTGATGGTGGTACAGAGCTGGGAAGATGAAGCGCGCCGCCTGCGCGGGAAAGACATCTCCCCATGCCGACTGCTGTTCCTCGATGAAGCGGCGCGTCTTGATGCCCGCTCGATTGCCACGCTGTTTGAGCTTTGCGAACGTCTCGATATGCAGCTCATCATTGCGGCACCGGAAAACATCAGCCCTGAAAAAGGCACCACCTATAAGCTGGTGCGTAAAGTGTTCCAGAACAGCGAACACGTGCATGTTGTCGGGCTGCGTGGCTTTGCGCCGCAGCCGCCGGAATCATTGCCGGAAACCACGGCAGACGCTTCCTGAGGCGTTTTGTTACAAAGAGCGGCGCAGAAGCGCCGCTTTTTTTATTCTCTTAACTTGTGTTCAGGGCTGCGTTATCTTTAAACTTCTTTACATAAGGTAAGGCAACAGAGTTGTCGTCTACCTATAATAAAAGAAAGCCCCACCGTGATGGGCATGTCGTGAAAACAGGGGGCAAGGGATGTTGCTAAAGAAAGAATGTGGTCGTCAACTGTCAGCGCTGAGTTTATGTCTGGCAGTGATGTTTGCTCCACTGTTAACCGCCCAGGCCGACGAGCCTGAAATTGTGCCGACTGACAGCACCGCAACGACAGGCGCGCAGCCGACGTCATTGTCTCAGCCGCTGGAACAGTCTACGGCAACGGCCATCATGGCCGGGATTAAGCCGCTGCCGGAAGGCATCGACGTTGAATCGCTCAGCCAGCAGCTCCAGACAGGCCTGCCTTCAGGCTACACGCCTGCCTATATCAATCAGCTCACGCTGCTATATGCTGCCCGCGATATGAAACCCATGTGGGAAAATCGTGAAGCCGTGCGCGCCTTCCAGCAACAGCTGGCGGAAGTGGCGATTGCGGGATTCCAGCCGCAGTTTACGAAGTGGGTTGAGCTGCTAACCGATCCTGCCGTCACCGGTCAGGCGCGGGACGTGGTCCTTTCCGATGCCATGATGGGTTACCTGCAGTTTGTGGCGGGTATTCCGGTCAATGGCAACCGCTGGCTGTACAGCGATAGGCCCTATAAGCTGGCGACGCCAGCCCTGTCGGTGATTAACCAGTGGCAATTAGCGCTGGATAACGGCGACCTGCCGCACTTCATTACCAGCCTCGCGCCGGCGCATCCACAGTATGCCACGATGCACCAGTCGCTCCTCGCGCTGGTGGGGGACTCGCGTCCATGGCCGCAAATGCGGGGGACCGCAACGCTGCGTCCGGGTCAGTGGAGCAGCGATGTGCCAGCCCTGCGCGAGATCCTTAAACGCTCCGGTATTCTTGATGGCGGGCCGAAGATTGCCCTGCCGGGCGACGATCCGCAAA
The DNA here is from genome assembly GCF_057320665.1 of Enterobacter cloacae complex sp. 385G4. Taxonomy (NCBI): domain Bacteria; kingdom Pseudomonadati; phylum Pseudomonadota; class Gammaproteobacteria; order Enterobacterales; family Enterobacteriaceae; genus Enterobacter; species Enterobacter cloacae complex sp. 385G4. The sequence goes on from NZ_JBXWDD010000002.1 coordinate 454,125, forward strand.
GCGCGGTGGTCAGCCCGTCAGCGCCCATAAAAGAGAACAAGGCCACTACCCTGAGCAATAAGCCCGAGGCTTACGATCGCGAGCTGGTCGCCGCGGTTAAACAGTTCCAGGCCGCTCAGGGGCTGGGAGCCGATGGCGTCATTGGACCCTCAACGCGTGACTGGCTTAACGTATCGCCTGCGCAGCGGGCCGGGGTGCTGGCGCTTAATATTCAGCGTTTGCGTTTGCTGCCGGGCACGCTGTCTACCGGCATTATGGTCAATATCCCGGCCTATTCACTGGTTTATTATCAGGACGGTAGCGAGAAGCTGGCCTCGCGCGTGATTGTCGGGCGTCCGGATCGCAAAACGCCGATGATGAGCAGCGCGTTAAATAACGTGGTGGTTAACCCGCCGTGGAACGTGCCGCCGACGCTGGCGCGTAAGGACATTCTGCCTAAGGTCTGGAACGATCCGGGTTATCTGGAACGTCACGGCTATACGGTCATGCGTGGCTGGAACAGTAAAGAGGCGATCGATCCTTACATGGTCGACTGGTCGACGATCACGGCCTCCAACCTGCCGTTCCGCTTCCAGCAGGCTCCCGGAGCCCATAACTCGCTGGGGCGCTACAAATTCAACATGCCAAGTTCAGATGCTATCTATCTGCACGATACGCCGAACCACAATCTGTTCCAGAAAGATACCCGGGCACTGAGTTCAGGCTGCGTGCGGGTGAATAAAGCCTCGGAGTTGGCCAACATGCTGCTGCAGGATGCGGGCTGGAACGATACGCGTATTTCTGACGCCCTGAAGCAGGGTGATACGCGCTACGTGAATATTCGCCACAACATTCCGGTTAATCTTTATTATCTGACAGCGTTTGTGGGTGAAGACGGTCGCACGCAGTACCGTACAGATATTTACAATTATGATCTCACCGCGCGATCCGGCGCACAAATTTTGCCAAAAGCGGAACAATTAATCAGGTAAATGAAGTAGTTCGGGAAAAATGATTGTCGTAAGTTATGGTGAATCGGGGCCAATATCGCTGTAAGCCGCGTATTCACTGGGGTTGGGCGCCTTGACGTACCCTGTTTTGCCAGTTAAGGTGCCCTTCGTGCGCTAAGCATATTACGATTTCATTGACCTGTAGACCTGATTATCATGGACAAATTTGACGCTAATCGCCGCAAGCTGCTGGCGTTAGGTGGTGTTGCGCTTGGCGCAGCGGCCATCTTACCGACGCCAGCATTTGCCACCCTCTCTACACCTCGTCCGCGCGTTTTAACGCTCAGCAATCTTCACACCGGTGAGTCGCTAAAAGCGGAGTTTTTCGATGGCAGAGGCTATATTCAGGATGAATTAGCAAGACTCAACCATTTTTTCCGTGATTTCCGCGCGAATAAAGTAAAAGCCATCGACCCAGGACTGTTTGATCAGCTTTTCCGCCTTCAGGGCCTGCTGGGCACCAGCAAGCCGGTGCAGCTTATTTCTGGTTATCGCTCAATTGATACCAACAATGAACTGCGCGCCCATAGCCGTGGGGTAGCGAAAAAAAGCTACCACACGAAGGGACAGGCAATGGATTTCCACATTGAAGGCGTTTCGTTAGCCAATATTCGCAAAGCCGCGTTATCTATGCGCGCTGGTGGTGTAGGATATTACCCACGTAGCAACTTTGTGCATATTGATACCGGGCCGGTTCGGCACTGGTAATAACGAAACACAGGAGCAGTATGAACTATCGTATTATTCCGGTTACCGCGTTCTCCCAGAACTGTTCATTAATCTGGTGCGAGCAAACCAAACTGGCCGCGCTTGTCGATCCCGGCGGTGACGCTGAGAAAATCAAGCAGGACGTTGCCGACAGCGGCGTGACGCTGATGCAGATTTTACTGACGCATGGTCACCTCGACCACGTAGGCGCAGCGGCTGAACTGGCTAAACACTACGGTGTGCCGATTATTGGCCCGGAAAAAGAAGATGAGTTCTGGCTGCAGGGGTTACCCGCCCAAAGCCGCATGTTTGGCCTTGATGAGTGTCTGCCATTGACGCCCGATCGCTGGCTGAACGAAGGAGAGCGCGTTAACGTAGGGAATGTGACTTTACAGGTGTTGCATTGTCCTGGGCACACGCCAGGCCATATCGTCTTCTTTGACGACCAGTCCCGTCTGCTGATTTCCGGCGATGTGATTTTCAAAGGTGGCGTAGGACGCAGCGATTTTCCGCGCGGCGATCACGGGCAGCTGATTCAGTCGATTAAACAGAAGTTATTGCCGCTGGGTGATGACGTAACGTTTATCCCTGGACACGGTCCGATGTCGACGCTGGGCTATGAACGGCTCCATAACCCGTTCCTTCAGGATGAAATGCCTGTCTGGTAACCAGCATAAAAAAAGCCTGCTTAACGCAGGCTTTTTTGTGGGCGCAAATTACAGGACGGCGACAATCGCTTCGCACAGTGGTGCCATGTTGTCAGGGGTCATGCCTGCAACGTTTACGCGGCCAGAGGCTACGGCGTATACGCCAAACTCTTCACGCAGACGCAGAACCTGCTCTTTGGTCAGGCCGCTGAACGAGAACATACCGTTCTGTTTGATGATGAAGCTGAAGTCGCGTTCAGCGCCTTTCTCCGCCAGGGTGTTCACAAACAGCAGGCGCATGCGCTGGATACGCTGACGCATATCGTTCAGCTCTTGTTCCCAAATCGCGCGCAGCGCATCGTTGCTCAGAATGGTCGCAACAACAGACGCACCGTGTGCCGGCGGGTTAGAGTAGTTTGCGCGGATAACGGATTTCATCTGGCTAAACGCGCGATCGACAGTCTCATCGTTAGCCGCAACCAGCGTACAGGCGCCTACACGCTCATTGTACAGACCAAAGTTCTTGGAGTAGGAGCTTGCAACGATCAGCTCCTGATGCACGGCTGCGAACGCGCGCAGGCCTTCAGCATCTTCTTCCAGACCGCGGGCGAAGCCCTGGTAAGCAAAGTCAAACAGCGGCAGCCAGCCTTTCTCAACGGAGAGCTTTGCCAGGTGTTCCCACTGCTCAAGCGTTGGATCGATACCGGTTGGGTTGTGGCAGCAGCCGTGGAACAGCACCACGTCACCCGCCTGCGCTTCGCTCAGGCTTGCCAGCAGGCCGTCAAAGTCCAGAGAGTGATTGGCCGCGTCGTAGTAAGCATATTCACGCACTTCCAGGCCGGCAGAGTTAAAGACGCTCTTGTGGTTCGGCCAGCTTGGGTTGCTCACCCAGACGCGCTTCACAGAGGTGTTTTTCGCAAGGAAATCCGCCGCCACGCGCAGCGCGCCGGTACCGCCAGGGGTCTGCGCCGTGCGCGCACGTTTGTCACTCACAATTGCGCTGCCTTTACCGAACAGCAGCTCCTGGGTGCAGCGACCAAATTCAGGGATACCATCAATACCGAGGTAGTTTTTGGTGGTTTCATTTTCCAGCAGATACTGCTCAGCTTTCTTAACGCTGGTCAGTACCGGAGTTTTGCCGGTTTCATCTTTATATACACCAATACCCAGGTTGATTTTGCCAGGGCGGTCGTCGGCACGAAACAGATCGGCCAGGCCCAGAATAGGGTCGGCAGGAGCGGCGGTAATGTTCTCAAACATGACGAAGTTCCATTGTGATTACAGAAGTGAAATCCGCTATCAGGTTAACGGTAGATTTACAAAATGCCAACCGTTTGCGACGAAAAGCGTGCGGCTTTTCAAAAGTCGCCATTATTTTCTGTCAGGCATAAAAAAACAGGGCCGAAGCCCTGTTCATTATGCATATAACAAAGTGGTGTTCTGATTAGAACTGGTAGGTTACACCCACAGCAGCCATATCGTCGTTGCCGTTCAGACCGCCAACAGCTTTCGCGTAGTCGGTGTCTTTATCCAGCAGGTTGATGTAGTAGTCAGCCCACACGTTGAAGTTTTTGTTGAAGTAGTAAGTGGTACCAACCTGGATGAATTTAGCCAGGTCTGCATCGCCACCGCTGAAGCCGCCGACGGCAGCCAGGTCTTTACCTTTGGTCTGCACGTAGGAGATTGCTGGACGCAGGCCGAAGTCGAACTGGTACTGAGCAACCACTTCGAAGTTCTGAGTTTTGTTAGCAAAACCTGCATCACCGCTAGAACCGGTACGGGTGGTGTTACGGGTTTCTGCATAGGTAGTTGCCAGGTAGAGGTTGTTAGCGTCGTATTTCAGACCCACGCCCCATGCTTCAGCTTTATCACCCTGGCCATCAGCTTTCTGGTTCAGAGTACGGTTAGCGTTGCTGTAAGATGCGATTGCACCGAAGCCTTCGCCGAAGTCGTAACCCAGGGAGTAACCTACGCCGTCACCGTTAGAGGTTTTAACGTCAGCACGGTCATTTTTACCCTGATACTGTACGCCCAGGCTCAGACCGTCAACCAGACCGAAGAAATCGCTGTTACGGTAGGTCAGCAGGCCGGTGCTGCGGCTGGTCATAAAGTTATCAACGTAGTTACCGCCCCAGGTCATACCGGAGAAGGACGGCGCCATATCGGTGTATGACTCAACGTCGTATACGATACCGTAGTTACGACCGTAGTCGATGCTGCCAGCGTCGCCCGCTTTCAGACCAGCAAAGGCCAGACGGTTTTTGTTAGACTGAGCGGTGTTCTCAGCCTGGTTAGCCATGAAGCGGTATTCCCACTGGCCGTAACCGGTCAGCTGGTCGTTGATCTGAGTTTCGCCTTTGAAACCGATCTGCGCGTAGGTAGCGTCGTTATTGTTAGTGTCATCGCCGGAGGTCACGAAATCGTGCTCGGCGTTAACTTTACCGTAGAAGTCCAGTTTGTTGCCGTTCTTGTTATAGATTTCTGCAGCGTTAGCTGCACCGGCTACCAGCAGGGCAGGGATTACCACTGCCAGAATATTGCGCTTCATCATTATTTATTACCCTCATTGGTTTTTTTATGACACTCGCCACTGCCGTCAATAAATTCTGTCAATAAATATTTCCGGAACTATTGATGAGAGTTTGGTGTCTTTATGTATCTGACAGGCATCTTTCCATTCACCGAAGCGTTTCGCTAGCCTGAAAGTGCTACAATTCTCAAGATTGAGTTACAGAAAGAAAATATGTGTAACTAAATGTGTATTTTTGGGAACTTTGTGAACCATCTCAAATTTCAGAACCCCCTGGCGAATTAAGCATCGGTTTGTTTCCTATATATATGAATTCCTTATGTTTAATTTGGATAAAGGCAATTCCTATAAACGAATGTTAAACGACTCGTTTTTTCTTATGACCCAATAAAGACTTCTGGATGGCTGAAAAATTGGTTGAAATTTGTGCTATTACTTCAGGATGTAGTAATCGCAATAAGAATGAGGTTAATTTTTTGTGGCTGGATATTTCGCGGAAACAAAACGTAACAGGTAGCGGTTGTGACGGGGTAGTGGTTTAAAAACGCTGACTTTACGCTGACAAAAACTGACAGGGCAGAATAAAATAATGGCCAGCAAATGCTGGCCATTGTCTGTTGCGTTGCTTAGAAGCTGGCGTTGCGTGGTGTACGCGGGAACGGAATTACGTCACGCACGTTCTGAACGCCAGTAACGTAGGCGATCAGACGCTCGAAGCCCAGACCGAACCCAGCGTGCGGAACGGTGCCATAACGGCGCAGATCGCGATACCAGCTATAGTCCGCAGGGTTGAGCCCCATCTCTGCCATGCGCGTGTCAAGCACGTCCAGACGCTCTTCACGCTGAGAACCACCAATGATTTCACCGATGCCCGGCGCCAGTACGTCCATCGCTGCCACGGTTTTCCCGTCTTCGTTAAGGCGCATATAGAAGGCCTTAATGTCTTTCGGGTAGTTTTTAACGACAACCGGCGCTTTGAAATGTTTCTCGGCGAGATAGCGTTCGTGCTCAGACGCCAGATCGACGCCCCAGTAAACCGGGTTCTCGAACTTCTCACCGCATTTCTCGAGGATCGCCACCGCATCGGTGTAGTCCACCTGCGCAAAGTCGGCAGAGACGAAACGCTCCAGACGTGCTACAGCATCGCTGTCTACGCGTTCGGCGAAGAACTTCATGTCGTCAGGACGCTCTTCCAGCACCGCTTTGAAGACGTACTTCAGCATCGCTTCTGCGAGACCTGCAACGTCATTCAGATCGGCAAACGCCACTTCCGGCTCCAGCATCCAGAATTCCGCCAGGTGGCGGCTGGTGTTGGAGTTTTCGGCGCGGAAGGTTGGGCCGAAGGTATAGATCTTAGACAGCGCACAGGCGTAGGTTTCGCCGTTGAGCTGGCCGGATACCGTCAGGAAGGCTTCTTTACCAAAGAAGTCTTTGTCGTAGTCGACTTTACCTTCCGGCGTGCGCGGCAGGTTTTCCATGTCCAGCGTCGAGACGCGGAACATTTCGCCTGCGCCTTCCGTATCGGACGCGGTGATCAGCGGGGTAGACACCCAGAAATAACCCTGCTCATCGAAGAAGCGATGCAGCGCCTGGGCCAGCGTATGGCGCACGCGAGCCACCGCACCAATCAGGTTGGTACGCGGACGCAGGTGTGCGACTTCACGCAGGTATTCAATGCTGTGACGTTTTGCCGCCATCGGGTAGGTGTCCGGATCTTCAACCCAGCCAGTCACTTCAATGGCAGAAGCCTGGATCTCGAAACTCTGGCCCTGGCCCGGGGATGCCACAACCACACCGGTGACGATAACGGAACAACCCGTTGTCAGGCGCAGAACGTCATCATTGTAATTGGGCAGAGAATTATTAATGACGGCCTGTACAGGATCAAAGCAGGAACCGTCATAGACGGCAAGGAAGGAGATGCCAGCTTTAGAATCTCGGCGAGTACGCACCCATCCGCGCACGGTGACCTCCTGGTCAACGGCGACACGGCCCTGGAGTACGTCGGCTACAGGCACAACGCTCATAATATTCTCTCTGTTAATAGTCGGAAAAAATAAACACTTGTCCACCCCAAGACGGGGGGATATCTATGTTACCTGCCAACCGCTATCAGACAAGTAAATTTCGCAGTCAAAAGAGAAGAATTGAGAAATAAATAAGGGAAGGGAGCCCTGAAGGCTCCCGTAAGCGCTTAACTGGCTTTTTTGATCTGGGGGAGATCGAACGCTTTGCGCAATGCGCGAACAAACGCTTTGTCATGGCATATGGTTTTACCCGGGCTGTCAGAGAGCTTAGCCACCGGCTTGCCGTTACATTCCACCAGCTTTATCACAATATTCAGAGGTTTTACCTGAGGAATGTCGCAGGTCAACCGGGTACCGATCCCGAAGCCCAGGTTAATTCTGGCATTGAAATGACGATACAGTTCGACGGCTTTTGCCAGGTCGAGATTATCGGAGAAGACCAGCACCTTGCTCATCGGGTCAATGCCGAGTTTTTGGTAATGAGCAATCGCCTTTTCGCCCCATTCAACCGGATCCCCTGAGTCGTGGCGTAACCCCTGGTAACGCTCAGCGAACTCGGGACCAAAGTCGCGCAGGAAGGCATCCATCGTAATACAGTCGGTCAGGGCGATCCCGAGTTGATTCGGGTACTCTTCAAGCCACGCAGCCAGCGCCGCACGCTGGCTGTTAGCCAGGTCCGGGCTAATTTGCTGATGCGCCTGGAACCACTCGTGCGCCTGGGTGCCCATTGGCGTCAGGTTGAGGCGACGCGCCAAATCGTAGTTGCTGGTACCCACGAACCACGGCTCCTGCTGCAAACGTTCAACGATAGCTTGCTGAACCTCGCGAGAGAAGCGGCGACGGGTGCCGAAATCCATCAGGCGGAAGCGGGACATATCCAGCCCTTCGGTCAGCGATGAGAATGCCTCAAGTTTGTTCTCCAGCGAGGCGACCGCCTGTTCGACGCCCGTTTCAGGCGAACGGTAGCGGTGAGCCAGCTCGCTGATGACGGCCAGAAGCGGCACTTCCCACATGATCACTTCCCGCCACGGACCTTCAAGACGAATATCCAGCTTGCCGTTCTCGTTGGTCACGGTGACCTGTTCAGGCTTATAGCGGAAGTCGCGCAGCCAGTTCAGATAGTCCGCTTTAAAGAAAGGCAGGCCAGAAAGCCACTGATATTCGTCATCGGTGAGCGCCAGATGCTGCATCGCATCGACCTGTTCACGAATGGAGTCTGCGTAGATACCGAGCAAGTCGTCACCACGGCAGCGGAATTCCGCCGCGACGTGAACGTCATAGTAATGGTGGAAAACGGCTTGCTGCATATGCAGTTTATACGCGTCGGTATCCAGCAACGTATGCAGAACCGGAGAAGCGAATTGAGTCATAGGTGCGCTGTAGCATCCTCTCACGGGAGCGTTTAGTACAATAAACAACTCCGGAGTATACCTTGTTTAGTGATTTATTGAACCCCGATCACAACATAAGCACACTTTATGGTCGAGAGCATTTCGTGCCCCGTGTTATACAAATGTAGCGAAAAAGGTGTTTAAGCCTGAAAAGATGAACATTCTGCATAGCGCGTTTTACGCAACAGGAATATATTGAAACGTTACTCGACAAACGATGCATAAGGTTTTCTATGACACAACAGCCACAAGCCAAATACCGCCACGACTACCGTGCGCCGGAATACCTGATTAGCGATATCGACCTGACTTTTGACCTGGATGCCACAAAAACCGTTGTGACGGCGGTAAGCCAGGTGACGCGCCACAGCGCGACTGCCGTACCGCTGCGTCTGGATGGCGAAGACCTGACGCTGGTCTCCCTGCACATTAACGATGAAGCCTGGTCAGATTATAAAGAAGAAGGCAACCAGCTGGTCATCGACAACCTGCCGGAACGCTTTACGCTGCGCATCGTGAATGAAATCAGCCCTGCCGCCAACACGGCGCTGGAAGGGCTCTACCAGTCAGGCGTGGCCCTGTGTACCCAGTGTGAAGCCGAAGGTTTCCGCCACATTACCTGGTACCTGGACCGCCCGGACGTGCTGGCGCGTTTTACCACCAAAATCATTGCCGATAAAACCCTCTATCCGTTCCTGCTCTCCAACGGTAACCGCGTGGGTGAGGGCGAGCTGGAAAATGGCCGTCACTGGGTGCAGTGGCAGGATCCGTTCCCGAAACCGTGCTACCTGTTTGCGCTGGTGGCGGGTGATTTCGACGTGCTGCGCGATACCTTCAAAACCCGCTCTGGCCGCGAAGTGGCGCTGGAGCTGTTCGTTGACCGCGGCAACCTTGATCGCGCGCCGTGGGCGATGACTTCACTCATTAACTCCATGAAATGGGACGAAGAGCGTTTCGGCCTCGAATACGATCTCGACATCTATATGATCGTCGCTGTCGACTTCTTCAACATGGGCGCGATGGAGAATAAAGGCCTTAACATCTTTAACTCCAAGTACGTGCTGGCGCGTACCGATACCGCCACCGATAAAGACTACCTCGATATCGAACGCGTTATCGGCCACGAGTATTTCCATAACTGGACCGGTAACCGCGTCACTTGCCGCGACTGGTTCCAGCTGAGCCTGAAAGAGGGGCTGACCGTCTTCCGCGATCAGGAGTTCAGCTCCGATCTGGGCTCGCGGGCGGTCAACCGCATCAACAACGTGCGCACCATGCGCGGCCTGCAGTTTGCGGAAGATGCCAGCCCAATGGCGCACCCGATCCGTCCGGATAAAGTCATTGAGATGAATAACTTTTACACCCTGACGGTGTACGAGAAGGGCGCTGAAATTATCCGCATGATCCACACCCTGCTGGGTGAAGAGAATTTCCAGAAAGGGATGCAGCTTTACTTCGAACGTCACGACGGCAGCGCGGCTACCTGCGACGACTTCGTGCAGGCGATGGAAGACGCGTCCAACGTTGATCTTTCTCACTTCCGCCGCTGGTACAGCCAGGCCGGGACCCCGATTGTCACCGTTAAGGACGACTACAACCCGGAAACCGAGCAATACACTCTGACCATCAGCCAGCGCACGCCGCCAACCGCCGAGCAGGAAGAAAAATATCCGCTGCACATTCCGTTCAGCATTGAGCTGTACGACAACGAAGGCAACGTCATCCCGCTGCAGAAGGGCGGCCACCCGGTGCACCACGTGCTGAACGTGACCCAGGCAGAGCAGACCTTTATCTTCGATAACGTCTACTTCCAGCCGGTGCCTGCGCTGCTGTGCGAGTTCTCCGCGCCGGTGAAGCTGGAGTACAAGTGGAGCGACCAGCAGCTGACGTTCCTGATGCGTCACGCCCGCAACGATTTCTCCCGCTGGGACGCGGCGCAGAGCCTGCTGGCAACCTACATCAAGCTTAACGTGAACCGTTACCAGCAGGGCCAGCCGCTGACGCTGCCGGTGCATGTGGCAGACGCGTTCCGCGCCATCCTGCTGGACGAGAAGATTGACCCGGCGCTGGCGGCTGAAATTCTGACGCTGCCGTCCGCGACTGAAATTGCGGAGCTGTTCGACATTATCGACCCGATTGCCATCGTGGCGGTGCGCGAAGCGCTGACCCGCACGCTGGCGACCGAACTGGCGGATGAATTCCTGGCGCTCTACAACGCTAACAAGCTTGACGCGTATCGCGTGGAGCATGCGGATATCGGCAAGCGTAGCCTGCGCAATACCTGCCTGCGCTATCTTGCGTTTGGTGAGCCCGAATTGGCGAACGCGCTGGTGAGCAAGCAGTATCACGAAGCGGATAACATGACTGATGCGCTCGCGGCCCTGGCGGCAAGCGTTGCCGCTGAACTGCCGTGCCGCGATGCGCTGATGCAGGAGTATGACGACAAGTGGCACCAGGATGGTCTGGTGATGGACAAGTGGTTTATTCTGCAGGCGACCAGCCCGGCGGCCGATGCGCTTAGCAAAGTTCGCAGCCTGCTTAAGCACCGTTCGTTCACCATGAGCAACCCGAACCGCGTTCGCTCGCTGATTGGCGCATTTGCCAGCAGTAACCCGGCCGCGTTCCACGCCGAAGACGGCAGCGGATACCAGTTTATGGTGGAAATGCTGACCGAGCTGAACAGCCGTAACCCGCAGGTTGCATCACGTCTGATTGAGCCGCTGATCCGCCTGAAACGCTATGATGCGCAGCGTCAGGCGAAAATGCGCACCGCGCTTGAGCAGCTGAAAGGGCTGGAAAATCTGTCTGGCGATCTGTACGAGAAGATTGCTAAGGCGCTGGCCTGATGTAAAAAAGCCCGGTGGCGCTACGCTAACCGGGCCTACGTGAGGGCGCGGGACATCGGTTTTCTCCCTCTCCCTGTGGGAGAGGGCATCAGGCATTGGCCTTTATCCGCTGAATCTCCGCTTCCCCACGTTTCATCACCCGATTCAGCACTTCGGCTTCCAGCTCCGCCAGTCTGGCCGATCCCACGCGGCGAGGACGTGGAATATCTACCGTCAGATCCAAACCGATTTTCCCGTTTTCTATAAGCAATACCCGGTCCGCCATCGCCACGGCTTCGCTGACGTCATGCGTCACCAGCAGTACCGTAAAGCCGTGCGCCTGCCAGAGGGATTCAATCAGATCCTGCATTTCTATCCGCGTCAGGGCATCAAGAGCGCCGAGCGGCTCATCAAGCAGCAGCAGGCCGGGACGGTGAATCAACGCTCGCGCCAGCGCCACGCGCTGCTTCTGGCCGCCCGACAGCGCCGCAGGCCATTCACCTGCACGGTTTTCCAGCCCGACGGCGGCCAGCGCCTGACGGGCTTCATCCCGCCAGTTGCCTTTGAGCCCCAGCCCGACGTTATCAATCACCGTTTTCCACGGCAGCAGGCGCGCATCCTGAAACATCATGCGCGTATCGTCCTGAATATTGGCCAGCGGCGTGGTTCCTGCCAGAATCTCTCCACCGTTGGGGGCCTCCAGCCCGGCTAAAAGACGCAGGAGTGTGCTTTTTCCGCCGCCGCTGCGCCCGACTACAGCCACAAACTGGCCGGCGGGAATGTGCAGATCCAGCCCGTTAAGAATGGTGTTTTCGCCGTAGCGTTTGGTTACGCCGTTCAGCAGCAGCGGCGTGCCCTGATTTAGTCGTGCGGTATTCATGCTTTCGCCTCCTGAAGGGTATAGGCCGGATTCCAGCGCAGCCAGCTGCGCTCCAGCCACTGTGCGCTGACGTCGGCGAGTTTGCCGAGCAGTGCATACAGAATGATGGCGACCACCACCACGTCCGTTTGCAGGAATTCGCGGGCGTTCATCGCCAGGTAGCCAATACCGGAGTTGGCTGAGATGGTTTCCGCCACAATCAGCGTCAGCCACATCAGGCCGAGCGCAAAGCGCACCCCGACCATAATGGAGGGCAGGGCGCCCGGCAGAATCACGTGAGCAAAGAGGGAAAAACCCGATAAGCCGTAGCTGCGTGCCATCTCCACCAGACCGCGATCGATATTGCGGATGCCGTGCCAGGTGTTGATGTATATCGGGAACAGCGTGCCCAGCGCCACGAGGAAGATTTTGGCGCTCTCATCGATCCCAAACCACAAAATGACCAGCGGGATCAGCGCCAGATGCGGCACGTTGCGCAGCATCTGGATGGAGGTATCCAGCAGCCTTTCCCCCCAGCGTGAAAGGCCGCTGATCAGACCCAGCACCAGACCGATGCTGCCGCCGATGGAAAACCCAATCACCGCGCGCCAGGAGCTGATCGCCAGATGTTGCCACAGCTCTCCGCTGACGCTCAGCGACCAGAACGCTTCGATAACGCCCTCCGGAGAGGGCAAAATGCGGCTCGACAGCCAGCCGGTGGTCGACGCGAGCTGCCAGAGCGCCACGATGCCGACGGGCAAAAACCACGGGGCGGCGCGCAGCAGCCATTTTTGTGAGGTGGCAGACATGGTCACTCCTTAGCTCTGTGCGGCTTTGCGCGGAATAAACTCGTTTGCCACGGCTTCGCCCTGCAGCTGGAGCCGCTGCGGCTGCGGAATTTCCGGAACGGCGACATCCAGATGCGGGAATAACAGCTCGCCCACCCTGTAGGCCTCTTCCAGGTGCGGATAGCCGGAGAGAATAAAGCTGTCGATGCCCAGGTCAGCGTATTCATTAATACGTGCAGCCACGGTTGGCCCGTCGCCGACCAGCGCCGTGCCCGCGCCGCCGCGTACCAGACCCACGCCCGCCCACAGGTTCGGGCTGATTTCCAGATTCTCGCGCTTGCCGTTGTGCAGAGAGGCCATGCGGTGCTGCCCGACGGAGTCGGTTTTGGCAAACGCAGCCTGCGCCTTCGCAATGGTCTCATCGTCCAGATGGGAGATCAGACGGTCTGCCGCCTGCCAGGCTTCTTCATTGGTTTCGCGCACAATCACGTGCAGGCGAATCCCGAAGCGCACCTTGCGGCCATGGGCGGCGGCTTTGGCGCGGACCTGGGCAATTTTCTCTTTCACCAGCTCGGGCGGCTCGCCCCAGGTCAGATAGAGATCGACCTGCTCGGCGGCCAGATCCTGGGCCACATCCGACGATCCGCCAAAATAGAGCGGAGGGCGCGGCTGCTGCACTGGCGGGAAGTAGAGCTTCGCGTCGCGAACGTGAATATGCTTACCTTCAAAGGTGACGGTTTCGCCTTCCAGCAGGCGTCGCCAGACGCGGGTAAATTCGGCGGAGGCTTCATAGCGCTCGGTATGGTCGAGGAACACGCCGTCACCCGCCAGCTCCTGCGGATCGCTGCCCGTCACCAGGTTAAACAGAGCGCGGCCGTTGGAGAGCCTGTCCAGCGTTGCTGCCTGACGCGCCGCCACGGTGGGTGAAACGACGCTCGGACGCAATGCAACCAGGAATTTAAGGCGCTGGGTGACCGGGATCATCGACGCGGCCACCAGCCAGGCATCCTCGCACGAGCGTCCGGTCGGGATCAGCACGCCGGTAAAACCGATTCGGTCCGCCGCCTGGGCAATCTGCTGAAGATAGCCATGGTCAACCGGGCGCGAGCCCTCTTCTGTACCAAGATAGTGTCCATCACCGTGGGTGGGTAAAAACCAGAAAAGATTCAGACTCATGATTTAGCTCCTTCTTTGCCAGCGGGCTGCCAGATGCGTTCGCGAATATCGACCTGTTTTGGTACCAGGCGGTTTTGATAGAAGAGGTCAGCAGTCTGTTGCTGAAGCGCGGCGACGTGTGCGTCGACAGGCGCAATGGTGGTGGGCGGACGGTGACTGAGGTAGCTCGCGATCACCGGCTCAGGTAAGCCCATGGTTTTTGCCAGCAGGGCGATGCTCGCCTGACGCTGGCTCTGGGTCAGGGCATCTGCCTGCGTAAAGGTATCCAGTACGCCCTGAATAAACGCGCCGTTTTTTTCGGCGTAAGGGCGTGAGGCGAGGTAGAACGAACCGGTTTGCTTCAGCGTGGTACCGTCTTTCAGCACCCGTACGCCACCCTGCAGTAATGCCGCGGAGTAGTACGGATCCCAGATAGCCCAGGCATCAACGTTTTTCTGCTGGAACGCGGCGCGCGCGTCGGCGGGCGTCAGGTAAACGGGCTGAATGTCGGTGAACTTGAGCCCAGCTTCCTGTAAGGCGCGCAGCAGCAGGTTGTGCGAGCTGGAACCTTTCTGGAAAGCGACCTTACGCCCTTTAAGGTCGGAGACGCTTTTAATGTCACTGTTTTCAGGTACCAGGATGACTTCGGCTTTCGGCTTAGCGGGTTCTACACCGACGTATACCAGGTCTGCCCCGGCAGCCTGAGCGAAAATAGGCGGGATGTCGCCCGTACTGCCCAGATCGATACTGCCGACGTTCAGGGCTTCAAGCATCTGCGGCCCTGCCGGGAACTCCACCCATGAGAATTTGGTGTCCGGGAAGCGTTTTTCCAGCAGCTGGTGGCTTTTTGCCAGCACCATACTGACGCTGCCTTTTTGGTAGCCAATCCGTAAACTGTCCGGTGCGGTTTCTGCGGCATGTGCCAGCGCGGTAAACGCCATCAGGCCAGCCAGTCCGAGGCGGGTTAAGGTTTTAAACATGTGCGACTCCCTGCGGCGGATTAAAAGAAGGAACCTGGATATCCCGGCGATGCAGCGCGTGCCAGAAAGTTTCCAGCGAGGCATCAAGGCGCGTTTGCAGATTCGGCGTGAAGTGCGGCTTATGCTGGTAGTCAATGACCTGCGAATCATCCGCGAAAACGCCGTGAAGGATCTCCTGCGCCTTCAGGGCGTTTAGCACCGGCTTCAGGGCGTAATCTACCGCCAGTAAATGGGCCACCGTGCCGCCCGTTGCCAGCGGCAGAACCACTTTGCCGTCCAGTGCGCGCTCGGGGAGAAGATCGAGCAGCGTTTTCAGCGCGCCCGAAAAAGAGGCTTTATAAATCGGGGTCGCAACGATGAGGCCGTCCGCTTCCTTGAGCTGCTCAGTGAGGGTTTTCAGCGCGGGGCTGTCGAAGCGGGCATACAGCAAATCTTCAGGTTCGAAGTTATGCAGATTCCAGTGGCACACTTCCACGTCCAGGGCATTGAGCTTGTCGCGGGCATATTCCAGCAGGGCGCTGGAACGCGAAGGGAATCGTGGACTTCCGGCCAGGGTAATGACGCGCATACTTCCTCCTTATAACTAATTGTTTGCTTTTATCTAACATTCATAACAATTTTCAGGAGTGTGACACCGCGCGGTTATTCCACTAAATGATTTATCCGCAATTAAACTGCGAAAAACTGCATAAGAAAGAGAGTGGGAGGTAAACGATTGCGTTTTACACCGATTTTTTTGCCGCAGGTCAATTCCCTTTCGTGACGGGATCGCCCATAATCCCCTCCCGGTTTGCACACCGGGAATCCAGGAGAGTTCATGTACTACCCCTTCGTTCGTAAAGCCCTTTTCCAGCTCGACCCCGAGCGCGCTCATGAATTTACATTCCAGCAATTACGTCGTATTACAGGAACGCCTCTGGCGGCCCTGGTGCGTCAAAACGTGCCGGAAAAGCCTGTGCAGTGCATGGGGCTGACCTTTAAAAATCCGCTGGGTCTGGCGGCCGGTCTGGACAAAAATGGCGAGTGCATTGATGCCCTGGGCGCGATGGGCTTTGGCTCCATCGAAATTGGTACCGTCACGCCGCGCCCGCAGCCGGGAAATGACAAGCCGCGCCTGTTCCGCCTGGTCGAAGCCGAAGGGTTGATCAACCGCATGGGCTTTAATAACCTCGGCGTTGATCATCTGGTAGAGAACGTGAAGAAAGCCCATTTTGATGGGGTGTTAGGCATCAATATTGGCAAAAATAAAGATACGCCCGTTGAGCAGGGTAAAGATGACTACCTGATTTGTATGGAAAAAGTCTACGCCTATGCCGGGTATATCGCGGTGAATATTTCCTCACCCAATACCCCGGGGCTGCGCTCCTTACAATATGGCGAAGCGCTGGACGATCTTCTGAGTGCCATTAAAAATAAACAAAATGAACTCCAGGCGATCCACCATAAATATGTTCCGGTCGCGGTGAAGATCGCGCCGGATCTTTCTGTCGAAGAATTGATCCAGGTTGCCGACAGTTTGGTTCGCCATAATATTGACGGGGTGATTGCAACGAATACCACGCTCGATCGTTCGCTCGTTCAGGGAATGAAAAACTGTGACGAAGCGGGTGGGTTAAGTGGCCGTCCGGTACAATTAAAAAGCACCGAAATTATTCGCGCGCTGTCTGCGGAATTAAAAGGCCGTTTACCGATTATTGGCGTCGGCGGTATCGACTCGGTGATTGCTGCGCGCGAGAAGATGGCGGCCGGTGCGTCACTGGTGCAAATCTATTCCGGCTTTATTTTTAAAGGCCCGCCTTTGATTAAAGAAATCGTTACGCATATCTAATCTTTTTTCTTAATCAGACAACCAGGGCTTTATTTCCAGCCCTGGTTGTTTTATATTCCGTCACTGTTGCTTATTTAGACATTATCGTCTTTTATTACTAGTGTTATAAACGAAGCGGCGAACAGGACATTTTTAGTACAGGACGTTTGGGGACGGGAGAGGCACATGCGAATTAAACCTGACGATAACTGGCGCTGGTATTTTTGCGACGAGCATGACCGTATGATGCTCGATTTAGCCAATGGCATGTTGTTTCGTTCTCGTTTTGCCCGCCGAATGTTAACCCCGGACGCGTTTTCTCCATCGGGCTTTTGCGTTGACGATGCGGCGCTTTATTTCTCCTTCGAAGAAAAATGCCGCGACCTGATGCTCTCTAAAGAGCAGCGTGCCGAACTGGTATTAAATGCGCTGGTGGCTATCCGTTTCCTGAAACCGCAAATGCCGAAAAGCTGGCATTTCCTGCCTCACGGCATGGACTGGACGCCAGCAACGGGCGATGCGGCCAGCGTTAACCTGAGCGATACCGCCGAAGAGGTGAGCCTGTTAGTGGTTGAACCGGGCGAAAACGCCGCACTCTGTCTGCTGGCGCAGCCCGGCGTGACGATTGCCGGGCGCGTAATGCAGTTAGGTGATGCGATCAAAGTCATGAATGACAGGCTGAAGCCACAGCTGCGCGTCGATGCCTTCCGCCTCGAACAAGCGGTTTAAGCTTCCAGTTGTACCGACGTTTTCGGTACGCAGCTACAGCACAGGATTGTGCCGTCATTTCCAATTGCAGATTTTTTCAGTGCACTCACTTCTCCCTCCAGCAGCTTGATGCGGCAGCATCCGCAAATTCCCGCGCGGCAGGAATACGGTACGCGAATACCGGCTTGCTCCAGCTGCTCCAGTAAAACCTGTTGATTGTTGCCACGAATAACCTTGCCCTGCCAGTGAATATCCACCCCAGTGGCGACATTCGTCTCAACCTCGACCATTTCTTCTTCCTGGCCTGAGCCGTACACTCGCGCCGGCCCGCGGGCGAGAATTTCAACCTCATCGCCTACGCGGATTGCGCCGCTGGATCGCGGGATCAGGTTCTGGCCGAAATCGACATCGCCGTTGTCCTGCGCGGTACGGAACGATTGCAGCGTTTTCAGCGGCTCGCCGGAAGGATGCTTTTGGCCTTTCTCAGGACTTACCGTGGTGAAAATGCAGCGGCTGCAGGGTTTGACGACATCAAAGATGACGCTGCCAATGCGGATGACTTTCCAGGTGTCTTCATCCCAGGCGTCCGCTCCGGTCACGACCAGATTCGGGCGGAACTGTTCCATCTGTACGCTGGCTTTACAGCGATTCTGTAAATCACGCAGAGACGCTTCGTTGGTGAGCAGGAACGGGAAGCCATCCGCGAAGGAGAGGGGAACGGCGTCGTGGCGCTTTACGCGACGCGTCAGTTCCGGCCCAACCCACCGCAGCTGCACGTCGCGGGAGAAGAAGCCGCTCAGCCAGCGGTTAATTTCATCCGGGGCGATGCGCGCGGTAAAATGGTTGCCCCATACTTCCGTTGGCGCGTCGACAGCCGCAAAATCCGCAAAGCGAATCACCGCGCTGGAACCGTCCGGCGCGGTAAGGTGCAAACCGTCGTGAAGCGGGGAAGGGGTAAAGCGAACCATCTGAGGGAACTGGCGTGCGGTGATAAACGTACCGTCAGGCTCGGTGACCATAAAAATACGATCGAAGGCGAACCCGCTCATGTCTGCCAGCGCGTGAGTGACGCCGATGCCGCGCATGGATTTCACCGGATGAATAAAAAGCCTGGATAACGTCGCCACTGCACACTCCCTCGAATGAAAATAAGCCTTCAACTTTATGACATACACGCCATATTAGCTATAATGCGCGACAATTTTCTAAGAGTAAAAGTGACGATATGAATTCTCTGTTTGCCAGTACGGCCCGTGGGCTGGAAGAGCTGTTAAAAACTGAACTGGAAAGCCTGGGCGCGCAAGAGTGTCAGGTGGTTCAGGGTGGTGTCCATTTTGAGGGCGACACGCGGCTTATTTACCAGAGCCTGATGTGGAGCCGTCTGGCGTCGCGCATCATGCTGCCGATGAAGGAATGCAAGGTCTATAGCGACCTGGATCTCTACACCGGCGTACAGATGATCGACTGGACAGAGATCTTCACGCCTAACGCCACCTTCGCGGTGCATTTCAACGGCGTGAACGACGAGATCCGCAACAGCCAGTACGGCGCCCTGCGCGTAAAAGACGCCATTGTGGACTGCTTCACGCGTAAAAATAAGGAACGTCCGAACGTTGATCGCGAAAACCCGGACCTGCGTATCAACGTCTGGCTGAACGGCGACACGGCGAGCATCTCCCTCGATCTGAGCGGCGCGGGTCTGCACCTGCGCGGCTACCGCGATCGCACCGGTATGGCGCCGATCAAAGAAACCCTGGCCGCCGCCATCGTGATGCGCTCCGGCTGGCAGCCGGGCACGCCGCTGCTCGACCCAATGTGTGGCTCCGGTACGCTGCTGATTGAGGCTGCAATGCTGGCAACCGACCGTGCGCCGGGGCTGCACCGCGGCCACTGGGGCTTCAAAGGCTGGGCGCAGCACGACGAAGCGCTCTGGAAAGAGGTTAAAGACGACGCGCAGACCCGCGCGCGTAAGGGGCTGGCGGAATATACCTCTCATTTCTACGGTTCGGATAGCGACCCTCGCGTCATTGAGCGCGCGCGCAGCAACGCCCGTCGCGCCGGTATCGGCGAGCTGGTTACCTTCGAGGTGAAAGACGTGGCGAACCTGACCAACCCGCTGCCGAAGGGCCCGTACGGGACCGTAATCAGCAACCCGCCATACGGCGAGCGTCTGGACAGCGAGCCTGCGCTGATTGCCCTGCACAGCCTGCTGGGCCGCAATATGAAGGACCACTTCGGCGGCTGGAATCTGTCTCTGTTCAGCGCCTCGCCGGAGCTGCTGAGCTGCCTGCAGCTGCGTGCCGATCGCCAGTTTAAAGCGAAAAACGGCCCGCTGGACTGCGTGCAGAAAAACTATCATCTGGCAGAGAAAGCGGCGGACAGCAAGCCAACCGGCGTGGCAGAGGATTACGCCAACCGCCTGCGCAAGAACCTGAAGAAATTTGAAAAATGGGCGAAGCAGGAAGGGATCGAGTGTTATCGCCTGTACGATGCCGACCTGCCGGAGTACAACGTGGCGGTTGACCGCTATGCGGACTGGGTGGTGATTCAGGAATATGCTCCGCCGAAAACCATCGATGCGCAAAAAGCGCGCCAGCGCATGCTGGACGTCATTGCGGCCACCATTGCCGTGCTGGGGATTGTGCCGAACAAGCTGGTGCTGAAAACCCGCGAGCGTCAGAAGGGTAAAAACCAGTACCAGAAGATGGGCGAAAAGGGCGACTTTATCGAAGTGGGCGAATACAACGCTCGCCTGTGGGTGAACCTGACCGACTATCTTGATACCGGCCTGTTCCTCGACCACCGCATCGCCCGCCGTATGCTCGGCCAGATGAGCAAGGGCAAAGATTTCCTCAACCTGTTTTCCTACACCGGCAGCGCCAGCGTGCATGCCGGTCT
The DNA here is from genome assembly GCF_057320665.1 of Enterobacter cloacae complex sp. 385G4. NCBI lineage: Bacteria > Pseudomonadati > Pseudomonadota > Gammaproteobacteria > Enterobacterales > Enterobacteriaceae > Enterobacter > Enterobacter cloacae complex sp. 385G4. The sequence goes on from NZ_JBXWDD010000002.1 coordinate 474,437, forward strand.
CGGCGGCGCGCGCAGCACTACCACGGTGGATATGTCCCGCACCTATCTCGAGTGGGCCGAGCGTAACCTGCGTCTGAACGGCTTAACCGGACGTCAGCATCGCCTGATGCAGGCCGACGTGCTGGGCTGGCTGCGCGATACCGACGAGCAGTTCGACCTGATCTTTATCGATCCGCCGACCTTCTCTAACTCCAAGCGCATGGAGGATAGCTTTGACGTTCAACGCGATCACCTGCGCCTGATGACCGACCTGAAGCGCCTGCTGCGCAAAGGCGGCACCATTATGTTCTCGAATAACAAACGCGGCTTCCGTATGGATCATGACGGCCTGGCAGCCCTGGGACTGAAAGCACAAGAAATCAGTCAAAAAACGCTGTCTCAGGACTTCGCCCGTAACCGTCAAATTCATAACTGCTGGTTGATTACCGCGGTCTGAAAGGAAAAATAAATGTCATTAATTAGTATGCACGGCGCGTGGCTCTCTTTCAGCGACTCACCGCTTCTCGATAATGCAGAGCTGCATATCGAAGATAACGAGCGCGTCTGTCTGGTGGGCCGTAACGGCGCGGGTAAATCCACGCTGATGAAAATCCTCAACCGCGAGCAGGGGTTGGATGATGGCCGCATCGTATACGAGCAGGATCTGATCGTCTCCCGCCTCCAGCAGGATCCGCCGCGTCATGTGACCGGCAGCGTGTACGATTTCGTGGCGGAAGGCATCTCCGAGCAGGCGGAGTACCTGAAGCGCTATCACGAGATTTCGCATCTGGTGATGACCGACCCGAGCGACAAGAATCTCAACGAACTGGCGAAAGTGCAGGAGATGCTCGATCACCACGGTTTGTGGCAGCTGGAAAACCGCATTAACGAGGTGCTGGCGCAGCTCGGGCTGGAACCCGACATGGAGCTGTCGGCGCTCTCCGGCGGCTGGCTGCGTAAAGCGGCGCTGGGGCGCGCGCTGGTCAGCGGCCCTAAGGTACTGCTGCTGGACGAACCAACCAACCACCTGGATATCGAAGCAATTGACTGGCTGGAAGGTTTCCTGAAAACCTTCAGCGGCACCATCATCTTCATCTCGCACGACCGTTCGTTTATTCGCAATATGGCGACGCGCATTGTTGACCTCGACCGCGGCAAGCTGGTCACCTATCCTGGCGATTACGACACCTATCTGCTGGAGAAAGAAGAAAACCTGCGCGTGGAAGAGCTGCAGAATGCGGAGTTCGACCGCAAGCTGGCGCAGGAGGAGGTCTGGATCCGCCAGGGCATCAAAGCCCGCCGTACCCGTAACGAAGGCCGCGTGCGTGCCCTGAAGGCGATGCGTCGCGAGCGCAGCGAGCGCCGCGAAGTCATGGGCAGCGCCAAAATGCAGGTGGAAGAGGCGTCCCGCTCCGGCAAGATTGTCTTCGAAATGGAAAACGTTAACTACCAGGTTGACGGCAAGGTGCTGGTGAAAGATTTCTCTGCGCAGGTTCAGCGCGGGGACAAAATTGCGCTCATCGGCCCGAACGGCTGCGGCAAAACCACGCTGCTGAAGCTGATGCTGGGCCAGCTGCAGGCCGACAGCGGTCGCATTCACTGTGGCACCAAGCTGGAAGTGGCCTACTTCGATCAGCACCGTGCGGAGCTGGATCCGGACCGCACGGTGATGGACAACCTCGCCGAAGGTAAACAGGAAGTGATGGTAAACGGCAAGCCGCGTCACGTTCTGGGCTACCTGCAGGACTTCCTGTTCCACCCGAAACGCGCCATGACACCGGTGCGCGCGCTGTCTGGCGGGGAGCGTAACCGTCTTCTGCTGGCCCGTCTGTTCCTGAAGCCAAGTAATCTGTTGATCCTCGATGAACCGACGAACGATTTGGATGTCGAAACGCTGGAATTACTCGAAGAGCTGATCGATGGGTATCAGGGAACCGTGATGCTGGTTAGCCACGATCGTCAGTTCGTGGATAACACCGTGACCGAGTGCTGGATCTTAGAAGGTGAAGGGCGAATTGGCCAGTACGTGGGCGGTTATCACGACGCAAAAGGGCAGCAGTCGCAGTCTCTGGCGCAGAAACAGTCGAAGTCCAGAACAAGTTCTGAACCTGCTGTAACAAAAGCAGAAACTGTCAAGAAAACCTCGGCTAAACTAAGCTATAACCTGCAGCGCGAACTGGAGGGGCTACCTCAGCGTCTTGAAGAGCTGGAGGCCGCGCTTGAGGAGCTGCAAGCGCAGGTTGCTGATGCCTCATTCTTTACCCAATCGCATGACTATACTCAGAAAGTACTGGCTGAAATGTCCGCGGCTGAAAAAGCCCTGGAAGAAGCATTTGAGCGCTGGGAGTACCTTGAGTCTCTGAAAAACGGCGCATAACAGGGATTAAATATGTGTGACCAGCACCATGCCGACAGGCATATATTATGCTCGCAATGCGATTTGCTCGTGGCGTTGCCAGAGCTTGGTCACGGACATAAAGCCCAGTGTCCACGCTGTGGCGCGACGTTGACAACAGAGTGGGACGCGCCGCGGCAGCGTCCCACCGCTTACGCGCTGGCAGCACTGTTCATGCTGCTGCTCTCCAATCTCTTCCCCTTCGTCTATATGAAGGTAGGCGGGATGACAAGCCAGGTGGATCTGCTTGAAATCCCGGGCGTGATGTTCTCGGAAGATTACGCCAGCCTCGGCACCTTTTTTCTGCTCTTCGTCCAGATAGTCCCGGCGTTCTGCCTGGTCATCATCCTGCTGCTGGTTAACCGCGTCAGGATGCCGTCACCGCTGAAAATCCGGCTCGCGCGCATCCTTTTTCAGCTCAAAAGCTGGGGGATGGCCGAGATCTTTCTCGCAGGGATACTGGTCAGTTTCGTGAAGCTGATGGCGTACGGCGACGTGGGGATAGGCAGCAGTTTTATTCCCTGGTGTCTGTACTGTGTCCTGCAGCTGCGTGCTTTCCAGTGCGTGGACAGGCGCTGGGCCTGGGACGATATCGCCCCGGCACCGACGCTCGCGCAGACGGTGAAGGTCGGCGTGCCGGGTATCCGCCAGGGGCTCCGTTCTTGTCCGTGCTGTACCGCCGTGCTGCCCGCCGATCTTGAGGTTTGTCCGCGCTGCGAAACGAAGGGCCATGTTCGCCGTAAAAATAGCCTGCAGTGGACGATGGCACTGCTGGTCACGTCCGTCATGCTGTATCTGCCCGCTAATATTCTGCCGATTATGATCACCGATTTGCTCGGCGATAAAATGCCCTCGACGATCCTCGCCGGGGTCATACTGCTGTGGAGCGAAGGATCCTATCCTGTCGCCGGCGTGATTTTCATCGCCAGTATCATGGTGCCCACTTTAAAAATGATCGCCATTGCCTGGCTCTGTTGGGATGCAAAAGGCCACGGAAAACGCGACAGTGAACGCATGCATCTGATTTACGAAGTGGTCGAATTTGTCGGTCGTTGGTCAATGATCGACGTGTTTGTGATTGCCGTTCTCTCTGCGCTGGTGCGGATGGGCGGTTTGATGAGTATTTATCCCGCGATGGGGGCTTTAATGTTTGCACTGGTGGTAATTATGACCATGTTTGCGGCCATGACCTTCGACCCTCGTTTATCGTGGGATCGTGAGCCTGAATCAAGCCATGAGGAAGAGTAAGAGCATGGAAAATAAGAGTGGAGAGGCGAAAGTGCAGAAGGTCAAAAACTGGTCGCCGGTGTGGATTTTCCCCATCGTGACCGCGCTGATCGGTGCATGGATCCTGTTTTATCACTACAGCCATCAGGGACCGGAAGTGACGCTGATTACCACCAATGCCGAAGGAATTGAGGGCGGTAAAACGACCATCAAAAGCCGCAGCGTGGATGTGGGCGTGGTGGAAAGCGCAACCCTGACCGACGATTTAACCCATGTGGAGATTAAGGCGCGTCTTAATGCCGGCATGGAAAAACTCCTGCACGGCGATTCTGTTTTCTGGGTGGTTAAACCGCAGGTGGGACGTGAAGGGATCAGCGGCTTAGGAACGCTGCTCTCAGGTGCCTACATCGAACTGCAGCCGGGTGCAAAAGGCAGCCAGCCGGCGCAGTACCAGCTTCTGGATTCACCGCCGCTAGCACCGCCTGATGCAAAAGGTATCCGCGTGATCCTCGACAGTAAAAAAGCGGGCCAGCTCACGGCGGGCGACCCGGTACTTTTCCGCGGCTATCGCGTGGGTTCGGTGGAGAAAAGCACCTTTGATCCTCAGAAAAGATCCATCAGCTATCAGCTGTTCATCAATGCGCCTAACGATCGTCTGGTTACCAGCAACGTCCGTTTCTGGAAAGACAGCGGCATCGCGGTGGATCTGACCTCGGCGGGCATGCGTGTAGAAATGGGCTCGCTGACAACACTGTTTGGCGGCGGCGTGAGTTTTGACGTACCCGAAGGTCTGGACCTGGGGCAGCCGGTTGCGGAGAACACTGCTTTCCGCCTGTTCGACGATCAAAAAAGCATTCAGGATGCACTCTATACCGATCACATCGACTACCTGATGTTCTTTAAGGATTCTGTTCGCGGCCTGCAGCCTGGGGCGCCCGTTGAGTTCCGCGGTATTCGTCTGGGGACGGTGGGACAAGTGCCTTACTTTGTTCCAGGCCTTAAGCAGATGCTTGATGATGATTACCGTATTCCGGTGCTGATCCGCATTGAGCCTGAGCGCCTGATCAACCAGATTGGTGAGAATCAGGATATCGGCGAGCACATCACCGACCTGATGAATCGCGGTCTGCGCGGCTCGCTGAAAACCGGTAACCTGGTGACCGGCGCACTGTATGTCGATATGGACTTCTATCCAAAAGCGCCGCCGATTACCGGTATGCGTGAGTTTGGTGGTTACAAGATCATCCCAACGGTAAGCAGCGGTCTGGCCCAGATCCAGCAGCGTCTCATGGAAACGCTGGATAAAATTAACAATCTGCCTCTGAACCCAATGATTGAGGCGGCGACAGGTTCGTTACATCAAAGCCAGGCGACAATGCAGCGCCTGCAGACCACGCTGGATAACATCAACAAGATTACTGCAAACCAGAGTATGCAGCAGCTGCCGCAGGATATGCAGAAAACGCTGCGCGAGCTGAATCGCAGTATGCAGGGCTTCCAGCCTGGCTCGGCGGCGTACAACAAGATGGTGGCAGATATGCAGCGTCTCGATCAGGTCTTGCGTGAACTGCAGCCGGTTCTGAAAACGCTCAACGAGAAGAGCAACGCGCTGGTGTTCGAAGCGAAAGATAAAAAGGATCCTGAGCCGAAGAGGGCGAAACAATGAAAAAATGGCTAGCGATTGCAGGAGCGATGGTACTCACGGCCTGTAGCTCCGGGAGCGAAACGAAAAGCTACTACCAGCTGCCTCTGGTGACGCATGCGGTTACGCAAAGTTCCGCCTCGCAGGGCAACCGTCTGCTGTGGGTTGAGCAGGTCGCCGTGCCGGATTACCTGGCCGGCAACGGGGTGGTCTATCAGACCAGCGATGTACAGTACGTTATCGCCAACAACAACCTGTGGGCCAGCCCGCTGGACCAGCAGTTACGCAACACGCTGGTGGCGAATCTGGGCAGTCAGCTTCCGGGCTGGGTTGTTGCCTCCCAGCCTTTGGGAAGCGATCAGGACACGCTGAACGTCACGGTAACGGGCTTCCACGGCCGTTATGACGGTGCCGTTGTCATCAGCGGCGAGTGGCTGTTGAATCATCAGGGACAGCTGATTAAGCGTCCTTTCCATCTGGAGCTGAAGCAGCAGAAGGATGGCTATGATGAAATGGTGAAAGTGCTGGCTCAGGGTTGGGCGCAGGAGTCAGCCAGTATCGCCAGGGAAATTTCCCGGCTGCCATAAGTAAAATTCATCGTCAAAAACCGCAATCGGCCTGGTGCTGATTGCGGTTTTTTTTTCGTTTTTGCGTCAGGTTGTTACTTGTGCCGGGTCACATTTTTTGTACAAATGATCTTCTGGCTAGCTCACAAATATGACACCCGTATGAATTTTGAACATTGACGCTGGGACTAATTCGGGGTATTCGTTATCTGTGCCTGCGCATCTGGCGCGGACACTGTTTTCTTTCCACCAGACAAAAGAATGAGGGAAACGAGGCATGAAGAGACAGAAACGAGATCGCCTGGAACGGGCTCATCAACGTGGTTATCAGGCCGGCATCGCTGGACGTTCGAAAGAAATGTGTCCTTATCAGACGATAAATCAAAGGTCACAATGGCTTGGAGGCTGGCGAGAAGCCATCGGCGACAGGGCACTTATAGCCTGATAACGTCTCTTTAAAAAAAGAAACCTCCGCACTGCGGAGGTTTCGCCTTTCCGGGGTCGCTTAAAGCGATATCAGAACGCGGAAGTGTCCTGGAACAGACCCACTTTCAGGTCGTTCGCGGTATAGATCAGACGACCGTCTACCAGCACTTCGCCATCCGCCAGGCCCATAATCAGGCGACGGTTAACGATGCGCTTGAAGTGAATACGATAGGTGACTTTCTTCGCCGTAGGCAGAACCTGACCAGTGAATTTCACTTCGCCCACGCCCAGCGCGCGGCCTTTACCTTCACCACCCAGCCAGCCCAGATAGAAGCCAACCAGCTGCCACATGGCATCCAGGCCCAGGCAGCCAGGCATTACCGGATCGCCAATAAAGTGGCAACCGAAGAACCACAGGTCCGGGTTGATATCAAGTTCTGCTTCTACGTAACCCTTATCGAAGTTGCCGCCGGTTTCGGTCATTTTCACGACACGGTCCATCATCAGCATGTTCGGGGCCGGTAACTGTGGGCCTTTCGCGCCAAACAGTTCTCCGCGACCAGAGGCAAGAAGATCTTCTTTTGTATAGGATTCGCGTTTATCTACCATGTTCTCAGTAAGCCTTATTTTAGTGAAGGACGCAGGATAGCTAACACGTGTACGCTGAACAAGTCCGATCAGTTCGAACTGAACCAGCCCAGCCAGCGTAACGGCCATGGATAACGATGGCGAGCATCCTGCTGCGTCGCCTGAGCAATGCGCTCCTGGATAGTCTGCATCAAAGTTGTCTGACCTTCGCCATCCCAAACCAGGTTTGTCAGTAAGGGTAGTGCATCCTCAATCCCTTCGATGGCCCAGATGGCGAATTGTTCCTGTTCAACCGCGTCCAGAATATCCTGGCACAGGCTGAGATGGCGTACGTTAGGCGCCGGAATAATCACACCCTGTTTGCCGTTTAAACCGCGCTGCTGACAGACAGAGAAGAAGCCTTCAATTTTTTCGTTCAGACCGCCAACGGGCTGAGCACGACCAAATTGATCGACCGAACCGGTAATAGCAATGTTCTGGTTGATCGGCACGTCCGCCAGGGCGCTGATTAAGGCACACAGCTCCGCCATTGAGGCACTATCGCCATCCACTTCGCTGTAGGACTGCTCAAACGTCAGCGAGGCGGAGAAGGGGATTTGCTGCTCAAGCTGCAGCTCAGACATCAAAAATGCCTGCATGATCATCATGCCTTTGGCGTGAATGTTGCCGCCCAGTTCGGCCTTGCGTTCAATATCGGTAAACTCGCCGTCGCCAATATGCACAACGCAGCTGATTCGCGAGGGTTCACCGAACGCGCGCGGATGGCCAGGAAACTCGATCACCGAGAGGGCGTTGATCTGCCCAACGCGTTCGCCTTCTGTCTCGACCAGAATTTGTTCCAGCAGAATTTCATCCTGCATGCGGTCAGCAAGATAGCCTTCGCGCCACTCTCGCTGCGCCAGCATCTGCGTGAGCTGTTCGCCAGTAAACGCACCGTTACCGCTGATCGTACCGACTTCACGCAGCTGCTTGCCGATCCAGAGCGGGCAGAGAGGCAAGGTTTCCTGGTCACCGGTATAGCGAACGGCTTCGCGGATTAAACCCGGCCACGCGTCGGCGGCAGGCGCTGGCAATGCAAAACGTTCCGCCACGGCCATCACCCACTGACACCACTGCGCCATGTCGTCCGCATCGGCAATCTGAATGTTGTCTTCGTATTCGCTGTAAACTGCCTGCTCGGCCAGTTCCGGCTCCATCTCCTGGAAGTCCGCCAGCGATTCGCGGTCACCCGTCAGCACGACGGTCAGCGACAGCGGCATTGACGGCACGGAGACAGGAAGAGGACGAGACTCGTCGTAACCGACCCAGTCAAAGCGCTGTTGGGTCACAACGGTTTTCAGACGCATCCACAGCAGCGGCTGCGCGAGCAAAGTGCTTAGAGAGATGATGAGCACGCCGCCGTTTGCACGATGCACCAGCCCCGGCTGCAGGGAAAGCTCGCCGTTAAACTGGCGCAGACAGCCAAACAGCTGTTCAGCCTCGACCCAATTAGCGGTAATTACCTCGCCGTTAGTAGCAAAACGACCGTCGGCCTGGTCCGCCGGTCCGAAGGTAATATTATGCCCCGCGATACGATACTGGCCGCCAAATACCGCGGTGGTGTCTGGCCGCAGCTGGCGCGTGGCATCCCCAAGCAGCGACAGATATTCCGCTTCTTCCGGGGCTTTCAGCAGCATGAAGGGCGATGTCGCCCACGGGCTTAACGTCTGCTCCAGCGCATAATGTAAGCGTGGTTGCGTATCGCTAAGGATGAATTCGTGTTCTTTTGCGAGATCGGGCTGTGCAAACAGTTCCTGATAGCTCTCGGCATCCGGAACAAGGTCACGCCATGCTAGTTTCGTAATGGTCAAAGTTGATGTTTTTTAGTCAGATGTAAAAGCGTGGAGTATACCGTAAGCGGGGGGCTCTACCCAAGCAGGATTGGTATTTCAGCAGGCGGATTGGCTGCAGTCACTCACAGGATATGATTTCTTTTCAGCAGATTGCTAAAAAACTGATATTCTGAACAGAGTTACGTGGTAACACTGAGATCGCAATGAAATATCAACAACTGGAAAATCTCGAAAGCGGCTGGAAATGGAAGTACCTGGTCAAAAAGCACCGTGAAGGGGAGCTGATCACCTGCTACATCGAAGCCAGCGCTGCGCAAGAAGCCGTGGATATTTTGCTGACCCTCGAAAATGAACCGGTACAGGTCAATGGCTGGATTGAGAAGCACATTAATCCTGCGTTGTTAAACCGGATGAAGCAAACTATCCGCGCGCGACGTAAACGGCATTTTAATGCTGAGCATCAGCATACCCGGAAAAAATCCATCGACCTGGAGTTCGTGGTTTGGCAGCGTCTGGCCGGGCTGGCACAACGGCGTGGTAAGACCCTGTCGGAAACTATCGTGCAGCTGATTGAGGATGCCGAACATAAAGAGAAGTACGCCAACCAGATGTCGTCGCTGAAAAACGACCTTCAGGCGTTGTTGGGCAAAAAATAGATTTTAGTTTTCTTCAGACAATAAAAAACCCCGCATGGCGGGGTTTTTTTATAAGACGATAACTTATGCCGCTGGCTGAGTTACAACGTCTTTAACGCCTTTAACTTCGATCTCTACGCGACGATCTGGTGCCAGGCAGTCGATCAGTGCAGCGCGAGCTTTAACGTTGTCACAGGTGTTGCCAGTAACTGGGTTAGATTCGCCCATACCACGTGGGGAGATCTTGTTAGCTGGGATACCTTTAGAGATCAGGTAATCAACAACAGACTGAGCACGTTTCTCAGACAGTTTCTGGTTGTAAGCGTCAGAACCGATGCGGTCGGTGAAGCCCAGAACCACTACAGAACCGTCTTTAGGATCCAGGTTGCTCAGCTGGGTGTACAGCTGATCCAGTGCCTGCTGACCTTCTGGTTTCAGGGTCGCTTTGTTGAAGTTGAACAGAACGTCAGACTTCAGAGTGAAGTGCTTGGTCTGTACTTCTGGAGCTGGAGCCGGCGCTGGAGCAACAACTGGTGCTGCATCTTCCTGCTGGCCGAAACGGTAGGAAACACCTACGCTCAGCATGCCGTTGTCTGGACGAACGCCAACGGTAGCACCGTCACCGATGTTGTTAACCCACTGGTATTCCAGACGGGTAGCGATGTCACGGGTCATAGCCCACTCAACGCCACCAGCGAATACTGGGGAAACGCCAGTGTCATGGTCGTCGCCAGCGATGTTGTTGCTGGAGTCTGCACGCCATACCATGCCGCCCAGACGGGTGTACACGTCCAGATCGTCAGTTACTGGGTAACCCAGTTTAGCGGTCAGCTGAACGCCCTGAGCTTTGAAAGCGCCATTGATGGTGTCGCCTTTGTATGGCATACGACCTAACCAGTCGTAACCCATTTCAAAGCCAACATACGGGTTAACCTGATAGCCACCGAACGCACCTGCACCAAGCTGGCTCTCGTGAGTAGGGCCATCGTTGTTCAGGCTGCTGTTGTACCAGCCAGTGTCATGGAACTGAGACCAGCCCAGTTTACCACCTGCATACCAGGTATTATCTTTCGGAGCGGCCTGCGCTACGGTAGCGAAGCCAGCCAGTGCCACTGCAATCGCGATAGCTGTCTTTTTCATTTTTTGCGCCTCGTTATCATCCAAAATTCGCCATGAAGGTCTCAAGAGAGAATCACGGTTAAATCCTTCACCGGGGGGCGTGGTCAAATATAAATCTACCGATATCTTCGGCTTAGGCCGAGCACCCCTGGCGATGTAAAGTCTACAACGTAGCTGAAAACTTACAAGTGTGAAGTCTGTCAGGCATATGAAAAAAAAAGTTCCGTATACCTATTATTTAACATTTTTAGAACGAATTTTGTGCAATAAAATTAAGGAGAACCGCACCAGACAAGCCTTGCCGCAATTTTGAGGCCGGGAACTAAAACCGCATCCTGCGGTCAAAAAAAATTCCAGGAAAAATCTTAATTTCACTCAATGATACAAATTTGAGTGAATTTTTAGCCCAGAAAGTTGTCCTCTGCGATAAGAATCTGGACGAACCGGGCGCATGATAAACCCGATCGCATTCCCTTCTTCAGCCGCTTCGGTCAGACGAAAATGTTCCTCTTCCGTCAACTCTTCCGGTAACCACCCGATCACCACGCTGTAATTTCCGGTGCGTAACGCGCGAATCATCGATTCGACGGTATCGCAGGGAGAAAGCTGGTTGATCTGCATAACCTTTGCCAGCGGCAGGCCTGCAGACTGCACCCATTGGCGGCTCAGTTTTTGCTGCGGCGTCAGCCAGAGCTGCCAGCGTGATTGCTGACCAAGCTGCTGTAATAACGGAAGCAGCAGGAGTTGGGTCAACAGAGGCTGGTCTTCACGGTAAACCACTTCACTAATAAGCCCCGTCGAAGCACCCCCAACGGTGTTCTGCGCGACAGTGCCCGCGGTAGAGGAGAGAGAAGTTGAGCGATTTGCATAGCCTGAAGTGTACATATTCATTCCAGCCCTGTAGTTACTGTATGGATATACAGTAACCCCTGCATGCATAAAGATCAACCTCATTTTCGGAAAGCGACTCGCAAAATTCATTCAATGTTGATGTCCTTCGAAAAATCATCTTGCTCAACGACGCTAAGTTGCCTATTTTCCTGCTAACGGATCCGCTAGTAAGAAATTTCGTTGTTACTTTATGATTTTGAAGGGAAATATCATGAAAAAGATATCTTATGAACGGATTTATAAATCCCAGGAATACCTGTCACCACTGGGTGAAATTCATCATCGCGCGCTGTTCGGCGGCTATACCCTGGCAGTGGATGATGCGGTTTTTGCCATGGTGTCAGAAGGTGAGCTCTACCTCCGCGCCTGTGAAGAAAGTGCGAAATACTGTGTGAAAAATGCCGCGTCTTTTTTGACCCTGATGAAGCGGGGCCGTCCGGTGCTTCTCAACTATTACCGGGTGGATGACGGGCTATGGCAGGACAGGGAGCGTCTGCTTCAGCTCTCCACTTTCGCACTTAATGCGGCAAGAAAAGAGCGTTACCAGCGGCATCAGCGCAATCGACTTAAGGACCTGCCAAACCTGACCTTTCAGCTGGAAGTGTTGCTCTTTGAAGCGGGCATCACCAACGAAGAAACGCTGCGGGCGCTTGGCGCTAGGGAGAGCTGGCTGAAGATGCGGGCGAAAAATAAAGCGCTGAGTATCAAAGTGCTATTCGCGCTGGAAGGGGCGATCGAGGGGCTGCATGAGGCGGCACTCCCGGCCGGCATTCGCCGGGAGTTGACGGAGTGGTTTAATGCGCTGCCTGAGCCACTGGAGAATCACTCCTCCAGGTAGCGATTTGTTGTTGCAGCCGGCAAATTTCTGGCAGCAGGGCGATGAGCAGGCCAATCTGCTGTAACACCAGAGGCGCTTTGCTGTCGTTTCCGGGCTCAAGATGCGCAATACGTTGGGTAAGTTCATCCAGCGCCTGTCTCACGCGCGGTTCATCGGCTGGCCGGTGATGCAGTGCATCATCGACATAACAGACCGCGTCATCCAGCAGATTGAGGATGCCCGGGTTGGTGAGTTTTTCGCGATGGGCGCCCAGCGTGGAAATATAGCTGGTGAAGGTATGGTTCAGGCAGAGCAGACGGAAAGCCGTCTCACGAATCTCGGCCGTGGCGCGAGGCTCCGTTGACATGTTAGAGACCACCGAGGCCAGTTCCGCATCGCTGTTGTGCGCATCGCGGCGCGCTATCCGGTAAGCCAGGCGGTTATCGCGGCCCTGATGATACTGCTCAAGGATGGCGTCCAGGTATCGGCAGTTGGCGTTCATAGCCCTGTCTAACACGCGCGGTAGATTACGGAAACGCCAGTCCGGCCAGATAAAGCTGACGGCGGCCCAGGCGATAGCGCAGCCAATCAGGGTATCGAGTACGCGGGGCAGGGCGACCTCGAACCCTTCACCCAGCAGGTTAAAGCAGAGCAGAACCAGCAGCGTGATGAACATTGTGGCATGGGCGTACTGCACGTTGCGAAACGCGAAGAACAACACGCCGGTGATCACGATCAGGATCAGCTGTCCTTCAATGGACGGCACGAAATAGAGCACCGGAAGGCCGATCGCGACGCCGACCAGGGTGCCGATAATACGCAATGCCAGGCGGTGTCGGGTGGCGTTATAGTTCGGCTGACAGACAAACAGGCTGGTCAGCAGGATCCAGTAGCCGTGGTGCAAACCGGTTATCTGGATAAAAGCATACCCCACGCATAAGACCAGGGACATTCGCACCGCGTGACGAAACAGCGCCGACTCCGGCGTGAAGTTGCGGCTCAGCCTTAGCCACATATCGCTCACGCTGTGCACGCTGTCATCTGCAAGCTGGTTATCCACCTCGCTGCCCGGCAGTGCCATCGCCTGCTCGGACTCAATCGTCGCCAACTGAGCATCAATCGCCCGCAGGTTGTTGAGCAGAAAACCCAGCGCTTTGATCTGTTCCGGTGACGTTCCGCTGGCCTGCACGCGGTCGAGCGCCGCATCAAGATGGCTAAACACGCGTTCGAAGCGGGAGTCGTGCTGATAGGGCGTGCGCAAAAGAATGGAGCGCGCGAGCTGCTGGCATGCCTGTGACTGCATGGACAGCAGGCGCTGAAAGCGGAACATGACGTCGCTGTAGCGGAACTTCTCGCGCAGGGCGGCATACTGAACGTGTGAGGAGCTGGCGCGCTCATGAATGTCCTGAGCGGCAAAATAGTAGTGCAAGGTTCTGCGCGTGCCGCGCTGGCCGCGATCCCCGCGCAGACGGGTAAGCAGCGAGGCTTTCGTCTGGTTAAGGGTGGCGACCAGCTGGCCGTTTGCCAGCGCCAGATCGTAAAGCGGCGCCTGGCTTTCTTCCTCGATATCCGGGTCGAACAGCCGGGATTTCAGTTCCAGATAATGGGCTAGCTGCTCATAGCTGCGGGCAAGGTTATCCTGCAGAGGACGAACCGGGAAGATTAGGTGGCCGGTTAACGTCAGCAGGTTATACCAGATGGCGCCCAACAGCAGCAGCACAGGCTGCTGATACCACTGGTCGTACAGGGAAACGCCCAGCATGGTGTAGATGGCGATCAGCAGGGCCCCAAAGGCGATAGTGGCATAGCGCTGCCCCAGACCGCCCAGCAAAATAAACCCGCTGGTGGAGAGTGTAAGGCCCAGAGCAAACAGCCACGGCCAGGGGAAAAGTAACTCAACGGACGCGGAGGCGATAAAAAAACAGACGAGCGTAATGACAAGATTCCGCAAACGCCCGGCCAGGCGATCGTCCAGATCCGCCAGCGCTCCGGCCACCACCCCCAGCGTGAGGGGGATGGTGAGCTTGACATCATTCAGCCACCACGGCAGGGCAGCCGTGCCGCAAAGCGCGATAAATATCCTGACGTTGTAGAGCCAGGCGCTGTTCCAGGTATAACGGCGAAGCAGTGGACTTAGCATAAACGCGGCCAGACCTTATTTACTGAAAACGACGACGTGCGTTCGCTTCACGCGCCGCCTGGGCCACTTCGACCGGAACCACCCTACGCCCGACGGGCCAAAGGGCGATGGCGGCGATCTTAAAGTTCGCGAGCCCGACCGGAATACCAATTATTGAGATGCACTGCGCAATACCGGCAAAAATATGCATGATGCACAGCCACCAGCCGAAGAAAATCAGCCACATAATGTTCAGCAAAGTTCCCCCCGTATTCATCAGGGCGCTTTTGCTCTCCGGGTTCAGCTCGTTAACGTGGATAGCTTCGTTACCGTAGGGGATGAACGAGAGTTTCGTGATTTCCCAGCAGGAACAGGTCAGGGGAAGGGTGAAGATCAGGACGATGCTCACCAGCGTGGCAAAAAGCCAGGAAAGGGTGGTGGCAAAACCGCCCAGCACAAAATTCAACACATTCAGAACGGTACGCATAAACCCTCACTTCCTTTCGATAAAATTAACGCCCAATGATTGTAACGTTTTTTTAGGCTGGAGCACCTTAAAACTGGCAGTTAAACTGTCAGGTAAATTATCTCTTCGTGGATTTGGCGGGACATGGAACTGAAAGCAACTTCTTTAGGCAAACGCCTGGCGCAACACCCCTATGACAGAGTTGTTCTGCTCAACGCCGGGGTTAAAGTCTCCGGAGAACGCCACGAATACCTTATTCCGTTTAATCAGCTTCTGGCTATTCACTGCAAGCGCGGGCTGGTGTGGGGCGAGCTCGAGTTCGTTCTGCCTGACGACAAAGTCGTGCGCCTTCACGGTACCGAGTGGGCGGAAACCCAGCGTTTCCACCATCACCTGAACGCGCTCTGGCAGCAGTGGAGCCACGACATGAGCGTGATTGCCGCTCAGGTGCTGCAGCAGGTGCTGGACGATATCGCGCAAAGCAACGCGCAGCAAACGTGGCTGACGCGCCAGCAGACCGCCGGTCTGCAGCAAAAGATTCGACAGGCACTTTCGGCGCTGCCGCTCTCCGTGACGCGTCTTGATGAGTTCGACAATTGTCGCGATGCCTGGCGTCAGTGCCAGGCCTGGCTGAACGATATGGATAAAAGCCGGCTGGCGCATAACCAGGCCTGGACGGACGCCATGCTCACCCAATACGCCGACTTTTTCAGTACGGTGGAGTCTTCACCGCTCAACCCTGCTCAGGCGCGCGCGGTGGTGAACGGCGAGCAGTCGCTGCTGGTGCTGGCGGGGGCTGGAAGCGGTAAAACGTCGGTGCTGGTGGCGCGTGCGGGCTGGCTTCTCACCACCGGGGAGGCCGTTGCCGATCAGATCCTGCTTCTGGCTTTTGGCCGTAAGGCGGCACAGGAGATGGACGAACGCATCCAGGAACGGCTGCACACCCGGGATATTACCGCCAGAACCTTCCATGCCCTCGCGCTGCATATCATTCAGCAGGGCAGTAAAAAAGTGCCTGCCATCAGTAAACTGGAAAACGACGCGCAGGCGCGACAGGCGTTGTTTATTAAAACGTGGCGTCAGCAGTGCAGTGAGAAAAAGGCGCAGGCGAAAGGGTGGCGTCAATGGCTGGAAGAGGAACTCAACTGGGAGGTGCCGGAGGGCAGCTTCTGGCAGGATGAAAAACTGGCGCGTCGGCTCGGCTCGCGTCTTGACCGCTGGGTCAGCCTGATGCGGATGCACGGCGGCTCGCAGGCAGAGATGATTGAAAGCGCGCCGGAGGCGATCCGCGATCTGTTTTCAAAACGGGTCAAGCTGATGGCTCCGCTATTGAAAGCCTGGAAAACCGCGCTGAAAGAGGAAAATGCCGTTGATTTCTCCGGTCTTATCCATCAGGCGATCGTCATTCTGGAGAAGGGGCGCTTTGTCAGCCCGTGGAAGCATATTCTGGTGGATGAGTTCCAGGATATCTCACCCCAGCGTGCGGCACTGCTCTCGGCGCTGCGGGCGCAAAATAAACATACCTCGCTGTTTGCGGTGGGGGACGACTGGCAGGCCATCTACCGCTTCAGCGGGGCGCAGCTTTCACTGACGACCGCCTTCCACCACTATTTTGGCGAAGGCGACCGCAGCGATCTGGACACGACATACCGCTTCAATTCACGGATTGGTGAGATCGCCAACCGCTTTATCCAGCAGAACCCGCACCAGCTGGCCAAGCCGCTAAACAGCCTGCGGGCAGGGGATAAAAAAGCGGTCACCCTGCTGGCGGATGACCAGCTGGAGCCGCTGCTGGACAAGCTCAGCGGCTATGCGAAACCCGATGAACGTATCCTGGTGCTGGCGCGTTATCATCACCTTAAGCCTGCTGCGCTGGAAAAAGCCGCTACCCGCTGGCCGAAACTGCAGCTTGAATTTATGACCATTCACGCCAGCAAAGGGCAGCAGGCCGATTATGTGATTGTGGTGGGGCTGAAGGAGGGCAGCGACGGATTCCCGGCTCCGGCCCGCGAGTCGGTCATGGAAGAGGCCCTGCTGCCGGTGCCGGAAGACTTCCCGGATGCCGAAGAACGACGTTTGCTGTACGTGGCCATCACCCGCGCGCGTCATCGCGTGTGGCTGCTGTTCAATAAAGAGGAGCCATCCGTGTTTGTCGATATTCTGAAGAGTATTGATGTGCCGGTGGCGCGGAAGCCATAACGGCGTCAGGCAAGATTTCCAGGCCGGGTAGACGTAGCCGCCACCCGGCAAAAAAGCTACTTCAGTCTCTCGGAAAGATAGCGCTGATAGTCCGGAATAAGGATCTCAACCGGCGAGTTAAACTGCGGTGATTCAATGATGAAATCCGCCGTTGACAGGTTCGTCGCCACCGGAATATTCCACACCGTTGCCAGACGCAGCAGCGCTTTGACATCCGGATCGTGCGGAACCGCATTCAGCGGATCCCAGAAGAAGATCAGCACATCAATTTTCCCTTCGGAAATCTGTGCCCCGACCTGCTGATCGCCGCCCATCGGGCCGCTCAGCATCGCATTCACCTCCAGACCCGTTTCGCGCTGGATCAGGTTACCGGTAGTGCCGGTCGCTGACAGGGCGTGCTTTTCCAACAGCGGCTGATGGCGGCGAACCCAGTTAAGCAGCATTTGTTTACAGTGATCGTGCGCCACCAGCGCAATATGTTTGCGTTCAGGCAGCGTGCGTGTTGTCAGTTCCATAATCATATCCATCAGGTTAACTGACTACACGATGACGGGAACCGTCTGACGCTGCAAGAGAAAGGCGTAAAAAATGTGGCTTAAGATGAAGGTTGTTGCTTTGCCCACTGTAAAAACCGGGCCCGCGTGTCGGGATCGGCCTGCTGGAACCAGAATTTAAGGCGCTGTTCCGTCAGGCTCTGGGACTGCGGCGGAATGACGTCCAGTTCCGAGACGCCGGATAGCAGCGTACTGTCGTCCGCCATCATGGTGGCAAACTGCGGAAGGGAGGCGCGTTTGCCGGCTTTGTTATAGACCTGCGTTGCGGCCTCGTAGTCCGGGCTTTTTGTGGCGCTGGTCAACGCCAGAATATCCAGCTTGACCGGGATCGGCATTGCATTCCCGTCCAGCAGCTCAACGCGCGGCGAGGCGTCGAAGGCCGCTGATTCCTTCTCCGTTTCAAGGCGAGGCAGGGTAATGTTCACCTGGCTGATTTGCCGGGTATTAAAGCTGACAATCAGCGGCGGAGAGATGTACATTCGCTGCTCATGGTTAGTCAGGCCGATTGCTTTTTCGACCCGGAACACCAGCTGATGCGGCCCGTTATCTAACTCAATGCTGTCAGCTCCGCGCAATAACGAGCTGGAAACCTTTTTCCCGTCCAAAACCAGAAGATCAATGTCGCCAGAGAGCCGAAGCGTGGTGGCAAAAACGCAAACCGGCATCGCTAACGCAATCAGAGCAGTGGCAAAACCGGTTTTCATAGAAGGCTCCCGTCAGAGATACTGTCGCCGCATTAATGTATCTAAATCTTTCGATAATCACGTTTACTAACATATAGACATATTTTGCCGTTTTGCCCTCATACATCTGTATGGGATGGATGGTTGAGATGTGCGCTTTGGCGTACACTTTTAAAAAAGCCAGGAGAAAAACCATGAAAGAGAACGATATTGCCGAGATTCTGACATCCACGCGTACCATTGCGCTGGTGGGCGCGAGCGATAAACCCGACCGTCCCAGCTATCGGGTGATGAAATACCTTCTCGATCAGGGCTATCACGTCATCCCGGTGTCGCCAAAAGTGGCGGGGAAAACCTTACTGGGCCAGCAGGGTTATGCCACGCTCGCTGACGTGCCGGAAAAAATTGATATGGTCGATGTCTTCCGTAATTCCGAGGCTGCATGGGAAGTGGCGCAGGATGCGATTGCCGTCGGGGCGAAAACATTGTGGATGCAGCTGGGCGTGATTAACGAGCAGGCTGCCGTGCTGGCGCGGGATGCGGGATTGAAGGTGGTTATGGATCGCTGTCCGGCAATCGATATCCCCCGTCTGGGGCTGGCGAAGTAATAAAAAAAAGCCCGTTCATCGGGCTTTTTTTACACGCTTAGTTCCGCAGGCGCGGAGCCTGTAACTGTTTGCGGATAGTCTGAGCAAGTTCATCCATCGTGGGTTGTTCCGGATGCTCTTCCTGCAGCTCGCTACTCAGCTGCGCTTCGGCAAGGTAGGTATGTACGGGTTGTCCGTCGTCACCTTCCATCACCACATGGTACCAGGGTGCAGCGCGAAGCTCTGCGTTCACCGCCAGTTCGTCCGCTGACGGTTCATCAAGGGAATACTCCGGGTCGATATCCACGACCACACCCAAATACCCAAGCAAAGTGTGGCGGACCTGCTGGCCGATACCGAATTTGCTGGCAATCATAGTCACCTCCCGGGAAATACGACTTACACATTAAGTGCGGGCAATATTTCTCTTTTCAAGTTACATGACGCGACAGGCAAACCCTTTCAGATACAGTCCTTCCGGGTAGGTAGCAATCACGGGGTGATCGGCTGCCTGACGGAACTGCTCTATAAATTGTACATCACGACCAGCATCTATTGCGGCATCGGCGATGATTTTTTGGAATAAATCGGTGGTCATCAGCCCGGAGCAGGAGAAGGTGAGCAGCACCCCGCCCGGGTTCAGCAGCTGGATGGCCAGCATGTTGATATCCTTATACCCACGGCAGGCGCCCATCAGCTGGCTTTTGTTTTCCACAAACTTTGGCGGATCCATCACGATGACGTCGAACTTCTCGCCCTGATCGCGATATTTACGCAGCAACTTGAAGACGTCGTCGCGTATAAATTCGGCTTTGCTCAAGTCCAGTTTGTTCAGCTCGACGTTCTGTTTTGCCACGTCCAGCGCTTCCTGCGAGGTATCCACGCTGACCACCTGGGCACAACCGCCCATCAGCGCCGAAACGGCAAAACCGCCGGTGTAGGAGAAGCAGTTCAGCACGCGTTTGTCGGCAACGTACTGACGCGTAGCCAGGCGGCTGTCGCGCTGGTCAAGGTAGTAACCCGTTTTGTGCCCGCCCTGAATATCCACCAGCAGCTTCATTCCGTGCTCTTCAATTGGCAGCAGGGCAGGCGGCAGCTCACCCGTGACCGGGCCCTGCGTCAGCTCCATGCCCTCTTTTTTGCGCACCGCCACGTCGCTGCGGTCGTAAATAGCGCATTCCGGGAACAGGGTTTGCAAGGCGCTAATCAGCGCGGCACGCTGGTATTCCGCCCCGGCGCTGAGGAGCTGCAGCACCAGGAAATTGCCGAAGCGATCAATGGTTACGCCCGGCAGACCGTCGGACTCACCGGCAATCAGGCGATAGCTGTCCAGCCCGTCGCGCTTTGCCAGCCACTCGCGCCACTGCTGCGCCTGCTGCAGACGGCGGACAAAGAAATCGATATCGATGGTTTCGTCTTTATCGAAGGTCCAGACGCGCGCGCGGATCTGGGAGGCTGGCGAGTAAGCGCCTCGCGCTAACCATTTCCCCTGATGGTCAACAATATCAATGGTTTCACCGAGGCTGGCTTTGCCTTCCATACGGGCAACCGCGCCGGAAAAGACCCAGGGATGACGGCGCAGTAATGACTTCTCACGCCCTTTGGCTAACACTAAACGTACACTCATAATTTGCTGTTCTGTCGATTCAAGAAAATGGCCGCCATTTTCCCGAGTTCGCTGGGGAAATGCAACGCGCCAGACGGATAAGGAGAAGGAAGATGTCAAAAGTCTGCACCATTGCCTGGGTCCACGGCCTTGTTCAGAGCGTCGGGTTCCGCTACAGCACCCAGCGCGAAGCGATGACGCTTGGGCTAACGGGATACGCGCGAAATATGGACGACGGCAGCGTTGAGGTGGTCGCCTGCGGCGACGCGGAGCAGGTTGAAAAACTGATGGCGTGGCTGAAAGCAGGCGGGCCGCGCAGCGCCCGGGTTGATAAGGTCTTAACGGAACCGCATCAACCCGGCAGGGAATATGTGAACTTCGGTATTCGGTATTAAATACACTTCACCGGTTTAGGCAGGCCGGCAATTTTGGTGGCCTGTTTTGCCGGGCCCTTCGGGAACAGGCGATACAGATAGCGGCTGTTGCCTTTTTCTTCGCCAAATTTGTTGGCCATTGCTTTAACCAGCATGCGGATCGCCGGAGAGGTGTTGAACTCGAGATAAAACTCGCGCACAAAACGGACCACCTCCCAGTGTTCGGGGGAGAGGGCGATACCTTCGTTTTCGGCGATTTTCTCCGCCAGCGGCTCGCTCCATAGCGTGGTGTCTTTCAGATAGCCTTCGCTATCGGTCTCAATTTCCTGGCCTGCAAAAATGAACATAGTGCTCTGTCGATAAAGTAAAAACCGCCCCTAGTCTAGCAAATAAGGGGCGGCGTGAGAAACCTCGACCTACAGAAGAAGCTGGAGCAGATTGTTGGCATTAAGCTTTTTCAGCGCGTTGCATTTATACGTCGACACCTGTTTTTCACTCATCTGCGTCATATGCGCGACATGCCGTACCGATTGTCCGTTCACCAGCCTGTGCAAAGCCATTCGCTACAAAAGCGGAGCAGAAAAATGAAAATGAGACTTCTGTTCGCCGCAGGCGGTGCGCTGGCCTGCAGTACGGAATTTAACTTTACGCGCAACGAGGGAAAAGCGAATGAGGTCCAGGTCAATACCGTGGCTCAGTTCTATTTTCATCGGGACGGGACCGGCTCTATCCCACCTATATTTGCCGCGGTGACCAGGGCATAAAAAAAGGAGAATGCCTGAGGCATTCTCCTTTTTGTTTCAGCAGATCTGCTTAATCGCGGCTGGCGAAGCCCAGGATGCTCAGCAGGCTGACGAAGATGTTGTACAGCGACACATACAGGCTCACGGTCGCGCGGATGTAGTTGGTCTCACCGCCGTGAATAATGTTGCTGGTTTCATACAGAATCGCGCCGGATGACAGCAGGATAAACACCGCGCTAATCGCCAGGTGCAGAGCAGGCAACTGCAGGAAGATGTTTGCCACCATACCAATCAGCACCACCACGATACCCGCCATCAGCATACCGCCGAGGAAGGACATATCCTTGCGCGTGGTCAGCACGTAGGCCGAGCAGCAGAAAAACACCAGCGCGGTACCGCCCAGCGCCATGCCAATCACGTCACCCATACCGGCAGACAGGTACGCATTCAGGATCGGCCCCAGGATATACCCCAGGAAGCCGGTGAAGGCGAACGCGGAAAGAATACCGACCGGTTTATCAGCAGTTTTGTAGGTCAGGAACATCAGACCGTACATCCCCACCAGCGTCAGGATCAGGCCCGGAGACGGCAGCATCAGCACGGTGCTGGCGGTAGCGGTGATCGCCGAAAACGCCAGCGTCAGGCTGAGCATGAAATAGGTATTGCGCAGCACCTTGTGGGTGCTGAGTAGCGATGTGCGGTCGCGTGAGGAAGTAATTATACGATCCATGAGTCACTCTCTTATGACAGATGTAATTAACGGAAAGAATAGGAAACGGCGCGCCAGTCTCAAAGTGGTTTTACCCATCTTTACTCAGCACGTTAGCGCTGAAGGTGGTCGTTTCTTCTGCAAAAGCATGTGTAACCAGTATGAACGGCGGTTTAAAAGTATTTACCAGATCAACCTCTTATAGGTTACTGAAAAATATTGCGTTATTGCCTTTCGGGCGCTAAGAGTTATCTCCGGATCGTCATAAAACAGACAATAAGGCGAAGGAAATGAAACCACAAACACGCACGCGCTTTACGCTCTCTTTACTCACCGCCGGGATCCTGTGCGCCAGCACGGCGACCTGGGCGGCTAACGTGCCGGCAGGAACAGCGCTGGCCGAAAAACAGGAACTGGTCAGAAACAATGGCAGCGAACCGGCTTCGCTCGACCCGCACAAAGTCGAAAGCGATGTCGAATTCAATATTATCAGTGATTTATTCGAAGGGCTGGTGAGCGTCTCCCCGTCAGGGGAAATCCAACCCCGGCTGGCTGAAAAATGGGAGAACAAGGACAACACCGTCTGGACGTTCCACTTACGTCCGGGCATCACCTGGAGCGACGGGACGGCCATTACCGCAGAGGATGTGGTCTGGAGCTGGCAGCGCCTGGTTGATCCAAAAACCGTTTCACCGTACGCCAGCTATCCCGGCAACATGCATATCGTCAACGCGGCCGATATCGCTCAGGGGAAAAAATCCCCCGACACGCTGGGCGTAAAAGCAATTAACGACACCACGCTGGAAGTGACGCTCACCCAGCCCAACGCGGCGTTCCTGGCGATGCTGGCGCACCCGTCGCTGGTGCCGGTGGATAAAGTGCTGATTGGCCGCTTCGGTGAAAAGTGGACCAAACCGGAGCATTTCGTCAGCAGCGGAGCGTATAAGCTGTCCCAGTGGGTGGTCAACGAACGCATTGTGGCGGAGCGTAACCCGCGCTACTGGGATAACGCGCATACCGTTATTAACAAAGTCACCTATCTGCCGATCACCTCCGAGGCCTCGGATGTGAACCGCTATAAAGCGGGCGAAATTGATATTGTGTATACGGTACCCATTAACCAGTTTGCTCAGTTGAAGAAAACGCTGGGCAGCCAGCTGGACGTCTCCCCGCAGCTGGCGACCTATTACTACGAATTCAACACCACCCGTCCGCCGTTCAACGATGCCCGCGTGCGCAAGGCGCTGAACATGGCGCTGGATAAAGACATCATCGCTGAGAAGGTGATGGGGCAGGGGCAGCGTCCCGCGTGGCTGATTAGCCAGCCGGACATTGGCGGGGTCAAGCTGCAGAATCCGGATTACGCCAGCTGGCCGCTGGACAAGCGTATTGCTGAGGCGAAAAAACTGCTCAACGAGGCCGGGTATAACGAAAGCCATCCTCTGAGCTTCAACCTGCTCTATAACACCTCTGAATCGCACCAGCGCATCGCGATTGCGGCCAGCTCTATGTGGAAGAAAAACCTCGGCGTAGACGCGAAGCTGCAAAATCAGGAGTGGAAAACCATGCTGGATACCATGCACACCCACAACTTTGACGCGGTGCGCTACGCCTGGATTGCCGACTACGACGACGCGGCGACCTTCCTGAACAACTTCCGTACCGGCGACAGTGAAAACACCAGCCAGTACAGCAACCCGGACTACGATCAAGCCTTGATCAACGCCGCAAAGGCCAAAACGCCGGCAGAGCGGGGTAAGTTCTACCAGCAGGCAGAGGATCTGCTTGGGCGCGATGTGCCTGCCATTCCGGTTTATCACTACGTCCGTACGCACCTGGTGAAACCATGGGTGGGTGGCTTTACGCCGGATAAGCTGGGGTACTATTTCACAAAAGATATGTACATCAAAAAGCACTAAGCGAGAGGGCTGGATTTTATGCTGAGAAAATCGCCGATGTGTTGTCAGTTCAACCGATTAAGCACATTTTGGCTAATTTTAAAGCGAACGATTGCAGCCACTCTTTACAGCATGCGGTGAGGTGTTTATAGTTCGCCTCACTCAGGAAGTGTGGCCGAGCGGTTGAAGGCACCGGTCTTGAAAACCGGCGACCCGAAAGGGTTCCAGAGTTCGAATCTCTGCGCTTCCGCCAGATATAAACCCCAGCTTACTCGTTAAGCTGGGGTTTTTCTTTTTGCGCGTATCTGAAAACCTGACGTCTATGAGCGGATAAAGGCCAGAATATCCGCGTTAATGGTATCCGCGTGGGTGGTATGCATCCCGTGCGGGAAGCCCGGATAGATTTTCAGCACGCTATTCGCCAGCAGCTGGTCCTGCAGAAGGGCGGCATTCTTATAAGGCACGACCTGATCGTCATCCCCCTGCATCACCAGAACGGGAACCGTAATGGTTTTCAAATCCTCTGTCTGATCGGTTTCTGAAAACGCCTTAATTCCCTCATAGTGGGCCCTGGCGCTACCGATCATGCCCTGACGCCACCAGTTCTGAATGGTGCCCTGTGAAACCTCGGCCCCCGCCCGGTTAAACCCATAAAAAGGACCGCTGGCGACGTCGAGGTAAAACTGGGCGCGATTCGCGGCCAGCGCTTTACGGAAGCCGTCGAAAACCTCTACAGGTGTCCCGCCAGGGTTGTTTTCTGTTTTCACCATCAACGGTGGAACGGCGCTAACGAGCACCGCTTTGGCAACGCGCCCCTGCGGCTGGCCGTACTTCGCAACATAGCGGGCCACCTGGCCACCGCCGGTAGAGTGGCCGACGTGCACCGCATTGTGCAGATCCAGGCTTTCAACCACGGCCGACGCGTCAGCCGCATAATGATCCATATCGTGCCCTTCGCTGACCTGGTCCGAACGCCCGTGACCACGACGATCGATAGCGATAACGCGGTAGCCTTCCGCAAGGAAGAAGAGCATCTGGTTATCCCAGTCATCGGCACTCAATGGCCAGCCGTGATGGAAAACAATGGGCTGAGCCTCTTTCGGACCCCAGTCTTTGTAGTAAATATTGACGCCGTCTTTCGTTGTTACGAATGCCATACCGCAGACTCCTCTGTTAAAGACGCAACGATCGCTGGCTGAGCGCAGAGCGAACCATTATTGTCTTCATGATGTTGGCTTGTTTTGTTTCCCGTACCGACAGTACCCCTAAAGTGTAGGAGAAATAGTAAAACCGGTGGGTTTCATTCGTGTGAATGGTATCCAGAAGGGAAAAGCGAATGATGGGCTCTGGAGTGAGTCCCAGAGCCATCAGAGAAGGGGGCGTTAACGGTTCTCTTCAATATAACGGGCGAGATCGGCCGGGGTTTTCAGCACTGTCGCCACGTCGGTAGGCGGGATCATACAGCCGTAAACGTCCTGCACCTCCAGCACCATGTCGACTGCCAGAATGGAGTCGAGAATGTCCGATTCAATCAGCTCATCGTGAAAGCCAACCTTGCGGGATAACACTTTTTCAAACAGGGCGAGAATATCGTGTTCCATCATTTTTCCTGGGATAATTAATGTGTGCGGGCGTAAGCGTCCAGCAGCTTGCGGTCAATTTTGCCGTTAGGATTTAGCGGGAAAGCGTCTTTTACGATAATTTGTGAAGGCACCATGTAGTGGGGCACCACGTTTGCCAGCGAGGTTTTGATTGCATCCGGTGCCAGCTCCGTCACGCAGAACGCGGCGATGCGCAGCACGCTGCCGCAGGGTTTCATCAGCGGCATCACCACCGCTTCGCTGATGCCGGACATGGCCAGCAGGCGGTTTTCAATCTCGCCGATCTCGATGCGGTAGCCATTCAGCTTGACCTGGCTGTCGTTGCGGCCCTGGCAGTAGATGAGCCCGTCTTCATAACCCAGATCGCCGGTCCGGTAGCCGCGGAACGCATCATTTTCCCGACGCAGCAGTTTTGCCGCGTTCTCCTGCGGCAGGCCTAAATAGCCGCGCATGACGTTTTTGCCCCAGATAATCAGCTCGCCCTCGGCGGAAATTTCCATTCTGCTGTCCGGCATCATCACGCCCACCGGCAGCACCGCGCTGTCGCTGTTAAGGATCTCATCCGTGATCTCAACCACGGTTGTCGCAATGGTCGCTTCCGTTGGGCCATAGGAGTTGATGATTTTGGCCTGCGGGAAACGGCGGCGGAGCTGTTTCACAAGCGCTTTATTGAGCACTTCGCCAATGAAGATAAAGACGTTAAGTGCAGGCAAATACTCGCTGTTAAAGTGCGGAGAAAGCAGTTGCTGGTAGGCAAAAGAGGGGGTGGAAACCCAGGCGGAGACCGCGTTGCTTTGCAGTCGCTCGAGCCAGTTCTCTTTCTGGATATCCTCTTTGGCATTCAGCACGATGTGGCCTCCCATCGCCAGGTTCGCCAGCAGAGGGATCAGGGAGAGGTCAAAGCTGAACACCGCGTGGTTCATCAGCACCGGTTTTTCCGGCAGCGAAAAGTCCTGGCTGACCCACTTCATGAAGTGCCATACGCTTTCACGTCCAATCTGCACGCCTTTCGGTTTTCCGGTGCTGCCTGAGGTAAACATGATATAGGCCAGATCCTGCTCCTCCAGCACCTTGCCCGCCTCGCCGGTGGCGATGAACTGCCGCGTCGCCACGTCGTAGTAGTAAGGGGCGCCGGTCAGGTTGCAGATCTCGCGAAGCCGCTCCTGCGGGTAGATGCAGTCCACCGGGATGTACGGAATGTTGTGCAGCAGGCAGCTATAGATTGCCACGGCGAACTCGGCCTGCTGATGGCCGTACAGCACGATCGGCGTACCGTCTGCGGGCTGGCAGCGTCGATAACGCTCTGCCCAGTCCGTCACGGCAGAGGAAAGCTGGAGCCAGCTTAAGGTTTCGTCGCTGCCGCTGATGGCCAGCTGCTGCGGGGAGGCGGGATCGCACAGTGCCGCACGCAAGAAATCCTGCAGTTCCTGAAGATCGGAGTAATTTTTCATAGAGGTGACATTCCACTGAAGATGTAAAGGGATCCTGCGGCGCTTCCCAGCGTCAGAATTCGTCCCAAAAACGCAACGGCCGGATACTGCAATCCGCGGTGTAACGTTGGGCTGCGTTTGGCTGACCACAGCAGCATATTGTGCGCGACGGAAATCGCGCCAAACAGCGCGCCGCTGATGACGTAATGGCGTTCCAGGCCATTCCACGCCCCCATGCAGAACAGGGTGCAAAAAATACCGATATTTTGCGCCAGCGTTTTGTTCTGGCGGAAAAAGTTAAACTTCATCAGGTTCATATAGACGGGCATAAAGACCACGTCGCGCAGCCATTCGGACAGGCTGATGTGGAAGCGGCGCCAGAAATCCTGCGGGTTCTTCGCAAGGAGCGGCATGTTGAAGTTTGCCGGAATATTCAGCCCAAACAGCCGACCCGCGCCGATGGCCATATTGCTGTAGCCCGCAAAATCGAAGTACAGATAGGCGCTATAGGCAATCGACATCACCACGCCCACGGTCAGGGTAAACGGCTTATGGCTCCAGGGCTGCACGACGAGCGAATCGATCAGCATGGCAAACAGGAACTTCTGAATGATGCCGGTAATAATTTGCTCCAGCGCCGTTAAAAACTGTTCGCGGTTCAGGACAAATGCCGGCTTATTCACATCGCTCATCCATGTCCGCCAGCGATACATCGGGCCGGCCAGAATAATAAAGGGCATAAAGAGATAGCAGAAATAGTGCAGGAAATTCTGGCCCTCTTTTTTACTGCGATACAGCAGTACATCCACAGCACGGAAGGTCATAAAAGAGAGACCGATTGTGCCGAGGTGATAATTAAAATGTAATTTCACCAGAACCAGGGGCAGCAGCGTTAAAACGACCGCCTGCCAGGTTTTTAATCTGCCTTTTTCTTTTAACGTGGCGACAAGATAAAACCAGCAAAATACGGCCACGGGAACACTGTAATTGCCCTGAAAAATATAACCCCAGCCTAATGCTGTCACCACGGTTAAGGAAACTAGCCAGGTCAGACGGTGGCGTAAAACACGATTAACCATCGCAAACGCCAGCGCGGATGAAAATAAACAGACAAAAAACATTCCTGAGCTGTACATCATTTCGCCTCAGAATT
The DNA here is from genome assembly GCF_057320665.1 of Enterobacter cloacae complex sp. 385G4. NCBI lineage: Bacteria > Pseudomonadati > Pseudomonadota > Gammaproteobacteria > Enterobacterales > Enterobacteriaceae > Enterobacter > Enterobacter cloacae complex sp. 385G4. The sequence continues at coordinate 502,676 of NZ_JBXWDD010000002.1, forward strand.
TTTGATATTCAAAATGCAGCTGCATACTCATGCTGTCATCGACAGCGGTCCATGCAACGACGGTGATCGCCAGCAGTAAATAAAGGCAAAAAAGACGGATCGCGATTTTCATTATTTAAAACTCTGTGCAATAAAGCGAAGCATTGGCACCCAGGCCAGTTCGGTAGGGTGCAGACGATCCCAGTTCCAGCCGTTCTGATACGGCATGGCGTACATATCCAAATACGGGATCTGGTTCTCTTTCAGAATGGTTTGAATCTGCTTATCGAACGGGCGGAAGGTGTCGGTATTGTAAAGCGCCCAGGGGTTAACCGGGTCGACGATAGCAATCACCTGCACGTGATGCGCTTTCAAAAGCTGAACGGTTTTCCTGAACGCGGCGAACTGCCCCGGCACCACCGGCGTGTCATCCCACTGCTGCGGCTTACCGTCCTCGTCGTAAATCGTTTTGTCCATCCACAGCGTGGCCGCGCTCTGATGGCGCTTTTTATTCAACTCGCGGGCATTCGCCAGCGCTTTATCCCAGTCAGGGGAAAGACGGGCGGTTGGCTGCTGAGGCCAGGGCTGCGCCGTCTGTGGTCTGATGTTGAGCAGCGACAGCCAGTCGTTTTTAATCAGGGTGCAGAAGTTTGCAAACTGAAAACTCAGCTCGTCCCACATCAGCGCCGGATGCCAGCCATACACACGCATTTGCCCGAAGGTTAAATGGCTTATCTCTTTCGCATCAATATGCTTCAGGTAATTAACCAGGAACGGGCGCGCCTGCGGATCCTTCATCAGAGGATTAAAAATCGAGCCCGGAAAATTATCCGCATAGATAGCGGGCGGCAGGCCTTTTGAATAAAAGCCGTCAGGCGCCAGAAGCAGCACCACTTTGCTGTTTGCATTAAGGCTATCTTTAAAACGCGAGAGAAGTAAAAATTGCGTTTCGTCATCGACAAACGCATCGCCATAGGCCACGACGGGCTGGTGCAATTGCTTATTAAAATAATTAAATACGGCGTAATGTTCCTCTTCTGAGGTGGCAACCTCAGACGCACCAAGGAAGAAAATAGCATTCCCTTCTAAGGCATGGGAAATTGTGGCTATTTTTTCCGCCTGTTCTTTTGTCGTCCCTGCCATGGACTTGATCAGCGGCTGGAATTTAAGCGGCGGATCAAAGCTTGTCACCAGCGGGTGAAAACTCAGGACTAAAATGGCCAAAACGGCCATCAGGATATGTAAGCAAAACGTATTTTTGATTTTCATCATCAACCAGTAAGGCGCTATGACAGTAATGCGTTAAAACCCGCATTACCCGGATTTATTACCATTACAAAACACATGGCCGTCTATTTTTTTTGGCATTCTATACCACGGTGATTTAAAAGGATGAGCGTTGCTGTGTAACGGTATGTACAAGGGGGGAAGGGGGGAGGGCAGGAAAGCGTCCGGGTGACTTTTTGCGCAGTCAAACGCCTGCAGGCAAAAATAGAAAAATTCCTGCTTTACAAGGCGCTAATAGATGTTTATAGTGCGCCTCACTTTGGAAGCGTGGCCGAGCGGTTGAAGGCACCGGTCTTGAAAACCGGCGACCCGAAAGGGTTCTAGAGTTCGAATCTCTACGCTTCCGCCAAATTCGAAAACCCTGCGATAGCAATATCGCAGGGTTTTTTCGTTTTACAGCGCAATCACCAGCTCCCCGGAGTGACTCCGCGAACAGCAGAGCGCCACCTGCTGGTCAGCCGCGCTTTTTTCTGCCTCCGACTGCACGCTATCTCTGTGGTCCACCACGCCGTCAATCACCGGCGTCAGGCAGGCGCCGCAGATCCCCATTTCGCAGGACAGCGGCACGTCCACGCCGTTTTCCTGTAATACCTGAGCGATGGTCTTATCCGCAGGCACCGGCCAGCGCTCGCCGGTAGAGGCAAGTTTGACCGTAAAGATCTCGCCTGCGACGCCGCTTGTGACAGGGGGAGCGGGCTGAAACGCCTCGCTGTGGATATGGGCGTCATTCCATCCCTTCGCCGCCGCCACATCGCGCGCTTTCTCCATAAACCCCGCAGGTCCGCACACCCACACGTGCAGCCCCGCTTCAGGCGCGGGGAAATACTCCGCCAGCGTGGTTCGTGGGGTGGTGGTATGAATAATGCAGTCACCGCACTGCGAGAGCTCGCGCGCAAACGCCGCGTTTTCCCGGTTTCTGACGTAATAGTGCAGCGTAAACGGCGTTCCGGTCGCTTTCAGCTGCAATGCCATCGCATACAGCGGCGTAATGCCAATCCCTGCCGCCAGCAGCAATACCCGCTCAGCCTGATGCAGCGGAAACAGATTGCGCGGGGCCGAGATCGAAAGCCTCTGTCCCGGACGCAGCGTTTCGTGAACGTAGCGCGACCCGCCGCGCGAGGCGGCTTCTCGCCCCACGCAGATAAGATAGCTCTCGTCGCCACATGCCCCGGTCAGAGAGTACTGGCGGACCACGCCGCAGGGCAGGTGGACATCAATGTGCGCGCCGGGTTGCCACGCCGGTAGCGCGTCGCCGTTTTCGGCCACCAGCCTGACGGCGAGGCTTTTATCCCCCTCGCGCCACAGCCCGTCAACGATCACGTTCAGCATATTGGCCTCCGTCATACCAGGAAAAATTCGCCAAAGCCCATCTTCTTCAGTCCCCGACGGTAGGCAATCGAACTCTTATCTGCCGGAATATGGGCTTCCAGATTGAGATCCAGCGGCAGACTTTCCGGGCGCTGGGTTTCGACCATCAGGCGATCCTCTTCAAAAATGCGCAGGTTAAAGGCATGCACGTCCTCCACCGGAATATGCAGATCAAAGTTGCGCGCGATGGGCGCGAACATGCGGGTCACCCGTGACGAGACGGGCGAGGCGGCGTTCATAATCACCAGCCGCGATTCACCCGGAAAATGAATCGTCAGGGTGGCGGTAAACGGCAGATGCATTTCAAAATGGCGCAGCCACTGGAACCCTTCTGGCGCCTGCACGGGTGAACTGGCGGGATAGTTGCTCACGGAACTCCAGTAATCGGCCACGAAACCGAAGGGCGTCTCCTGCGGCTGATAGATAGGGACAAGCTGATTATTGGGATCGGCAAAGGTATCGGTATGGATCCACGCAAAGTGGGCAACATCCAGAAACCCCTCCACCTGGCGCCCGGCGAAGCCGTTCACCTCAAACGCCGGGCAGTTGATCTGCTGAAATCCGTTGTCGCTCCAGTGCGGCATGGTGGGCAGCGGCACGGGATTGTCCGGGTCAAACGCCAGGCAGGTCCAGATCAGGCCGAAGCGCTCTTCCACCGCGTAGTTAATCAGGTTCAGCTTCGCCGGAACGGGCTGGTCGGGGCTGGACGGAATACGGTTGCAACGGCCGTCTTCACCAAAGCGTAAGCCGTGGTAGGGGCAGATAATCCCGTGCTCGTCGTGAAAGCCGAGCGTCAGCGGCACGCCGCGGTGCGGACACACGTCCCGGGCAACCACGACCTGGTCGTTAATTCGGTAAATCACCAGCTGTTCATCCAGCAGGGTGGCCTTGACGGGGGCCGGGCCGACGTCGCAGGCGCGCGCAACCGGATGCCAGCATTTCGCCAGGCGCAGCCAGTCCTCTGGCTCAAACGTGCAGTGGGCGGGTGGTGTCGGTTCTCTTTTCATCGTTGTCCCTCTTGTTCAGCCTAACGGGCCGCCCTGAATGGTCTCGCACAGACCGTTGATAATGCGTTCCCCGGTCTCCTCTTTGAGTTCCTGATACCAGGCCTGCGTCAACGCCATATCTTTCCCGTGGGTGACGTCGCAGCGTTTACGCGCTTTCAGCACCAGGTCACGCACCCGGTCACAGCGCAGGGCTTCGTACTGCCGCAGCGCCAGAGTAATGTTGTGGTTTTCACGCAGGCATTCGCCCAGCACCACGGCGTCCTCCATGGCCGCGCAGCCGCCCTGGCCGATATCCGGCGTGGTGCTGTGCCCGGCATCGCCGAGCAGCGCGACGTTGCCGCGTACCAGGCTGTCGAACGGCTCGATGTCATGGATTTCAATGCGGTTGGTGGTATCGGGATCCAGCGCGGCGATAAGCTTCTGTACCGGCGGCGCCCAGCCGCGGAAGTAGCCCGTGAGATCGGCGCGCAGGGTGGTGCGATCCTCCGCCAGGCCCGCGGGCAGCGGCACGTCAAAAAAGAAATAGAAGCGTCCGTTGGAGACGGGCATCAGCGACACGCGTTTACCCTCGCCAACGAAGGTGGTCCACTGGTGCGCCGGGGCAATCTCTTCATCAATCTTCACCAGCCCGTTCCAGTTCACATATCCGGCGTAGCGGCGCTCCGGGGTATAGCCCAGCACGTACGGACGAACCGCCGAGTGGCTGCCGTCGGCGGCAATCAGAAAATCGCCTGTTGCCGTGGTGCCATCGGTAAAGGTCACGCTTACGCCCGCGTCGTCTTCATGAACGTGTTCCACGCGCTTGCCGAACTGCACCTTGTCGCGACCCCAGAAGTCCAGCATTTCGCGCTGGAGTTCAGCGCGCGAGACGGGGCAGGGACGCCCTCCGGTACGCTCAACCAGCGGGGCAAGGCTGAAGCGGGTCAGGGTCTCGCCGCGCCGGTAATCTTTGTAGGCCATAAAACGCATCGGACCGCCGTAGGTTTCGATAATGTCGCCCATGCCGAGGTGCTGCATACACTTCACGCCGTTAGGCCAGATGGAGATGGCCGCCCCGACGGGCCGGATCTCTTTTACGGCTTCGAACACGGTACAGTCGATTCCCGCTTTCTTTAGCGCGACGGCAGCGCTCAGGCCGCCAATACCCGCGCCAATGACGATTGCTTTCATGCTTCTCTCCTTTTGCAGGGTGTAAAAACCTTCAGCAATTTGCGTACCAGGCTGCAGAGTGGCGAAAACGGCGTTGTGGGAGGTGAGTTTGCACTGCTAAGGTGCGCAAACACGGTGAATATGCCTTTTTATGAATCAATAATTTCCTGTCCAGCCATACAGAATCGACTGTTTCACATCGGCGACAAGAGTGGCGTGGTTTGTGCAACAACCCGGAGGAGGACAATAAAGGAGACACTATGATCGCACTGCACGACTTCAATCATCTTCCTGAGAAAGAGGCTCTCGCGCTGCTCACCCCCTGCGTGGCGCTCCCCGGCTGGGCTGAGGCGCTGGTTTGTGGACGGCCTTACCCGAGCCGGAGTGAATTGACGATCGCGGCGCAGGCGCTGATGCAGCGCTGGGACGAAGTGGCGTTAGCGCAAGCCCTGAGCGCGCACCCGCGCATCGGGGAAAAGCCCGCGGGTGCACAGGTGGAGGCGGCGCTGTCGCGTCAGGAGCAGGGCGCGGTGAATGACCGTGACGCGGCGCTTGCGCAGGCGCTGCGCGAGGGTAACGCCCGCTACGAGGCCCGCTTCGGCCGGGTGTTTCTGATCCGCGCGAAAGGCCGGAGCGGCGAGGACATTTTACAGATACTGAATGCACGGCTGGAAAACAGCGACGCGCAGGAAATCCATGCTGCGCTGGAACAGCTGCGGGAAATTACGCTGCTGCGCCTTGAAGGAGTGATTAGCGAATGAGCACGCTCAGCACCCATATTCTCGATATTTCAACGGGCAAACCCGCAGCGGGCGTGACGGTTCACCTAGAACGGGAGGGCGAAATCATGGCGACGGACGTGACCAACGCTAATGGTCGCATCACCGAATTTGTCCCTTTCCTGCCAAAAGGCCGCTATCGGCTGGTGGCGGAGATCGGCGGGTGGTTTCGCGCAACCGGCCGGGAGACGATCTACCCCTGCGCGCAAATTGAGTTCGTGACGGGAGAAGCGGCAGACGAGCACTTCCATCTGCCGTTTGTGATTGCGCCAGGCGGGTGGTCAACCTACCGGGGCAGTTGACCACACCCGCTCGCCGTTGACCCAGGTCTCACTGATGTTGCGCTCGTCGCCCAGGGTCATCAGCACAAATAGCTGCTCGTAGATATCCTGACAGCGGCGATTGCGCAGGCGCTGCAGCGGCGTCACGTCAGGATCGATAACCACGAAATCCGCCTCTTTGCCGGGGGCGAAGTTGCCAATCTTATCGTCCAGCCTGAGGGCGTGCGCGCCGCCCAGCGTGGCGTGATAAAACGCCTCGCTGGCGCGCAGGCGGTAGCTCTGAAGCTGGCCGACCTTGTAGGCTTCTCCCAGGGTGCGCAGCATACTGAAGGTGGTGCCCGCGCCGACGTCGGTGCCGATGCCCATCCGCACCTTGTGCTGCCAGCAGGCGGGCAGGCGAAACAGCCCGCTGCCGAGAAACAGGTTCGAGGTGGGGCAAAACGCCACCGCCGAACCGGTGTCGTGCAGGCACTGCCACTCGCTGTGATGCAGATGAATCGCGTGGGCAAACACGCTGCGCTCGCCGGTCAGGCCGTAGTGGTGATATACGTCCAGATAGCGCTCGTGCTCCGGCCAGAGATCGTTCACCCAGGCCACTTCGTTTGGGTTTTCGCTGAGATGGGTCTGCAGCCAGGTATCCGGAAACTCCTCTCTGAGCAGGCTGACCGCGGCGAGCAGCTCGGGTGAGGACGTCGGGGCAAAACGCGGCGTAATGGCATACCCCAGCCGACCCCGTTGATGCCAGCGCTGGATCAGCTCCCGCGTCTGCCGATAGCTCTGCTTTGCATCTTCGCTCAGGTAGTCCGGCGCGTGCCGGTCCATCATCACCTTTCCGGCTATAAGGCGCATGTTGAGGCGCAGGGCTTCGGTAAACAGCGCTTCGACCGATTGCGGATGCAGCGTGCAAAACACCAGCGCGGTGGTGGTGCCGTTGCTCACCAGTTGGTTAATGAAAAATTCGGCGACCTCTTTCGCGTAGGCTTCATCGGCAAACTGGCTCTCCACCGGGAAGGTGTAGGTGGTTAGCCACTCCAGCAGCTGTTCGCCAAAGGCGCCGATCATCTCCGTTTGTGGATAATGAACGTGGGTGTCGACAAAACCGGGCAGCAGCAGCCTGCCGCGCAGGTCCGTGTAGCCTTTGTGGGGGTCGAGATACTGCTCGCCCTCCTGCCACGCCATGTGCGCCAGAATTTTTCCGTTCTGGATAAACAGCAGCCCGTCCTCAAGGTAGCGGGCGTGTTGGGCAATCGCGTCTGCGCTGTCGCAGATCTGCGCGATATCGAAAAATGCACCGCGTATCGCAGTCTGGTATTCCATCGTGGGTCCTGCCTTAGTGTTTGCGTAGCGGGGTGAAAAAGCTCAGCAAGAACGGTGCCAGAATGAACGGGCCGCAGATAAACTGCGGCCGGAGGGAGGGGGTTACTCTTTTTGCGTCGCCACGCGGGAGCTGAACGAGGCCGCGCCTGCCGTCTCGCGCTCTTCCCGCGCCAACCAGCGGTAGGTCACGCCGCCGAGGAAGACGCCGATAAACCAGCTGAAGTTTGCCACTTCATGCAGGGCCGGGATAAAGCCAATCACCAGACCTACGGCAACGGATGGGATCAGCGTGCCAATAGCCTTCGGGTTAAAGCCGTTGCGGTACCAGTATTTGCCCTTTGGCGTGTCGTCGAACAGATCGTCTACCGACACCTTGCCGCGCTTAATCAGGTAGAAATCGGCAATCAGAATGCCGAACAGCGGGCCGATAAACGCTCCGAGCACGTCCAGGGTGTAATGGATGAGCTCCGGCGAGTTGAACAGGTTCCACGGGGTGAGCAGGATCGAGCCGACGGCGGCAATCATCCCTCCGGTGCGGAAGCTGATCTTCTGCGGCGAGCAGTTAGAGAAATCAAACGCCGGTGAGACAAAGTTCGCGACGATGTTGATCCCGATGGTGGCGGTGATCATTGTCAGCAGGCCAATTGCCACGGCCAGATCGTTGCCCACGCGGCTGACGGTCTCGATCGGATCGGTGATCATGCGGCCAAACAGCGACTGGGTGCCGGACACAATCACCACGGTGACGATGGAGAACAGCAGGAAGTTAAACGGCAGCCCCCAGCGGTTGCCGCGGCGGATCTCGCCCATGCTTTTCCCGTAGCGGGAGAAGTCGCCAAAGTTGAGCAGCGGGCCGGAGAAGTAGGAGACCACCAGCGCGATCGCGGTGATCATCTGCCAGGTCTGCTCGCCCGCGCTCAGGGATTTGCTGGCGAGAGTGAAAGAGATCCCGTCAAAACCGGTCTTGTATACAATCCAGCCCGCGAGGGCCAGCATCACCACATAGACCGCCGGACCGGCGATATCAATAAAGCGCTTAATGGCGCTCATGCCGTGCCAGAATACCATCGCCTGAAGAACCCACATAATGGCAAAGCAGATCCAGCCCAGCGGCGACAGGCCCAGGAAGGCACCGGTGGTAAGGCTCGCCAGAGAAGGCCAGAACTTCAGCACCACCAGCATCAGCGCGTTGGCGGCAAGCCAGGTCTGGATGCCGTACCACGCAAAGGCGATAAGCCCGCGGATCACCGCCGGAATATTGGCCCCGAAGACGCCAAACGCCTGACGGCTGATCACCGCATAGGGCACGCCCGCCATCTGGCTCGGTTTGGCTACCAGGTTGGCGCACAACTGCACAATGCAGATCCCCACCAGCAGGCAGAGCAGCACCTGCCAGCTTGCCAGCCCGAGCGTAAAGAAGCTCGCGGCAACAACGTAACCCCCCATGCTGTGAACGTCGGACATCCAGAAAGAAAAGATGTTGTACCAGCTCCAGTTCTGGTCACGCGTCGGTGCCAGATCCTCATTGCAAAGACGTGGGCTGTAAACCGCACCGGAATCAGCGGCCGTACTCTGCTGTGCGTTTTGACTGTTTGGCATGAAACCTGCTCCTGTGAATGAAAACCCGTTGAGTGGGAGTGCAAACGGTGTTGCAGGATTCAGGCCAAAATAATAAATCTTGTATGCAATATTTTATTTTTATGTATACGATTCGATAACGGAAAGTAAAATTCGGAGTGGTGAATGAACAACATAAACGCCCTGCAGACCGCGCCAGACCTGCATGACAAAGACGAAACCATCTTCCAGGCGCTGATGACCGCGATTGTGGAACATCAGCTGCTGCCGGGGAGCAAATTGCCGGAAGAGGCGCTGGCCGAGGTGTTTGGCGTGAGCCGCACGGGCATCCGCAAGGTGCTTCAACGACTCGCCGCTGTGCAAATGGTCACCCTGACGCCCAAACGTGGTGCACACGTCGCCAGCCCGACGGTGGAAGAGGCGCGGCACATCTTCCGCACCCGCGCGCTGCTGGAGGTCGCTAACCTGCCGGATGTGCTGGCGCACTGTCAGCCGCCGCACCTTGCCGCGCTGGAGGCCATTATTCGTCAGGAGCAGCAGGCGCACGAGGCGTACGACGGCCCGGCGGCAATCCGACATTCCGCCAGTTTCCACATACAACTGCAGGCCATCTCCGGCAACCAGGTGCTGACGGAGATGGTGACAAGCCTGAGCCAGCGCTCCTCGCTGGTGATTGCCACCTGGGGCGCGCCGTGGCGTCAGGGCTGTCGCTGCAACGACCACGAACAGCTTGTAGATCTGCTGCGCCAGAAGGCGCTGCAGCCGCTAAGCGATGCCCTCATGCACCATTTTGAACACATCGTTGCCAGCCTCTGCTTCGAGCGGGCGGGCGAGTGCCTGCCTGATTTTGCCCGGCTGTTTGCCGGCCACAAGGAGTCGTAATGTCTGTCTGTATACAAGTGATCAACCCCAACACCAGCCTCGCGATGACGGAAACCATCGGCGCGGCGGCCCGCGCGGTGGCGGCGCCGGGAACGGAGATCCTCGCGGTCTGTCCGGGCGCGGGCGTGCCGTCTATAGAAGGCCACTTTGATGAGGCCATCGCCGCCGTTGGTGTCCTGGAACAGATCAAAAAAGGCAGGGAGCAGGGCGTGGACGGTCACGTGATTGCCTGCTTTGGCGATCCGGGACTGCTGGCGGCGCGCGAGCTGGCGCAGGGGCCGGTAGTCGGCATTGCTGAAGCCGCTATGCATATGGCGACGCTGGTGGCGACGCGCTTTTCGGTGGTCACCACGCTGCCGCGCACACTGATTATTGCCCGCCATCTTCTGCACCAGTATGGCTTTCAGGACCACTGCGCAGCGCTGCACGCCATCGACCTTCCGGTGCTGGCGCTGGAGGACGGCAGCGGTCTGGCGCAGGAGAAGGTGCGCGCGCGCTGTATACAGGCACTGAAAGAGGATGGCTGCGGCGCCATCGTGCTCGGCTGCGGCGGCATGGCGACCCTTGCGCAGGAGCTGACCCGCGAGCTGCGCGTGCCGGTGATCGACGGCGTCAGCGCGGCGGTGAAGATGGTGGAATCGCTGGTGGCGCTGGGGCTCTCGACCAGCAAGCATGGGGATCTGGCCTTCCCGGAGAACAAACCGTTAAGCGGGCATTTTCAGGTATTGAATCCATTTTAACTTTTGGGGGTGGTATGGGGCTTTTCGAACAGGATTATCCGCGGGATCTGCGCGGCTACGCGGGCAACCCGCCGCACGCGCGGTGGCCGAATCAGGCGCGTATCGCGGTGCAGTTTGTGCTCAATTATGAAGAAGGGGCGGAAAACCACGTTCTGCATGGCGATGCAGGATCCGAACAGTTCCTGTCGGACATCATCGGCGCGGCCAGCTACCCGGATAAACACATGTCGATGGACTCCCTCTACGAATACGGCAGTCGCGCCGGGTTCTGGCGGATCCACAATGAATTTCAAAAACGCGGCCTGCCGCTGACGGTCTTTGGCGTGGCAATGGCGCTGGCGCGTCACCCGGAGATCGTTGAGGCGATTAAGACGGCGGATTACGACGTGGTCAGCCACGGCTGGCGCTGGATCCACTATCAAAATATGGACATCAGCCAGGAGCGCGACCACCTGCATAAGGCGGTGCAGGTTCTTACCGACCTGTTCGGCAAGCCGCCAACCGGCTGGTACACCGGGCGTGACAGCCCCAACACCCGCCAGCTGGTGGTAGAGCACGGTGGTTTTGACTACGACAGCGACTACTACGGCGACGACCTGCCCTTCTGGACGGAAGTGGCCTGCGGCGACGGCACCCAAAAACCGCACCTGATTGTGCCGTATACGCTGGATGCGAACGACATGCGCTTTGCGACCGCGCAGGGTTTTAACACCGCCGAGCAGTTTTATACGTACCTGAAGGACAGCTTTGACGTGCTGTACGAGGAGGGGGAGAGCGCGCCAAAGATGATGTCCATCGGCATGCACTGCCGCCTGCTGGGAAGGCCGGGGCGTTTTCGTGCGCTGCAACGGTTCCTGGATTACGTTGAGCAGCACGAGCGGGTGTGGGTCTGTACCCGCCAGCAGATCGCCGACCACTGGCGGGAGGTGCATCCGTTTCAGAAGTAATTGAGCCGTGTTTTGCCGGGTGGCGGCTGCGCCTTACCCGGCCTACGGCTACGACATCAAACTCACCTGCGCCGCCACGATCCGCCACCCGTAGGCAAACCTTACCCACGTCTGCTGCTGGCGGCCAATCCGCTCCGTACCTTCACGGGTAAACTCGGTGCTGCACACGGCATAATCCTCCCCGAAGGTGGTAATCACGGTGTGGCGCAGCGTCCGCTGAAGCCCGGCAGACGGGCGCGCCGCCCTAAAGGCGCGGATTTCATCGATCCCGTACAGGTTTTCACCCGCCCCCAGACGCACCGTGTTTTTGTCGTGCCAGAACAGCTCGTCCAGCACGGCAATGTTGTTACTCACCAGCGCGTCTTCATAGCGATAAAACGCGGCGGTCACCTCGGCAACCACCCACGGCAGGTTAATGTCATCGTGATTTATCATGCTGCCACCTCCGCCGGACGGGCATCGGCGATCCCACTCTCTTCCAGCACGCGCGCGACGCGCAGGCAGGCCTGCTCGTTAAACGGCGCGGCAATCAGCTGCAGGCCAATCGGCTCGCCATGTGCGGTGCGCAGCGGAACGGTGGTCACGGGCAGGCCCAAAAATGAAATCGGCTGGGTCAGCATCCCCATGCTGGCGCGGATGGGGAGCGACTGACCGTTAATCTCCATGGTTTGCTCGCCGATCCGCGTGGCGCTGCGCGGCGTCGCGGGGGCGATCAGCACGTCGGCCAGGGCAAACAGTGCGTGAAACGCCTGGCGCGCCTGCGCGCGGAACCGCTGGGCCTGAATATACCAGGCGGAGGGGATCATCGCGCCTGCCAGCAGTCGCTCCCGGGAGTGCGGCTCAAAGCGCTCGGGCTCGCGGCGAAGCGCGGGCAGGTACTGATTTCCCCCTTCGGAGGCGCTGATGATAAACGCCGCGGAGCGCGCCAGCTCGGCGTCCGGAAACTGCAGCTCATCCTGCACGTCGAGCGCCTTCGCCACCCGCGCCACGGCGTCTCTGGCCTGTGCGTCGCACCAGGTGGTGAAGTAGCCGCCGAGCACCGCGCAGCGCAGGCCGTCAAGCCCGCGGTCTAGCAGGGGGCGCGTCTGCTCGCGCGAGCTCTCTGCCTGAAAACGGTCGCTGCTGTCCCGGCCCTGCAGCGCGTCGTACACGGACGCCAGGTCGCACACGCGGCGGGCGAAGGGGCCGATATGATCCAGGCTCGCGACAAACGGATGGCTGCCGGATCGTGACAGGCGGCCAAAGGTGGGCTTGAGGCCATAGATGCCGCACAGGGAGGCCGGAACGCGAATCGACCCGTTGGTGTCGGTGCCGAGCGAAAAGTGCACCAGCCCGGCGGCTACGGCGGCGGCTGAACCGCCAGAGGACCCGCCCGCAATGCGCGTCAGGTCGTGCGGGTTACGCGTCGCGCCGTAGTGGCTGTTCTCGGTGGTAAAGCCGTAGGCGTAGGCGTCCATATTCACCATCCCGGACAGCAGCCCGCCCGCGCTGCGCAGCTGGCGCACGGCGAAGCTGTCAGCGGCCGCAGCGGGACGCTGGCTGAACAGCTCGGCGCCCGCGAGGGTGGTGTGTCCGGCAACGTCGAACAGGTTTTTCACCGCGTAGGGCACGCCCGCCAGCGGCGGCAGGGGGCGCTTCTCGCGGCGCAGGGTGTCGATGTTCTCGGCCTCGGCGAGCATGCGTGCTTCCGTCACGGTGGTCCAGGCATTGATCTGCGGATTAACGCACCCAATCGCCTCCAGCGTCTGGCGGGCAATCTCATGGGCGCTCAGCTCGCCCGCGCTCAGCGCCTGTTGAATGTCGCTGATACTCATCTCGTGTAGCGTCATGCTTTATACACTCCTGCGATCTCCAGACGGTCGTCTAGCGGCAGCGCCATCAGCGGGGCGGCCATGCTGGCAATGCGGCTGAACTGCAACTGCAGCTCGGCGCGGCGGGCATCGTCCAGCGTCACGCCGAGTACGGACTCCATTTGCGCAAGATACGCCTGCCAGTCGGGTTGTTGTGTCGTCATTGTTTTCTCCTCAGTATCCGGCGGCCGCGCCGTTGCTGCGCGGGTCAAACGCCCCTTCAAACAGCCCGTTGGGGTGCCGGACAATCGCGCCCGCGTGGCCCATCGCTTCACTGAAGTCAGGGAATATTTCTACCTCATGTCCGAGTACCTGAAGCCGTGAGACCGTCTCAGCGCTAAAGCGTCCTTCCAGCTTTAACGTGTCTGAGGTTTGTCCCCAGGTGCGCCCCAGCAGCCAGCGCGGGCGGGAAATGCTTTCCTGCAAGGGCACGCCCTGAACCACGTAGCGGGTAAAGAGCGCGGCCTGGGTTTGCGGCTGTCCGTCACCGCCCATCGATCCGTAGACCATTACGCGCCCGTCCTTAAGACGCGCCGCCGCCGGGTTCAGGGTATGGAAAGGCTGTTTGCCCGGTGCGAGGGCCAGAAGATGAGCGGGGTCGAGGCTGAACGACGCCCCCCGGTTCTGCCAGACGATGCCGGTATCGGGCAGCACCACGCCGCTGCCGAACTCGTGATAAATACTCTGGATAAACGACACGGCAAGCCCGCTGTTATCCATCACCCCCATCCACACGGTATCGCCAGGCCCTTTTCCTGTTCCCCACGGCGCGGCGTGGCCGTCGTCAACCCTGTCGGCAAGCGCCTGCAGGGCGGCGGGATCCAGCAGTTCCTGAATCTCGGTTTTCAGCTCACGCGGGTCGGTAATGTGGGCATCGCGCAGGCCAAAGGCCAGCTTGGTGGCTTCAACGATGCGGTGAATGGTGTCCGCGTCGTCGGCCTCCGCCATATTCAGGCGGTCGGTGATGCCGAGTATCGCCAGCGAGACCAGCCCCTGCGTCGGCGGGGCGTGGTTAAAGATCTCCCCCTGCTGATGCTGCAGCTTCAGCGGCGCGGTGCGCCGGGCAACGTGCGCGTTAAGATCGGCCAGCGTCACGGGCATGCCCAGCGTCTCCATACCGTGCGCCAGCACGTCCGCCAGCGGGCCGCGATAAAAGCTGTCCAGACCGTCCTCTACGAGGCGCGTCAGGGTTGAGGCCATGGCGGGCTGGTAAAAACGGCTCCCGACCTGCGGCGGCTTATCGTTCACCAGCCACGTTTCCGCGAAGCCGGGGATGGCCTTAAGCTCGTCGAATTTACTGGCCGTGGCATGGGCCTGTGAGGCCGTGACCGGGGTGCCGTTTTGCGCATAATCAATGGCGTCGGCCAGCAGGCGGGCCAGCGGCAGCGACTTGCCGGTCATCTCGCGGGAGACCTTCAGCGCCTCGTCCCAGCCGCTCACCGTGCCGGCGACGGTCAGCGCCGCCTGCGGTCCGCGATGAGGAATGTGCTTGTGCCCGTTGTAGGCGGCAAACGTCGCGCGCGATCCCGCCGCGCCGCTGGCATCAATGGCGATGGGGTCGCCTTCTGGCGGCACGATAAGCCAGAAGCCATCGCCGCCCAGCCCGTTCATGTGGGGGTAAACCACGGCGATGGTGGCCGCCGCCGCGACCATCGCTTCAATCGCGCTGCCGCCTTCGCGCAACACCGCCAGCGCGCTCTGGCTGGCAAGATGGTGGGGCGCAACGGCCATGCCGTGCGTGGAGACGTTGCTTTGCATGAGAAGTCCTCGTAACACTGAAAGTCACAAGGCGCTGCAAAAGCTGTTCCAGTTCTGAAAGAAAAGTTTCAGTAAGCTGGCACGTATAATGAATACGTATAAAGAAAGGTATAATGTGATGAAACAAAAGTTACAGAGGCGCTATGGAACAACTGGATGAACGTCTGAAAGCACAATACCCGTCGCTGTCGCCGCAGGAGCAACGGGTGGCAGACTTTATATTCGACCATTTTGACGACCTGATCAGCTACAACAGCGCCGAGCTGGCGCAACTGAGCGGGGTGTCGAAAGCCACGGTCAGCCGCCTGTTTAAGCGTCTGGGCTATGAGAAATATAAGGATATGCGCGACGAGCTGCGCACCCTGCGCCAGAGCGGGATGCCGCTCACCGATAATCGCGATGCGGTGCAGGGCAACACGCTGCTGGCGCGCCACTACAAGCAGGAGATGGCGAACCTGACCCAGTGGGTCAATGCCCTTGACGCGCAGCAGTTTGCCGACGCCATGGCCTGCATGGTCAAGGCGCGGCGCATTGTGATTATCGGCATGCGTAACGCCTATCCGGCGGCGCTCCACCTGCGCCAGCAGCTGCTGCAGGCGCGCGGTCAAGTGCTGGTCCTGCCGCAGCCGGGGCAGAGCCTGAGCGAGGAGCTGGTGGACTTAACGCCGGACGATCTGGTGGTGATGATGGCTTTCCGCCGCCGCCCGCGCATCATTCGTCCGCTGATGCAGCAGCTTCAGAGTAGCGGCATTCCGGTGCTGCTGATGTGCGAGCCGCAGGCCCACAGCCTGTTTCCGCTGGCGAGCTGGCAGCTCTGCGCCCCGCTGGACAGCGTCTCCGCCTATGACAGTTATTCCTCGGTCAACAGCCTGATCAACCTGCTGGCGAACGCCTTCCTGCATGACATTCTCGATAAAGGCCGCCCGCGCATTCACGAGATTGCCTCCCTCTACCAGCAGCTGGACGAACTCGAACAACGATAATGGGGCATCAGGCTGGTGCTTTGCATTGAAATGGTGCAATTGAACGGGGCGAAAATAGAGAGTATTTTCGCCCCGTCCGCGTTTTATCAGGCTTTAAGAGAAAATTCCCCGCTTCGCCTTATCTGGCACATTAGTTGCAAAATCACATTCAAAGAATCTTTTGTTTCATGTTAACGTTACGGGGAAGCACCATGAAAAAACTGTTTATTGCACTGGCCGGGGCCGCCTGTCTCTTCACTCTGCTGCCCGCAAAGGCTGACCAGCTTCAGGATATCGAGAAGCGCGGCACCATTCGCATTGCCGTTCCGCAGGATTTCCCGCCGTTTGGCTCGGTGGGGACCGATCTGCAGCCGCAGGGCTACGACATCGATATGGCGCGCTATCTGGCGAAACAGATGAAGCTCAAGCTGCAGCTGGTGCCGGTGACCAGCGCCAACCGCGTGCCGTACCTGCAAACCGATAAGGTGGATCTGGTCATTTCCAGCCTCGGTAAAAACCCGGAACGCGAGAAGGTGATCGACTTCAGCCGCGCCTACGCGCCGTTCTTCCTCGGCGTGTTTGGCCCGAAAGGCGCCGAGCTGAAGGACGCCGCCGCGCTGAGCGGAAAAACCATCGGTGTGACGCGCGGGGCGGTGGAGGACATGGTGCTGACCGGCCTGGCACCGAAAGACGCCAACGTGAAACGCTACGAAGACAACAACACCACGCTCTCGGCCTACCTCTCCGGCCAGGTGCAGTACGTGGCGACCGGCAACCTCGTGGTGGCGGCCATTTCGCGCCAGAACGCGGATAAAGCCCCGGTGCCGAGCTTTATGTTGAAAGACTCACCGTGCTTTATCGGCCTGAAGAAGAACGAACCGGCCCTGAAGGCGAAAGTGGATGCGCTGATTGAGCAGGGCATCAAGGACGGCACGCTGAACGGCCTGTCCGA
The DNA here is from genome assembly GCF_057320665.1 of Enterobacter cloacae complex sp. 385G4. Taxonomy (NCBI): domain Bacteria; kingdom Pseudomonadati; phylum Pseudomonadota; class Gammaproteobacteria; order Enterobacterales; family Enterobacteriaceae; genus Enterobacter; species Enterobacter cloacae complex sp. 385G4. The sequence goes on from NZ_JBXWDD010000002.1 coordinate 519,512, forward strand.
GCAATGGCTGAAGGCCCCGCTGCCGGCAAACCTTGGCGCCTGAGCCGATGACGGAGCAACTTGATTTTTCAGCCCTCTGGCCGCACTGGCCGGAGCTGCTGGCGGGATTGTGGGTCACCATTCAGCTGACGGTAATGGCAACCGTCGGCGGGCTGGCAATCGGGATTTTCGGCGCGGCGATCCGCAGCGGACGCACCACCTGGTACAGCCGGATCTGGGGCGGCTACGTGGAGATCATCCGCAACACGCCGTTTGTGGTGCAGCTGTTTTTCATCGTCTTCGGCCTGCCGAATCTTGGCCTGAAGATGACGGCGGGGGAGGCGGCGCTGCTGGCAATGGTGGTGAACCTGGGCGCGTACAGCACCGAAATTATCCGCGCGGGCATTCAGGTCACGCCGAAAGGACAGTGGGAGGCCGGGCGCGTGCTGGGGCTGACCCGTCTGCAGACGTTTATTCGCGTGGTGCTGCCGCCCGCGCTGCAGCGCATTTATCCGGCGCTGGTGAGCCAGTGCATCATCGTGATGCTCGGCTCGTCGGTGGTGTCGCAGGTCTCCTATGAAGAGCTGACCTTCGCCGCTAACCTGATCCAGTCCAGAACGTTTTTGAGCTTTGAGGTCTATCTGGTGACAACCGGGATTTACTTAGCGCTGTCGATTACCCTGCGCCAGCTGATGATGGCGGCAGGACGCAAATGGCTGGGGGTGCAGGCATGATGACCACCTTTACCGACTGGGACATTATTCGCAACCTGCTGCTGGCCGGACGCTGGACGGTACTGCTGTCGCTGGTGGCGTTTGTCGGCGGGGCGGTGGTAACGCTGCCGCTCCTGCTGCTGCGCCTGACGGGCGGTCGCACGGTGAAGCGCATTATCCGCGGCTATATCGAGCTGTTTCAGGGCACGCCGCTGCTGATGCAGCTGTTCCTGGCCTTCTTCGGCGTGGCGCTGTACGGCATCGACGTTTCGCCGTGGACCGCCGCCTCGCTGGCGTTAACCTTCTACACCAGCGCATTTCTGCTCGATATCTGGTACGGCAGCATTCGCGCCCTGCCTAAAGGCCAGTGGGAAGCGTCGCGCTGCCTGGGGCTGACCTTCGGCCAGACCCTGTTTCGCGTCGTCGCCCCGCAGGCGCTGCGCATCGGCATCGCCCCGACGGTGGGCTTTGCGGTGCAGGTGATTAAAGGCACCGCGCTGGCGTCGATTATCGGCTTCATCGAGCTGACCAAGGCCGGCACCATGCTGACCAACGTGACCTATCAGCCGTTTAAGGTTTTTGCGCTGGTGGCGCTGGGCTACTTTATTCTGTGTTATCCGCTGTCGCGCTACAGCCGCTATCTGGAGACCAAATTCAATGCCTCTCATCACCATTAATCAGGTGCAGAAGTACTACGGCGATAACCACGTGCTCAAGGGCGTCGATCTGGATATCGACATGGGCCAGGTGATCTCCATCATCGGGCGCAGCGGATCGGGCAAAAGCACGCTGCTGCGCTGCATCAACGGCCTGGAAGGCTATCAGGACGGCAGCATCAAGCTGGGCGGCATGACCATTACCGACCGGGATTCTCAGGCGCGCGAAATCAGCCGCTCGGTCGGGATGGTGTTTCAGAGCTTCAACCTGTTCCCGCACATGACGGCGCTGGAGAACGTGATGCTCGCCCCGCGTCGGGTGCTGAAGAAAAGCGCCGCCGAATGCCGCGAACTGGCCCAGCGCATGCTGGAGAAAGTGGGGCTTGGCGATCGTCTGGATTACTACCCGTCGAGCCTCTCCGGCGGCCAGCAGCAGCGCGTGGCGATTGCCCGCGCGCTGGCGATGTCGCCTAAAGTTTTACTCTGCGACGAGATCACCTCCGCGCTCGACCCGGAGCTGGTGGGCGAAGTGCTCAAGGTGCTGGAGCAGCTGGCGGCTGAGGGGATGACCCTGATTCTCGTGACCCATGAAATGAATTTTGCCCGCGAGGTGGGCGACCGCGTGGTGTTTATGCACCAGGGGAAAGTCTGGGAGCAGGGCGACAGCAAAACGCTGTTCGCCAACCCGCAGACCACGGAACTGAAGCAGTTCATCTCCTCCGTGCGCGGCCTCAACTGATAAGGACTTAACAATGGATATCGCACGCTTTCCGCAAATCAACCCGCCCCAGCGCCTGCTGATGGGGCCGGGGCCGATCAACGCCGACCCGCGCGTGCTGCGCGCTATGTCGAGCCAGCTGATCGGCCAGTACGATCCGGCCATGACCCACTACATGAACGAGGTGATGGCGCTCTATCGCGGCGTGTTTCGCACCGAGAACCGCTGGACGATGCTGGTGGACGGCACCTCCCGGGCGGGGATTGAAGCCATTCTGGTCTCCGCCATCCGCCCCGGAGATAAAGTGCTGGTGCCGGTCTTTGGCCGCTTTGGCCACCTGCTGTGCGAAATTGCCCGCCGCTGCCGCGCGGAGGTGCATACCATCGAGGTGCCGTGGGGCGAGGTGTTCACCCCGGACCAGGTGGAGGATGCGATTAAGCGTATTCGTCCGCGCCTGCTGCTGACCGTGCAGGGCGACACCTCCACCACCATGCTGCAGCCGCTCGCGGAGCTCGGCGCCATCTGCCGCCGCTACGACGTGCTGTTTTACACCGATGCCACCGCGTCGCTCGGCGGCAACGCGCTGGAGACCGACGCATGGGGGCTGGACGCCGTCTCGGCCGGGATGCAGAAGTGCCTCGGCGGCCCGTCGGGCACGTCGCCGATCACCCTGAGCGCGCGCATGGAGGAGGCGATCCGCCGCCGCAAATGCGTTGAGGAGGGCATTCGCACCGACGCCCACCGAGACGGCGATGAGGAGATGATCTACTCCAACTACTTCGATCTCGGCATGGTGATGGACTACTGGGGGCCGGAGCGCCTCAACCACCACACCGAAGCGACCACCGCGCTGTTTGGCGCCCGCGAGTGCGCGCGTCTGATCCTGCAGGAAGGGCTGGATAACGGCATCGCCCGCCACAGGCTGCACGGCGATGCGCTGCTGAAGGGCATTCAGGCGATGGGGCTGGAGACCTTTGGCGATCTGAAGCACAAGATGAACAATGTGCTGGGCGTGGTCATCCCGCAGGGCATCAACGGCGACCAGGTGCGTAAGCTGATGCTGGAGGATTTCGGGATTGAAATCGGCACCTCGTTTGGCCCGCTGCACGGCAAGGTGTGGCGCATCGGCACCATGGGCTACAACGCACGCAAGGACTGCGTGATGACCACCCTGAGCGCGCTGGAGTCGGTGCTGAACTACCTGAAATTCACCACCACGCAGGGTGCGGCGATGCAGGCCGCGTGGGACCACTATCGTCGCGAGACGCCTCAATGAGCCCGGCGGCAGAACGGGTGATGGCCCGCGCCGACGCGCTGGCCGCCATCAGCGAAACCCCGGATGCCCTGACCCGGGTCTATCTCTCGGTGCAGCATCTGCAGGCCAACCAGCTGGTGGGGCAGTGGATGAGCCAGGCGGGCATGACCGTCTGGCAGGACAGCGTGGGCAACATCTGTGGACGCTATGAGGGGGCGCAGGAAGGGGCGCAGGCGGTGCTGCTTGGATCGCATCTGGATACCGTGCGCAACGCGGGACGCTACGACGGCATGCTCGGGGTGCTCACGGCCATTGAAGTGGTGGACAGCCTGCATCAGCAGGGAATGCATCTGGCGCAGGCCATCGAGATTGTCGGCTTTTGCGATGAAGAGGGCACCCGCTTCGGCATTACGCTGTTAGGGAGCCGGGGGCTGACGGGCACCTGGCCGCAGGGCTGGCTGGAAAAAACTGACGCCAGCGGCATCAGCGTGGCGCAGGCGATGACACAGGCGGGGCTAGATCCTGCCCGCGTGTCGCATGCCGCAAGGCGTCAGGAAGATTTCAGCGCCTATCTCGAGCTGCATATTGAGCAGGGGCCGTGCCTTGAGCAGGAGGCGCTCGCGCTTGGCGTGGTGGAAGCCATTAACGGCGCCCGTCGCCTGAACTGTCGCTTCACCGGCGAGGCCGGACATGCGGGAACCGTGCCGATGCTCCACCGCAGAGACGCGCTGGCCGCCGCCGCCGAGTGGATGGTTATCATTGAAAACGCTACCCGACAGCAGGGCGGCAACCTGGTGGCGACGGTCGGGGAATTGCGCTGTCTGCCGGGAGCGGTGAACGTGATCCCCGGTGAGGTTCAGCTCTCGCTCGATATTCGCGGCCCGCAGGATGCACCGCTGGACAGGTTGCTCAACGACCTGCTGGAACATGCCCGTGCGATCGCATCGCGCCGCGGGCTGGCATTTAGCGCCGAGGAGTTTTACCGCATTGCCGCCACGCCGTGCGATCTGCACCTGCAGAACGTGCTGGGGGAGGCCGTAAAATCGGTACAGGGACGCTCGCTGTCGCTGCCCAGCGGCGCGGGCCACGATGCGATTGCCATCGCGGAACGCTGGCCGGTGGGCATGCTGTTCGTGCGCTGCAGAGGCGGAGTCAGCCACCACCCGGCGGAATCGGTGATGGCTGAGGATGTTGCGCTGGCGATTGAGGCGTTTTCGCGTGCGGTGATTCAGCTGGCGGATCGCGTTACTCCAGCCCCAGCGTATACTGCGCGATCTTAAAGTAGATAATCAGCCCGGTACCGTCGATAAGCGTCGCGATAAACGGCGCGGAGACGACCGCCGGGTCAATACCGCAGCGCTTGAGCACCATCGGGATCACTGACGACACAATCGCGCTCCAGAGCGTAATGCATACCAGCGTCAGGCTGACGATAAGCGTGATTTCCAGCCCGATACCCATCATCCAGGCGCGGATGCACCCGGCAATACCGAGCGTCACGGCAATCATCAGCGAGGTGGTCATCTCTTTGCGCAGTACGCGGCCTACATCGCGCAGATGCACTTCACCCAGCGCCATGGCGCGCACCAGCGTGGAGGTGATCTGCGTTCCGCTGTTGCCTCCCGTGCCGATCAGCAGCGGAATAAAGAACGCCAGCGCGATGGCAGACTCCAGCGCCTCTTCGAAGTGCTGGATCACCGAGCTGGTGTAGGCTTCCGCGACAAACAGCAGCAGCAGCCATACGGAGCGTTTCTTCCACAGGCTGAAGGCGCTGGTTTCCAGATAGGGCTTCTCCAGCGGCAGCGTCGCCCCCTGAAGCTGGGCGTCTTCGGTGACGTCATCTTCCAGCAGATGGGCGATTTCGCGCTCGGTCAGGCAGCCGACGAGCTTGCCGTGGGTTACCACCGGCACGACGTCCGCGTCGCCGTGGGCCAGAAGTCCGGCGACATCGGCTCGTTCATCTTCCGGTTTGACCTGCAAAAACTGCGAAATCATCAGGCTTTTAATTGGCTGCACGGTATCCGTGACCTGCAATAATTTGCGTACCGCAATCATGCCCGCCAGGCGTCCATGGTCTTCAATAAAAATATGCGACGGAATATCATCGTCTTTTAATTTTTCGAAGAATTGCTCGCGCGCCAGCGCCACGCATAATGAAACGTCGAGGACAATAAAATCGGTATTCATATATTGCGCGACCGCGCTGTCATTGAATGCCAGGTTGTGGTTGTGAATAGCGTAAGACATAGTGAATTCCCTTTGAATAATAAAATCTCTCAGGGGCGAGCAAGACAGGGCATGTCGGAAAGGAGATCCCCACGTCCTGGGTTCAGCACTGTACACCGTATCCCGCAAGGGAAGTTATACTGACAAAGCCTTGATTCGACAGTGCCTGTTTTACCCTGTGCCGGTTCTCTCGAACCCACCAGAGCGATAACGTGTATTTGTACAGGAGCCTCGCCATAACGAGATCGTTGTAAAGCGTGAGGAATAATACGCCTGTTTAAATTTATCGCTCAGGAAATTAAATAATGTTTAAGGAAGGTTTAGGTAAATCTTATTAATAAAATGTTGAGGGTTTATTTAAGGTTATTCCTTTTAAATGGAGGATTAATTAACGGGGGGAAGGAAAATGGCGTGGTTTGATAATCTGCTGAATCATTTTGCGCTTTATCCGGCACATCTGTTCGCGCTGTTATTCGTAATGGCGCTGAGCAAGTCCACGGTGCTGATCTCCTCCGTGCTGCCGCCCGCCTCGGTGATGCTGCTGGCGGGCATCGGCGTCAGCCAGGGGAGCATGCACCCAGCGCTGGCGTGGCTCGCCGTGGTGCTGGGGGCAACGGCGGGATCGGTGCTGAACTACCATATCGGCCAGCTGATGGGGCACACCCGGCTGGTCGCGCGCTTTACGGCGAAGCATGCCGCTACGTTTTTACGGGTTCAGCATCAGCTGCAAAAAAACGGTGTCATCGTACTGTTTACGTCGCGCTTTCTGGCGGTGTTGCGTTATGTCGTGCCGCTGGCGGCGGGGATGCTCAGGCTGAACGCCGTCAAAGTTTACGCCGTCAGCCTGCTTTCCGCCTGTGCATGGGCGGCGCTGTATGTCGGCGCGGTCACCGGCATCAGCGCCTTTTGAGTTACAGACTCCCCATTCCGCCGTCCACCAGCAGCTCCGTTCCTACCGTGTAGCTCGACTCGTCGGACGCCAGATAGAGCGCGGCTTTTGCCAGCTCCGTCGTCGAGCCCATTCTGCCGAGCGGCACCAGCTTGATGATCTCCGCCATCATCGCGTTAAGCGTCTCTTCGCTTAAGCCCGTCTTCGTAAATGCCGGCGTTTCCACCGGACCGGGGCTCAACCCGTTGACGCGGATCCCGCGCGGCAGCAGCTCCGCCGACAGCGTACGCGCCAGCGACAGGAGGGCGGCCTTGCTCGCGGCATACACGCTGCTGGTGGGCAGACCGATGCGTGCGCTCACGGAGCCGCAGAGGATCACCGACGACGGGTTATTCAGCAGCGGCAGCAGCGCCTGAATTAAAAAGAACGGTCCCTTCAGGTTGATGCCCATCAGGCGGTCCCACGCATCCTCCTGCCAGGCTTCCAGCGGCGCGTGCGTCACGTCGCCAGCGTTGAGAAACACCGCGTCCAGGCGTGGCCAGCGAGCGGCGAGAGTTTCCGCCAGCGCTTTTTGCGACGCGATATCGCCTGCGTCGGTTGGGATCACCCAGGCCTTATCGCCCAGAATGCGCTCTGCTTCGGCGAGGGTGTCCGGGTTGCGTCCGGTCACGGCGACTCGCGCGCCTTCGGCGATAAACGCCTGCGCGGTGGCAAGACCAATGCCGCTGGTGCCGCCGGTAATCAGCGTATATTTATCGGTTAAACGACCCATGTTCTTCTCCTGAAATGTCACTGGAGAAAGCACTATAGAAACGTTAGTATCGAAAGGAAACCAGGTACCAAATGGATACTAACGAGGCAAGAGGTGTGCTATGGCAGAAATGCTGGAGGTGTGCTGCGAAAAAAAATCTGAGGCGTATACCTGCCCGATGACGCAGTTTGTCAACCTGATATCCGGTAAGTGGGCGATCCCCATTCTCTATCGCCTGATTGTGTTCAACACGCCCGTACGCTTTGGCGATCTGCTGCGTGCCGCTGCCCCCATCACGCAGAAAGAGCTGACGAAGCAGCTCCGCCTGTTTGAGCAGCGCGGGCTGGTGACGCGGACGGTCTACCCGGAGATCCCCCCGCGCGTGGAGTATCAAATTACCGAGCTGGGGTTAACCCTGCAGGACGCACTTTCGCCGCTGGCCGCCTGGATGAGCGAGTACGGCGACCAGCTTGAGCGTTAGGCTACTGTTTCACGTAGCGCGGTGCCGGAACCCCGGTGCGCGCGCTGTTAAACAGCTCAAGGCGCGCCGCTTCGTAGCGATCCCACAGGGCGGCGTCATGCATCGGCGGAATAGTGATCTGTTCGCCCTGATCCAGACCCGCCAGTGAAGCATCGACCATATCATCGGTGGTCATCACCGACCCTTCCGGCAGATCGTTCACCGTAACCCCTGAATGGCTCCAGATCTCCGTCGCCGTCGCGGCGGGCAGCACGGCCTGAATGCGCACGCTGCTATCGGCAAATTCTTCCTGCAGTCCGCGGGTAAAGCTCAGTACCCAGGCTTTGGTGGCGCTGTACAACGCGCTGCCCGCACGGACATGGAGAGATAACACCGAGGCGATATTGATCAGCGTCCCGCGATTGTTCTGCGCCAGGCGGGGCAGGATGGCGTAGGTCAGACGCATCAGCGCCGTGGTGTTGAGGGTGTTGATGGCCTGATGCTGCGCCACATCGCCCGCGAGGAACGGGGCCATCTGCGCGGTGCCCGCGTTGTTTACCAGCGTATCGATGGCGGTATTGTGGCGCAGTTCATTTTCCACGGCGCGGATCCCGGCTTCATCGCTGAGATCGGCCACCAGTATAGCGACGGCCACGCCATAGCGCGCGCGCAGGTCGGCGGCGAGGGTTTTCAGGCGATCCTCGCGGCGGGCGACCAGGACCAGGTTAGCGCCGCGCGCGGCAAGGCGATCGGCATAGACGGCCCCGATCCCGGAAGAGGCGCCGGTAATTAAGGCGGTGGTGATTTGCGTAGTCATCATGTGTTACCTCAAAGCAAAGTGGGTTATTTGGTTTCAATATGAAACTGAATTAACTCTCTGCTATTTGGTTTTATAATGCAACCGTTTTGCCGGGCATTTTGTGCTTTTGCCGTTGGGAACGATCAGGAGGGGAGTTTAGCCACGATCTCTTCAGGCGTCAGCTCGCGCCCATCGTCGGCGATAAGCGCGAGTTTACGCAGGGGTTTGCGCTGTTCGCTATCGACGAGAACGGTGCCGCATTCGTTTTCCGCGAACAAAAATTCATTGCCCCACTGGGAGAGAGCAACCAGCACCGTCTGGAGTGCGCGTCCCTTGTCGGTCAGAACGTATTCCTGCCAGGCGCTGCCGTCGGAGGCGGGCTGAAGCCGGAGGATGCCTTCATCGACCAGCAGCTTCAGCCGCGAGGTGAGCATGTTTTTTGCGATACCGAGGCTTTTCTGAAACTCACCGAAGCGTTTAATCCCGCGCAGCGCGTCGCGAACGATCAGCAGCGACCACCAGTCGCCAATGATATCCAGCGAACGGGCGACGGGGCAGGTGCTCTCTTCAAGGCGGGTGCGTTTCACGGTCAGGTCTCCGGTGTGGTATGGTTTTATTATAAAACTAATTAGCGCCCACCGTAAGCACGTTAATCATCAGTTTGAGAAATGCTTCCCGAAAAAACTGTCACGAATCTGTCACACTCACTGGAATATTAAAAAAACGTGAGGAACGAGGGATGAGAAAAGCACTACTCGCAGTGGCCGTGGCAGGTACCCTTTCAATGACCTTTGGCGCACAGGCGCAGGAGACGCCGAAAGGCTATCAGCTTGAGCAGGTGTTAATCATGAGCCGTCACAACCTGCGCGCACCGCTCGCTAACAACGGCAGCGTGCTGGAGCAGTCCACGCCGAAGCAGTGGCCGGAGTGGGACGTGCCGGGCGGTCAGCTCACCACCAAAGGCGGCGTGCTGGAAGTCTATATGGGCCATTACATGCGCGAGTGGCTGGCAGAGCAGGGGATGGTGAAGACGGGAGAGTGTCCGCCAGCGGATAGCGTTTATGCTTACGCCAACAGCCTGCAGCGTACTGTCGCCACCGCGCAGTTCTTTATCACCGGCGCGTTCCCGGGCTGCGACGTTCCTGTGCACCATCAGGAAAAAATGGGCACCATGGATCCGACCTTCAATCCGGTGATTACCGATAACTCGCCGGAATTCCGCGAAAAAGCGCTGAAGGCGATGGAGACCGAGCGGCAGAAAATGCAGCTTGGCGAAAGCTATAAGCTGCTGGAGCAGATGACAAATTACGCCGATTCCCCGTCCTGCAAAGAGAAAAAAGTCTGCTCCCTGGCGGACGCGAAAGATACCTTCAGCGCCGACTATGAAAAAGAGCCTGGCGTATCCGGGCCGCTGAAGGTGGGTAACTCGCTGGTGGACGCGTTCACGCTGCAGTATTACGAAGGGTTCCCGGCCGACCAGGTGGCCTGGGGTGAAATCAAGACCGACCAGCAGTGGCGCGTGCTGTCGAAGCTGAAGAACGGCTATCAGGACTCGCTGTTTACCTCCACCGAGGTGGCGCAAAACGTGGCGAAGCCGCTGGTGAAATATATCGATAAAACGCTGGTCACCGAACAGGCGAAAGCGCCTAAGATTACTCTGCTGGTAGGGCACGATTCGAACATCGCTTCACTGCTCACCGCGCTGGATTTCAAGCCGTATCAGCTGCATGACCAGCAGGAACGGACCCCGATCGGCGGCAAGATTGTCTTCCAGCGTTGGCACGACAAAAACAGCAATCAGGAGCTGATGAAAATTGAGTATGTCTACCAGAGCGCGGAGCAGCTACGCAACGCCAGCGTGCTGTCATTGCAGTCGCCCGCGCAGCGCGTGACGCTGGAGCTGAAGGGCTGTCCGGTGGACGCGAACGGCTTCTGTCCGGTTGATAAATTCAATGCGGTGATGAATAACGCGGCGAAGTAAGAGAGAACCCCCCGCATGGCGGGGGGAAACGCTTAGACGTTTTTACGTTCGATGGTTTGCTCGCCCCAGAAGAGCGAGTCTTTGTCCGTTTTTTTGAAGGCGCGAATCAGCACTTCATCATTGCCTTCTTCCCAAATCTGCTCGGCCAGCTTTTCGTCGTAGTTCGCGACTTCAAAGATGGCTTCGGCAATCTCCGGAGAGGTGTTGCGTAAACTTGCCCATTCGCCCACGTGGTGAGCTTTGGATTCCTGTGTTGGCATACTTTTCCTCCTGTTGGGTTAGCCGTTCAGTTTTTTAGCGAGACCCGCGACGTATTCACCCTGATAGCGGGCGATGGAGAGTTCTTCATTGCTTGGCTGACGTGAGCCATCCCCACCGGCAATGGTGGTTGCGCCGTACGGCGTCCCGCCGCGCACCTGGGAAACGTCAAACAGCTCCTGCGCGCCGTAGCCAATTGGCACAATCACCATCCCATGATGAGCAAGGGTAGTCCAGGTTGAGGTAATCGTCTGCTCCTGGCCGCCGCCGGTACCGGTGGAGCTGAATACGCTGGCGAGTTTGCCGTACAGCGCCCCGGATGCCCAGAGCCCGCCGGTTTGATCGAGGAAGGTACGCATCTGGCCTGACATATTGCCGAAGCGGGTCGGGGTGCCGAAGATAATGGCATCATACTCCGCCAGCTCCTGCGGGGTGGCGACCGGGGCATTTTGTGTTTTTCCCCCGGCTTTGGCGAACGCTTCCGCCTGCATGGTTTCCGGTACGCGTTTTACCACAACCTCAACGCCGTCCACTCTGTTTGCACCTTCTGCTACCGCGTGAGCCATGGTTTCAATGTGTCCATACATGGAATAATAGAGCACCAGAACTTTTGCCATTTTGCATCACTCCTCGTTGGTTTTTCTGACAGCGGATCGCTGCGTTCATTTAAAGATATGACATCACGGCCAGACTGCAAAAATGAACGGCATTTCTTTGATTTATAACAACATGGTTACAATAAGGTGCTGTAGCAAAATGAAACAACTTTCTGGGCGTCGAATTTTAAAATGATAAGAAAGGCTTATAGATTTCCGTCGCGTTATCTGACCCGAAAGGCGGATATCATGTTGCAGAATATTACCCGTGGCTTGCCGGATAGCCTCAGTCCACTAAGCTTAGTTTCACGCGGCACAGATAAAGGCCCTGTCCTTTAGCCGCGAGGTGAAAGAATCCTCTTTTACTGAATGCAATATGATGTCTAATGTTTCACACTCTGGAGGTTAGAGATGGCAAACCATCGTGGTGGTTCAGGTAATTTCGCTGAAGACCGTGAAAGAGCATCAGAAGCAGGTCGTAAAGGTGGCCAGTCTAGCGGGGGTAACTTCAAGAACGACCCTCAGCGCGCATCAGAGGCTGGTAAAAAAGGGGGTAAAAATAGCCACGGCAGCAGTAAGTAGTACGCCGGGTTGACTCCCTGCCGCCGGGTTTCCCGGCGGTTTTTTTTATGTCTGCAACATTGAACTGTAACCAAAGGCAACGCACACTACAGAATTGATCTCACTTGTTGGTGTCGCATGTCCGTCTTACGCTTTAAATTCTCCATAAAACCGCAGGAAGCCATCCTTATTCTCATCACCATGTTCTGGGGCGGGACCTTTCTTGCCGTCCAGTACGCGGTGACCCTCAGCGATCCGTTCTTTTTTGTCGGCCTGCGCTTTGCGACAGCGGCGATAGCCGTGGGGCTGATCTCCCTTAAAACGCTGCGGGGTCTGACGCTGAAGGAACTCAAGGCCGGCGTGGCGATTGGGATTGCGATAGCGATGGGCTACAGCCTGCAGACGTGGGGATTGCAGACCATCTCCAGCAGCAAATCCGCTTTTATTACCGCCATGTACGTGCCGCTGGTGCCGCTGCTGCAATGGTTATGCCTCGGACGGCTACCGGGGCTGATGTCCTGCATTGGCATCGTGCTGGCGTTTATCGGCCTGATTTTATTAGCCGGGCCGGAAAATAACCTGCTGGCGCTGGGGCCGGGCGAGATCATTACCCTCGTCGGGGCCATTGCCATCGCGGCGGAAATTATTTTGATCAGCGCCTGGGCTGGGAAAGTGGACGTCAAGCGCGTGACGGTGGTGCAGCTCGCGACGGCGTCGCTGGTGGCCTTCGCGACGATGGTGCCAGCCGGGGAATCCGTGCCGCCGATGTCCACGGGGCTGGTGGTGGTCGCGCTGGGGCTTGGCATCTTCAGCGCCATTATCCAGGTGACCATGAACTGGGCACAGCGCAGCGTATCGCCAACGCGGGCGACGGTGATCTACACCGGTGAACCGGTCTGGGCGGGCATTTTCGGACGACTGGCCGGCGAGCGTTTACCGCTGCTGGCGCTGGTGGGCGCGGCGTTTATTGTCGCCGGGGTGCTGGTGAGCGAGTTGAAGTTAAAAAAACGACGTAAGGCGATTGCCGGGGTAGGTGCTGAACAAGGTGCAGATAGCTAACAACGCGCACGCTACCGTTTTGCCCGGCGGCGCTACGCTTGCGCGGGCCTACATCCCAACTGTAGGCCGGGTAAGCATAGCGTCACCCGGCAAGAAAGTGACACACATATCAGGTGGACGGGGTGATGGCTTCCCCCTGCGCCACATCCCCTTTCCGGCGGCTCAGCAGGGCGTTAAGCAGGATCGCGCCGAAGGTCGCCGTACCAATCCCGCCAATCGTAAACCCGCCCAGCGTCAGGGCAAAATCGCCCGCGCCCAGCACCAGCGTGACGGCCACCATGATCAGGTTGCTGTTCTGGCTGAGGTCAACCCGATGCTGCACCCAAATGCGCGCCCCGGCCACGGCGATCAGCCCGAACACCACAATCGACGCGCCGCCGATGACCGGTGACGGAATGGTGTGGATCAGTGCGCCGAACTTCGGTGAGAAACCAAGAAGGATCGCCATTACCGCCGCCGCCACGAAGACCAGCGTTGAGTAGACCTTGGTCACCGCCATCACGCCGATGTTTTCCGCATAGGTGGTCACGCCGCTGCCGCCCACGGAGCCTGAGAGCATGGTCGCCAGCCCGTCGCCGACGAACGCGCGGCCCATGTACGGATCCATGCTGCGCCCGGTCATTCCCGCCACCGCCTTCAGGTGCCCTAAGTTTTCCGCCACCAGGATCACCGCCACCGGGGCGATAAGCATCATCGCCTGCGTGTTAAAGGTGGGCGAGGTCACCTGCGGCAGACCGAACCAGGCTGCCTGATGAAGCAGGGTAAAATCGACCGGCTTGCCCATGCCGAACACGTTCGCCAGCAGGGCGTAGATCAGACAGGCGACAATCAGCCCGACCAGGATCAGCAGACGCTGGATCATCCCGCGCGTAAAGACTGCCACCAGGCCGATGCACAGCACCGTGATCACCGCCATCCAGCTTTCAAACGGCGAAGCGGAGACGCTTTTCACCGCAATCGGCGCGAGGTTCAGGCCTATCGCCATCACCACCGCGCCGGTGACGACGGGGGGCATCATCCGTTCGATCCAGCGCGTGCCGATCTTCATCACAACGAGACCAATCAGGGTATAGACCAGCCCGCAGGCGATGATGCCGCCGAGGGCCACGCTCAGGTTGGGGTTGATCCCCTGGCCGTTAAAACCGGTAGTGGCGATGACCACGCCGACAAAGGCGGCGCTGGATCCCAGGTAGCTGGGCACGCGCCCGCCGGTGACAAAAAAGAACAGCAGGGTGCCGATTCCCGACATCAGAATAGACAGGTTGGGATCGAGCCCCATCAGCATCGGCATCAATACCGTCGCGCCAAACATCGCGACCGCATGCTGGACGCCCATCACCATGGTTTGCCCGAGCGGGAGGCGTTCATCCGGCGCGACCACGCCTGCTTCAGTGGAGGTCGATTTCAACTGCCAGTGGGGAAATCCGAACATGGTCTGTCTCCTTAAAGCGCCTTAGCAGGCGGGTCGCATAAGCGCGTGGTAGCTGCGGTCAAACCACACCAGACCTTGCGGGGCGGGGTGGCGAATAATCGATACGATGTCGCAAAACAGAATGTCGTGAGTACCGACGCTGACCACCTGACTGATGCGGCAGTCAAACGAGGCCAGCGCATCCTCCAGACGCGGGCAGCCCGTGTCGCCCGTCTGCCAGCGGGCGGCGGTAAAGCGTTCCGCCATCGGCGTTTTGCCGCCAAACAGATTGGATAAAGACTCCTGTCCGGCACTCAGGGTATTCACGCACAGGGTGCGGTTTTCGCTGAACGTGGGCCAGACCGACGCGCCGCGGTTCAGGCACACCAGCAGGGTGGGAGGGGAATCCGTGACGCTGCATACCGCGCTGGCGGTGAAGCCCGCCATCCCCGCCGGGCCGTCGGTGGTGATGATGTTGACCGCCGCGCCGACGCAGGCCATGGCGTCGCGAAAGGTTTGTTTATCGGGTGTCATCACGATCGCTCCTTACGCCAGTCCGCAGGCATCGTCGAAGGTCAGGCGCGGCAGGCGCCCGTAAAGTTTGCGCGTATCGCCATAGCCAATGTTGATCAGCAGGTTGCTTTTAAGCGTTGTGCCGGTGAAAAAGGCCTCGTCGACCTTTTGTCGGTCAAAGCCCGACATCGGGCCGGTGTCCAGCCCCAGGGCGCGACAGGCGAAAATCAGATACGCGGCCTGCATTGAGCTGTTGCGAAAGGCCGTCTCTTCCGCCAGCGCGGGGCTTGCGGTAAACCAGCTTCTGGCATCGCCGTGCGGGAACAGCTCGGGCAGGCGTTCGTAGAATTCCCCGTCCCAGGCGACAATCGCTGTCACCGGGGCGGTAAGCGTTTTCTCGAGGTTGCCGCTGGAGAGCGCCGGGCGCAGCTTCTCTTTTCCCTCTGCGCTTCGCACAAAGACAATGCGCGCCGGTGAGCAGTTGGCAGACGTCGGGCCCCATTTCATCAGGTCATACATCTCGCGCAGCGTCTCGTCGCTGACCGGCATATCCAGCCAGCCGTTGTGGGTGCGAGCACCGGTGAACAGCGTTTCCAGCGCGGCGGGGGTAATGGCTTCGCTCATTAAAGCTCCTTATAAAGCGGGTTCAGGGCTGTGCAGCAGGCTGGCAAGCCCGTTCAGCAGCAGGGTGTTAAAGGTGTCCGGCTCGGTGACGTTGCAGGCATGTCCGCCCTGGCGCATGACCGTTTTGTGGGCGTGCGGGAGGGCGGCGTGCAGTTCAGCGGAACAGACGGACGGCACCAGCACGTCGTCGGCGGAACAGATAATGTGAACCGGGCAGCGAATGCGTGCGGACTGGCGGCGGAAGTCTGCTTTTTTCAGGGCGCTGAGCCTGCGCAGCAGGTTGGTTTTACCCTGGAAATGGGCCAGCGCCAGCGCTTCTTCGGCCTCCAGACGCGGCGCGCGGGCGGCCATCCAGTCTGCCGGGTAGAGAAACAGCGGCTGCGCCTCGACCCACGCCTGCGCGCCGCCGGAATGCAGCAGCCGCTCGCGAACGTCAAAACAGCGGCGGGTGTGGGCATTGAGGGTCAGCCAGCCGTTGACGCACACCAGCGCGGTGAGGGCGTCTGGCCTGTCGAGGGCCAGCTGCAGGCCGACCAGCGCACCGAGCGCGTGTCCGACGACGCTGTAGCGCGCAATGCCTGCGTCAGCCAGCGCCTGGGCGAGCTCGTCTGCCATCTGCGCAAGGCTGTAACCCTCCGGCAGGGTGTCGGGGTTATTGCCCGTTCCCCGCTGGTCATAGCACACCACCTGATACTCCGGCTCCAGCGCGGCCTGCTGGGGCAGCCAGTAGCTGCCGCTGCCGCCGAGACCGGAAATAAAGACCACCACGGGCGCACCCTCGTACGGCGGCGGCGAGACGGAAAGTTTCATGCCTGCCTCACTTCGCGATGTGCGCAACGGTGGCGATCTCAACCAGCGCGTCCGGTTTTACCAGCCCACACTGAATGCAGAACCGCGCCGGTTTATCGCCGGGGAAGAACTCGGCGTAGATTTCGTTAATCGCGGCGTAGTTTTTCCAGTCGGTGATAAAGATGCTGTTGAAGGTCACGTCCTCCATGGTGCCACCCGCCGTTTCGATCACTGTTTTGATCGTCTCCAGCACGTGGCGGGTTTGCGCCTTTGGGTCGTTGATAAATACCACGTTGTTGTCTTTATCAAACGGCAGCGTGCCGGAGACATACACCACGCCGTCGGCGAGGGTGCCGGGGACAAACGGGGCGATGGACGTGCTGGTGCCCGGCGGGATGATTACGGATTTCGGCATCGTGTGTCTCCTCAGGCGATACGGGCGAGCGGAGGATTCAGGGCGTCGCAGAAATCCGCAACGTTACTGACCCAGCCAAAAAAGGTTTCGATATTGAACAAAGCTGCCTTTTGGGCGAATTCCGGCCCGGCCTGATGGGTCGCGTCTTCCAGCACCACGCCGAAATACTCGAGGAAAAAGCCGTCGCGCAGGGTCGATTCCACGCAGACGTTGGTGGCAATGCCGGTGAACACCAGGTGGCGAATGCCCCGGCTGCGCAGCAGGCTGTCGAGCGGGGTGTTGAAAAAGCCGCTGTAGCGCGGTTTCGGCAGGACGATATCGCCCGCCTGCGGGACCAGCTCATCCACCAGCTGATAATCCCAGCCGCCTTTGGCCAGCAGCTTGCCCTGCAGTTCGGGCCGTTTACGCATGGTTTTCAGGGCGTTGGATTTGTGGAAGTTGGGTGAGCCGGGGCCACCGGCTTCGACGTACTGGTCGTCCCAGCCGTTCTGGAACCAGATGATGAGCATTCCCGCCGCGCGCGCGGCGGCGACGGCGGTTTTGATGTTCTCGATCACAGGCCTTGTGGCGGAGACGTCGAACCCCGCCAGATCCAGATAACCGCCCTGGCTGGCATAGGCGTTTTGCATGTCTACCACAATCAGCGCGCTCTGCTGCGGCGCAAAGGTGATGGCTTCCGGGCGAGCGTTTAAGGTCGTCATTACGCCACCTCCTTCGTGACGGCAGGAATGTGGGCGCGGCACTGCATCAGCGGCTGGATGCGCTCGCCGAAGGTTTCCACGCCGGTGAGGAAATCATCGAAGGTCAGCAGGACGCCCTCCGCGCCGGGTACGGCCGCCACTTCGTCGAGCATCCTGGCAACGCTGGCATACGAGCCGACCAGCGTGCCCATGTTGATATTGACGGCGGAGGTCGGGTCGGCCATCTGACGCACGTTGGTGTCTGCGCCGGAACGGGTGTCTTTCTGGCTCTGCTCGGTAAGCCAGCTCAGGGCTTCGTCGTCAGCGCCGTCCTTATACCGTTCCCATTTGGCGCGTGCGGCGTCGTCGGTTTCGTCGGCAATGACCATGAACAGCACGTACGAGCCCACGTCGCGCCCGGTTTTGTCGGCGGCCTCCTTCATGCGCGTGGCGGTCGGGGCAAAGGCGGCAGGGGTGTTAACGCCTTTGCCGAAGCAGAAGTTAAAGTCGGCGTATTTCGCGGAGAATTCCATCCCCGCGTCGCTCTGCCCGGCGCAAATCACCTTCATCGGCACCGACGGCTGCGGGCTGACGCGGCAGTCGTTCATGGTAAAGAAGTCGCCTTTGAAGTCGCTTTTGCCGGTGCCCCACAGGTCGCGCAGCACCTGTACGTATTCGGTCAGGTAGTCGTAGCGACGGGAGAAGTAATCGTCCCCCGGCCAGAGTCCCATCTGCTCGTACTCCGGTTTTTGCCAGCCGGTGACCAGGTTAACGCCAAAGCGCCCTCCGGAGATGGAGTCGATGGTGGAGGCCATGCGTGCCACGATCGCGGGCGGAAGGGTGAGGGTGGCCGCGGTGGCGTAGATCTGGATCCGCGAGGTAACCGCTGCCAGCCCGGCCATCAGTGTGAAGGACTCCAGGTTGTGATCCCAGAATTCCGTTTTGCCGCCAAAGCCGCGCAGCTTGATCATCGAAAGCGCAAAGTCGAAATGGTAGTGCTCCGCTTTCTGCACGATGGCTTTGTTCAGCTCAAAGGTCGGCATGTACTGCGGTGCAGTGGTCGAGATAAGCCAGCCGTTGTTGCCGATGGGTACAAATACGCCAATTTTCATCACGAACCTCTCTTCATTACGTCGCAGGTGTAACGGTGGTTTTGCAAAGGCAATGCCAGTTTTGAAAACGCTTGTGTTATTAATGTGTTAATGGGAGGTTGGGGAATTGATGCCGCTAAATGTGGACTAAATGGTCAAAAACATTGCACAGAAAACAGGCACTCATGCGCGATGGGAGTGCAGAAGGTCGTGGCGAGGCGGGGGTTTTGCTATGCTGAGCGCAGGAAAGAAAATGGAGAGCGGAAATGACACAAGGCGCAGTGAAAACACCCGGAAAACGTTCGCAGGCGGTGAGCGCCAAGAAGCAGGCGATCCTCAGCGCCGCGCTGGAGACCTTTTCACAGTTTGGCATTCACGGCACGCGCCTGGAGCAGGTGGCGGAGCAGTCCGGGGTGTCTAAAACCAATCTGCTCTACTATTACCCGTCGAAAGAGGCGCTGTATGTGGCGGTGATGCAGCAGATCCTCGATATCTGGCTGGCGCCGCTCAAGGCATTTCGCGAAGAGCTGGCCCCGCTGGTGGCTATCGAGGAGTACATTCGCCTGAAGCTCGAGGTGTCGCGCGATTACCCGCAGGCGTCAAGGCTGTTTTGTCTTGAGATGCTGCAGGGCGCGCCGCTGCTACAGGCGGAGCTGACGGGGGATTTAAAGCAGCTGGTGGACGATAAGTCGGCGATTATCGCCGGATGGGTTGCCAGCGGTAAGCTGGCCCCGGTCGACCCGCAGCACCTGATCTTTATGATCTGGGCCGCAACCCAGCATTACGCTGACTTTGCGGCCCAGGTCGAGGCGGTAACCGGTAAAACGCTCCAGGACGAGGCGTTTTTCCAGAGCACCCTCGAAAACGTGCAGCGGATGATTATCGAAGGGATCCGCGTGCGTTAATTGCCCGGCGGGAGAGGGCAGCTTAAGTCGCCCTCTTCACACTGCATCAGCGAGGCCAGAAACGCCTCGCGCTCCACGGTTTTTTCCGCCAGGCACTGGTTAACAATCATTGGCTGGACGCTCCCGCCTTCCGTCCCCGAACCGATAAACGCGCAGTCCGCGTCGCGCAGGGTAATCCACGCCTGCTGCGCTTTTTTCAGCAGGTCGCGCTGGGGGGCCGCCGCGCGTTTGATGGCGGCCTGATAGGTCTGGTTGAGTTTTTTATCGGCTGCCTGGTACTGCTGCGCGCTACAGGTATTCAGTTCAAGCTGCGTAGTGGCGTTGTCGCACTCGTTGGCAAGCGCGCTAGTGCTGAGCAGCAGTGCCGCACCGGCGATAAGATATCGTTTCATATACTCCCCAATAAAATAAGGCTCCGTCTCCGGAGCCTTATTAGCACAGCGTTAGCCGATAGTCATCAGGCTGGCGTTACCGCCCGCCGCTGCGGTGTTGACGCTGAGCGAGCGCTCCACGTACAGACGCTCCAGCAGCAGGTTGGTTTCCCCGCGGGCGAAGCCCTGCACGGAAACAATCGCCCCGCTGCGGGCCGCCACCTGCTCGCACAGCTCGCGCAGCTGGTCGGAATCACCGTGGTAGATCACCGCGTCAAACGGCTGGGTCAGCAGGGCATCGGCCTTCGCAAAGCGAATGCGGGCCGAAACCGCTTTCGGCAGCTGTTTGGCGAGATCGCGATGCAGCGCATCGTCCGGCCACAGCACTTCACACCCGGTGGCCATCGCGGCGGCCAGCTGTACCAGCGCGTCCTGCTCGTTATCCGCCACGCACAGTACGCGTTCGCGCGGCATCAGCGTCCAGGTGTTGCGCTCGCCTGTCGGCCCCGGCAGCAGACGCTGGGTACCGGCCTGCGCCAGCTCGCCGTACTGCTGCGCAATCGCACGCAGTTCAGGACGGTTATCAGCCCACTTAATCAGCGCCTCCAGCGGCTGGGTCAGCACGGTTTTCAGCTGCGCATCCACCGGATACTCCGCATCCTGACGCGCCAGGGTGACTCCCAGTGCGTTCTCAGGACGGTTCGCCAGCAGACGATACAGGTAGAGCGGGCCGCCCGCTTTCGGACCCGTACCGGAGAGGCCTTCGCCGCCGAACGGCTGCACGCCCACGACCGCGCCAACCATGTTGCGGTTGACGTACAGGTTGCCGACTTTGGCCGTGCCGGTGACCTGCGCAATGGTCTCGTCGATACGGGTATGCACGCCGAGCGTCAGGCCGTAGCCGGAGGCGTTGATCTGGTCGATAAGCGCGTTGAGGTTGTTACGGTTGTAACGCACCACGTGAAGCACCGGGCCGAAGACCTCTTTTTTCAGCTCGTCGAAGCTCGCCAGCTCGATCAGCGTTGGCGGCACAAAGGTGCCCGTACGCCACTCGCGGGCATCTTCGCTGTTCTCGCGCACCGCCTGGAACACCGGACGGCCTTTGGCGCGCATGGCCTGAATGTGGTTTTCAATGTTGGCTTTGGCTTCCGCGTCGATCACCGGCCCGATGTCGGTGGTGAGACGGCCCGGGTTGCCCATGCGGCATTCCGCCATCGCGCCGCGCAGCATCTTCAGCGTGTGGTCAGCCACGTCATCCTGTAAGCACAGCACGCGCAGGGCGGAGCAGCGCTGACCAGCGCTGTCGAAGGCGGAGGCCAGCACGTCAACCACCACCTGCTCGGTGAGGGCGGAGGAGTCAACAATCATGGCGTTCATGCCGCCGGTTTCGGCGATAAGCGGGGTAGGACGACCCTGCGCATCCAGACGGGTGGCGATGTTGCGTTGCAGCAGGGAGGCCACTTCGGTCGAACCGGTAAACATCACGCCGCGCACGCGGTTATCGGAGGTGAGTTTGGCGCCCACCGTTTCACCGCGCCCTGGCAGCAGTTGCACCACGCCCGCCGGAACGCCTGCTTCCAGAAGAATGTTGATGCCCTGGGCGGCAATCAGCGGGGTTTGCTCTGCCGGTTTCGCCAGCACGCTGTTGCCTGCGGCAAGGGCGGCGGCAATCTGGCCGGTGAAGATGGCCAGCGGGAAGTTCCACGGGCTGATACAGACCACCGGACCGAGCGGACGGTGCGTTTCGTTGTCGAAATCATCGCGCACCTGACCGGCGTAGTAGTGCAGGAAGTCGACCGCCTCGCGCACTTCGGCGATGGCGTTGCTGAAGGTTTTACCCGCTTCGCGCACCAGAATGCCGATGAGCTGCTGCATCTGATCTTCCATCAGCACCGCGGCACGTTCCAGAATGGCGGCACGCTCCTGCGGCGGGGTGGCGAACCAGATTGGCGCGTTGTTCACCGCGCTCTCCAGCGCCTGTTCCACTTCTGCTTCGGTTGCTTCACGCGCGTAGCCGACGATGTCCTTCGGCTCTGCCGGGTTGATCACCGGCTGCATTTCACCGTCCTCAACGGACTGCTCAAGGATCGGTTTAGCCTGCCACTTCTGCAATGCGCTGTTGAGCAGGGCAGAGGAGAGCGACGCCAGACGGTGTTCGTTCGCCAGATCCAGGCCCGCCGAGTTGACGCGGCCCGCGCCGTACAGCTCGCGCGGCAGGGCAATTTTCGGATGCGGCAGACCAATCTGGCCTTCCTGCGCCGCCAGCTTCTCAACGGCCTGCACCGGATCGGCCACCAGTTCGTCGAGCGGCAGGGTGGTGTCGGCGATGCGGTTAACGAAGGAGGTGTTCGCCCCGTTCTCCAGCAGACGACGCACCAGGTACGCCAGCAGGGTTTCGTGGGTGCCCACCGGGGCATAGATGCGGCACGGGCGGTTCAGCTTGCCGTCCGCCACTTTACCGGTGACCTGCTCGTACAGCGGTTCGCCCATGCCGTGCAGGCACTGGAACTCGTACTGGCCCGGATAGTAGTTCTGCCCGGCCAGGCTGTAGATCGCCGCCAGGGTATGGGCGTTGTGGGTCGCGAACTGCGGATAAATCAGGTTCGGCACGCCGAGCAGTTTTTTCGCGCACGCGAGGTAAGAGACGTCGGTGTAGACCTTGCGGGTATAGACCGGATAGCCTTCCAGACCTTCCATCTGGGCGCGTTTGATTTCGCTGTCCCAGTAGGCGCCTTTCACCAGGCGGATCATCAGGCGGCGACGGCTGCGGCTGGCCAGGTCAATCAGGTAATCAATGACGAACGGGCAGCGTTTCTGGTAGGCCTGGATAACGAAGCCAATCCCGTTCCAGCCTGCCAGTTCCGGCTCGAAGCACAGTTTTTCCAGCAGATCGAGGGAGATCTCCAGACGGTCAGCCTCTTCGGCGTCGATATTAATGCCGATGTCATACTGGCGCGCCAGCAGGGTCAGGGACTTCAGGCGCGGATAGAGCTCTTCCATCACCCGGTCATACTGCGCACGGCTGTAGCGCGGGTGCAGGGCAGAGAGCTTAATAGAGATGCCCGGACCTTCATAAATACCGCGACCGTTGGACGCTTTACCGATGGCGTGGATCGCCTGCTGGTAAGAGACCATGTAGGCCTGCGCATCGGCGGCGGTGAGCGCCGCTTCGCCCAGCATGTCATAGGAGTAGCGGAAACCTTTGTCCTCCAGCTTGCGGGCGTTCGCCAGCGCTTCGGCAATGGTTTCCCCGGTGACGAACTGCTCGCCCATCAGGCGCATCGCCATGTCCACGCCTTTGCGGATCAGCGGCTCGCCGCTCTTGCCGATAATGCGGTTCAGAGAGCGTGACAGGTTGGCTTCGTTATGGGTGGAGACCAGCTTGCCGGTAAACAGCAGACCCCAGGTGGCGGCGTTGACGAACAGCGACGGGCTGCGGCCAATGTGGGAGTGCCAGTTGCCGTTGCTGATCTTGTCGCGGATCAGCGCGTCGCGGGTAGCTTTATCCGGAATACGCAGCAGCGCTTCCGCCAGGCACATCAGCGCCACGCCCTCCTGTGAGGAGAGGGAGAACTCCTGCAACAGGCCCTGCACCATCCCGGCGCGGCCGGTGGCTGTTTTCTGGTTGCGCAGCTTGTCGGCTAACTGATACGCCAGGCTGTGCGCCTGGGCGGCAACGGCTTCCGGCAGGCGGGCCTGCTCCAGCAGCATCGGCACGGCGTCGGTTTCGGCGCGGCGGTAGGCGCCGGTAATGGCGGCGCGGCTGACGGACTGCGGCAGGATCTGCTCGGCAAATTCCAGGAACGGCTGGTGGTTCTCTTCCACAGTCGTCGCGGCCTCTTCGCTTTCGTTCGCTGCGCCCGCCAGCAGGGCAGGCAGCTCCGGCAGGCCTTCTTCACTCTCCAGTCTTTCCAGATAGTTAAAAATCGCCTGCTTGATTAACCAGTGCGGTGTGCGGTCGATGCGGGTCGCAGCGGTTTTAATCCGTTCGCGGGTAGCGTCATCCAGCTTAACCCCCATGGTGGTCATCCCCATGCCAAAACTCCTGTTGTTCTGTAATAGCGTTCTGTTGATAGCGTGAAATATCCACCATGTTGCAACTTTGTGCAACCGTGTTAAATGTGACCTGGTTTGCAAGCTGGAAAATGAATGGATTGTTAACGAATGGTTAGCTGGAAAAAAGCGCTGGCTTCTGCATGCGAAGCCTGTTTTTATGCGGTGCTTAACACTTTTCAAAGGTGCAACCCGTATAAATGTGAGCGAGTGCAACCTATAGGAAAGACGTATAAAACCAGGGATGAAATTCATGTAAATGCAGTGTTAAATCGTTTGTCAGTGGGAAGCGTATACGGCAGGATAGCGCGCCCAACGGAAACACATACACACATCACTACGTTCCGGTGATGACATAACAAGGCAACCCGGACGGTTGTCGCTCGACATTTTGGAGAATTTGAATGGCTATTAGCACACCGATGCTGGTGACATTTCTCGTTTATATTTTTGGCATGATCCTGATAGGGTTTTTGGCATGGCGTTCCACTAAAAACTTTGACGACTACATCCTTGGCGGGCGCAGCTTAGGCCCAATGGTCACCGCACTCTCTGCGGGCGCTTCAGACATGAGCGGCTGGCTGCTGATGGGGCTGCCGGGCGCGATTTTCATCTCCGGTATCTCCGAAAGCTGGATCGCCATCGGCCTGACCGTCGGCGCGTGGATCAACTGGAAGCTGCTGGCAGGCCGTCTGCGCGTGCATACCGAAGCCAACAACAACGCTCTGACGCTGCCGGATTACTTCACCGGACGCTTTGAGGATAACAGCCGCATTCTGCGCATTATCTCCGCGGTGGTGATCCTGCTGTTCTTCACCATCTACTGTGCCTCCGGCATCGTGGCGGGCGCGCGCCTGTTCGAAAGCACCTTCGGCATGAGCTATGAAACCGCCCTGTGGGCCGGTGCGGCAGCCACCATCCTCTATACCTTCGTGGGCGGTTTCCTGGCGGTAAGCTGGACCGATACCGTGCAGGCGAGCCTGATGATTTTCGCCCTGATCCTGACCCCGGTGATTGTCATTTTCACCGTCGGCGGCTTTGGCGAATCGCTGGAAGTGATCAAGCAGAAGAGCATCGAAAACGTCGATATGCTTAAAGGGCTGAACTTCGTCGCCATCGTCTCCCTGATGGGCTGGGGCCTGGGCTACTTCGGCCAGCCGCACATTCTGGCGCGCTTCATGGCGGCGGATTCTCACCACACCATCGTTCACGCGCGTCGCATCAGCATGACGTGGATGATCCTGTGTCTGGCGGGCGCGTGTGCGGTCGGCTTCTTCGGTATCGCCTACTTCAGCAATAACCCGGCGCAGGCGGGCGCGGTGAACCAGAACGCCGAGCGCGTGTTCATCGAGCTGGCGCAGATCCTGTTTAACCCGTGGATTGCCGGTATTTTGCTCTCCGCGATCCTGGCGGCGGTGATGTCCACCCTGAGCTGTCAGCTGCTGGTTTGCTCCAGTGCAATCACCGAAGATCTCTACAAGGCCTTCCTGCGTAAAAATGCGAGCCAGAAAGAGCTGGTGTGGGTAGGGCGCTTTATGGTGCTGGTGGTGGCGCTGGTAGCCATTGCGCTGGCAGCCAACCCGGAAAACCGCGTGCTGGGTCTCGTGAGCTACGCGTGGGCGGGCTTCGGTGCCGCGTTTGGGCCGGTGGTGCTGTTCTCCGTCATGTGGTCACGCATGACCCGCAACGGCGCGCTGGCGGGGATGATCATCGGTGCGGTGACCGTCATCGTCTGGAAGCAGTTCGCGTGGCTGGGCCTGTACGAAATCATTCCGGGATTCATCTTCGGCAGCATCGGTATTGTAGTGTTCAGCCTGCTGGGTAAAGCCCCGTCTGCCTCTATGCAGAAGCGCTTTGCGGAAGCGGATGCGCACTACCACACTGCGCCGCCGACTAAGCTTCAGGCAGAATAATTTTCCCACGTAACACCGTAGGCCGGGTAAGCGCAAGCGCACCCGGCTTTTTTCTTGCCAAAATTCGTATTTTCCTGTGATATCCATGTGCTTATAACAATGAGGATAGCGATACATGACCATCAAAACAGGGGTAATGGCAGCGGCATTATTGATGCTGGCGGGCTGCAATGCGCCATCGCAACATGCGGCGGTAGAGACTTGCAAAGCGGATAACCAGATGCAGCAGACCACGCTCTATTTTGGCTTGAATCGCCCGGCAGGGGCGCAGATTACCAGCAGCGAGTGGCAGCAGTTTGTTGACCAGGACGTGACGCCGCGTTTTCGCGATGGCTTAACGGTGTTTGATGCGCGCGGGCAGTGGCTGGGCAACGACGGAAAAGTGGCGCGTGAACCGAGCAAGGCGCTGATGCTCATCCACGGTAAAGACGCGCAGAGCGAGAAGAACATCGAAGCGTTGCGCGGGATCTATAAGTCTCGTTTCGCGCAGGAATCGGTGATGCGAGTCGACCAGCCGGTGTGCGTACAGTTTTAATAAAAAACGGCGGGATAACCCGCCGTTGTTGTTTTGTAGCAAAGCTATTTACAGCACTAATCCCGCAAAGCTCGCCGACAGCAGGCTCACCAGCGTCGCACCGTATACCAGGCGCAGACCAAACCGCGACACCACGTTGCCCTGCTGCTCGTTCAGCCCCTTAATCGCCCCGGCGACGATGCCGATGGAGGCGAAGTTAGCGAACGACACCAGGAAGACGGACAAAATACCCAGCCCGCGCGGTGACATTTCATGAGCAATTTTTTGCAGTTCAATCATCGCCACAAATTCATTCGCCACCAGCTTGGTTGCCATAATGCTTCCCGCGTTTAACGCATCGCTGAGTGGAATCCCGATAAGCCACGCCAGCGGATAAAACACATAGCCCAGGATCTGCTGGAAGCTCATGCCGAATACGCTGGAGAAGAGGGCGTTAACGGCGCTGATGAGGGCGATAAAGCCAATCAGCATCGCCAGAATAATCATCGCCACCTTAAAACCGGCCAGAATATACTCGCCCAGCATTTCAAAGAAGCTCTGGGATTCATGCAGTTTTTCCAGCTTGATATCCGGCTCGGCTTCCGGACGTACCGGGTTAATGACCGAGAGAATAATAAAGGTGCTGAACATGTTCAGGATCAGCGCGGCAACGACAAATTTGGCGTCGAGCATGGTCATATAGGCACCGACAATCGACAGGGAGACCGTCGACATGGCCGTGGCCGCCATGGTGAACAGACGACGAGAGGAGAGATCCCCCAGCACGCCTTTATAGGCAATGAAGTTTTCCGACTGGCCAAGGATCAGCGAGCTCACCGCGTTGAACGATTCCAGCTTGCCCATCCCGTTCAGCTTTGACAGCAGCGTCCCGATGATTCGAATAAAAATCGGCAGGATCCGCCAGTGCTGGAGAATACCAATCAGTGCGGAAATAAAAATAATCGGACACAGCACGCCGAGGAAAATAAACGCCAGCCCTTTTTCTCCCATTCCGCCAAAGACGAAATTCGTCCCTTCCGAGGCAAATTTCAGCAGTGACTCAAAGAAGCCGGAAACGTATTTAATCAGGAATAGCCCGCTTTCGGCGTGCAGGAAAAAGAACGCCAGGGCAATTTCAATAACAATCAGCTGTAAAACATAACGAATGCGAATTTTTCGGCGGTCGAAACTCACCAGCCAGGCAAGCGCAAGAATAATCACCAGCGCCAGCAGGAAATGGACAATCTTAAACATGGAATATTTTCGGTTGGTTTTTGAGGCGGATATTTAGCCACAGCACTGGTTAACCGTAAATGGGCATTTTTATTATAACTTATAAACTTAACGGTAACGGCGGCAACTATTAACAGGCTTTGAGTTTACAACTCGTCATCAAATCACCACACATTTCGCTTGTGTTTCCTTCTGCCGTAATGATAATCACTATCACAAGAATTTACCTTTCTTTGCATCAGTTGACCGCGATTAACATTTAAGGTGTCGGCATGTTTGTTCCATTTCTCATTATGTTACGTGAAGGCCTTGAAGCGGCCCTGATTGTCAGCCTTATCGCCAGCTATCTGAAGCGCACCCAGCGTGGGCGCTGGATTGGCGTGATGTGGGTTGGCGTCTTCCTTGCCGCGGCGCTCTGCCTGGGCTTAGGTATCCTCATCAATGAAACCACCGGCGAATTCCCGCAGAAAGAGCAGGAGCTGTTTGAAGGTATCGTCGCCGTGATTGCGGTGTTCATCCTGACGTGGATGGTCTTCTGGATGCGCAAAGTTTCCCGCAACGTGAAGGTGCAGCTGGAGCAGGCGGTGGATAACGCCCTGCAGAAGGGGAATCACCACGGCTGGGCGCTGATTATGATGGTCTTTTTCGCCGTGGCACGCGAGGGTCTGGAATCGGTTTTCTTCCTGCTGGCGGCATTCCAGCAGGATGTGGGCATCTGGCCGCCGCTGGGTGCCATGCTCGGTCTGGCAACGGCGGTGGTGCTGGGCTTTCTGCTCTACTGGGGCGGCATTCGCCTCAACCTGGGCGCCTTCTTTAAATGGACCAGCCTGTTCATTCTGCTGGTGGCCGCGGGGCTGGCGGCAGGGGCGATCCGCGCCTTCCACGAGGCGGGCCTGTGGAACCACTTCCAGGACGTGGCGTTCGATCTCAGCAACGTTCTCTCCACCCATTCACTGACCGGCACCCTGCTCGAAGGCATCTTCGGCTACCAGGAAACGCCGAGCGTCAGCGAAGTGGCGATGTACTTTATCTATCTGGTTCCGGCGCTGGTGCTGTTCGCGATGCCGCCGCGTACCGGTTCGCAGGCGTCGCGCGTTGCGCCGTAATTATTGTTTTAGTTACAACATACTTTTTAAGGGAAGAGTCATGGCAATTCAGTTTCGTCGTAGTGCATTGTGCGCAGGCATTGCCGCGCTGTTCGCTTCTGCATTCGCTGCGCAGGCTGCGGATATTCCGCAGGTAAAAGTCACCGTTAACGATAAGCAGTGCGAGCCGATGACCATCACGGTTAACAGCGGTAAAACCCAGTTTATCATCCAGAACCACAGCCAGAAGGCGCTGGAGTGGGAGATCCTCAAAGGCGTGATGGTGGTGGAAGAGCGCGAGAACATCGCGCCGGGCTTCAGCCAGAAGATGACCGCCAACCTGCAGCCGGGTGAATACGACATGACCTGCGGCCTGCTGACCAACCCTAAAGGCAAGCTGATCGTCAAAGGTGCAGCGACGGCGGACGCGGCCAAAGGCACGGCCCTGCTGAGCCTGGGCGACGCTATCACCGCCTATAAAGCCTACGTCACCAAAGAGACGGCGGACCTGGTCACGGGCACCAAAGCCTTCACCGACGCCGTGAAAGCGGGCGATATCGAAAAAGCGAAATCCCTGTACGCGCCAACCCGTCAGCACTACGAGCGCATCGAGCCGATTGCCGAGCTGTTCTCTGACCTCGACGGCAGCATTGATGCCCGCGAAGATGACTACGAGCAGAAGGCCGCCGATCCGAAATTCACCGGCTTCCACCGTCTGGAAAAAGCCCTGTTTGGCGATAACTCCACCAAAGGAATGGAGAAATACGCCGGGCAGCTGAACACCGACGTGCTGGAGCTGCAAAAGCGCATCAGCGAGCTTGCCTTCCCGCCGTCGAAGGTGGTGGGCGGCGCGGCCGGTCTGATTGAAGAAGTGGCCGCGAGCAAAATCAGCGGTGAAGAAGATCGCTACAGCCATACCGACCTGTGGGACTTCCAGGCCAACGTCGACGGTGCGCAGAAGATTGTCGAGCTGCTGCGTCCTCAGCTGCAGAAAGAGAACGGCGAACTGCTGGCGAAAGTAGATGCCAACTTCAAAAAGGTCGATACCATCCTGGCGAAGTACCGTACCAAAGACGGGTTCGAAACCTACGACAAGCTGACCGACGCCGACCGTAACGCGCTGAAAGGCCCGATTACGACGCTAGCGGAAGATCTCTCCTTGCTGCGCGGCGTACTGGGTCTGGACTAAGCACGATGAACAAGCACGAAGAATTCGACGTGGCGGAACCTTCCCGACGTCGTTTGTTAAAAGGGGTAGGGGCGCTGGGCGGCGCGTTTGCCCTGGCGGGAGGTTGCCCGGTGGCGCATGCGGCGAAACCGCAGAGCGCGCCCGGTACGCTCTCGCCGGATGCCCGCATGGAGACCCAGCCGTTTTATGGCGCGCACCAGGCGGGTATTCTCACGCCGCAGCAGGCTTCCATGATGCTGGTGGCCTTTGATTCGCTGGCCAGCGACAAGGCGGATCTGGAGCGTCTGTTCCGCCTGCTGACGGCGCGTATCGCGTTTCTTACCGCGGGCGGGCCGGCACCGGATACGCCGAACCCCCGCCTGCCGCCGATGGATTCCGGTATCCTCGGGGCGTTTATCGCGCCGGATAACCTGACCATTACCGTGTCGGTAGGGGAGTCGCTGTTTGATGGCCGCTACGGCCTGGCAAAACAGAAGCCGAACGCGCTGCAGAAGATGACGCGCTTCCCGAATGACTCCCTCGACGCGGCGCTGTGCCACGGCGATCTGCTCCTGCAGATTTGTGCCAATACTCAGGACACGGTGATCCACGCCCTGCGCGATATCATCAAGCACACGCCGGATCTGCTGAGCGTGCGCTGGAAGCGGGAAGGGTTTATCTCTGACCACGCCGCCCGCAGCAAAGGCAAAGAGACGCCGGTTAACCTGCTGGGCTTTAAGGACGGCACGGCCAACCCGGACAGCAGCGATGCGGCGCTGATGAAAGACGTGGTGTGGGTGACGGCAGATCAGGGGGAACCCGCATGGGCGGTGGGCGGCAGCTACCAGGCTGTGCGCATTATTCAGTTCCACGTGGAGTTCTGGGACCGCACACCGTTGAAAGAGCAGCAGACGATTTTTGGCCGCGACAAGCAGAGCGGGGCGCCGCTGGGCATGAAGCACGAGCATGATGTGCCGGACTACGCGAACGACCC
This sequence comes from Enterobacter cloacae complex sp. 385G4, assembly GCF_057320665.1. Taxonomy (NCBI): domain Bacteria; kingdom Pseudomonadati; phylum Pseudomonadota; class Gammaproteobacteria; order Enterobacterales; family Enterobacteriaceae; genus Enterobacter; species Enterobacter cloacae complex sp. 385G4. The sequence continues at coordinate 550,172 of NZ_JBXWDD010000002.1, forward strand.
GGATGGCGACGTTATCGCGCTCGACAGCCATATTCGCCTTGCCAACCCGCGCACCAAAGAGACGCAGTCCAGCCTGATGATGCGCCGTGGCTACAGCTATTCGCTGGGCGTGACCAATTCCGGCCAGCTTGATATGGGGCTGCTGTTCGTCTGCTATCAGCACGATCTGGAGAAAGGCTTCCTGACCGTGCAGAAGCGGTTAAACGGCGAAGCGCTGGAAGAGTACATTAAGCCCATCGGCGGCGGCTATTTCTTTGCCCTGCCCGGCGCGCGCGATGCTGGCGCGTATCTCGCACAAGGGCTGATGGAAGCCTGATAATCGTCCCTGCGATAGTTCGCGGGGACATTATTTTTTCATATGACTATCTTATTGTTATATTTCTGTAATATTCATATATAAGACTGATTCCGCTGCAGGAACAGTCTTAAAAGTTGCATTCAGGTAAAATAAATGTTGCATTTATGATAACTCCTGATGTACTTAAGATAAGACAGCGGTAGTTCCCGGCAGTGATGCTGAATCACTATGGAGATCGCGAATGGTTGCGTCCTGTACTGGACAAGGTAAACATAACAACCGCAGCACCCGGCGCGGAGGCTCAGACTCCGGCAGCGATTTCCTCACCACTAAATTCTCCCCCACACCTCAAGAATCTGATTCGACCGACGTGCAGACCGGTGCGCGTAGCCGTTCTGTATCGTCATCTGATAAAGCAAGCAATGGCTTACAAGGAAGCCAACCCTCTGATGTTCGTGCGCATAATCGTGCCGAAGCTGGCGCGTGTGATGAATACCAACAACTCAAGGTGCTATCCATGGGAAGACAAAAAGCAGTGATCAAAGCTCGTCGCGAAGCAAAACGTGTGCTGAGACGGGACTCACGTAGCCATAAACAGCGTGAAGAAGAATCGGTCACCTCGCTTGTGCAGATGAGTGGCGTAGAAGCAATTGGCATGGCCAGAGACAGCCGTGATAATTCTCCAATTGTGGCGCGCAATGAGGCTCAGGCGCACTACCTGAATGCTATCGAGAGTAAACAGCTCATCTTTGCAACCGGTGAAGCCGGATGCGGGAAAACCTGGATCAGTGCAGCCAAAGCAGCGGAAGCACTGATCCATAAGGACGTGGAGCGCATTATTGTTACCCGTCCTGTACTGCAAGCTGATGAAGATCTCGGCTTCCTGCCCGGCGATATTTCGGAGAAGTTTGCTCCGTACTTCAGGCCCGTCTATGACGTGCTGGTGAAGAGACTGGGTGCATCCTTTATGCAGTACTGCCTGCGACCAGAGATTGGCAAGGTGGAAATCGCGCCGTTCGCCTATATGCGCGGACGTACATTTGAAAATGCGGTCGTTATTCTTGACGAGGCTCAGAACGTGACCGCTGCGCAAATGAAGATGTTTTTAACGCGCCTCGGGGAGAACGTGACGGTTATCGTCAACGGCGATATTACCCAGTGTGACCTGCCGTCGGGCGTGAAGTCCGGCCTCAGCGACGCCATGTCACGTTTTGAGGAAGATGAGATGATTGGGGTGGTTCGTTTCACCAAAGAGGACTGCGTGCGCTCGGCGCTCTGTCAGCGCACGCTGCAAGCGTATTACTGAGTTTGCTGTTGTGTTCAAGGCCCGGGAAACCGGGCTTTGTTTTATGTGCAATTTATTCTCTCGCCCTGGGGAGAGGGTTAGGGTGAGGGTCTCAGGCCGCACCGAGCTGAATATAGCACCGGGGGGGATTGACTCGCTTCGCTCGCCCTGCGGGCAG